>NZ_BAABAL010000009.1:0-418753 GCF_039537405.1 Allokutzneria multivorans | reverse complement strand
CAAAACGCAAGGCGCACAACGCGACCGAGGCTTTACCTGGGGTGCGCGTGCCATACGCTCGCGCGAGGGCCGGGGTTCTATCCCGTGCCCCTGTAAGGCCCAGGGGCACGCGCAAGGGGTTCCCAGGTCAAGCCGACCCCACGCGAAAAACGGCGAACCCAACTCAACCGGGAAACCCAACCGCACCCCGCAACCAAAGAGCTAAAAATCCCATCGCCGCCCAGCCCCCAAAACCGCAAACCTCCCAGAAGGCACAGAAACCACCTCCTCCCCCAACACATCAAACCGCAAAACCTCCAAAGTCGAATACACGTACACAGCAAAGTGCACGCTCGCAGACCCGCGATTCCGCAACACCAACCGCCCCCCGTCCACAAACACCTCAGCCCGATAAGGCAAAACCCGCGCCCGCCGACCCCCGCTCTCCTGCCGAGGCATCGCCTGAACCCCCGGCGGAACAGGCCGCCACCGCCCGCTGAACGGCGGCACAACCCCCGGCTGCCGAACCGCAGGCCACCGCTCAACCCGCGAGAAATCGAACGCCGACGTCAAATCCCCGGACACCCGACGACGCCAAGCGCTGATGTTCGGCTCGCGCACCCCTAACCACCGCTCGACGAAGCGAATCATCGCCGTGTGGTCGAAGGTCTGCGAGCACACGAACCCGCCGACCGTCCACGGCGACACCACCGTCATCGGCACGCGCGGACCGAACCCCAAAGGCTTGCCGTCCACGTACTCGTCCGCCACCGACGCTGGCGGACACGGCGGGGGCACGTGGTCGAAGTAGCCGTCGTTCTCGTCGTAGGTGATGAACAACGCCGTGCGAGACCAAACGTCCACATTGGACGCAAGGGCGTCGATGATGTCGTAGGTGAGGTTCGCGCTCGACGCGGGCGAAGACGCACCAGGATGCTCAGAGTCCACAGAGGACGGAACCAGGTAGCTCACGCGAGGCAAGCGCCCAGCAGCGACGTCCGCACGGAACGAAGCCGCGAGCCCCTTCGGCCGCACACGCTGCAACCCCCGGGTATAAAGCTGCCGATCCGAAGCCGACAACCGACGAACACCGTCTTCAAGCCGCGCCAGCAACGCGTCCTGCTCAGCCTCCGGAAGCTTCGCCAACGCCTCGTAGAACGCGGTCAAGCTGCTGTAGCCCGAAGGCAGCACGCGGCGCGCGATCTCTTTGAACGTCACGAAGAACTCCAGGTTGTTGTCCTGGAAGTTGTCCCACTCCTGGTACACGCGCCAGCTGTGGCCGGCCGCCTCCAAGCGCTGCGGATAGGTCATCCACGAGTAGCCGGGGTGCGTGTCCTCGGCGTAAGCGGCGTTGCCGATCGCGCGTTTGCCGTTGGCCTCGAAGCCCGTGTAGCCGCTGACCCAGTAGTTGCGGTTCGGACTCGTGGAGCTCGGCACGGAGCAGTGGTAGGCGTCGCAGATCGTGAACGTGTCGGCCAGCTCGTAGTGGAACGGCAGGTCCTGGCGGTCGTAGTACGCCATGGTCGCGGCCGTCTTCGCTGCTACCCAACCGTTGTTCCACCCGCCGTTGAGCGCCTTGTGGCCGCCCTCCCAGGTGTGGTCGAGGTCGCCGATGAACTGGACGTCCTTGCGGTTCGCCGCGTCCCGGACCGCGAACGGCAGCACGCCCTGGTCGAACACCGAACGACCGTCGGGCAGCTCCAGCGCGTGGCGGTCGCCGAACCCGCGAACTCCGCGCAGCGAGCCGTAGTAGTGGTCGAAGGACCTGTTCTCCTGCATCAGGAAGACGACGTGCTCGATGGCGCGCAACCCACCCGGGCGCGGCGGGCTCGCCAACGCTTCCCCGAGCGAGGGCGGCAGCAGCGAGGCGGCGACGCCGAGCTTGAGGGCAGCACGGCGGGAGAACGGCTTTGGTCTCATCGGGCATGAGTACCGGACGCGAGCAAACTTCAGGTTGCGCGCGGAAGAAACTACGGCTCCGCGCGGACCGCCAGCACGGCGACGTCGTCGCGGTCGTTCTCGCCGGTCCACTCGTCGACAGCGCGTTCGACCCGCGCGATCACCTCGGCGGTGGACAGGCCGACGCAGCCGGTCAGGACCTCGGTCAGCCGGTGCTGGCCGAACATGTGCACGCCGTCCGGGCCGGACCGCGCCTCGGTGATGCCGTCGCTGTAGAGCAGGCACAGCTCTCCGGCGTCCAGTTCCACGCGGCAGCTCGGGAAGCGCGCGTGCGGCAGGATGCCGACGAGCGTGCCGGGCAGCGCGACCTCCTCGACCTCGCCGTCGCGGCGCAGCACCAACGGCGGCGGGTGCCCACCTGAGGTCAGGTTCAGCGCGAGCCCTCGGCCGGAGCGCGCCATCGACCCCGCGACCATCGTGGTGAAGCGACGGCTCTGCGTGGCCAGCAGGACGTCGTTGAGCAGGTACAGCAGCCGCGACGGGTCCTGCTCCACGAGGTCGAGCGCGGCGATCGTGTGCCGGACGCGCCCGGTCAAGGCGGCGGCTTCGGCCCCTTTGCCGCACACGTCGCCGAGCAGGAACAGCGCGCTGTTGTCCGCGCGCAGCCGCACGTCGTAGAAGTCGCCGCCAACCCCGAGCGGACCGCGCGCGGGACGGTAGGCGGCGCTCAGCTCCGCGCCGGGAACCATCGGCAGCTCGCGCGGGACCAACGTGGTCTGCAAGCCGGTGATCGCCCGCTCGTACTCGTCCCACTTGCGCGCCCGCGCGATCGCCAGATCGGCCCGCGCGGCGAAGTCCACCAGCGTGCGGTGCCGCTGCTTGTCGTAGCCGTAGCGCACGGAAACCACCAGCGCGCCAATGCCCTCACCGGCGCCGGGCAACGGGATGACGAGCACTTCACCGTCCATGTCGGACAGCCACGGCAGCGCTTCGACCTCCTCGGCGGACATCACCCGCGCGCCCTGCACGTGCCCGGCGAGCGCGGCGGCGAGGACCGGCGCGGTGCTCGCCGCCGGCCTGCGCGCCTTGCCGGGATCGGGCCGTCCGGAGCGCCACCAGTTCACCCGTCCGCGCGGGATCGGCAGCACCACGACGACCGCGTCGCCCAGTACGGGGACCGCCAGTTCGGCGATCTCGCGTGCCGTATGGGGGACATCGCGCAGCTCGGCCAAGCGCAGCCCGACCTCGTTGAGGAAGCGGGAATCGGTCGCCTGCCCGTTCCCGGCCGGTTCCTCGGTGGCCGCGTGCTCGGTCTCCAGCACCCGCCAGGAGTGCCACCCGCCGCCCAGTTCGCGGCGGCGCACGCGCAGCCTGGCTCCGCGGTGCGTCAGCTCGAACTCCGCGTCCGGCGCGGCGGCCACGGTGAACAGCGCGCTCCCGGTCGGCTCGGGTCGTCTGCCGATCACCAAGCCCGGGAACAGCGACATCGCCGCCTCGTTGGCGGCTTGAACCCGTGCCTCGCTGTCCTGGACCACCACGGCGCCCTCGGTGTCTTCCACCAGGGCCCGCACCATGTCCAGGGACACGGTCCGCACCGGCGAGCCGCCGGGCAGTGCGCGCGGTTCGGTGTTGCTCACCTGTGACGCCTTCGGTCGGCTGCATGAGGGTGGAGTCCGGGAATGATGTCCGGCAAGCCTAGCCGAGGACAGTGACACCAGGACTGGTGCACGAGGGCGATCTCCACCGGCCGGACGAGTGGCTGGTCCACACTGTCCGACGGACGTGGGACCCTGGGTCCTTCACCCCGATACGGCCTGGAGGTGTCGTGGAGTCGCAGTCGGAGCGGTCCGTTCGACGACGGGATTCGGATGACGCTGCGCTGGAGCGCCTGCTCACCGCGATGACCGACCTGCGCGACGGCAACTTCCGCAGACGGCTCATGCCCGCGGGCGACGGTGTCTCCGCGCGGCTGGCCGAGGTGTTCAACGAGATCGCCGAGCGCAACCAGCACCTCGCGGGCGAGCTGCTGCGGGTGCGCCAGGCCGTCGGCGAGCAGGGCAGGCTGGACGCGCGGCTGGACCAGGGCGGCGCGCGCGGCGGCTGGGCGACGGCGGTGGACGCGGCCAACGGACTGGTCGACGACCTCGTGCGGCCCACGGTGGAGCTCAACCGCGTGCTCGTCGCGGCGGCCGAGGGCGATCTGTCCCCGCGCATCCCGACGCGGCGCGGCGGCGGTGAGATCGCCGAGCTGGGCATGACGGTGAACCGGCTGCTGGAACAGCTCGCGGTGTTCGCCTCCGAGGTCACCCGCGTCGCGCGCGAGGTCGGCACGGACGGCAACCTCGGCGGCCAGGCCGACGTCCCCGGCGCGGCGGGCATGTGGCGCGACCTCACCGACTCGGTGAACGTGATGGCCTCCAACCTGACCGGCCAGGTGCGCAGCATCGCCTCGGTGGCCTCCGCGGTGGCCAACGGCGACCTCAGCAGGCAGATCCGGGTCAACGCCAGCGGCGAGGTGGCCGCGCTCGCCGACACGATCAACTCGATGACCGGCACGCTGCGCACGTTCGCGGGCGAGGTCACCAGGGTGGCCCGGGAGATCGGTTCGGACGGCCGCCTCGGCGGTCAGGCCGACGTGCCCGGCGTGGCGGGGATCTGGAAGGACCTCACCGACAACGTCAACTTCATGGCGGGCGCGCTGACCGCGCAGGTCCGCGACATCGCCACGGTGGCATCCGCCGTGGCCAGCGGCGACCTCACCCGCAAGATCAACGTCGACGCGCGCGGCGAGATCCTGGAGGTCAAGAACACCATCAACACGATGGTCGACCAGCTCTCCGCCTTCGCCGACGAGGTCACGCGCGTGGCCCGCGAGGTCGGCACGGAGGGCAAGCTCGGCGGTCAGGCCACCGTGCCCGGGGTCGCGGGCACCTGGAAGGACCTCACCGACAACGTCAACTTCATGGCGGGCAACCTCACCACCCAGGTCCGCAACATCGCCTCGGTGGCGACGGCGGTGGCCAAGGGCGACCTCAGCCAGAAGATCGACGTCGACGCCCAGGGCGAGATCCTGGAGCTCAAGAACACGCTGAACACCATGGTGGACCAGCTCTCCGCCTTCGCCTCCGAGGTCACGCGCGTGGCCCGCGAGGTGGGCAGCGAGGGCCGCCTGGGCGGTCAGGCCCAGGTGCCGGGCGTGGCGGGCACCTGGAAGGACCTCACCGACAACGTCAACTTCATGGCGGGCAACCTGACCAGCCAGGTCCGCAACATCGCCCAGGTCACCACCGCCGTCGCACGCGGCGACCTGAGCCAGAAGATCGACGTCGACGCGCGCGGCGAGATCCTCGAACTCAAGAACACCCTCAACACCATGGTCGACCAGCTCTCCGCCTTCGCCGACGAGGTCACGCGTGTCGCCCGCGAGGTCGGCACCGAGGGCATCCTCGGTGGTCAGGCCCGGGTTCCCGGTGTGGCGGGCACGTGGCGCGACCTCACCGACTCCGTGAACTTCATGGCGGGCAACCTCACCAGCCAGGTCCGCAACATCGCCTCCGTGGCGACCGCGGTGGCCAAGGGCGACCTCAGCCAGAAGATCGACGTCGACGCGCGCGGCGAGATCCTCGAACTCAAGAACACCCTCAACACCATGGTCGACCAGCTCTCCGCCTTCGCCGACGAGGTCACGCGCGTGGCCCGCGAGGTCGGCTCGGACGGCAGGCTCGGCGGCCAGGCGACGGTGCCGGGCGTCGCGGGCACGTGGCGCGACCTCACCGACTCCGTGAACTTCATGGCGGGCAACCTCACCAGCCAGGTCCGCAACATCGCCCAGGTCACCACCGCCGTCGCGCGCGGCGACCTGACGCAGAAGATCAACGTCGACGCGCGCGGCGAGATCCTGGAGCTGAAGAACACCATCAACACGATGGTCGACCAGCTCTCCGCCTTCGCCGACGAGGTCACCCGAGTCGCCCGCGAGGTCGGCACCGACGGCAAGCTGGGCGGTCAGGCCCAGGTCCGCGGCGTCGCGGGCACCTGGAAGGACCTCACCGACAACGTCAACGTGATGGCGGAGAACCTGACCAACCAGGTGCGCGGCATCGCGACGGTCGCGGGCTCGGTGGCGGGCGGCGACCTCAGCAAGAAGATCGTGGTCGACGCCAGTGGCGAGGTCGCCGCGCTGGCCGAGACGCTCAACGGCATGGTCGACACGCTGCGCGCCTTCGCCAACGAGGTCACGCGCGTAGCGCGCGAGGTCGGCACCGAGGGCCAGCTCGGCGGTCAGGCGCGGGTTCCCGGCGTGGCGGGCACGTGGAAGGACCTCACCGACAACGTCAACTTCATGGCGCAGAACCTGACCAGCCAGGTCCGCAACATCGCGCTGGTGACCACGGCGGTGGCCCAGGGCGACCTCAGCAAGAAGATCGACGTCGACGCGCAGGGCGAGATCCTGGAGCTGAAGACGACGATCAACACGATGGTCGACCAGCTCTCCGCGTTCGGCTCCGAGGTCACGCGCGTGGCCCGCGAGGTCGGCACCGAAGGCATCCTGGGCGGTCAGGCCGAGGTCATCGGCGTGTCCGGCACGTGGCAGCGGCTCACCGAGAACGTCAACAACCTCGCGGGCAACCTGACCACGCAGATCCGGGCGATCGCCGCCGTGGCCACCGCGGTCACCGCGGGCGATCTGACCAGGCAGATCGACGTCGCGGCCTCCGGCGAGGTGGCCGAGCTGAACGAGAACATCAACCTGATGATCGCCAACCTGGAGGAGACCACCAAGGCCAACCAGGAGCAGGACTGGCTCAAGACCAACCTGGCGCGGATCTCCGGGTTGATGCAGGGCCACCGCGACCTGGGCGCCGTCGCCTCGCTGATCATGAGCGAGCTGACCCCGCTGGTCTCCGCGCAGCGCGGCGCGTTCTTCCTCGCGCGCACCTCGCAGAGCGGCCGGGTCACCCTGGAGCTGACCGCGAGCTACGGCGGGCGCAGCGCCGAGGACGTGGTCACCGGGGTGGCGCTCGGCGAGACGCTGATCGGGCAGGCCGCGCAGGACAAGAAGACGATCCTGGTCACCGACGTGCCCGCGGGCTACGCGCGCATCGCCTCCGGCCTGGGTTCGGCGACGCCCACCAACGTGATCGTGCTGCCGCTGCTGTTCGAGAGCCAGACGCTGGGCGTGCTGGAGCTGGCCGCGCTCGGCGAGTTCACGCCGGTGCACCTGGACCTGCTGGAGCAGCTCAAGGAGACCATCGCGGTCAACGTCAACACCATCCTGGCGAACTCCCGCACGGAGGAGGCCCGCCAAGAGCTGGAGGACCGCGCCCGGCAGCTGGCGACGGCCTCGAAGTACAAGTCGGAGTTCATGGCGAACATGTCGCACGAGCTGCGGACGCCGTTGAACAGCGCGCTGATCCTGGCCAAGCTGCTCGCCGACAACCTGGAGGGCAACCTCACGCCCAAGCAGACCGAGTTCGCCAAGACGATCTACTCGGCGGGCAGCGACCTGCTCCAGCTGATCGACGACATCCTCGACCTGTCCAAGGTGGAGGCGGGCAAGATGGAGGCCGAGCGGACCGCCGTCCAGCTGCGCGAGCTGCTGGGCTACGTGGAGTCGCTGTGCCGCCCGCTGACGGTGGAGAAGGGCCTGGAGTTCTCCGTGGTCGTCGCGCCGTCGGTGCCCGAGACCCTGCTCAGCGACGAGCACCGGCTCCAGCAGATCCTGCGCAACCTGCTGTCCAACGCGGTCAAGTTCACCCACTCCGGCGGCGTCGAGCTGCGCATCCGGCACGCCGAGGCCGCCGAGGTCAGCGCGGCCGAGCTGCGCACGGCGCCCGGCCTGCTCGCGTTCGTGGTCTCCGACACCGGCATCGGCATCCCGCCGGAGAAGCTCGCCGTGATCTTCGAGGCCTTCCGCCAGGCCGACGGCACCACCAGCCGCAAGTACGGCGGCACCGGCCTCGGCCTGTCGATCACCCGGGAGCTGACGCAGCTGCTCGGCGGCGAGCTCCAGGTGCACAGCGAGCCCGGCAGGGGCAGCTCGTTCACCCTCTACCTGCCGCTGGACTCCGCCGTGCCCGACCCCAACGGCGTGCCGTCGCTGGACCCCGTGCCCGTGCCCGCCGAGCTACCGCCCGCGCGGACCCCGCAGCCCATGGTGATCGAGCCGTCCGCGCTCGCGTCGATGCAGACCTCCGCCCGCTTCCACGGCGAGAAGGTGCTCATCGTCGACGACGACCTGCGCAACGTCTTCGCGCTCAGCGCGGTGCTGGAGATGCACGGCCTGCACGTGGTGTTCGCCGACAACGGCGTCGCCGGAGTGCGCGCGCTGGAGCAGTACGACGACATCGCGCTGGTGCTGATGGACGTGATGATGCCCGAGCTCGACGGCAACGCCACCATCGGCGCGATCCGCGAGATGGCCACGCACGAGGACCTGCCCATCATCGCCGTGACCGCCAAGGCCATGCCCGAGGACCGCAAGCGGACCCTCGCCGCCGGAGCGACCGACTACGTCACCAAACCCGTGGACACCGAGCTCCTCCTCCAGCTCATCGCCACCCACCTGGAACCCGAGAACGCCCAGAACCCCTGACCCCGCGGCGCTGAAGGCAGCGCCTACTTCTGGTCCTCTCGTTGCAACAAGAGCCTGACCAGGCTTTTCGCTTTGTCGCACGGCGCTCCGAACGCCTTGGTCTTGTCCGCTACAGCGATCGCAAGCGCGCCAGCTACCCAGGGGAGACTCGCAGTGCAGACGGCAGTTGAGCTGTCCCACGTCAGGTAAATGGTGCGACCGGCCTCCTGGTACTGATCCGGAGACTCTTTTGCCTTTCTTCTAGAATCATAGGCAATCTTGACAACCACCCAGGAAGAATTTTCTTGAATGGATTTGTAGAGCGCAATGTCGCCGCCCATGGCCTCGATGTCTCCAGCGATACCTGGCGGGTACTTGTCGCGATTGGGAGGCGTCGGCGGCTTGTAGCCCGCGTTGTACTGCTGCTGATTCCAGCTGCAAGACTGCTCCCACTCGGTTATGTCGCCCGTCTTGGTCGGCCGGGACTTGGGGTCACCTACTCCCGGGTAGCCCAGATCTCCCCAGTTCAGCTTCGAACACAGATCGACAGCTACCGCTTTGACCTCGCTCCGGCCAGTGGCCGGCGCGGCCGCGACAGCCTCGCCGCGCACAGATCCGCACGCGGTCAGCAGGGCGAGGGCCGCAACCACAAGGCCACTCCTCGCCCACAACGTCTTCAAGATCGCCATGTCGACCTTTCGAATGAGCGCCGCCAGGCAAAAGCAGCAGGATTACGTGCAGCCCGCTCGCGGTTCGCTGTCGTGAGATTTTCACAGGAAGCGCCGACAAGGTTGGTGGTACGCCGAAAACAAGCGCTTCGCCGACGACAGTGTACCCCTGGACCAGCAATCCAGCACCGGAGTGACGGCCAGAGACCACAATGGACCGGCCCACGCGAACAGGAGAACAGTTCGGAGAACTGCACGACCCGGAGAACCCTGCGCCTCGAATGCCAGCCAGGAATTGTCTTCATCTCGACGCCCGGCATTCGCCTTGATCTGCTCGGCAAGCTCTATCGAAATGTCCGCGGGGCTTGACCGCAGGCGATCAGGGGGAGGCGAGAGTGGCTACCTGGTCGAGGCCGGTGATGGAGAGGACGCGGTGCGGTAGGGAGCCCTCCGGGGTGAGGACGGTGAGCGTGCCGCCCGCCGCCGCGGCCTGGAGCGCCAGCTCGAAGAGGACGCGCACGCCGGTGCTGTCGACCAGGCGCACTCCGGAGAGGTCGACGGTCAGGGGCGCGGAGCCCGCGCGGCTGAGCTGCTGGAGCCTGCGGTGCACCTCGTCGGCGTCGACCGCGTCGAGGATTCCGCTCAACCGCACCAGGATCGCCTCGTGTCCGTTGTGCACCTCGAAGCTCACCTGGTCGGTCTCGTCGGGGGCGGGAGCCTCGACCGGTCCGGGGGCCTCGGCGAGGCGGGCGCGGCCGAGGTGCCGGGACATCCGCACGACCGTGCCGTCCGCACCGCGCCGCACGTCCAGCTCGTCCATGGAGCTGCGGATTAGGTGCATGCCCCGGCCGCGGTGCTGGTTCTCGCCGGGATCGGTGGTGCGCCACTCCCCCTCGTCGGCGATCTCCACGACGAGGTCGCCGTCGCCGCGCACCTCGGCGGTCAGCCGCACGGGGCCGGGCTCGCGGTCGCGGTAGGCGTGCTCGATCGCGTTGGTGGCGGCCTCGCCGACCGCGAGTTGCAGGCCGAGGACCTCTTCGGGGTCGAGGCCGATCCGCGCGGTCCACTGGCGCAGCGCCCGGCGGATGGTGGCCAGCTGGTCGGGCGCGGCGGTGACCGCGACCGACAGCGGCGGCGTGCGCGAAGGCTCCGTGCGCACCACGAGCAGCGCCGCGTCGTCCAGGATCGCGTCCCCGTTGAGCGTCGTGCCGACGAGGTGCGAGCACACGGTGTCCACCTCGCGCGGCACTCCCCTGAGCGAGTCGGTGAGAGCTCCCGCGTTGAGCAAACCGTTGGAGTGCAGGACGAACACGTCGCCCGCCGCGATGGGGAAGGTGTGCGCGGGCGGGCGCAGCGCGGCCAGGGCGAGCGGGGGGCCGATGCGCCAGGACAGCTCGGTCGCCTCGTGCTCGGTCAGCAGCAGCGGCCGGGGGTGGCCCGCGCTGCCCACGCGCAGCTCTCCGCGCGCCGGGTCCAGCACCGCGACGCAGACGGTGCTGCCAGCGGCTCCCGGCACGTGCGCGGCGAGGCGGTCCAGCCGGGCGATCACCGCGTCGACGTCGTCGCCGTCCAGCAGCGCGGAGATCGCCGCGCCCCGCAGCTGCGCGGTGACCGACGTCGCCGCGAGGCCTCCGCCGACGACGTCGCCGAGCAGCACCGCGAGCCTGCCCCCGCCCACCGCGAGCGCGTCGTAGAAGTCCCCGCCCGCGCGGCCGGGCTGCGTCGCGGACACGTAGCGGGCGGCCAGGTGGTAGCCGGGCACGACGGGCAAAGTCGCTGGCAGCAAACGGTTCTGCGCGGTGGCGACCGCCCAGCGCGCCGCGACCTCGTCCACGTCAACCACCTGGACCAGGCAGCCGATGACGGCTCCGGCGGGGTCGCGGTGCGGGCCGACGAGCGCGACGCGGGTCGGGGCTCCGGTGAGCCCGACCCGGGTGGGGCGCCCGGTCTCCAGCACCGCGGCCAGCGCGCTCAGCAGCTCGGGATCGTGCAGCGGCGCGGGGTGCGCCTGCGCGCGGGAGTTCGCGGCCAGGACCTGAGCACCCGGCCCCGCCAGCAGCCACACCGCGCCGGGGAGGTCCTCGATCGGGAACGGCGTGGCGAGACCGGGACGGTCGGGCACGGTGCCTCCATGATCGCGCTCGGCGGTGAGCCTGTGCGGGACGGTGGGGCACCTCCGGTACCGAAACCCTGTGGGGAGGTGGACCGCCCAAGCGGGTTCGGCCCAGCCTATAGACTCAGACGAGGGTGGTTTCACGCGGCACGCGCCTGAATTCTCGCGCGCGTCGTGGGCCGACCCCGAAAGACGACGCTGCACGACAATGACGCTGCACGACGACGACGCTGCACGACAACACTGCACGACATCGCGGTGACGAGGAGCGCAGATGACCTGGCACGCGGATCGGCAGGCTCGGGGCGAGGGTGAGGACGGCCCCGACGCCAGCGATCTCATCCAGCTCTCCGTGCGCCCACTGCCGGGAGGCGCGGTCGTGCACGTCCGCGGCGAGATCGACATGCTCAGCGCCGCGCCGCTGCGCCAGGAGTGCGCGGGCCAGCTCGACCGCTCCGAGGCGCTGCTCGTGCTCGACCTCTCCGAGGTGACCTTCCTCGGCTCCTCGGGGCTGTCCGTGCTCGCCGAGGCCGCCGAGCTGGCCAAGGCGCGCAACACCCGGCTGCGGCTGGTCTACCAGGGCCCGATCGTCGGCAACCCGCTCGCGGTGACCGGTATGGACGCCGAGTTCGACTCCTACGACACCGTCGACCGCGCCCTCGCCGACCAGTCCTAGTCGGGATCGGGACCACCGGGTTCGGCGGTCTTCAAGACACCGCGACCGGAATCCACAGCTCAACCACGTGCAGGACAGGTCCCAGCCGGGGTCGGGCTAGTCGGGGTCGAGGTCGGGCAGCACCTGGCCGGTCTCGGCGTCGATGTCGAGGTCGCGGCGCTCGTTGCGGTCGTTGACCAGGTCCACGTCCCAGGTGCGGCGGCCGTCGTCGGTGTCGAGGTCCACGGCGGTGACGCGGAAGCCCGGCGCGGCCTGTTCGGCCAGCTTGCGGGCCTGCTCGCGGTCGATCTTGGGCGCGGCCGGGGAGGGCTGGCCGGGGGCCTGGGTGGCGGGCGCGGGCAGCGGGACGGTGGGCGCGGTGTCCGGCGGCGGCGCGGTCGAGCAGGCGGTCAGCGCGGCGAGCGCGACCAGGGCGCATACTCCCCTGAAGATCATCTTTCATCACACTTTCGGGTAGAGCGTGTCGGGGCAGGTCGCCGGTCAGGTACCCCGCAACACGCCGGTCGATCCCGTTTTCCACCTGATCAGGGCACGCCTGACGGTCCGGGAAGGCCCGAGAAGGGCTGCTCCGGGTGACCGCTACGGTACCCGGCGTGATCAGCACGAAGACTCGACGGCGGCAGGGCTCCGCCGACCAGCGACCGGTGGCGTCCTCGGTCTGGGTCCGCCCCGCCCGAGTCGGCGAGGGCAGGCAGGTCGCGGCGCTGCTGCCGAACGACCCGTCGACCGCGGAGCTGCTGCGCTCCTCGATCGAGGCCGACCGCGCCGACGGCACCAACGGCACCGAGCTGCTGGTGCTGGTCGCGATCGACCGCAAGACCGACCGCATGGTCGGCATGGGCGCCGCCGGTGTGCCGCGCCAGTGGATCGCCGCGCTGAAGCTGCCGCAGCAGGCCGCGCGCCTGGTCGCCAGGACCATGGTCGCGGTGGGGGCGCTCTCGGTGGTGCCGGAGGCGCTGCCGCAGAAGCTGATCCCGCGCATCCTGAACCGGCTCGCCGACCACTACCGCGACGCGGGCTTCCAGTGGATGGCCGGGCACTGCGCGACGGGTGCGCCCGCGTGGCTGAACACGCTGGTGGAGTCCGGGTTCACCGTGGGCGACAAGGGCGTCGGCATGCGCCTGCAGTCCGCGCTGTGGCCGATCCCGGCGAACCTGGCGACGCAGCAGACTCAGCACGCGTTCTTCCGCCAGCTGGCCGAGGAGCCGACCGTGATCATGACGCTGCAGGGCGTTCCGCTGCAGCTGCGCGACGGTGCCGCACCCGTGGTCCCCGCTCCCGCCGCGCCCGCTCCGGTCGAGCGGGCCGCCGCTCCGGCTGAGGCCGCACCGAAGGCTCAGGCCAAGGTCGAGGCCGTGGTTGAGGTCGCGCCCGAGGCGGAGGCGAAGCCGAAGGCCGCCGCCAAGCCGAAGGGCGAGCCGTCGGAGACCGCCGAGCAGACCAAGGAGCAGGAGCAGGCGGACACCATCCGCACGGTCCGCCGCCGGGTCTCCGCCGCCAAGGGCAGGCTGACCCGCGCGCTGGACAGCGGCGACGAGGACCGCATCGCCGCCGCCCGCGCCCACCTGGCCACCCTGGAGCAGCAGGCCGCCTCCCTGGGCATCGTCAACTAGACGGCCCGATCGGGGCCCCGCCTCAGCGATCCCCACCAGCCCCCGACCCCCACGGATCGGGGGCTGTTCGCCGTCCGGGAAAGCCCTGAACGACCCGTTTGGTGCGGTGAGCGCACTGAACGGGTCGTTCAGCGCGTTAGACGCACCGAACGGGACTTTCGCGGTGGTGGGTGCGGGCGGAGGCGGAGTGCGGGGGGTGCCGCTTTCGGCGGTTGCGGTCGTGGTGTGCGGAGCTACCGTCAGTGGTGATCATGACGAGGGGGTTTCATGTCGACGAGTTCGGTGGGTGCCGTCGCGGCGCGCATTGACGACGTCCGCAGCACGCTCGGGGAGAGCCTGGCGGCGTTAGGGCAGGTCGAAGAGCAGCTGGAGGAGTACGCGAGCACGCTCGCGGCGCTGGGCGAGGGCAGCACGGCGGAGGACCTGCGCGACGCGACGGCGCTCGCGGTGACGGCGCGGGAGGACCTGCTGCGGGTCTTCCAGATGGGCACCGACGCGGACAAGTCGTTGGAGCGCTTCAGAACGCGGCTCGCCGGGGGCGGCGGAGCGAGCGCGGCGCCCGTTGCCAGGACCGCGACGCCAACACCTACCCCCACGCCCGCGCCGAAGCCGGACCTCGAGGTCGAAGCGGCGGTCGAGCGGGCGCGCAACGGTGACCAAACCCCAGTACAGCCTGACAAGAACGAGAAGCAGGACCAGCGCCGCTACGTGCAGGTCGACGTGGACTACGAGCGCAAGGTCGGCGCGCTGTACTACGTCGGCCCGCGCGAGGAAGAGGACGGCGCCGAGGTCGGTTCCTGGGCCACGAAGGGGAAAGCGCGCGAAGAGGGCGCGCCGCCCCTGTACGTGGACCGCGCGGCCAAGCGCGAGTTCCCGCACAACGCCGGAGTGCCGCTGGACAAGCTCCGCGAAGCGCTGGCGGAGTTCCGCTCCACCGGCCGCCGCCCGCGTTGCGTCGACTGGCAGGACCACGCCTGAGCGCACGGCCGCACGCGGGTAAGGGACCTCACATGTGGGCCCAGCGAGCGGGAACGGACGGTCACCGAGGGCCAGAACCTCGGGTTTTGGCTGGTGGGAGCGTTGGCGGGCGCGGCGCGCAAGGTGGACGTGAAGACCTCTAAAGTTGTTCGACTTCACGAAACTTTGGGGAGCTGCGCGTGCAGGGAGTCTCGATCAGGCAGGCGGAGATCGCGGCGGAACAGCGGTACGTCGACAAGGTCTACGCGCGCTTGCTGGTGATGCGCGAGGAGGCGAAGGCGATGATCGCCGCCGCCCACGAGCGCGGACTGGAGCGGCTGCCCGCGGCGCTGGTCGAGCGGGACGCGATGGTGCACCACGCGACGCGCCAGCTGAAATCCCTCGAAGCGGAGTACGAGGGCCTGGTCTTCGGGCGGCTCGACCAGGGCACCGGCGAGATCTTCTACATCGGCAGGCTCGGGGTGCGCGACGCGGACTTCGACACGATGGTGATCGACTGGCGCGCGCCGGTGGCGGCGGCCTTCTACCAGGCGACGGCCGAGCAGCCGATGGACGTGGTGCGGCGCAGGGTGATCCGCTGCTCGGGCGGCAAGGTGCTGCACGTCGACGACGAGCTGCTCATGCCGGAAGCCGTGCCGGAGAGCCTGACGGTGGTCGGTGACGGCGCGCTGATGGCGACGCTGGCGCGGGCGCGCGGGCCGGTCATGCGCGACATCGTCGGCACGATCCAGCGCGAGCAGGACGACGCGATCCGCGCTCCCGCCGAGGGCATCACCGAGATCACCGGCGGACCCGGCACGGGCAAGACGGCGGTCGCGCTGCACCGCGCCGCGTACCTGATGTACCGCTACCGCCGCAGGTTCAACAGCGGCGTGCTCGTGGTCGGGCCGTCGCCGGTGTTCATGAACTACATCTCGCGCGTGCTGCCGTCGCTCGGCGAGGACACGGTGGAGCTGCGCGCGCTCGGCGAGGTGCTGGACGGGGTCAAGGCCACGCGCACGGACACGGCGCTGGTCGCGGCGGCCAAGGGCTCGCTGCGCATGCGCAAGGTGCTGCTCAACGTCATGAAGGAGGCGCCGCCCGGGGCTCCGACGGAGCTGCGGATCGTCTACGGCGGACAGGTGCTGAAGCTGGAGGCGCACGAGCTGGCCAGGGCCCGCAAGGCCGTGCACAGCCGCCGCGTCCAGCCGAACCAGGCGCGCAAGCCCGCCGCGGACGCGGTGCTGGAAGCGTTGTGGCAGAAGGCTTCTTCCTATTCCGACAACCGCTTCAACCGCAAGAACTTCATGGTGGACATCGCTGATCGCAACGAGTTCACCGACTTCATCGCCCAGTGGTGGCCGACGGTGCTTCCGACGCAGGTGCTGGGCTGGCTCGGCGACCGCGACCGGCTGCGCCGGGCGGCCAAGCGCGGCTTCACGCAGGAGGAGATCGAGGGCGTCGCGGCGTCCTGGGCCGATCCGGGCGCGGGCTGGTCCGTGGCGGACGCGGCGGTGCTGGACGAGCTGCGCGTGCTGCTCGGGGACCCGCCGCGCCGGCGCAGGTCCGACGAGATGGACGAGTTCGACATGATCGCGCACGAGGTGACCAGCTGGCACCAGCGCGAACAGGGGCAGTCGCAGTCCGGGCGCGCCGACCACTACGAGCACTACTCGCACGTGATCGTGGACGAGGCGCAGGACCTCTCGCCGATGCAGTGGCGGATGCTGGGCCGTCGCGGCAAGTACGCGAGCTGGACCATCGTCGGCGACCCGGTGCAGAGCTCGTGGCCGAACGACGCGGAGGCGGCCGAGGCGAAGGAGCGCGCGCTGGGCAAGGTGAAGCGCAGGCGCCGTTTCTCCTTGCGCACCAACTACCGCAACAGTTCGGAGATCTTCGAGCTGGCCGCCGACGTCGTGCGCGAGGTCGTCGACCCGGACGACCTGCCGACGGCGGTCCGCTCCACCGGTTCGGAGCCGGAGCTGCGCACCGTGCCGCTGACCGACGTGCCCGACCAGACGGTGGCGGCGGCGAAGGAGCTGCTGGACCAGGTCGACGGCACGGTCGGCGTGATCGGCACGATGGGGCGGCGCGCGGAGCTGGCGTCGTGGGTGGCCGACCTCGGCGAGCGCGTGCAGGCCGTCGGCAGCCTGGAGGCGAAGGGCATGGAGTACGACGCGGTCGTGCTGGTCGAGCCCGCCGAGCTGATCGCCGAGTCGCCCACCGGGCTGCGCGCGCTGTACGTCGCGCTGACCCGGGCGACGCAGCGGCTGACCGTCGTGGCCTCGGACACATCCTGGCGCGAGTAGCTTTCACGTCCACCCGTCTTCGCACGCGTGGACGCCGGTGAGCCCTTGGCGTTGTGCCGTTTCGAAGACTCTCGTTTCGGCTCCAGCCGCACAACGCCTGGGGCTCCAGCGGTGTCTTTCCTTGCGTGACAACGCTTGCAGGACTCCTCCGCCACCCGGCCACCGCGGTCGTGGGGGCCGCCGTCGCGCTCTTCCTCGCGCTGCGGCAGGTCTCCACCGCCCCGATCGTCGACCTGGACGTCTACCGCGCTGGCGGCGAGGCGTGGCTGGCCGGGCGAGGCCTGTTCGACGCGGAGTTCCCGCCGCGACCGCTGGCCTTCCCGCTGCCGTTCATCTACCCGCCGATCTCGGCCGTGCTCTTCAGCGGGCTCACGGTGCTGCCGCTGACGGCGCTGGGCTTCGTGGTGACCGTCGTGACGGTGCTCGCCCTCATGGCCGCGTGCGTGGTCACGGCGCGTCGCTGCGGGATGGACGAGCCCGCCGCGCTCGGCCTCGGTGCCGTGGTGAGCGCGGCGATGGTCTACGCCGAGCCGGTGCGGAGCACGATCGACCTCGGGCAGATCAACGTGCTGCTGATGACCTTGGTGGTGCTGGACTGCCTGATGAAGCACACGCCGTGGCCGCGCGGCCTGCTGATCGGCGTCGCGGCCGGGATCAAGCTGACACCGCTGGTCTTCCTCGTGTACTTCGCCGCGTCCGGGCGGTGGCGCGTCGTGGTCACCGCCGCGTCGGCGTTCGCGGGCAGCGTGGTGCTCGGATTCGTGCTCGACGCGCAGAACTCCTTCCAGTACTGGACCTCCACCGTGTTCAAGCTCGACACGATGGTCGGCGCCGGGTTCGTCACCAACCAGTCGATCCGGGGCGTGCTCGCGCGCTTCGGGCTGGACAGGGACGCGAGCTTCCCGTTCTGGGTCATCGGGGTCGTGCTCGTGCTCGCGGCGATGTGGTTCGCGGTGCGGCGACTGCTCGCCGAGAACCGCGAGGTGCTGGCGATGGTGGTGATCGCGACCGCCGCGCTGCTGTGCTCGCCGATCTCGTGGAGCAACCACTGGGTGTGGGTGGCGGTGGCCGGCACCGGGCTGGCGGCGGCCCTGCTGAGCGCGCCGAGCTGGCGCCTGGCCGTTCCGGCCCTGGTCGTGGCGGTGTACTTCGTCGGCCCGCACGCCTACGTCCCCGGTGGCGGCGGGCGCGAGGAGCACTGGACGCTCGGGGAGTGGTTCGTGGGCAACGCCTTCTTCCTGACCGCAGTCGTCGTGCTGGCCGTGCTCGCCCTGCGGAGACGGACGTCGGAGGTGGCACCGGAGGCACCCCGGTACGCTGCTGTGCTGTCCAGGTGAACGGTGTCGGTGGAGTGGATCGGGACGTCGTGAGTGCTAGCCCGTTGGGGGCCGTCGCGCCGAGCCGCAGGACCCGCGTCTGGATCGCCGCCCTTGCCGCGCTGACCTTCGGGTTGGCCCTGCTGGTCACCTCGTGGGTGTCGTTCATCGACCTCCGCGTGTACCGCGAGGGCGGGGACGCGATGTTGCGCGGCCTGAACCTCTACTCCGGCGAGTTCCCGTACTCCGACACCAAGTTCCGGCTCCCGTTCACCTACCCGCCGTTCGCCGCGGTGCTGTTCGGGCCGCTGGCGACGCTGTCCTGGTCGGCCGCGGTGGTGGCGACGCTGCTCGTCGGCAGCGCCGCGCTGATCGCGACGACCTCGATCACCGCGCGCGGCTTCCACCAGAACTGGACGCGCGCCGTTCAGGTCGGCGCCGCGTTCGCCGCCGTGTGCGTGCTGGCCGAGCCGATCCGCGCCACCCTCGGATACGGCCAGATCAACCTCGTGCTGATGCTGTTGGTGGTCGCTGACTGCCTGCTGCCGCGCACACCGTGGCCGCGCGGGCTGCTGATCGGGGTGGCCGCCGCGATCAAGCTGACGCCCGCGTCGTTCCTGCTGTTCTTCCTCGTGCGGTTGCAGTGGAAGCCGATCTTGGCCGCACTGGGCGGTTTCGTCGCGGCGGGCGCGGTCGGCTGGCTGGTCGCGCCGGAGGACTCGCTGAAGTACTGGACGACCTTGCTGCTGGAGCCCGGGCGCATCGGCAGCGCGGCCTTCGCCGACAACCAGTCGCTGCGCGGAGCCCTCGTGCGGTTCGGGCTGACCGAGGCCGAGGCGTCGCGGTGGTGGGTCGTGGTCGTGCCCGTCGTCGTGGTGGCCGCGGCGTTCGCGTGCTGGCGACTGCGCGCGTCCGGCCGTGATCTGCCCGCGCTGCTCGTGGTCGCGGCGGCCGGGCTGATCTGCTCGCCCGTGTCGTGGACGCACCACTGGGTGTGGATCGCCCCCGCGGCGGTCGGCGCGGTGATCGCGATCCGGCGCTCCGCGCGACCGTGGCCGTTGATCGCGGTCGCGGCCGCTCCGCTCGCGCTGTTCTTCGTCGGCGCGCACCTGTTGCTCCGGCGCGGCGGCAACCTGGAGCTGTCGTGGACCTGGCCGGAGCACCTGCTCGGCAACACGTACCTGATCACGGCGTTCGCGGTGGTGATCGCCGGGGTGATCTTCGGACTGCGACGACGGCCCCCGCACGCGGATCTCCCGCATGCGTGACCGCTCCCGCCGCTGCTCGCGCCGTGGTCCTTGCGGCGGGAACGCCCTGAATGACTCATTGGGGTACTTGAGCGCCCTCAATGACTCATTCAGGGAGTTGAGCGCCCCGAACGGCCCTTTCGGGTACTTAGACGCACCAAACGACCCGTTCAGTGCGCTCAGCGCACCAAACGGGCCGTTGGCATCGTGTGGGGTGGGGCGCGCGGGCGGGGGCTCGGGGCGGGGTGGCGGAGTGCCGGAGCGCGTGGGCGGAGTGCCGACGCGGGCTGGCGGTATGCCGACGGGCGCGAGCAGAGTGCCGACGCGAGCGAGCGGAGTGCCCACGGGGTGAGCGGAGTGCCGGAGAACGTGGACGGAGCGCCCATGCAGGTGGGCAGAGGCGCTGCGCGGGCGGACGAAGCGTCGGCGGGCGGAGTACCGGAGCGCGCGAGCAGAGGCGTGGCGCGAGCGGACGCAGTGCCAACGCGGGCGGACGCAGTGCCAACGCGAGCGAGCGGAGACGCTGCACGGGTGGACGGAGTGCCAACGCAGGCGGACGCAGTGCTAACGCGAGCGGGCGGAGTGCCAGAGAACGCGGGCGGTGTGCCGGGGTGGGCTGTCGGGGTACGGGCCTGGGTCTGGGCTGCGGTGGCGGTCGGGTGCGCGGTGGTGGTGGCGCTGCTGGTCATGGCCGGGGACGGGCTGGTCGACCTTCAGGTGTACCGCGCGGGCGGGGACGCGGTGCTGCGCGGACTCCCCCTGTACGGGCCGGGTTTTCCTTACACCACACCGGCTCTGCCGGATCTGCCGTTCACCTATCCACCGTTCGCGGCGTTGCTGTTCGCGCCGTTCGGCCTGCTGGCATGGCCGAGCTCGATGGTGGTGATGACAGTCATCGGCGCGCTGGCGCTGTGCGGGACGTGCGTGGTGACGGCGCGAACGGCAGTGCCGCTGGCCAAGGCACTGCCGGTCGGAGCGGGCCTCGCGGTGGTGTGCGTGCTCTTGGAGCCGATGCGCGCCAACATCACCTTCGGCCAGATCAACCTCGTGCTGATGCTGTTGGTGGTCGCGGACTGCCTGCTGCCGCGCACACCGTGGCCGCGCGGGCTGCTGATCGGCATCGCGGCGGCGGTGAAGCTCACGCCAGCGGCCTTTGTGCTGTTCTTCTTGGTGCGCAACCAATGGAAACCGATCCTGACTGCGGTTGGCGGATTCCTGGGAGCGAGCGCGGTCGCGTTCGTGGTGTTGCCGAGCGCATCGGTGCAGTACTGGACGTCGACGGTGTTTCGCACTGATCGGATCGGCGATGTGCGGTACGGAGACAACCAGTCGCTGGGCGGAACGCTGGCGCGCCTGGGAACGCAGAGCTGGCTGCTGGTCCTGGTGGTGCTCACGGTCGCGGTGACGTGGTTCGTCGCGTATCGGCTGCGCGACAAGGCCTTGCTGTCGCTGCTCGTGGTCGCGACGGGCGCGTTGCTGGCGTCGCCGGTGTCGTGGGAGCACCACTGGTCCTGGGCGGCTCCAGCCTTCGTCGGGCTGGCGATCTACGCCTGGCAGAGCCGAAACTGGGGCATCACAGCGCTGGGAGCGTTGGCGTTGCTGCCGTTCGCGCTCGGTCTCTACCGCTTCGCTCGGCGTGGTGGCGGTGTGGAGTCGCACTGGACGGTCACGGAGCACATGATCGGCAACGCCTACGTCTTCACGGGGGTCGCGGTGCTGGCGGCGTTCCTGGTGTCGAGGAGGCTGCGTGCTTAGGTGGATCGGCCTGACGGCCCTGCTGGCGTTCGCGGTGACGTGGGGGCGCTCGGCGATCGACCTGGAGGTCTACCGCGCGGCCGGAGCTGCTCTGCTGCACGGCCACGACCTCTACGGCGCGAGCCTGCCGGGCACCACGTCGAACCTCCCCTTCGTCTACCCACCTTTCGCGGCACTGCCGTTCAGCCTGTTCGCGTTGCTGCCGTTGCCTCTCGTGCCGGTGCTGATGACGGTGATCAGCGCGGCGGCGCTGACGGCGACGTGCGTGATCGTGGCGCGCCGTTGCGGTTCGACGCAGACGGTGGGCGGAGCGGTCGCGGCGGCGAGCGTGCTGCTCGAACCGCTGATGACGAACTTCCTGTTCGGCCAGATCAACGTGGTGCTGATGCTGCTCGTGGTCGCGGACTGCCTGCTGCCGCGCACACCGTGGCCGCGCGGGCTGCTGATCGGCATCGCGGCGGCGGTCAAGCTCACGCCGGTGGCGTTCCTGCTGTTCTTCTTGGTGCGCAACCAATGGAAACCGATCCTGACCGCGCTCGGCGGCTTCGTCGGCGCGGGCTTGCTGACCTTGGCGGTGACGCCGGGCAACTCGATCCGCTACTGGACGGACGTGCTGTTCCGCCCGGATCGGATCACCGTGCCGTCGTGGGGCGACAACCAGTCGCTGCGCGGAATGCTGGCTCGGCTGAGCACTCCGGACTGGGTGTGGCTGCTCGCGGTGGTACTGGTGATCGCGGCGGCGTGGCTGAGCGTGCACCGGCTCCGTGCGCGGGGCGAGGACGTGCCGGCGCTCCTGGTGATCGCGGTCGCGGGCCTGCTGGTGTCGCCGGTGTCGTGGGGGCACCACTGGTCGTGGGTCGCCCCGGCCCTCGTCGCAGTCGTGATCACCTTGTGGCGCTTGGGAAATCGGTGGCTGTGGGCGGTGCTCGCGGTCGCGCTCGTCCCCTTCGTCCTCGGGCCGCACCGCTTCCTGCCACGCGCGGCGGCCGAGCAGCTGGGGTGGACGCCGCTGGACCACCTCGTCGGCAACTGCTACGTGGTGATCGGGCTGGTGCTGCTCGGGCTCACGCTACGCGGCCGAGCACCTTCGTCGGCGTGACGCGGACGATCACCCGGACAGCGCCGGGAGCGTCGGCGCCCGCCTCCTTGCCGTCGTACTTCCAGGACAGCGCGTCATCCAGCGCGCGACCTCCCTCCTCGGTGATCGTCGCGGTGCCCCGGACCTCCACGTAGATCTCGGGGTCGGCGCGGTCAGCCACGACGACGGTCACCCTGGGGTCGCGGCGCATGTTGCGCTCCTTGCGGCGGCCAGCGACCGTGGAGAACAGCAGGTCGTCACCATCGCGGCCGACCCACATCATCGACGCCTGGGGCGAGCCGTCCGGGTTGATCGTGCACAGCGTCGCGTAGTTCGGGCGGTCCAGGAACTCGCGGACGGCCGGGCTCAGCGCGCTCATGCGGCGGGTCGGCGGCTGGTCTCGCCGAGCACGGTGACCACGAACAGCGCGATCGTGAGGACGTGCACGACGGTGCACCACTCGCAGATCACGTGCAGCACGAGCAGCTCCACCGCGACCAGGTAGGCCACGAAGACGATGCCGACACCGACGCTGGCGAAGCGCGCGAGGCGGATCTTCTGGTCGGTGGAGCGCCACAGCGCGGGCAGGTTGAGCACGCACACGCCGACGAAGAACGCGAGCCCGAGCACGGCGACGGGGATGCCGAAGACCATGGACTGCGGGCTGGAGGTGACGCGGGCGCAGTCGATCACGGAGTTGGTTGAGCACACCAGGACCTTCTGGTCGGTGTAGTGCGACAGCGTCATGTAGGCGGACACCAGCAGCCCGAGCACGGAGAGCACCAGCGCGGTCACCGGGACCCAGCGCCGCCCCAGCTCGCCCGGCGCGGCCGTCCCGATCTCTCCGGTCATGATCGTTCCCCTCTCGTTACCTCGGAGCGACAAAGATACCGCCCACCTTCGACGGCGACCGAAAAGCATTGACCGGAACTGAACGAGTCCTTTGACGGAATTACTTTTTCGTATTCGTTCTGTTCACCCCGGCGGGACAGACAAGTTGCACCGGCAATCAGTTCACCGATTGTTGCCAACCTCGTTCGGCCAACCGCAGCAAACACCGGTCTACACCGTCGGAGCTGTCACCCTGCTGGACTATTTTCCCGTCACTGCGGCACTTGTAGCGTTCCACTCGCTTCGCCCTGCGGGGACGCCGCGCCCTTGTCCGGCGCGCACCGCCGAGCGAACTCCCGCTGCCGGATATCGGGGGATGTTCGTCCGCAGCTCACACCACCTGCTTTGTGAGCAATTCGCTGTGCCCGAAACCCGAGCGCGTCCGCGCTGAGCGAATGGGGACGATTGTGACCGCACGCCGATCGATTCGGCACGCCCTGGCGACGGTGCTCACCGTCGCGTTGACGCTGGCCGCCGTTCCCGGCAACGCCGTCGCCACCACCGGTCCGCGCATCGATCTGCGGGTCCTCGTCGTCGACGACGGGCAGGGCCCGGTCGGGGCGATCAGGCAGCGGCTGGACGCCGAGGGCGTGCCCAGCACGGTGCTCTCGCTCGCCGACCCGGGCCGCCCGGTGATCACCCCGCAGTTCCTCGCCGACCCGGACGGCCAGCGCGCGCGGTTCCAGGGCGTCGTGCTGCCCAACGAGGCGCCGAACAGGCTGGCAGCCGCCGAGCTGACCGCGCTCGCCGACTACGAACGCCGGTTCTCCGTGCGCCAGCTCAACGCCTTCGTCTACCCGACCGCGGCGACCGGGTTCGCCGCGCCGACCTACTCCGGCACGCTCGACGGCACTGTCTCGCAGCTGAGCCAGCCCGCGCTGTCCGGCGCGTTCAAGCAGCTGCGCGGGCCCGTGGCCTTTGACAACAACAGCCCGGTCGTCGACGAGTCCTACGGCTACCTGGCGGCAGCGCTGCCCGGCGCCTCGGTCACGCCGATCCTCACCGGCAAGTCCCCCAGTGGCGCGGCGCAGGGCCTGCTCGCGGCGGTGCACGAGGACAACAGGCGCGAGCAGTTGAGCCTCAGCTTCGCCTACTACTCCGAACAGTTGCAGTTCCGGCTGCTCGCGCACGGGCTCATCACGTGGCTGACCAGGGGCGTGCACCTCGGGCTGCACCGCAACTACCTGAGCCTGCACGTGGACGACATCTTCCTGCCGGACGCGCGGTGGAACAGCGCCGCCAACTGCACTTCGGGCGAGCTGAACTGCCCTGTGCTGCCCAACATCCGGATGACCCAGGCGGATGCCGAGCAGGCGAAGCGGTGGCAGGGCACGAGCGGCTTCATCTTCGACATGTACTACAACGGCGCGGGCGCGGACCGAGCGGTCGCCGAGCACGGCTCCGACCCGCTGAGCGCGTGGATGGTGCGCAACCGCAACGATTTCCGGTGGGCCAACCACACCTACTCGCACGAGTTCTTCGGCTGCCTCCGCGACTTCTCGGTGTCGCCGTGGCGCTGCCAGACCGACCA
This sequence comes from Allokutzneria multivorans, assembly GCF_039537405.1. Taxonomy (NCBI): domain Bacteria; kingdom Bacillati; phylum Actinomycetota; class Actinomycetes; order Pseudonocardiales; family Pseudonocardiaceae; genus Allokutzneria; species Allokutzneria multivorans. The sequence goes on along the minus strand of NZ_BAABAL010000009.1, from coordinate 394,147 downwards.
GAACGGCCAGATCAAGTGGGTCGACGAGCAGCTGATCCTGGACCAGATCACCCGCAACCGGGACTGGGCGAACGCCAAGGGTCTCAAGATCAACCGCGCCGAGCTGGTGTCCGGGGAGCACGGCGGCACGCGCTCCGAGCCGCAGATGCCCACGGACAACCCGAACTTCGCCTCCGCGCTGCGCAAGGCCGGGATCGAGTGGGTCGGCCTCGACGCCTCGCGGGACCGCGATGTCCGCGCCGTCGGGCAGTCGCGAGGTGTGCCGCGCTACCCGATGAACCTGTTCTACAACAACGGAACCCGGGCCGAGGCCGCCGACGAGTACAACTGGATCTACACCTCCCGCGCTGATGGCGGCAGCGGCGCCTGCGAGGCGAGCGGCACGTGCGTCACACCGGTGCACCCGGTGACCGGATTCCAGGACCGCATCGTGCCGGGGCAGGTCGCGTTCACCATGCAGACGCTGACCGGCAACGACCCGCGCCCGTACTACATCCACCAGTCGAACCTGGCCGAGGACCGGATCGTCTACCCGATGGTGGACGCCATCCTCGGCGCGTACCGGGCGGCGTTCGCGACCAACACCCCGCTGGTGAACCCACGGATGTCCGAGGCGGGCGAGGTCCTCGCCGACCAGTCCGCGTGGCGCGCGGCCTCCGCCGGAGTGACCGCGTACGTGCAGGGCGACGAGCTGGTCATCCAGGCGCCCAAGGGGGTCCCGGTGCCGATCACCGCGCCGGAGGGCACCGACCACGAGGGCTTGCTGGCCCCCGAGTTCGGGACGCGGTACTCGGGCGAGCGCTCCGCCGTCCACCGCGCCGGAGGGACGCTGCGCCTGGACCTGCCGCGGTCCTGGGCATCCTCCTGACCGCCGTGGACGTCTCGCTGATGACCGAGGGCACCTACCCGCACGGCTACGGCGGTGTGAGCGTCTGGTGCGACCAGCTCGTCCGCGGCCTCTCCCGGCACCGCTTCCACGTCGTCGCCCTGGTCGCCTCCGGCACCGAGCCGCTGGCGTGGGAGCTGCCGGAGAACGTCGCTTCACTGACCCTGGTGCCGTTGTGGGGCAACGGAAGTCGCAGTCGCCGCGTCGGCAGGGCCGCTCAGCGGCGCTTCACCACGCTCTTCGCCGAGCTGGTGGAAAGCCTGATGGGCCAGGGACATCAACAGCGGTTCGCCGAGGTCCTGCACGAGCTGCACGACCTCGGCGAGCTGACGAGCTTGATGCGCAGGGAAAGCACCGTCCGGACGTTGCGCGACGTGTGGTCTCGCCGCTTGACCGGCACGCGTGCGACGATCGCGGACGCGGTCACGGCCGTTGACCTGCTTGAGCATTCTCTGCGTCCGCTGAGCGCTTCCGTGCCGCGCACTGCGGTCTCGCACTCCGTGGCGAACGGGTTGGCCGTGTTACCCGCGCTCGCCGCGAAGTGGCGCTACGGCACGCCGTTGCTGTTGACGGAGCACGGGATCTACCTGCGCGAGCGGTACCTCGGCTATCGCGGGTCGCCGTACCGGTGGCCGGTCAAGGCTCTGCACCTGGCTTTCCTGCGGCAGCTGTGCTCGCTGGCCTACACCAGTGCCGGGCTCATCGCGCCGGGCAACGTCTACAACAAGCGGTGGGAGGAGCGCCTCGGCGCCGACCCCGCGCTGATCCGCACCGTCTACAACGGCGTCGACCCCGCGGACTTCCCCGCTGCTTCGAGCGAGCCCCCGGTGCCGACGATCTCCTGGGCCGGACGGCTTGACCCGATCAAGGACCTGGAGACTTTGATCAGGTCTTTCGCGTTGGTGCACAAAGAGATTCCGGCGGCCGTGCTCCGCATCTTCGGCGGCGTCCCCAAGGGCGGTGAGTCCTATGTGGACCGTTGCAAGGCGCTCGTCGCCGAGCTGGGCCTGTCCGAGGTCGTGCACTTCGAGGGGCGCGTCGAGTTCATCCGGGACGCCTACCTCGCGGGCAGCGTGGTCGTGCTGTCCAGCATCTCCGAGGGCTTCCCGTACACCTTGATCGAAGCCATGACGTGCGCTCGCCCCTGCGTCGGCACCGACGTCGGCGGAGTGCCCGAAGCTTTGGGCGACACCGGAATTGTCGTTCCGCCACGCGATCCTGCCGCGATGGCTTCTGCTTGTGTTTCGCTGCTGCGCTCTCCGTCGCAGCGCGCACTTCTCGGCGCAGCCGCGCGCCAACGAGCCCTTGAGCTGTTCACCGTGGACCAGGCCATCGGCACCTTCGACACCCTGTACTCGGAGCTGACCGCGCCCACCCCCGCTCGCCCCCTCCTCCCCCACCTGGTCTCGCGATGAGCGCCGACGCGATCCTGCCGCCCAACACCAACGCCCCGTTTGGTGCGTCTAACGCGCTGAACGGGTCGTTTAGTGCGTTCAAGTACCCGAACGGGTCGTTCAGTGCGCTCAACGCACTGAAAGGGTCGTTGGGGGTTTCAGTTGACGCTGAGGGCGTTGAGGAGGAGTTCGACGAGCTGGTGCGGAGGATGGCGCCGGAGATCGCGGATGCGGTGGACCACCTGGAGATCGCAGCGGCGTTGGAGGCCGGTGGGCTGAGCGATCAGGCTGCGGCGAAGTACGGGTATCCGGATGTTTTCCTGTTGGCCGAAGCGTTGTGCGAGGTGGTGCCGCGTCAGCCTAGGGAGCCGGAGCCGCTGCCGGTGATCTGGTCGGCGAAGCCCGCGACGCACCTGCTGCGGGGAGTCCTTTTTGGACTGCCGGGCGTGTGTTACACGGCGGCGGCGGGAGTGCTGGCGGATCGGGCGGCGCTCTGGGTCGTGGTGATCTCGTTGTTCACGTCGTGGTCGCTCGGCCAGTCGCTGTCCTACCTCGGGCACATCCAGCTCGGCAGGGCGGACGCGGACGCGGCGGCGCGGGTGTTGCGGCGGGGGATGATCACGGGCTGCGCGATCGTCCTGGCGGTGAGCGCCGTGGCGGCCCTGCTCATGGGGAGTTCGGCGGCAGCGCTCGCGATGGCCGCAGGACAAGGGTTCTACCTGCTGGCCGCGACGGTGCTGCTCGTGCTGAACGCGGAGTACGCGTTGCTGGCCGCGCTCGCGCCCGGGGTGGTCGCCGGGCTGACGCTCAGCGGCGGTCCACTGTGGACTGGGCTCGCAGTCACAGTGCTGGCAACAATGATCCTCGCGATCGTGCGCACCAGGACCACGCGTCCGCGACCGCTCAGCAAGCACGACCTGGTCGCCTCGTTGCCGTACGGAGCGTTCGGCTTCATCGCGGCGGGTTTGCTGGTGCTGCCGCTGTTCTGGCCGAGCGGGCAGGGTCACGGGCTCGCCGCGCTGCCGATCTCGGTCAGCATGGGCGTGGCGGAGTGGAGCCTGGTGGCCTACCGCCGCCGGGCCACTTTCGCCTTGCGTGACAACCACGTCTTCACCGAGTTCGCGAAGGACACGCGGCTCGGGTTGCTCAGAGCAGTCGCGGTGTTCCTCGCCGTTGCCGCAGCACTGTCCACTGTGGTCCTCCTTGCGACGGGGGCGATCACCGATCCAGCAGCCCTGCTGCGCTACGGCGCCTACCTGGCGCTCGGCGGGGCGTTGTTCGTCGCACTCGTGCTCCAGGCGTGCGGCAGCACCGGCACCGCCGTCGCGGCGTGTGCCGTCGCCCTGGTCGCACAGCTGTGGACCGGTGACTCCGTCATCGGTCAGCTCGTCGTCAACACGGCACTGCTCGCGGGTCTCGGGGGATGCGCCGCGGTGGTGCTCAGCCAATCAGTTCGACACGGTTGAGAGGGACAAGTCATGGCAAGCGTCGTCGCGGTCACTGGTGCGGAGGGCTTCATCGGCTCGCACCTGGTCGAACTGCTCGTCCAGAAGGGCCATCGAGTGCGGGCGATGGTCCTGTACAACTCCTTCGGCTCCTGGGGCTGGCTGGAGTCGCTTCCCCGCGAGGTGCTGGACAATGTCGACGTCGTGATGGGCGACGTCCGCGACCAGGCCAGCGCGCGGGAACTGGTGGAGGGCGCGGAGGTCGTCTACCACCTCGCCGCACTGATCGCGATCCCGTACTCCTACCGCGCGCCACGGGCCTATGTGGACACCAACGTGATCGGCACGCTGAACGTGCTGGATGCGGTGCGCGCCTGCGGAACGCCGAGGATGGTGCACACCTCCACCAGCGAGACCTACGGCACCGCGCTCACCGTCCCGATCAGCGAGGAGCACCCGCTCCAGGCCCAGTCCCCTTATGCGGCGAGCAAGGCGGGCGCGGACAAGCTCGTCGAGAGCTACCACCTGAGCTTCGAGGTCCCGGCCGTCACGCTGCGACCCTTCAACACCTTCGGGCCGCGCCAGTCCGCGCGCGCGGTAATCCCCACGGTGATCAGCCAGCTGGCGGCGGGCGAGAAGCGGCTCAAGCTCGGCGCGCTCGACCCGACGCGGGACTTCCTCTACGTCAAGGACACCGCCGCCGCGTTCCACACGCTGGGCACCGCGCCCGCCTCCGCCGTGGTCGGCGAGCTGTTCAACGCGGGCACCGGCGAGGAGGTCTCGATCGGTCAACTCGCGGCGGACCTGGTGCGCCTCATGGGCAGCGGAGCGGAGATCGTCGCCGACGAGCAGCGCCTGCGCCCCAAGGGTTCCGAGGTCATGCGGCTGGTCTGCGACGCGGCGAAGCTGACCGCGCGCACGGGCTGGACCCCTTCGCACACCAGGGACTCCGGACTCGGCGAGACCATCGAGTGGTTCATGAACCCCGAGAACCTCGCCCACTACAAGCCCGGCCTCTACCTCCAGTGACGAAGGAGCGACCCATGCACGCGATCATCCTCGCAGGCGGCAAGGGCGTCCGGTTGCGCCCCTACACCACTCGGCTGCCCAAGCCGCTCGTGCCGATCGGCGACGAGTTCTCCATCCTCGACATCGTGCTGACCCAGTTGTCCAACAAGGGTTTCTCCGGAGCGACGCTGGCCATCGGCTACCTCGGCGAGCTGATCCGCTCCTACGTCGGGGACGGCTCGAAGTGGGGCATGAAGATCGACTACGCGGTGGAGGAGCAGCCGCTGGGCACGATCGGCCCGGTGCTGCACCTGCTCGACGACCTGCCCGAGCACTTCCTGGTGATGAACGGCGACATCCTCACCGACCTCGACTACGCGGAGCTGCTGGGCTCGCACGAGGACAGCGGCGCCCCGCTGACCGTCGCCACCTACCAGCGCTCGGTGAAGATCGACTTCGGTGTGCTGGTCACCGAGTCCGGCCGGATCGTGGAGTTCAGCGAGAAGCCGACGCACCACTACCGCGTCAGCATGGGCGTCTACGGCATGAGCCGGGACACCCTGGCCGGGTACATGCCGGGCACTCCGCTCGGCTTCGACGAGCTCGTGCTCGACCTGCTGGACAAGGAAACCCCGCCGAACTCCTACGACTTCGACGGCTACTGGCTGGACATCGGGCGGCCCGACGACTACGACCGCGCGAACGCCGAGTTCGACGACATCCGCTCGACGCTGCTGAAGGGATCGCCGTGACCCGGGTCCTGCTGCTCGGCGCGACCGGCTTCCTCGGCAAGCACGTGCACGACGTGCTGTTTCGCCAGTCGGGCATCGACGTCGTCACCGTTGCACGCTCGGCACTCTCGGAGTCGCCGGGCCACGTGCCCTTCGACCTCGGCTTGGCCGATGTGGGCGCTCTGCGCGGCCTGATCACCGCTGCCGCACCGGACGTGGTGATCAACTGCGTCGGCGCGGTCGGCGGTTCGATGACGCAGCTCGCGGAGTCCAATGTGGAGCTTCCGGCTCGCTTGGTGCGCGCGCTGCTGGAATGCCCGACCCCGCCGCGCCTGGTGCACCTCGGTTCGGCGGCGGAGTACGGCAAGGTGGAGATCGGCGTCCCGGTCACCGAGGAGACCGCGACCGCGCCGGTCGGCGCCTACGGGCTGAGCAAGCTCGCGGGCACGCGGGCCGTCGGCATCGGTCGCGCGGCGGGCCTGAACACGGTGGTGCTGCGCGTGTTCAACCCGATCGGCCCCGGTTCGCCCGCCACCGGGCTGGCCGGGCGGGTCGCGGCGGAGATCGTGCGCGCGCGCCGCGACCACGACGAGATCCGGCTCGGCCCGCTCGACGTGGTCCGCGACTTCGTCGACGCCAGGGACGTGGCCCGCGCGGTCTCGGCCGCCGCACTGTCCACTGTGGAGGAAGAGATCCTCAACGTCGGCAGCGGGATCGGCACTCCGGCCGCCGGGCTGGTCGCGGAGCTGACCCGGATCGCCGGGCACTCCGGTCCGGTCAGCGAGCAGGGGCGCGGCTCGGAGCGCTCGGCCGACGTGCCGTGGCAGCGCGCCGATCTCTCGGTGATCGAGCGCAGCCTCGGCTGGCGACCGGAGCACGACCTCACCGACTCGCTGACCGCGCAGTGGCGGGAGGTGGCGTGTCACGCGTGAGCCGGCAGCGGCACGTGGTGCCCGCCTACTTCCACCCGGCCGTCGAGCCGGAGGGGTGGCGGGCGCTCGCGTCGCACCCGGCGCTGCGCTTCGTGGTGCTCAACGTCGCCGACGGGCCGGGGACGAGCCCTGATCAGTCCTTTGTGGACGCTGCGGCCGGGCTCCCGGTGATCGGCTACGTGGACACCGACTACGGCGCCCGGCCCGCCGCCGACGTGCTCACCGACGTCGAGCGGCACCTCGCCTGGTACGGGGTGGACGGCGTCTTCTTCGACCAGGCCGGGACGGACGCGCGCCACTACGGCGCCCTGACCGAGGCCGCGCGCTCGCTCGGCGCGGGCACCGTGGCCCTCAACCACGGCACGCACCCGCCCGAGGAGTTCACCGAGCTGGCGGACCTGTTGGTGACCTTCGAGGGCCCGCTGTGCGCGTACCGGGACCTCTGGGTGCCCCGGTGGGTCTACCGGCACCGCCCGGAGTTGTTCTGCCACTTGGTGTACGAGACCCCGCCGAGCGCGACCGCGTCCGTGCTCCGGCAGGCGTGGCGTTCCAACGCCGCCGCGGTCCACGTGACCGACCACGGCGGCGAGAACCCATGGGGCCGCCTGCCGACCTAGGAGAACAACTGGGCGAACCTGATCTTGTTGCCGAACGGGTCGCGCAGGCCGCAGTCGATGCCGTACGGGCGCTCGGCCGGGGTGTCGGTGAACTCCACGCCCCGCGCCAGCAGCGTCTCGTAGGTCTTGTGGCAGTCGTCGGTGCTGAGGAAGAGCGTGCCGCCCATGGCGCCCTTGGCGAGCAGCTCGCGGACCTGCTCGGCGGTGGCCTCGTCCAGCGACGGCGCCCCCGGCCGCTCCAGCAGGATCTCGCGGCTCTTGTCGCCGGGGACGTTCACGGTGAGCCAGCGCATGAAGCCGAGGTCCTGGTCGGTGTGGACCTCGAACTCCAGCTTGCCGACGTAGAACTCCAGTGCCTGGTCCTGGTCGGCGACGTAGATCTGCGAGTGCGTGATGGCGTTGAACATGACGGCAACGCTAGTTCGGCTCGGCGGGCCGGGCTTCTCCAAAACTGCTCGGTCTCGTCCAGGCCATCGCGAAGCAGTTCGGCACCGCCGGGACCGGCCCCCGCGCGCGGTGGGCCGACGGTGACTCGCCGACGATGTCGCGGAAGGTCCTGCTGAACGTGCCGAGGCTGCCGAAGCCCACCTGGAAGCAGATCTCGGTGACGCTCAGCTCGGTGGAGCGCAGCAGGAACATCGACCGCTCGACCCGGCGTCGTTGCAGGTAGCGGTGGGGTGTCTCACCGAAGGTGGCGCGGAAGGTGCGGATGAAGTGCGCCTCGGAGACGTGCGCGATCGCCGCCAGCGCGGGGATGTCCAGCGGTTCGGCGTAGGCGCGGTCCATCGCGTCCCTGGCGCGCAGCATCCGCCTGTTGGACTCCTCGACCGCGCGGCTCACCGCGCAAGCACACCACGCAGCAGGTCTGCCAGCTCACCGAGGTGCTCGATCGGCACGTCGCTGGGCACCCCTCGCAGCCCGGCGACGCGCATCCCGGCGGCCCGCCCCGATGCCACGCCGGCCGCCGCGTCCTCCACCGCGAGGCAGTGCGCGGGCTCGACGCCGAGCAGCCGCGCGGCCAGCAAGAAGCCGTCCGGGTGCGGCTTGCCGCGCGTGACGTCGTCGCGCGTGACCACCACGGGCGCGTCGATGTCCGCCGCGCCGAGCCTGATCCCGGCGAGCTTGCGGTCCGCGCTGGTCACCACCGCCCAGGGCAGGCCCAGCTCGGCGACGGCGGCAAGCACCTCGGGCGTCCCGTGCGCGGGCAGGACCCCGGTCAGGTCCGCGTACTCCAGCTCCAGCTGGCCCTGCGAGTCCGCCGCGATCCGCCCATCTGTCCACTGTGGACGGAAGTGGCGGATCACCTCGGCGGCGGGCAGGCCCGGGCAGATCCGCAGCAGCTCGGCGTGGTCCACGTCGTTGCGGTCGGCCCACACCTTCCACGAGCGCGCGACCGCGCCGTCGGAGTCCACCAGCGTGCCGTCCATGTCGAACAGCACCGCGCGCACGTCCTTCACGCGACCACCTCCCTGCGGCGTTCAGCCAGCTTGAGCCCGATGAGGAACAGCAGGAAGCACAGCGTCGCGACGTTCGCCGCGATCACCGCCGCGTCGCCCTGCCACACCCCGTAGACCGCCCACAGCGCCACTCCGGCCGAGATGACGACGGGATGAAGCGGAGGAGAAGTCAGAGCTGATGCTCGAACCCGCAAGCGGTTCTTCGGGGTAGAGCGGGTCTTCCACGAGCGGAGCAGCTGCGGAACCCAACAGGCGGTGGTCAAGATCCCGGCGAGGAAGCCGATCGCGGTCATCCGTTCTCCTTTTGTTCGTACTGCGAGCATAATGGTCGGCATGGGCTGCCACAATCCCCCGGTGGACACTTCGGCGCGGCCGGGCCGGGCGACGGCCCTGCGGATGGAGGGCCGCCTGCACGTGCTCCGCGAGCTGCACGCCGGGCGGATCGCGACCAGGGCGGAGCTGACCACGCGCCTCGGCCTGTCCCGCGCTTCGGCGTTGGAGATCACCGCGCGGCTGCGCGAGGCCGCTCTCGTGCACGAGGAAGCCGCCCCGCCCGACGGCAGGCGCGGCCGACCGACCACGCTGCTGCTCCCGCATCCCGAAGGCCCGCTCGTGTGCGCCGTGGACATCGCGCACGAGACGTGGGCCGTCGCCGTTGTCGAGCTCGGCGGCGCGGTCCTCGCCAGAACCACCGGGCACATCTCCAGCCGTGAAGCGGATTCCGTGCTCAACGCGGTCCGGCACGCGGTCTCCGGGCAGCTCGACGAGTGGGGGCAAAGGGTTCGCGTGCTGTCGGTGTCGGTGCCCGGCACGGTCTGCGGCACCCGCGTAGTACAGGCCAGCAACCTCCGCTGGCGCGACGTGGATCTGTCCGTGCTAGCCGATCTTCCTGTGCTGGCGGGCAATGACGCCACGCTCTCCGGTCTCGCCGAGTCCCGCCGAGGGGCCGCCGTGGACGCCGACGTCGCGCTGCACCTCAAGATCGATGTCGGCCTCGGCGGCATCCTCGTGGTCAACGGCGCCCCGATGACCGGCGCGACCGGTGGTGGCGGCGAGTTCGGCCACCTCCCCTTCGGCGATCCACGACGCAGGTGCCTGTGCGGTGCCCACGGCTGCTGGGACACCGAGGTCGACGGCAGGGCTCTGGCGCGCCTGGCCTGGCAGGAGGACTCCGCCGAGCCCCGCGCCGCCGCCCAGCGCGTCCTCGCCGCCGCCCGCTCCGGCGACCCCGCCGCCGCGCGCGCCGTCGATTCGGTGGCTCGTGCTTTCGGTCGCGGTGTCGGCGGCTTGGTCAACGCACTAGACCCGCGCCTCATCACCGTTTCCGGCGTGGCAACCGATCTGCTGGCCGCCGCCCCCGAGTCCTTCGACACCGCTTACCGCGCCGGTCTGATCGCCTTCCAGCGCACGTCGGTCCCGCCCGTGCGCGCGTCAGCCCTCGGCGAGGACGGCAGCATCATCGGCGCCGCCGAGACCGGTTTCGACCACGTGCTCACCGAATCCGGCATCACCGCCTGGCGCGCCCGCTAGCCTCGTGTCGTGCTGGCACAGGACCTGACGTGGGACGAGGTCGATCCCCTTCGACGGCTCCTCCGCGCTCGCGGTGATCTCCGATCTGGATTCCACCGACTGCCTCGCGATGTGCGTGGCCGTGGAGGAGCGGTTCTGGAGCTGGGGCCGCGTGGACGGCGGACCGGTCGCGGACGCTTGGTGCTGCTCGGACCACTCCGTGACCACCGCTGCCGAGACGCCGCAGGTGCTCGCCCAGTTCGGCAGCTGGCGCGCCGCCGACCTGTTGGCCGCACTGGTTCAGGCCCGCACCGACGCCGCGAGCGCTACGGCCTCGACCTCCCGCAGTTGGAGGCCTGTCTCCGCGAGTCCGCTGTCCCCACGGTTCCTCTCGCCGCCCGTGCCGGAATCACCCTCGGCCAGGTGGGCTCGTTTCGGCGCTGATGCGCTCTCACTGATCGGCGACGAAGAGGCTCGCCCACCCCGATTTCGCGGCCCGCTGGTAGAACGCGGTGATCTCCCGCAGGTATCGGGTCAGGTACGCCAGCTCGCCCTGGTCGACCACGGCGCCGTACTCGTCCGGGTCGAGCGCCCAGTACTTGGCGGTGAACGGTTCAAGGTCGAGTTCGGTCAGCGCGGCAGCGACCTCGCGCACTTCGGCCGGGGTGTTGTAGCTGACCACGTAGTCATCGCCTTGGTACAGCGGCAAACCACCGAGCACGACCGCGTTGAGCGGATAGGTGCCGTCCTCGCCGCCAAGTCGGCCTTCGGTGAGGCACCGGTGGATTCCGTCCCACGCCTTGTCCACGCCGCACTCGTCCGGCACGTCGGTCATGTCGAGTTCTTTGATGACCTCGATGAGTCCTTCGTCGTCGCCGTCCTGGGCCAGCACCAACGCGATGCGGGGTTCGTCGAGGGCGAGGAAGTATCCGCGACAGGCCATGGGCCGCGACGGTAGCGGTGAAGTTGCGGAGAATCTAGAACGGGGCGGGTTCGGCGATGGGCACCGGGTGCACGTCTTCGGTCTTCCCGTTGGGTGTGGTCCAGGTGTGCGTCCCGTCGGGTTGGTTGGTGCACTTCCAGTTCGAGTGCGTCTTCATCCGGTGATGGCGCCTGCATTTCGGCCGCAGGTTGTTGAGTGTGGTGTTGGTTCCGTCGAACGGGCAGCAGTGGTCGAGGTCGCAGCGGTGGGCGGGTTGGTTGCATCCGATGGCCATGCAGGTCGAGTACCGGGCGGCGATGAGTTCCCGCTGTTGCGGGGATGGCCGGTAGACGTGGCTGATCTCTTCGGCCATGCCGGTCATGGGGTCGGTGAGGATGCGTTTCCAGATGCCGCCTGCTGCGATGTCCCGGCCGATGCGGGCGGGGATGGGGCCGTAGCCGCCGAGGATGGCGGGGTCGTTGGTCATGCCGAAGGCTGAGGTGATGGGCATGGTCAGGTACACCATGGTCTGGCCTTGCGGGGCGGGGGTGTCGTGGCCGAGCAGCAGATCGCGGGCGACGTCGGAGCGTTTCTGGTCGAGGGTCCGGTCGTCTTTCGGGAGGGAGCGGGCGATGCGGTTGACGTGGTCATAGACCATGGCGGCGTCGTGGGCGGTCATCATGAGCCGGATGAGGGCCATACCGTCGTTCAGGTTGATCTTCTCCACCATGCGCTGCTTGCGTTTGGCTTGGAAGCGGCGTTCAGCGGCCTTCGGATCGAGTCGGTGGATGAACCGGACCGCGTACTGACGCGTCGTGGAGTAGGAGTTCTTCTCCGCATGCGCCAACAGAGCCTCCTCCGCGATCGCGGCGTGCGCGACCGAGAGAACCCGGAGCAGGTCGATGATCATGAGCGCTTTGCCCTCATCAACTCGGCCTTCGACCATCGCCTTCAACACTCCTGGGCGGGATGTGAGGTCCGTGGCACGGTCGATCAACCAACCCGCTTTCACCCTCGACACGCGCAGTTCACGCATCAACAGCTCTTCAGAGAATTCCCGATCACGAGGCTCAAGATCGGATACATAGTTGAGCAGGGTCACCGAAAAGTCAGCCACGGCTTTCCCCATGCCCACGAAGGCCGCCTTGAGGACGGCGTCAGGGTCCATGCCCCTATTCTACGTGAAATAAATAGACGATCATGGCTCTAAAGGATGAATTGCCAGGCGCCGACAACGCCGAAAACGCAACCCGAGACTAACGCGACGGACGGCTGGAAATGGGTCGGCTTTACCTGGGGTGCGCGTGCCATACGCTTGTCCGCGAGGGCCGGGATCCATCCCGTGCCCGCCCGGCCTACCACGGCACGCGCAAGGGGCCCCAGGTCAAGCCGACCCCCACGCTGGAACCGACGCGAGCTGGAAGCCCAGCCGTACCCCACCCGGAAGCCCAGCCGTCCCCCACCAGGAAGCCAGCCGTCCCCGACCAGGAAACCCAGCCACCAAACAACCAAACCTAAAGCTCCACCATCAACCCGCCAACAGCCACCCGAACATCCCCAGAAAAAACACCCCGAGCCACCGCCACCGCCTCCCCCACATCCTCCCCAGGCCACAAATGCGTCAACAGCAACCTCCGCGCCCCACCCGATGACGCATAACCAGCGGCCTGCAAAGCACTCGACAAATAAGCAGCAGACTCCGCAGGCACCGACTCCACATACGTGGACTCCGCCAAAAACACATCCGCCCCGGACGCCAGCTCGAACAGCGCGTCGGTCGGCCCGGTGTCCCCCGTGTACGCCAGCGTCCGGCCGCCAGCCGTCAAGCGCATCCCGGCGTTCGGCACCCAGTGCGGCAGCAACATCGTGTCCACTTGGAACGGTCCGACGTCAAAACTGTCCCCCGCCGAGAAATCCTTGGGAACAAAGGACTTCGCCATGCGCGGCCCCGCGTCCAACGCCAGCACGTGGTCGACCGAGCCGGGCAGCGCGTACAGCGGCAGTGGCCCGGCGCCGGTGAAGATTCTCGCGCGCAGCAACGGGTTCAGGTCTGCGCAGTGGTCGGGGTGGCCGTGGCTGACCAGCACCGCGTCCACCTGGGACGCCTCGATCAGTTCCAACAAGCGCGGCAGGACGGCGTAGCCGGGATCGACCAGGAGGCGGAATCCCTCGTGCTCCACGAGGTACCCGCTGCACGCCTGACCGGCGGCGGGCCATGCGCCGCATCCTCCGAGCACTGTCAGTCGCACGAGGTCAGCGTAGGTGGCGCAGGTCCCGCGTGGGTTGCGAGCGGACAACGGCACACCATTCGCGCACAACGGAAAGGTCCACGAAGCCCGTGCGAAAGCCGCTCACCTTCCCTAGCGTCCGACGGACACACACAGGCTCAGGGGTGGGGCGCACGTGGCGGATCAGCTCAGCTTCGGCGTGCTCGGGCCGCTGACGGTCTGGGCGCGCGGGCGGGCGCACACGCCGGGTGGAGCCGGGCAGGCGAACCTCCTCGGAGCGCTGCTGCTGGCCAACGGCAGGCCGGTGAGCGGACGCCGGCTCGCGGAGTGGTTGTGGGACGGTGACCCACCGGAGCAGGAGCGCAAAACCCTTCAGGTCGCGGTGTCGCGTCTGCGCGCGTGGCTGCGCGGGGTCGGCGCGGACGTCGTGGTGGAGCTGGCCGAGGGCGGCTACGTGCTCCGCCTCCCGCCGGGCAGCAGTGACTTCGCCGAGTTCTCCGCGCTGGTGGAGGCGAACCCGCCCGGCGAGTCCTACCTCGACCAGCTCGACCGCCTTGAGCGCGCGTTGCTGTTGTGGCGGGGGCCGTTGCTGGCGGGGTTGACCGCGCCGACGCACGCTGCTCCGGAGGCGCTCGCGGTGGAGCGCGCGCGGGCGGAGGCGGCCACGGCGCTCTCCGAGATCGCGATCCGGTGCGGCGAGCCGAAGCGCGCGGTGGCTCTGCTGGAAACCCTCGCCGACGAACGGCCCTACGACGAGCTCGTGCACGCGTGCCTGGCGTTGACCTACTCCGCGGCCGACGAGCAGGCCAACGCGCTGCGCGTGATCGACCGCGTGCGCGGACGCCTCACCGAGGACCTCGGCGTCTCCCCCGGCCAGGCGTTGCGGGACGCGCACGCGCAGATCCTCAGCTCGCAGCAGGAACCGCAGCGCGAGCGGCAGCGCTGGTGGGGTCCGCGCCCGCGCTCCGGCCAGCTCATCGGGCGCGCGGCCGAGCAGGCGGAACTCGCCGATGATCTCGCCGTGCACCGGCTCGTCACGGTGACCGGGCCGGGCGGCTGCGGCAAGACGAGCCTCGCGATGAACGTGGCCGAGCACGCCGACTGGCCGGACGGCACGGCGGTCGCCGAGCTGGCGCCGTTGCAGGACGGCAACGCGATCATCCTCTACCTGGGCTCGCTGCTCGGGGTGACCGGCGACGGTGTGCACGGGGTCTTCGCCGGGCTCGTGTCGTGGGTGGCCGACCGGAAGTTGTTGCTGCTGCTGGACAACTGCGAGCACCTGGCCGAGCCGTGCGCCGCGCTGGTGGAGCGGTTGCTGGCGTGGTGCCCCGGTCTGACCGTGCTCGCCACCGCGCGCCAGCCGCTGGGCTTACCGGCGGAGCGCGTGTTCGCGCTCGGCCCGCTGACCGCGCCCGCCTCCGGTCGCTTCGACGCGGACAACCCGGCGATCGTGCTGTTCCGCGCGCGTGCCGGGACCGCGCTGCCGTCGGGGCCGGAGGCCGAGGCGGACGTGGCGACGATCTGCCACCACCTCGACGGGCTGCCGCTGGCGTTGGAGCTGGCCGCCGCGCGCGTGCCGTCGCTGGGCCTGCGGCAGCTGCGCGAACGGCTCGAAGGCGGGATCGACCTGCTCGCCAGGGCGGCGGGCGAGCCGAGGCACCGGACCATGGAGCGCGCGGTCGGTTGGTCGTTCCGCCTGCTCACCGAGCAGAAGCAGCGGTTGCTGGCGCGGTTGTCGGTGTTCCGGGGCGAGTTCGGCCTGACCGATGTGGAGTCGGTGTGCGGAGGCGCTCCGCTGGACGACGTGGACTTCGCGGCGCGGCTGGCCGACCTGGTGGAGCGCTCGCTCGTGCGCGCCCTGCCCGGCCAGCGCTACCGGCTGCTGACCGTGGTCCGCGAGTTCGCCGAGGCGCGCCTGGCCGAGTACGCGGAGACGGTGCTCGTGCGCGACCGGCACGCGCAGCGGTGGAGTTTGCGCGCGCGGGAGCTGGACGCGCTGCCTTCCTACCGCGATCGCCTCGCCGGGGTGCGCGCGATGGGGCGCGAGGTCGCTGATCTCGATTCCGCCTTGGCGCACTTGCACAAGCGCGGTCGCAACGCGCAGTCGAACGAGCTCGTGGCGAAGCTGTTCGAGTTCTGGCACGAGCACGGTTCCTACATCGCCAACGGGCAGGCGCTGTTGGACAGGGCGCTGCGCACGGTCTGGGACAGCGATCCCGAGACGCGCAGCCTGTTGCGGTTCCAGGAGGCGCAGCTGGCCCGGTTGCGGGAGGACTACGTCTCAGCGGTGTCGATCATGGCATCGGCACGGCGGGAGCTTGCCGCGCACCGCCCGCGCGAACACCGCGTCGCGCTGATCTTCGAGATGAGCTGCCTGCGCTTCCTGCTCGATCCCGGCGCGGTGCACGGGACGCCGCGCATGCTGGAGCAGATCTCCGCGCTGGACAACGGTTCCGGTGACGACGTGGCCACCTCGCTGACCGCGGGCGGCGGCGTGTACGCGACGTGGGGCCGCTACGAGGAGGCTGCCGAGCTGTGCGGGCGGCACGAGGTGCACCGGGCCGGGCGCGGCCTGTGGACCTCCACCGCGCAGCTGGCGCTGCGGACCGAAGTCGCCTTGGGGCACAAGGACATCCGGGCCGCCGAGGGGTGGTGCGAGCAGCTCGCTGAGCGGCTCGGCCCGACCGGGGGGCCGTTGGAGCAGGAGCCCGCCCGCCGCGCGATCGGCACAACGCTGCTGGCCAAGGACCCCGCCGCCGCCGTGGAGTTCCTCGACGACAGCGTGCGCCAGCTGCGCAGGCTGTTCCCGAGGTCGCTGTCCAGGGTGGTGCGCCTGCAATCGTTGTCCGCGGAGGCTTTGCGCAGGACCGGTCAGCCCGCGAAAGCACGCGAGGTGCTCTCGGACGCGCTCGCGTCGGCGATCGGCCGCTCGCACTTCCGCTTCGGCATGGCGGCGGCGTTGCAGGCGGCACTGGTCGCGGCCGAGCTCGGCGATCCGGCCGCCGCGATCCTGGCGTCGGCGTGGGACGGGGTGCGGCGGCGGCTCGGCCTGCCCGCGCCGATCGGCGTCGCCGCGGTGGTCGGCGACGTGCTCGGGCTCGACCCGGCGCGGTCGGACCCGCTGTTCCTGCCCTGGCCGGAGCCCGAGCTACGCGAGGTCGTCCACCAGGCCTACCTGTGGACCGTCGGGCTCGGGCCGTGACTCGCGCGGGGCGAGCACACCCGTGACGTAGCAGGACGCGGAGCCGAAGTGGCTGCGGGAATCGCTCATGCCCCGAGGATCACCGTCGCCGCTTACCGATCGCTTACCGCCGAACAAAAGCCTTCATCACGACTAGCTCAGAACAATCTCAACAAAACAAGAATCCCACTCGTGTCGTTCACGCGGAAGTAGCTAATTTCCCCCCACGCTGGCCACGCCGACACCAATCACGATAGCGTCACGGCGCCCACCGACCAGTAATTAACTCTCAGGGATTCACATGCGTTCAGACAATGCTTCGGGTGCATCCGAAAAGAAAATGCGTCGTCGTTTGCTGATCAGCGGCGGTGTCGCCGTCGGCCTCGTCGGGCTCGTCTCCGGCCCGTACGCGAGCGCCGCCCCGGTGGCTCCGGCGGAGTCCTGCTCCAGCCACGCCGAGAGCGGCTCACTCGACACCGACGCGATCTTCACCATCACTCCGAACAGCGGAAACGCGCAGTACAGCTACTTCTACCCCGGCGCGGCCCTGGCAGCGGCCCCCGCGACGTTCCCGGGCTCGACGCTGGTCCGGGACTCGCACGTCGTTCGCGGCGGCCTCGGGACCCGTGACGACTGCCCGAAGGAATGCCGCGACGAGCACGGCAGGTGCAAGCAGAACTGCGGCGGCTGACACCGGCGCGCGAGCAACGAGCGGTTCGAGTCCGGGCCGCCGGACTCGAACCGTTTACTTCTCACCCCGGAAAACCACACCAGAAAGACCCGCCATGCTCAGGAAAACCGCACCACAGCGCCCGAACTGGCAGGAGACCGTGGCGAGCCAGGGGCTCGTCTTCGGTGAGCCCGCCGTCACCGCGAACGGGGAACTGCGCCCGTACTGGAACGAATCCGCCCATTACGTGTTCGAGATGGACGAGGTGCTGTCGCTGGAGGCCGACGTCGAGCTGCTGCACTCGATGTGCCTGGAGGCCGTCGAGCTGGTGGTGAGCACCGAGCGGTACCGGGACTTCGCGATCCCGGAGTGGGCGTGGCCCGCGATCGCCGAGTCGTGGCGGCGGCGCGACCCGGACGTCTACGGCCGCTTCGACCTGCGCTACGACGGCTCCGGGCCGGCGAAGGTGCTGGAGTACAACGCGGACACCCCGACCTCGCTGCTGGAGGCGGCGGTGATCCAGTGGTACTGGGTGACCGAGGTCTTCCCCGAGGACGACCAGTGGAACTCCCTGCACGAGAAGCTGGTCGAGCGGTGGAAGCTGATCGCCGGGACGCTCTCCTCGCCCGAGGCGCACTTCGCGTGGTCCAACGCCAACGAGTCCGGCGAGGACCACCTGACCATCTCCTACATGCAGGAGACCGCCGCCGAGGCCGGGCTGACCACCAGCGGCCTCGCGGTGCAGGACATCGGCTGGGACCCCTCGCTCGGCCGCTTCGTCGACCTCGCCGACACCCCGATGTCCACGGTGGCCAAGCTCTACCCGTGGGAGTGGATCATCATGGAGCCCTTCGGCCGCCAGGTCGTGGAGAGCCTGCCCGGCACCCGCTGGATCGAGCCGCTGTGGAAGATGTTGTTGTCCAACAAGGCTTTGCTGGCCATCCTGTGGGAGATGTACCCCGGGCACCCGAACCTGCTGCCCTCGTTCCTCGGTGGACCGGGGCCGCTGACCGAGTACGTGCGCAAGCCGCTACTGGGACGTGAGGGTGCCAACGTGGACATCGTGGCCGCCGGTCACGAGACCAGCACCGAAGGCCATTACGGCGCGGAAGGCCATGTGTACCAGGCGTTCGCCCCGCTCCCGGAGTTCGACTCCTACCGGCCGGTGCTGGGCGCGTGGACGGTCGGCGACGCCTCGGCCGGGCTCGGCATCCGCGAGACCTGCGGGCTGGTCACCGACGACGGCGCGGCGTTCCTGCCGCACCGCGTCCGTCAGGGCTGAGCCGCTCAGCCGCGCTCGCCGTTGAGGTACTGCCAGTTCCCGTAGCTGTTGAAGGTGCGCAGCACGACCGCGCGGAACTCCAGCGACACGCCCTCGGCGTACTTCTTCGTCCAAGTGACGGTGGTGCCGTGGCCGTTCTGGTTCTTCGCGGTCATCACCTCGCTCTTGTTCCCGCTCCAGCTGTAGTGGAGGCGGTACTGCATGGCCGCGGTGTGCCCGTCCGCCTTGGTGTCGCGGATCTTGCAGGTGAAGGTGCTGTCATCCCAGCCGCGTCCGCTGACCGAGCACGTCACGTCGCCGCCGACGGCGTCGGAGGTCTTGGACGCTGCCAGCGCGCTCGGCGCGGCGAACAGGACCGTGCTCAGCGTGGCGGTGACGATGACGGCGATCCGGCCTGCGCGTATCGGGGGTGTCTCCTTCTGGCTCCGGTGAAAACCCTTGCGCGCACAGGAGAACACGGCGAACACCCGATCAGGTGATCTCTTCGGTCTGCTCCGAAAGCTTGTCCACCAATCCTTTCCAGCCGCCCTCGGCGAACGCGCGGCGCTGCCGCAACGCTCCGGAACCGAGTTGTGACAGGCGCGGCACGGTCGACCGCACGAAGCCGAGGTCGCCGAACTGCTCCAACTCCGGAGCCGTCCAGTCCACCAGCTGCTCCACCAACTCCGACATCGGCACGAGGCGGCCGGTGCGCAGGTCGTAGCCCTGACCGGAGATCCCGTCGCGCGCGGCGCGCCACAACGCCGAGCGCAGCGCGTGGTGCGACAGCCGAGGCGCGGGCTCCTCCGATTCCACCGCCCGCGCCACCAGGGCCCGCGCCAGCACGGCGAGCAGTGTCGCTTCCGAGGCGGTGGGCATGACATCGCATACCCGCAGCTCAACGGTGGGCCACTCGTCGGAGAGCCGCACATCCCAGTAGATCATCGCGCGATCCATCGCAGCGCCGCTGTCGAGCAGCTCGCGCACGGACTCCTCATAGGCGGCGTGCGAATCGGAGTACGGCGGCGGACCGGCGCTCGGCCACTGCGACCAGGACAGCGAACGCCAGCTCTCGTAGCCGGTGTCCGCACCGCCGGAGAACGGCGAGTTCACACTGAGCGCGAGCAGCACGGGCAGCCACGGCCGCAGGTGGTTGACGACCTGAACAGCGACTTCCCGGTCGGGCACGCCCACGTGGATGTGGCAGCCGCAGCACGGCGAAGCCGTCGCCAGCGCGCCCGCGTGCTCGGAGATCCGGCGGTAGCGCGGGTTCTCGGTGAGCCTCGGCGGGGCGGGCTCGTGCAGGGGCGCGGTGCCTGTGGCTATCAGCCTCAACCCCCGCCGTCTGGCGTGCTCAGCGAGGGTTCCGCGCAGCTCACGCAGGTTCTCCAGCACCTCGGTGGCCGTGGTGCAGACGGGGGTCGCCGACTCCACCTGGCAGCGGGTCAGCTCCGGTTGCAGGTCACCGTCGGAGCCGGAGGCGGCGCGCAGCAGCGCGGGCCCCTCCCAGGACAGGTTCCCCGTCTCGGCCTCGACCAGCAAGAACTCTTCCTCGACGCCCACTGTCAGCGGTTCCACGAATCGATCGTTCCCGTTGCGAGAACATCCCAATCCCGCCTCTGTGGACCGTGCAGCGCTGCGTTTGTGGTCCCGTCACGACCTAAGGTCTTGTTCACCCGTTGCCGCCCGCGAGATGGAGCCCGGATGTACCCGACGGTCGAGGACGTCCTCGCCCTGCCAGAAGTGCGTCGCGGACGGCCGGTCGTCGTGGCGGGTTCGGCCGGGTTGGAGCAGCGCGTCCGCTGGGTGCACGTGGCCGAGGTGGCCGACATCGCCGGGCTGCTGCACGGCGGCGAGCTGGTGCTGACCACCGGCATCGCCCTGCCCTCCGACGACGCCGGGCTGAGCCGCTACATCGACGAGCTGGCCGGGGTCGGTGTCGCCGGGCTGATCGTGGAGCTGGTGCGGCGCTGGCCCGCCGAGCTGCCGCCCGCGCTGGTCAACGCCGCGCAACGGCACGGGCTGCCGCTGGTCGCGCTCGGCGAGGAGACCCGGTTCGTCTCCGTGACCGAGGCCGTCGTCTCCGTGATCACCAGCGCCCAGGTGCGCGAGCTGCGCGCCACCGAGCAGGTGCACGAGATCTTCACCGCGCTCACGCTGTCCGGTGCCGGGCCCGCCGAGATCCTGCGCGAGGTGGCCAGGCTCTCCGGACTGCCGGTGGTCCTGGAGTCGCTGGATCACCACCTGCTGGCCTACGACGCGGCGGGCGGCGACCCGGCGGAGCTGCTGTCGGCCTGGGAGAGCGGCCTGACCACGCAGACCGGCTACGACGAGGCGACCGGCTGGCTGGCCACGATGGTCGGCGCGCGCGGGGACAACTGGGGCAGGCTCGTGCTGCGCACCCAGGAGGAACCTTCGCACCAGCACACCGTCGTGGCCGAGCGCGCGGCGTCCGCGTTGGCGCTGAACCGCTTGCTGGCCAAGGACGACGAGAGCCTGGAGCGGCAGAGCCACCGCGCGCTGCTGATCGACATGCTGACCTCGGGCAGCCCGGCGGCGGACGTGGCGACCCGCGCGACCGCGCTCGGCGTGCGGCTCGGCGATCGGCGGCTGGTCGGCGTCTCGGTCCGCCCGCGCACGACGATCTCCGCGACCCCGGCGCCCGCGCTGGCCACGCAGGAGGTGCTGCGCGAGCTGTCCGAGGTGACCGCCTCCGCCGCGCGCAGGGCCGGGATCCCCGCTCTGGTGGGGGTTGTGGACGACACGAGCGTTCGTGCGCTGCTCACACTGCCCACGGTCGGCGAGATCGACCCGGCGCTGCACCGCTTCGCGAACGGTCTACATAGGACAGTCGCGGCGACACCGTGGGCGCTGCCCGTGGTCGTCGCGCTCGGCACCACCGTTGCGGCCGTTCCGGAGGCCGCACGCAGCCTCGCCGAGGCCGCTCACGTCGCCGAAGCCGCACTGCGCTCCGGAGGCGCACGAGTCTTCCACCGCCTCGCGGACGTGCGGTTGCGCGGGCTCATGCACCTCATGCACGCCGACCAGCGCGTGCAGGCGTTCGTGGAGCGCGAACTCTCCGCCCTGCTGGCGCACGACCGCTTCCACAACACGCGCCTGCTCGACACGCTGCGCGACTACTGCCAGCACGGCGGCAACAAGTCGGCCGCCGCAGGAGCCGCGCACCTGTCCAGAACCGCCTTCTACCAACAGCTCGCGCGGATCGAGCAGATCCTCGGCATCTCCTTGGACGACGCCGAGTCCATGCTGTCCCTACACGTCGCCCTGCTGGCCCACGACGCTTCGCTCTGAGCTGCTGAGCGTGCGGATCTCCTTGCTGCACAAGGCGGCCAGCGTCGCGAGCACGAGCAGCGCCGCCCCGCCGAGCAGGGTCGCGCGCATCCCGAAGTGCTCGGCGAGCGGCCCGGCGGCCATCTCCCCCACCGGGATCGCGACGAAGGACCCGAGCGCGTCGTAGGAGTAGACCCTGGCGAGCTTGTCCTGCGGCACGTGCTGCTGGAGCGCCACGTCCCAGGCCACCACAAACTGTTCGAGCACGACTCCCACCAGAAACATCGTGGGCACGAGGAAAAGCACCTTCGGCACTTCGGCGAGCGCGACGAGCGGGACGGCCTCGAACAGGGTCAGCGCGACACCGATGAACAGCGCGCGCCGGGGCTGCCACCGCGCCGCGACGAAGCCGCCGACGAGCGCGCCCGCCGTCTGCGCCGCGAGCACCAGACCCCACGCCGCCCTGCCGAAGGTCGCGTCGGCGATCACCGGGCCCAGCACCGCGATCGAGCCGACGATCACCGCGTTGACCACCATGAACTGCAACACGACCGCCCACACCCAGGTGCGCGAGGAGAACTCCCGCCACCCCTCGCGCAGTTCGGTCAGCGGATGGGATCGCTCCTTTGTGGACGGTGCAGCCGTGATCACCCGCATCCTGGCGAACAGCACCGAGGCGATGAGAAAGGTGGCCGCGTTGAAGGCGATGCCCCAGCCGGGGCCGACCGCCGCGACGGCCAGACCGCCCGCCGACGTGCCGATGATCGTCGCAGTGGTCGTGCCCATCCTGGCGAGCGCGTTCGCCGGGCGCAGCAGCTCGGCCGGAACCGTCTGCGGCACGAGGGAAGCGGTCGCGGGCATCGAGGTCGCCGCCGCGGCGCCGTTGAGCACGCTGAGGCAGGCCAGCAGGGGCACGGAGGCGAACCCGCCGAGCACGCTGGCCGCGACCAGACCCTGCGTGAGTCCGGCCAGCGCGGTGGAACCCTGCAACACCAACGCCCTCGGCAGCCGGTCGGCCAGCACTCCGCCGAAGAGCAGCAGCACCACGTTGGCGATCGAGCGCGCCCCGACCACGATCCCGAGGTCGATCGCCGAGCCGGTCAGGTCGAGCACGGCGAAGGCCAGCGCGACCGGGGCGATGGCGTTGCCGAGGTGCACGATCGCCCTCGCCACCATGAGGAAGCGGAAGGACCTGTGCCGCAACGGCTCCCGCATGCCCGGCAGGCTCACTCGTCCTCCATCTGGAACAGCGCGATGGTGGCGTTGACGTGCACGGTGCCCTCGGTGCGCGGCGGGCGGGCGGCGTCGTGCAGCTGACCGGCCAGCTCCGCGACGGCCTCGCGAACCCGTTGCCACACCTCGGGATCGACCCACACCTCGGCGTCGGTGGTCAGCCCCTTGGCATCGAGCGCGCGGCTGCCCGCCCTGCGCCGCAGCTCCGCGCCCATGGTCGCGGCGAGCAGCACGTGGTCCTCGCGCCCCCTGGCCCGCACCTTGCCGCCGCTGTCGTGGTTGTGCCGGAAGCGCTTGGCCCGGCCGCCGCGGATCTCGACCTCCTCGGCGACCTCCAGCAGGCCCGCGTCGTGCAGCCTGCGCATGTGGTAGCTGATGTTGGCCTGGCTCTCGCCGAGTTCCCGCGCCGCCTCGGCCGCGCTCATCGCAGCGCCGGTGAGCAGCGACAGGATGCGCAGGCGCAGGGGGTGCGCGAGCACCCGCAACCCCTCCAGCTCGGTTTCCATGCCCCGAGTCTGACCCGGCGGGCACCCCACCGTCAAACGGTTCTTTGCCGGTTGACTCTCGGTGATCCAGCTCACTAGCATCGGTCACCACTGTTAGGAAACTAACTTAACTATTTACCGGTTTCCCGACACGCAGCACCAACCGCCGCCGCACGCCATCCGGAAGTCCCCTCGGTGATCCCTGCACCGACTTCCGTTCCGGGAGGAGAAGTGATGGGTCGGCACACGCTTCGCACGCTCGTCTCAGCGGCCGCTGTCTTCGCGGGCGCCCTGCTCGTACCGAGCGCATCAGCAGCTGAGGCTTCCGCTCTGCCCGCGGGCTCTTTCGCTGCGGCGAACGGCCAGCTCCGGGTCTGTGGAACGAAACTCTGCAACTCCAGCGGTCAGCAGATCCAGCTGCGCGGCATGAGCACGCACGGCATCCAGTGGTACAGCCAGTGCGTGAAGCCCGCCTCGCTGGACGCGCTCGCCAACGACTGGGGCGCTGACGTCCTGCGGATCTCCATGTACATCCAGGAGGGCGGCTACGAGACCAACCCGCGCAAGTTCACCGACATGGTGCACAACTACATCGAGGAGGCCACGCGGCGCGGCATGTACGCGCTGGTCGACTGGCACATGCTCACGCCGGGCGACCCCAACCACAACCTGGCGCGCGCCAAGACCTTCTTCACCGAGATCGCCGAGCGGCACAAGAACAAGACCAACATCCTCTACGAGATCGCCAACGAGCCCAACGGCGGCAGCGTCACGTGGTCGCGGGTGAAGAGCTACGCCGAGCAGCTGATCCCGGTGATCCGCGCCAAGGACAGCGACGCGGTCGTCCTCGTCGGCACCCCGGCGTGGTCCTCCTTCGGCGTCTCCTACGGCAAGAACGAGTCCGAGGTGGCGAACAACCCGCTGACACTCGGGAACCTCATGTACACCTTCCACTTCTACGCGGCCTCGCACGACGACACCTACCTGAACACCCTGTCGCGGGCGGCCGACAAGCTCCCGGTCTTCGTGACGGAGTTCGGCACGCAGAACTCCGCGGGCGAGGGCGCCAACGACTTCGGCCGGTCGCAGCGCTACCTCGACCTGATGGCGCAGAAGAAGATCAGCTGGATCAACTGGAACTTCTCCGACGACCACCGCTCGGGCGCGGTGTTCAAGGAGGGCACGTGCGCGGGCAACTCCTTCGCCGGGACCGGTGTGCTGAAGGAGGCCGGGCGGTGGATCAGGGACCGCGTTCGCGGCTGATCGACTGAACGGCTGAACCTCGCTGCTGGTGGGCACCTTCGGCGGGGCGCGAATGGACAGAGTGTGTGGTCAACTTGGCAAAGCTGTGACACTTTGCCACTCCCGCGCTCGGCCCCCGCCCCCGACGATGTGTGCCCACCAGCAGAAACGAGGAGTGACCGATGGCGCTGCCCTCCTCCACACCGCCCTCCTCCACACCCAGCGAAGCCGGTCAGATCGCGCAAGCCGACGGACGGGTGGAGCTCGCCGATCCGGCCTCGATCGAGCACAGCCCGTACTACAACGAGGAGCTGGCCCCGGTCCCGGTGGCCAAGCGCACCTGGACCACCTACAACTTCGCCGCGCTGTGGATCGGGATGGCGCACAACATCCCCAGCTACCTGTTGGCCTCCGGGCTGATCGCGCTGGGCATGAGCTGGGTGCAGGCCTTCGTCACCATCACGCTCGGGAACCTGCTGGTGCTCATCCCGATGTTGCTCAACAGCCACGCGGGCACCAAGTACGGCGTGCCGTTCCCGGTGTTCGCGCGCGCCTTCTACGGGGTGCGCGGGGCGAACTTCGCCGGGCTGCTGCGGGCTTTCATCGCCTGCGGGTGGTTCGGCATCCAGACCTGGATCGGCGGCGAGGCGATCTACGCGCTGGCCGGGAAGCTGCTCGGCTCGTGGTGGCGCGACGCCGACCGGGTGTTCGGCCAGCCGTGGACGCTGTGGGCGGCCTTCCTGTTCTTCTGGGCCGTGCAGATGGTGATCATCTGGCGGGGCATGGACACGTTGCGGCGCTTCGAGAACTGGGCAGCGCCGTTCGTGATCGTGGCCGCCGTCGCGCTGCTGGTGTGGGTGCTGATCGAGGCGGGCGGCGTCGGTCCGATCCTGGAGCAGCCCTCCAAGCTCGGCTGGGGCATCGAGTTCTGGAGCGTGTTCGCGCCCTCGCTGATGGGCATGATCGCCTTCTGGTCGACGCTGTCGCTGAACATGCCGGACTTCACCCGCTTCGGCGGCAGCCAGCGGCAGCAGGCGTGGGGCCAGGTGCTCGGCCTGCCCACCACGATGTCCTTCTTCGCGCTGCTGTCGATCTTCATCACGTCGGGCACGGCGGTGATCTACGGCGAGGCGATCTGGGACCCGATCAAGCTCACCGAGAAGTTCGACAACCCGCTTGTGGTGGCGCTGAGCCTGTTCACCGTGATGGTGGCGACCCTGTCGGTGAACGTGGCGGCCAACGTGGTCAGCCCGTCCTACGACTTCTCCAACGCCGCGCCCCGGCTGATCAGCTTCCGCGTCGGCGGGCTGATCACCGGCGTGCTCGGCATCGCCATCCAGCCGTGGCACCTCGTCGCCGACCCCAACATCTACATCTACGTGTGGCTCGGCTTCTACGGCGGCCTGCTCGGCTCCATCGCGGGCGTGCTCGCCGCCGGGTACTGGGTGCTGGGCAAGAAGACGTTGCACCTGCCCGATCTGTACGAGCGCGGCGGGCGGTACTGGTTCACCGGCGGCTGGAACATCAACGCGGTGTTCGCCACCGTCCTCGGCAGCGTCGCGGCCGTCGGTGGCGCGTACTCCGTGCCGGGCAAGGGCCCCTTCCCCGAGGACGGCCTGATCCCGTTCCTGAAGCCGCTCTACGACTACAGCTGGGCCGTCGGGCTCGTCGTCGCGCTCGGGGCCTACGTGCTGCTCAGCCTGCCGCAGCGGCGCCGGGAGGCTGCTCGCGCGGTGGACTGAGCCGCTGGCCCCGGTGGACGTGCCTGCGGCGCAACAACATCGATGCGCCGATCAGCACGACTCCGAAGAGCAGCAACGAGAACGACAACGCCACCACCGCGACGGCGATCGTCACCAGGGAGAGCGCGAACACCGTCACCGCCCACCAGCTGACGTCCCCCGCAGGACGCCGCGGACGGCCCTCGCTGAGCGCACGCGCGAAGCGGGGGTCCTCCTGGGCGAGGTGGCGTTCGATCTCCCGAAAGCGGGCCTGGTCGTCCTGGCTCAGCATGGCGGCTCCCGTGGCTGCGCGAGGCTGGTGGCTCCCCGGGTGCCCTGCCGTGCCGCCGGTCAAACTCAGCGCGCCTTCCAGAACCAGTCCGAGGCGCGGGCCAGGCGGAAGGCTTCCTTGCGCTGAGCGGGATCGAGCCGGTCCAGGTAGAGCAGCCCGTCCAGGTGGTCCGTCTCGTGCTGGAGGCAGCGCGCCAGCTCTCCGCGCCCGCTCACCACCACCGGCTCGTTGTTCACGTCCACCCCGCGCACCGTCGCGAAGGTCGCTCTGCGCGTCGGGAAGTTCATTCCCGGCACCGAAAGGCAGCCCTCCAGTCCGTCGTGGACCTTCTCCGACAGCTCCACGATCACCGGGTTCACCACGTACCCGTGCCTGCCGTCCACCAGGTAGCTGAACGCGCGCGCCCCCACCCCGATCTGCGGCGCCGCCAACCCCGCGCGCCCCGGCAGCGTCACCGACTCCATCAGATCGTCCACGAGCGACTTCAGCTTGGCGTCGAACACCGTCACCGGATCCGACGGCGACTTCAACACCGGATCACCGAAGTACCGCAACGGCCGGATCGCCATCTTTCCCCTCCCCCTCAGCACTTCCACCAAGCCTAGTCACCGTGCGATTCAGTAGGCTCGGGCGGTGGACTTCCTGGAAGTGGTTGCCGGGCGCTCGATCCAGCGACCGACGATCGAGCTTGAGGACCTCGTCGAGGACGGTGCGGGGCTGCGAGGCGAGTTCGACCTGTCCGAGGCACTCGTGCACGATCTCGACCAAACCGGTGCCGTCGGAGAAGGTTCGCTGACTGCCAGCACCGTGCGGCAGGTGAACCTCACCGACGCTCGGCTGGCCCCGCTCCACCTGTCCGATGTGCTCCTGACCGACGTCGACCTGTCCAACGCCGTCCTCAAACGCGTCGACGCACGGCGCGTGGAATTGGTGCGGTGCCGGGCGATCGGGCTGCGGTTGTCCGTTGAGCACGCGGCCGACCTGTTCTTCGACGGATGCCGCTTGGACTACGCCGACATCCACGTGGAGCGGGTGAAGGGCATCGCCGCGTTCCGGAGTTGTTCGTTCCGCGAAGCGCGGATCTCGGGCGATATCTCCAACATCGTGTTCGCCGACTGCGATTTCGCGGGAACGGAGTTCGACGTCTCCGGTGCTTCCCGGTGCGATCTGGGCACGTCGCGTCTGGAGGGTGCGCGAGGCCTGCACAACTTGCGAGGCGCGGAGATCACCCGCGCACAAGCCGTCTCGGTCGCGGTCGAACTGGCGACCGAGGCCGGGCTGTCCGTGCGGGACTAGGCACCTATCTCTTCTTTGCCCAGTTGTCCCAGCTGGGCTTGTTGTCCCAGGGTCTGCCGCCCGGCTTGTCGTCCCAAGTTGGACGGCTGTCCCAGTTCTGACTCGGCCGCTCGGGCGGAAGGAGCCCGGCGAGTGTTCGGAACTCTGCTTCGCATGACCGGACGCGCTCAGCGAGCGATGGTGCTGACATGTGCGAGCACTCCTTCCATCAGTGCCTTCTTGCTGTTGCGGCAGTAGTCCGTTTCTGTGGAGTCCATCCGTCCAGTTTCGAAGTAGCGGTTGGCCGCGGTACCGCCACCGCAGAAGTCGAAGTAGTCGCACGAGACGCGACAGCGACGAGCTCCACGCAAGAACTCAGCGACCCAAGGCGCACGAGAACCACGCCTGATGAGCTCATCCAGAGAAGTACGCAGAACGGAACCACAACTGAACTCACCCAAACGCGCAGAGCTGTAGCCGACCAGTTCGGGCGAGAACAGGGTGACCTCACCGTTCCACGCAACAGAGGGCAGAGGGTCCATAGTGGACGTTGCGAACTTCTGGCCGTTGAGAACACCTTGCGCGTAGGCCAGAGCACGCTGCGCCTCGCGCAAACGGACACGAGGTTGCCTGCTCCACTCCCCGAAGAGCTCCGCCCAGAATCCGACGACCTCGTCGGAGATGAAACTGTTCCGCCGGGTGTTCGCCCCCTCCCGCTCCTCGATGTTGACCCCGAGCCACGTGCACCCCAATTCGGAGACGAACGAGTAGAGGGATCGAGCGCGTCGCGGGGTCGGGTCCGACACGACCGCGATCGCTGAGACCTCGTGCCCGTCACCAACCAGCTGCCGGATACCACGGTGAATGCGCTCGTAGGCGTGGCGGCCAGCACGATCGACGCGGTCACCGTTGCTTCGCCTCGGCCCGTCGATGCTCACCCCCACCCGGACGCGGCGGTCCAAGAGGAACCGCGACCACTCGGGCGTGATGAGCGTTGAGTTGGTCTGGATGCTGTGGACCACGTCGAGGCCGTCGAACGCATCCATGAGCGAACTCAGGTAGTCACGTCCGAGAGTCAGCGGCTCACCGCCGTGCCAACAGATCTCGACGCGCCGTCGCGCCGTCCAATGAGCAACGGACGAAGCGACAGCCCGGGCGACCGCCGGAAGCATGTTGAGGGCTCTGTGCCGTGCGGGGAGGTAGCAGTAGGCACAGTCGAGATTGCACAAGGTCGTGGGCTGCATGACGACAACGGACGGTTGGACGAATCTGCTGTAGTCGATCGAAGCAGGCACCAGTTCAGTGAACACCTCACGGCGCGCCCGAACCGACACACTTCTTTCACAATCGACGGCTCGACAGGTTCAACTTCTGCGAAGATGCATAGGGGCTTCTGCTGCGGGAAGGCTGGAGTATGAGTCGCGAGACGACCACACCAGGACCGGGCCGGAATGTCGCTGTTCTCCGCAAAGAACGCAACATGAGTCAGGCCTCGCTCGCCCGCAAGGCAGGCGTGTCGCTCTCGCTGCTGACCAAGATCGAGACCGGCATCCGGACGCTGACCCAACCCGTGGCCGCAGATCTCGCCACGGCGATGGGCACGACCCTGGACCACATTCTCGGCAGCGCCCCTGTCGAACGCGACGACGCGAACGCTCTTGACGAGCTGCGCGCGACGATACGGCGGTTCGACCTGCCCAACGACAGTGTGATCACGCCGAAGGCGATTCGTGACGACCTGAGGGAACTCGTCAGGCTGCGCGGTAGCGCCGACCTCTCGGGAGTCTTGGCGAGACTTCCGAATCTGTTGGCGCGGTCCACCGATCACGCTCATTCATCGGGAACGCCCTCGGCATGGGGATTGGTGGCCGACGTCTACAGCAGCGTCTACTGGCTCGCCGCTCGGCATCGGTGGATGGATCTCGCCGACCTCGCCGTCGTCAAGCAACAGCTGGCCGCCGAGCGCGCCACCGCTGTGGCTGCCGCCGTAGCCTCGCGCGATGCGGCTGGTGCCTTTCTGAACTCAGGTGACTTCCAGAGCGGACTCGCCATCGTCGAACGATCGATCGTCCGCACCGAGGCATCCACAACTGGACGCGACCGTGCCTTCGCGCTGGGCATCCTGCACCTTCGAGGGTTGACACTGGCTGGAAGGCTCGGCGACACGGCCGAAGCGGCACGGCACCGGGCGGCCGCATGGCGACTGGCTCAGGAGTTTCCGCAGGACGTGGACGAGCACGGCCTCCACTTCGGCCCGGAGAACACGGCCACCCACGACGTCGCGACATTCGTCGATCTTGAGAGGCATCGCGACGCACTACGCATCGCGAGCGACTTGAGCAAGCAGCGGCTCGTCGTGCCAGCGACTCGGATCGCGCCCTTGCACTTGAACGTCTCACGAGCGCGGCTCGCCATGAGGGATCGTGACGGAGCGCTCGAATCACTCAGGCAGGCATGGGACGCGGCGCCTCAAATGGCAAAGGTGCATCCCACCAGCCAGGAGCTGCTACGGGTCCTGATTTCGCTCCACAGGCGGAGCAATCCGACTCTGACGAGTTTGGCGAAGAGAGCCCGGCTGGCTGTCTAGGGCCTGTCCTGTAAGTGGTTGAGCTGCGTATTCCGGTCACGGTGCCGCTGGGGGTTGGGGTGTCTTCAAGACCACCAAACCCCTCTGTTGATCATCGTTAACCGCCGCAAACCCAGCAGCCTCGCGAGGTTTGCCGTCGTTGAAGACCGCTGGGGCGGGGGTTTGTAGGTCTTGAAGACCGCCGAACCCGGCGACTTGCGGGACAGGCCCTAGAACCCGATAACGCCTCGGGCGTGGCGAAAGCCTGTCAGGATGTCGCGTCGTGGACCTCTTGTTCTTCCGCCGGGCGACCGGCGTGGCGATGGTCGGGCTGACGCTGGCGTTCCTCACGGCCATGGTCATCGGCGCCGTCCGCGACGGCGAGGCGCCCAGCGACGCGGCGCTGGTCCTCGCGGGCGCGGTCATCCTGCTCGGCATGATCTTCGCGGCGATGCGCACGATGCGCTACCACCAGGTGCGCAAGGACCTCCCGACCAACGGGCCGTTCGTGGCGCTCGTGCTGGTGCTGTTCGCCGGGTTCATCGGTGGCATCGGTCTGGCGCAGACGGTGGTCGCCGCCAAGCCGACGATCGCGGTCGACGCGGTCTACGCCGGGTGCACCACCAAGGGGCGCACCACGACGTGCGACGGCAAGTACACGGTGAACGGGGTCGAGTACCGGGGCAGGATGCCCGGCCGCGCGGACTCCGGCACGCCGGTCAGGGTCGAGGTGCTGGCCTCGGACCCGGAGAAGGTGGCCACGAAGAGCTGGATGGACATCCTGTTCTTCCGGGGCGGCGGGATCGTCCTCGCGCTGCTGGCGATCGGCGCGATCGTGCGGTGGCTGCGCATCGCGCGCGGGGTCACCGCAGAGATCACGCGATCTCGTGCGTGACCGGGATGTTGCCCCTGGTGGCGTTGGAGTACGGGCACACCTGGTCGGCCGCGTCGACGAGCTGAGCGGCGACGGCGCGGTCCAGGCCGGGCAGCGTCACGACGAGGTGCACGCGCAGCCCGTAGCCCACGCCCTCGGCCAGCGGCCCGATGCCCACCTCGGCCGCCACGGTTGAGGCGGCTACGTCCTGCTTCGCCTTGCGCGCCACCAACTTCAGCGCACTGTGGAAGCACGCGGCGAACCCGGCCGCGAACAGCTGCTCCGGGTTGGTGCCGTTGCCCGAACCACCCAGCTCCGCGGGCGGCGCGAGCGCGACGTCCAGCCGCCCGTCCCCGCTGACCGACTTGCCCTCACGCCCGCCGTCCACCGTCGCGCGCGCCGTGTACAAAACCTTGCTCACACCCACAGATCTCTCCTCCTCGTAAGCGCTCAATGACTCATTCAGGTACCTCAACGGACCAAACGCGGCATTCGCGTGCGTGGACGCGGGGCTAGCGGCGCGGGTCGAGCACGAGCTTGCCGACGGTGCGGCGCGAGCGGATGTCGTTGTGCGCCTTGGCCACATCGGACATCGGGTAGTCGCCGCCGACGATCGCGGTGAGCTGCCCCTTCTCCGCGAGCGCGAACAGCTCGGCCAGCGGCTCGCCGATCATGCCGGGCACGCCGAAGCAGTCGGCCAGCCAGAACCCGACGACGGACTTCGAGCCCCGCATCAGCGCGGCGGGGACGACCGGCGTCGCGGCCTCCCGCGAAGCGGCGCCGTAGGTGATGACGCGACCGAAACGGCCGAGCGCGGCAAGGGAAGCGTCGAAAGTGGGACCGCCGACCATTTCCAGCACGATGTCGACGCGCTTGCCGCCGTTGGCCTCGACGAGCCGCTCCTTCAAGCCCTCGGGAGCCCCGTCGACCGCGACGTCGGCGCCCAGCTCCAGAGCCTTGGCGCGCTTCTCCTCGGTGGAGGCGGTGGCGATGACGCGCCCGGCACCCCACTGCTTGGCGAGCTGCACCGCGAGGGATCCGACTCCCCCGGCGGCGGCGTGCACGACGACGGTCTCACCCTCGATCATCCGCGCGGAGGTCCGCAGCAGGTGCCACGCGGTCGTGCCCTGCAACACCAGCGCGAGCGCGGCGCCGTCGCTGACGCCCTCGGGCACGTCGAAGGTGCTGTGCGTCGCGGCGGCGGCCTTCTCGGCGTAGCCGCCGCCGTTGAGCAGCGCGACGACGCGACGGCCGTCCTCGGTGTGCCCGACGACCTCACCGCCCGGGACCAGCGGCAGCGAGGCGGGGGCCAGGTAGGAGTTCTCGACCTGGTGGGTGTCGGCGTAGTTGATGCCGGCGCGGTCCACGGTGATCAGCACCTGCCCGGGCCCGGCGACGGGATCGGGCAGCGAGGCCATGGTCAGCACCTCGGGCCCGCCGAACTCGGTGATCTGCACTGCACGCATCGGGAGTCCCTCTCCAAACAACGACTGTACGGCGTACAGTACACCGTACAGTAGCGCCGCCGAGCTGGAGAAGTGATGTCCGACAAGCGCACGAGGGCCCCGCGCAACACGCTCAACCCGGAGCTGATCGTCACCACGGCACTGGGCCTGATGAAGACCGAGGGCGTGGAGGCGTTCAGTCTGCGCGCGCTCGCGAAGGAGCTGGGCGTCGGCCCGATGGCGCTCTACACGTACTTCCGCAACAAGGACGAGCTGATCGACGCCGTCCGCGACCACCTGTTCAGCACGCGCAAGCTCTCCTCCGCCCAAGGCCCGTGGCAACAGCAACTCCGTTCTGTCGCAACGGGTCTGCGCGAGCTGCTGCTGGAGCACCCGTGCCTGCTGCGCATCCTCGCGAGCAGGCCGCTCAAGGGCCCGGAGACCGCCGCCGCAACGGAAACCGTCGTGCGCGCGCTACGAGAGGCGGGCTTCAGCAAGGAGAACGCGGCGCGGGCGCACACCTCGCTGTTCACCTTCGTGCTCGGCGCCGCCCTGTGGGAATCCCAGATGAACGCGGAGAAACAGGACCCCGAAGGGCGGCGCCGTCTGCGCGCGACCATGGCAGCGGTGTCCGAAGTGGACTATCCGACGGTCGTCGACCTCGCCGGGGAGCTGGCCGCGACCAGCGGCGGCGACGCCCAGTTCGAGTTCGGGCTGACCGCGCTCATCATGGGCCTGGAGCCGTTCACGACTCCTCGGCGATCTTCTTGATCACCGCGAGCCTGCGGTCCCACTCGGACGCGACGTGGTCCATCCACCGCGCGGTCGCCCCGAGCGCTTCCGGCCGGACGGCGTAGCGCACCTCGCGACCGTGCCGCCGCCCGGCCACCAACGCGGCTTTCTCCAGCACGGCAAGGTGTTTCACCACCGCCTGCCGGGTGACGGGGAGCTCGGCGGCGAGCACGGTCGCCGAGCACTCCCCCTTCTCGGCGAGCAGGTCGAGCAACCGCCTGCGCATCGGATCGGCAAGCGCCGCAAGAA
The DNA here is from genome assembly GCF_039537405.1 of Allokutzneria multivorans. Classification (NCBI taxonomy): domain Bacteria; kingdom Bacillati; phylum Actinomycetota; class Actinomycetes; order Pseudonocardiales; family Pseudonocardiaceae; genus Allokutzneria; species Allokutzneria multivorans. The sequence goes on along the minus strand of NZ_BAABAL010000009.1, from coordinate 360,441 downwards.
CCTCGTCGACCGTCATGCCGCCTCCGCTGGGAAGATCACGTCACCGGAAATCATGCCGCCTCCGCTGAGAAGATCACGTCGCCGGAAGTCATGCCTCCACGTACACCTTCAGCTCGTCCAGCTCGGACTGCCAGCCGCCGACGTTGTCCGCGTGCTTGGCGGCGCGCACCTCCGGCGCGAAGGCGAGCGCGTCGAAACCGTTCTCCACCAAGCGAAGCCGGGTTCCGGAGCCTTCGGGCGCGAGCGTGTACTCGACCCGGGTGGCGTTGCCGTCGGTGACCTCCACGCCCGATTCGGTGGTCCACCGGTAGACCAGCCGCGACGTGGGCTCGACCTCGTCGATCACGGCGTTGAAGCGCCCGTGCTCGGACCAGCCGAAGACCAGTCGCCCCCCGGGCTTCAGGTCGATCTCGGCGAAGTCCCCCAACCACTTCACGATCTGGTCGGACTCGGTGATCGCGGCCCACACCCTCTCGACCGGCGCGTCGATGACGAGTTCCCGCTCGATGCGGTCAGTGCTGCTCATGGCGTTCTCCCTCTCGGTTGGTGCAACCCAAGAGTTGCACATCGTTCCGCGAGGCGCAACCGACGAGTTGCACTAGGAGCGCGACGGCGATGATCAGGTAGGCGTTGCCGACCAGGTGCTGCCACCACAGGAAGTTCCCGTGCGGCGACATCAACCGGTGCGGCTCGGCGAAGAACACGGCCACCACGGCGAGCCACACCCACCTCCGCGCGAGCACCAGCCCGATCAGCGCGGGCACCACCCACACCCAGTGCGTCGTCCACGACACCGGCGAAGCCAGCAGCCCGGCCACCGCGACCACGGTCAACGCCACAAGATCCTCGCCACGGCGCCGCAACCTCGCCGCGACGAACCACGCCACCGCGACGATCACCACAACGCCGACTGTCCACAGTGGAATGATCGTGGAGTCCGGCAGCCCGCTGCGCGCGAGAAGCCCGCGCAGCGACTGGTTGTCCCGCGACCACGAGGCCCCGATGCGGTCCGTGCTGGCGAGGACGCCGAACCAGTAGGCCATGGAGTCCTTGGGGGCCAACAGGAAACCCAACGCGGTGGCCCCGAGGAAGCCCAGGACCACGTTGCCGACCGGCCGCCACTGCCGCGACACCACGAAGTACAGCCCGAAAGCCGCCGGGGTGAGCTTGATCGCCGCGACGATGCCGATCAGCAGCCCGCGCGGCCACGGCGTCCTCGGCAGCAGGCAGTCCGCGACGACGGCGACCATCAGCAGCACGTTGATCTGACCGAGCCACAGCGACGACCGCACGGGCTCGACCAGCACGCAGAGCAGCGTGAAGACCAGGCCCAGCAACCAGTTCCTGCCGAGGTGGCGCACGACGAGCACACAGGTCCCGGCCAGTGCGAGCACGGTCAGCAGCGTCAGCACCACTACCGCACCGGTCATCGGCAGCAGCGCGAGCGGAGCGAAGAGCACGGCGGCGAACGGCGGGTAGGTGAACGGCAGCCCCGTGTCGCTGGGCAGGTAGGGAAAACCGTCGCCGTACAGCGGCAGGCCGTTGAGCCAGGCGTGCCCGCCTGCCCGGTAGACCTGGAGGTCGATCAGCGTCGACCCCCAGGTGAACAGCGCCGCTAGCACGGTCGCCGCCGCGAGGGCAAGCAGAGCGTTCCGAGTGTGCACCACGGGTGCCTTCATACAGAGCCCGCGAGTTAGCGTTGCGATCGACACTCGCTACGGGGGAGAAGCAGCCATGCACGTGCTACTCGCGACCGCCGGTTCCAGGGGAGACGTCTCCCCCTACACGGGCCTCGGCGTGCGCCTGATCGCAGAAGGTCACAAGGTCACCATCGCCACGCACGCCCCCTTCGAGGAGATGGTGCGCGCGTGCGGGCTCGATTTCCGCGCGCTGCCGGGCGACCCCCGCGAGGCGTTGAAGTCCGAGGACGGCCAGAAGTGGTCGCAGGCCAAGTCCTCCGCGATCGGCATGTTCAGGCAGATGAAGGTGCTGAAGAAGGAGATGGTTCGCGCGGCAGGGGCGCTCGCCGACGTCGCCGAGGAGGAGGGCCCGGACGTGCTGCTCGCGGCACCGATGGTCTCCACGATCGCGTACTCGGTCGCCAAGGGCCTGCGCGTGCCGAGCGCCGGGGTGTTCCTCTCCCCCTCCTACCCCACGCGCGAGTTCGCGCCCATCCTGAGCAAGGGCGGCTCGTTCGGCCCGCTCGGCAACGTCCTCGCGGCGAACGCCATGGTGCGCATGGTCGGCTCCGCCTACGCTCCCGCCTCGGCCGTGGTGCGCGAGCGCTACGGGCTGCCCAAGCTCTCCGTCGGTCAGGCTCTGCGCGAGCAGAACACCGAGAAGTGGCCGGTGTTCAACGGCTACAGCAGGCACGTGATCCCGCGCCCGGCCGATTGGCGCGAGGGCATGGAGGTCTGCGGCTACTGGTGGCCGCACGTCGCGCCCGGCTGGCAGCCGCCCGCCGAGCTGGTCGAGTTCCTCGAAGCGGGCCCGCCGCCGGTGTTCGTCGGTTTCGGCAGCATGGTTCCCGGGGACGGCGAGCACCTCGGGCGCCTCGCCGCGACCGCGCTGCGGCAGGCCGGGGTGCGCGGGGTCGTCCAGGCGGGCTGGGCCGACATGAGCTCCCTCCAGGACGAGAACCTGATCACCATCGGCGATGTGCCGCACGAATGGCTGTTCCCGAGGATGGCCGCGGTCGTGCACCACGCGGGCGCGGGCACCTCGGCGGCGGCGCTGCGCGCGGGCGTGCCGGCGATCCCCGTTCCGGTGCTGGCCGACCAGCCCTTCTGGTCCGGCACGCTGGCCAGGCTCGGCGTCGCGACGCCGCCTGTGCCGATGAGCACGATCACCGCTGACCGGCTCGGCGCCGCTGTCCACGCGGCCGTGACCGACCCGCGCTTCCGCGAGCGCGCCACCGCGCTGTCCGCGCTGATCAACGCTGAGGACGGGGCGGCTCCGGTGGTGGAGTTCCTGAAGCGCCTGTAGCCCGGGTATCCGCCGGGTATGGGCGCGGTACAGCGTTTTTAGCGCCCGGTCAGCGGCGGGCGGCATCCTGGTTCCAGGACGGGGGTGCCACATGGAGTTCCGGGTCCTCGGAGAGTTGGAAGCCAGGGGTGCGCACGGTCGCGTTCCGGTCAACGGGAAGCGGCAGCGCGCGCTCCTGGCCGTCCTGCTGCTGCGCTCCGGGCAGGTCGTCGGGGTGGACGAGCTGGCCGCGCTGGCCTGGCCCGACCGCCCGCACGACGCCGCGCGCAAGCAGGTGAAGATCGCCGTTTCCGCGCTGCGCAAGGCTTTCGGTGATCCCGGTGTGATACTCACGCGCTCCCCCGGCTACGTCATCGAGACCAGCGGCCACCGCCTGGACCTGCGCTGGTGCGAGGCGCTCGTCCGCGCGGCGCGCACCGCGACGGCTCCCGAGGAGAAGGCTCGCTACCTGCGCGAGGCGCTGGAGGAGTTCCGCGGTCCGGTGCTGCCCGGCATCGACCTCGACACCGAGGTGCTGGAAGAGCTGCGCGCGGAGATCATCGAGGGGCTGCGCCGCGCCGAACAGGGTGAGGTCCGCCCCGCGCAGTTGCCCGCTGACATCGCCGAGCTCTCCGGCCGCTTCGCCGAGACCGATCGGCTGTGCGCGAGCTTGGAAGGCTCGCCTTCCGGCTACGCTCCCGCGCTCGCCGTGATCACCGGCGCGCCCGGCACCGGCAAGTCGGCGCTCGCCGTGCGCGTCGGCCACCGGCTCCGCTCCGAGTTTCCCGACGGCCAGCTCTACGCGGACTTCCGGTCGGGCAAGAACGATCCCCTGTCCACATTGGACGTCATGGCCGGTTTCCTGCGCGCGCTCGGCGCTTCTCAGGTTCCCGACGGCTCTGACGAGCGCGCCGCGCTCTACCGCAGTGTTCTGGCCGAGCGCCGCGTGCTGGTCGTGCTGGACAACGTCGCCGATGAGGAGCAGGTGGCTCCGCTGCTGCCCGGCTGCGGCGGCTGCGCCGTGCTCGCCACCTCGCGCAGGCGCCTGACCGGCCTCGCGGGCGCACACCGCGTGGAGTTGAGCGGCTTGAGCTCGCACGAGTCCCTGACCCTGCTCGACGCGCTCGTCGGCGAGGGCCGGGTGGCCGCCGAGCAGCTCGCCGCGCGGCGCATCGCGTTCCTGTGCGAGGGTCTTCCGCTGGCCCTGCGCATCGTCGGCGCCAAGCTCGCCGACCATCCACAGTGGACTTTGCAGCGGATGGCCGATCGCCTCGCCGTCGACGCGCACCGCCTGGCCGAGTTGCGGCACGGCGGCCTGGATCTGCGGGAGGCGCTGGAGGGAAGCGTGCGGGCGCTCGGCCCGCACGCGGGCCGGTTGTTCCGGCGACTGGGGCTGCTGGGGTTCTCCGAGATCACTCCGACGGTCGCTGGGGCGCTCGCCGGAGTGAGCTCGGAGAGGGCGGCTCGGCTGCTGGAGAGCCTCGCCGCGTCCCGGGTGCTGCTCGCCGGTGACGGGGACCGCTATCGGCTGCCGGATCTGTTCCGGCTCCTCGCCAGGGAGCACTGCGCACCCGAGGGGGAGGGCGGGCCGGCCCAAGTCGGGCTGGGGGTCCTGACTTGAGCCGACCGCCCCGCATGCCGGCGACCAGGGCGCACAGATCACCGGCGGGAATGAAGTTCTGGTGATTTCGATTTAGCCAGGAGCGTTACCCCGGAATCGATCGAGGGCAAAGCTAGCAGACCCCCGATGACGCGATTATCGTAGTGTGACCCGCATCACTGCACCCTTAACACACATTTAGGGTCACCCCCGGGAAAGCGGAGCCAAGCTGACGATCCTTCAGCATTCGGCCAGCACTGAAGCAAGAAAAGATCCTGGCCAGAGCGGTGCTTCTACGTAAAATCTTCCTCAAGCAATCGAAGGGCACGAAGATTAAGCGTGCCCCTCCACATTTTTACCCACCCGCGACGGCTCACTGGTCGATCGTGAGGAGGACAGGTTTTGGTTGTTGACGCTCGCCCCGGCCAACCGGGAAATACCCTGCCCGGCGCCGCCACCGCACAGCCAGCTCGGCAGCCCACCGGCTTGCCCGCATGCAGCCCTCAAGTGCCCGAATTGACCCATTCGGCTCAACACGGCAATCCGAGCCCGGCTCTACCAAACATGTCAATAGGACAATGTTTCTATCCCGCCACAGCCGCGAGCCGGATGTTCCTGCGTGGCTCACGTGCCGGGTCGATCCACGCAGGCGGCAGGAACACCGGCAACCCCGCCTCGAAGACGATCTCCCACTCTTCCTGGTGGATCACGTGATGATGATGCGAGCACAGCAGGACCATGTTGCCCAGGTTGGTCTCGCCCCCGTTGATCCAATGCACCACGTGATGAGCTTCCGTCCACGCCGGAGGCCGATCACACCCGGGGAAGGCACACCCCTCGTCCCGCACCGCCAGTGCCTTCCGGAGCGCTTTCGGCGCGGTCCGCTTCTCCCTTCCGTAGTCCAGAGGTACCCCGTTGCCGTCGAGCACTACAGGGATGGCGGTGGAGTCGCAGGCGATCTTGCGCACCAACTGTGCTGAGAGCGGCCCGCTCCACGATGTCCACCCGACGGAGAGTCCGGCGAGGAGGGCTTCGTAGGAGATCGTGATGATCACCTGCGGTCGTTCCCCACCCTGCATCGGCAACCCCTGAGAAGCCATCGCGACCCGCACCAGTTCGATGAGGGCGTCGGCGTTGCGCTGCTCCGGTGTCCGATCATCATCCTTGCGGGGCGTCGCGAGGGACTGCATCGCGGTCATGAACGCCTCACCCGCTTCCGGGTCCAACACGCCTCGGATGATCGTGTTCCCGTTGGCGTCCTGATGCGCCTTCAAGCCCCGTTTGGCGATGCTGTCCTGCTCTTCCGCGAAGACGCCGTCGGGGTCCAGGAGTGCGCGGAGGTATTTTCCGGCTTTCTCCAGTTCCTTGTGGTTCAAGGTGCGGGCGTGCTTGGCCAGCTCCCGCTCGGCGTCGTCGTGGTGTTCGGCGGGCAGGACGCGGAGGGTGTCGGCGATGACGAACACGTGCTCGGCTTGAATATCCCCCTCCCGCAACGCCCTCGCCGTCTCGGGCAGCGACGGCAGCTCTTTCACCAACCGCGCCCGACGCCGAGCCTCATACGGCGACAACACCAGAGTGTCCCGCAACAACACCGCCACGCTCCGGCACCCGTGCACCACATGCAGACTCCGGGCCTCGGCCTCGGCCGTCAGATCGGCCATGACCGCGACCACCATCCGCTGCACCGTCTCCAGTTCCCGCACCGTCGGCAGGATCTCTTCCTCCGGCAGCTGATACGGCTGAAACCCTGTGAGATGATCTATAAAATCAGTGATCTCCATATGTTCCCCTCCTCCTTCAATAGTAGAAAGAGGAGACGGGAATGGCGAAGTTCCAGCGGGTGATTCCCCTGCCTACCAACGGTTTCAGCCCGTGATACTCCCAGCAACAGAACGGGAGCGATCGAGTAACGTCCACAGTGGACTAACTCTCAGCGACACCCAGCCCAGGCGCCCCAAACAAAACGCGACACGCGGCTGGAACGGTCGGCTTTACCTGGGGTGCGCGTGCCATACGCTCGCGCGAGGGCCGGGTGTTTCATCCCGTGCCCCTGTAAGGCCCAGGGGCACGCGCAAGGGGCCCCCAGGTCAAGCCGACCCCACGCTGGCACCGCCGCACCCCATGCTGAACCGGCGCAAGCTGGAAGCCCCGTACCCGACCAAGAACCCAACCACCCCAACCTAAAACCCCCGAACAAGATCAGCGCACTTCTCCCCGATCATCATCGTCGTGATGCAAGGATTCACAGCGATCAAGAACGGCATCACGGACCCGTCAGCCACCCGCAATCCCTCCACCCCCTTCACCCGCAACTCCGCGTCCAAGGGCGACCCCGCGTCCGCCCCCATCCGCACTGTCGACGACGGGTGGTACACCGTGTTGTGGGTCTTCCGGATGTAGTCCAGCAGCTCATCATCCGACCGGACATCCACCCCCGGCGCCAACTCCGCCCCTGCCCAAGGCCCCATCGCTTCCTGCGCGACGATCCGCCGCGCCAGCCGGAACCCTTCTGTCATCACGCGAATGTCGTGCTCGTGCGTGAAGTACCGCGGGTCAACCAGCGGCCGATCCCGATAGTCGGGGCTCTGCAAGCGAACCGTCCCCAGGGACCGGCTCCGGGTGACGTTCGGGGTGAGGCAGAAGCCGTTCTCCGTCGTCGGATAGCCGTGCCGCGCGGTGTTGAGGTCGAAGGGGACCGAGCCGTAGTGGAACATGAGATCCGGCCGGTCGAGGCCGTCGCGAGTGGTGGTGAAGACGCCGATCTCCCACCATTGCGTGGATTCCACGGGCATGGGGCGCTTGGCCTCCCACTGGATCACGCCCTCGGGGTGGTCCTGGAAGTTCTCGCCGACGCCGGGTGAGTCGACGATGACGTCGATGCCGAACTCGCGGAGGTGTTCCGCAGGGCCGATGCCGGAGAGCATCAGCAGTTTCGGGCTCTCGATGGCGCCGCAGCTGACGATGACCTCGCGGCGCGCGGAGGCTGTCAGCGTGTGCAGCAGGTCGGGGGCGAGGTAGTCGACACCGGTGCAGCGGCCGGAGGAGATCACGAGTTTCTTCGCGCGGACGCCGGTGCGCACTTCGAGGTTGGGGCGCGTGCCCATGATCGGGTGCAGGTAGGCGGCCGAGGCCGACGAGCGGTTGTTCGCGGCGTCGGAGTTGATCTGGAACCAGTTCGCGCCGTTGGTCACGGTCTTGCCGGAGTTGAACTCCGCGCGCGGAATACCCGCTGCCGCACAGGCTTCCAGGAGCGCGGCGCCACACGGGTCGACGGACTTGATGCTGCGGATCTGCACGGGACCGGAGCGGCCGTGGTGGTCGCCGGGGCCGTCGTTGGTCTCCAAGCGCTGGTACAGCGGGAAAACGTCCGCAGCGCTCCAGCCGGTGCAGCCGTTGGCGGCCCACTCGTCGAGGTCCTCGGCCGGAGCCCAGAACGCGATGCACGAGTTGTGCGAGGAGCACCCGCCGAGCACCTTGGCCCGGGCGTGACGCATGAACGAGTTGCCGTTGGCCTGCTCCTCCACCGGGTAGTCCCAGTCGTAGCCGGACTCCAGCAACGCCATCCAGCGGTCCAGGCGCAGGATGGCCTCATCGTCCACATCGGACGGTCCGGCCTCCAGCAGGCAGACGGTGACGTCAGGGTCCTCCGACAACCGCGCGGCGAGCACCGACCCGGCCGTGCCGCCACCGACGATGACGTAGTCGAACTCGCTCACGACGACTCCTCCGCAGCGTTCTCCGCACGCACACCGGTCTTGTGCCGCAACACGAACCAGTAGCAGGCGAAGCCGATCACAGCGACACCACCGACGAACAGGACCGCGCCCCACCGCAGGTACCAGTGGAACGGCTCGCTGGGGTTGTAGATCTCCTGGCGTGGCCACAGCAGGTTCAGCGTCATGCCGGTTCCCCACAGGATCGCCAGCACGTTCACCGGAATCCCCCACCGCCCCAACGAGAAGCCCGCAGGCTGCCACCGTCCGCGCAGGCGCGCCAGCAGCATCGGCACGGTCACCATCAGGTACGCGATGTAGATCATGATGATCGCGATGCTGGTGATCACGGCGAAGATCTGCGGCTGCCCCACGTTCACCACCAGGATGCCGACCGCGATCAAGCCGGTGATCACCGCAGGCGCCACCGGCGTGCCGAAGCGCGGGCTCACCCGGGCGAGCAAACCAGCCGCTGGCAGGTTGTTGTCCCTGGCCATGGCGAAGGCCATTCGGATGCTCGCGGTCTGCACGGCGAGCACGCACACGGTGATCGCGACGACCACCGCCCACAGGAAGATCGTGCCGAGCGTCGGGCCGAGCACGTCCAGCAGGATGAACTGGAGGCCCGTCGTGGTCAGCTCGGGCGCGTTGATGTCCTTGGCCGCCATCAGCGCGAACAGCAGGATCAGCCCGCCGAGCACGAACGAGGCGATCAGCGCGCGCAGGATCGCCTTCGGCGCGTTCTTGCGCGGATTCAGCGACTCCTCGCCGAGCGAGGCGGCGGTGTCGTAGCCGTACATGACGTACGCAGAGGCCAGCGACGCGGTCAGGAACGCGCCGAGGTAGCCGAGCGAGTGCCCGGCTCCGGTGCCGTGCGTCTCCGTGACCACCTCCGGTCCGCGCGTGATGTTGGCCGCCAGCACGATGATCAGCAGCACGGCGGCGATCAGCTCGACGAGCACGCCCGCGCTGTTGATCCGCGCCATGAGCTTCACCCCGAAGGCGTTGACCAACGTGGTGAACAGGATCAGCACCGCGCCGAGCACCACCGCGTTGGTCGCGGAGTCGGTCGGGTCGCCGCCGGTGCCGACGACCTGGAACGCGGCGGAGATCTGCGGCAGCGTCTGCTGGTAGGCCAAAGCGACCGCGGCGATCGTGGTGATCGAGGCGATGAGCATCATCCACCCGGCCAGCCACGCCACGTGCGGGTTGCTCAGCCGCTTCGTCCAGTTGTAGACCGAGCCCGCGACCGGGTAGGTCCCGGCCAGCTCCGCGAAGCACAGCGCCACCATGAGCTGGCCCACGAAGACCATCGGCCAGGACCACCAGTACGCGGGGCCGCCCTGCGCCATGCCGAGGTAGAACAGCTGGAAGGTCCCGGTGAGGATGGAGATGTAGCTGATCCCCGCCGCGAAGGTGTGGAAGATGCCCAGTGTGCGTTTGAGTTCCTGCTTGTAGCCGAACTGCGCGAGCCCCGTGTCCTCCGGACTCTCCGCCATGTGGTCCCTCCGCTCAGGTCAGCTCCCGGCGAACCAGTTCTGCGGCTCCGGGTTCAGGTTCTGCCAGACGTGCTTGGTCTCCCGGTACTCCTCCAGCCCGCTCGGGCCCAGTTCGCGCCCGACACCCGAGCGCTTGAAACCGCCCCATTCCGCTTGGGGCACATAGGGGTGGTAGTCGTTGATCCACACAGTTCCGTGCCGCAGCCGCGCCGCGACCCGTTGCGCCCGACCGGCGTCGGTGGTCCACACCGCCCCGGCGAGGCCGTAGTCCGTGTCGTTGCCGAGCCGCACCGCGTCGTCCTCGTCGGTGAACCGCTCCACGGTCAGCACCGGCCCGAAGGACTCCTCGCGCAGCACCGTCATCCCCGATCGGCACTCGTCCAGAATCGTTGGCGGGTAGTAGAACCCGATACCTTCCGGCACGATTCCACCGCAGCGCAGCACAGCTCCTTCGGCGATCCCGGTCGCCACGTAGGCCTCGACCTTGGCGCGGTGCGCCTCGGAGATCAGCGGCCCGGTCTCGGCCTTCTCGTCGAACGGCCCGCCGAGGCGGATCGTGGAAGCCCGGCGCACCAGCTCGTCGACGAAGCGGTCGTGCAGCTCGTCCTGGACGATCAGCCGCGCACCGGCGGAGCAGACCTGGCCGGAGTGCAGGAAGATCGCGGTCAGCGCGTAGTCGACGGCCGTCTCGAAGTCCGCGTCCGCGAACACGATGTTGGGGTTCTTGCCGCCCAGCTCCAGCGCGACCTTCTTCACCGTCGCGGCCGCCGACGCCATGATCCGCTGACCCGTGGCGAGGCCGCCGGTGAACGACACCAGGTCGACGTCCGGGTGCTCCGACAGCGGCGCACCAGCCTCCGGACCCGCGCCCAGCACCAGGTTCGCCACTCCTGGGGGCAGTCCAGCCTCGTCGAGCAGGCGCATCAGCAAGATCGCGGTCGACGGCGTCAACTCGCTCGGCTTCAGCACGAACGCGCAGCCCGCAGCGAGTGCCGGCGCGACCTTCCACGAGGTCTGCAACAGCGGGTAGTTCCACGGCGTGATCAGCCCGCACACGCCGATGGGCTCGTGCACCACGCGGCTGAGCACGTCGGGGTTGCCCGTGTCGACGACGCGCCCCGACTCCGCGCCGACCTGCGACGCGAAGTACCGGAAGCACGCCGTCACGTCGTCGATGTCGTACTCGCTCTCCACCAGGCGTTTGCCGGTGTCCAGCGACTCCGCGCGGGCGAACTCCGCCTTGTCGCGCTGGAGCAGCTCGGCGACCTTGAGCAGCAGTGCCGCGCGCTCGGAAGCGGGTGTTCTCGGCCAGGGTCCGGTGTCGAAAGCCGTTCTGGCAGCGGCGATCGCGGCCTCGGTGTCCTCACGGGTCGCTTCGTCCACAGTGGACACAACGGCGCCGTCGGCAGGGCATCGGATCTCGCGCCGTCCTCCGGCGCGAGCCGACTCCCACCTGCCGCCGATGTACAGCTCGGGCATCGGAGGTCCCTTCGACCGGAACGGATTCACCAGAGTGATTCCGACCCTAGCCCACCCCTCCGGCACCCGCCCCCGGCCGAACGGGGGCGACTATCGGTTGTCAGCCGTCTGCTCGACCACCCACTTGTGGAACTCACCGATGTGGTGCTCGCTCGGCACGAGAACGCCGCCGGAGCGGTAGGCGCGCGAGTCCATCGCGGGCTGGCACCGCTCGCACGCGTCGAAGTCCTGCTGGTTCACCCGGTGGAACAGCTCCACCGAGCGCGAGAGGTCGCGGCCCTCGCGCACGACCTCCGGCGAGTACAGCCAGTCGCACTCCACGACCGTGCGATCCGCCGCCAGCGGGAACATCCGGTGCACGATCACGTGGTCGGGCACCATGTTGACGAACACCTGCGGCTTGATGGTGATCGCGTAGTAGCGGCGGTCCTGGTCGTCGGCGATCCCGGGCAGGCGCCCGAAACCCTCGCTGCCGTCGACGGTGAAACCCTTGGCCTCCTCGGCGAACTCGGCTCCGTGGCCGACGTAGTACTGCGCGGCGTAGCCGTCGGCGAACTCCGGCAGGACCTCGGTCAGCTCGGGGTGGATCGTCGCGCAGTGGTAGCACTCCATGAAGTTCTCGACGATCAGCTTCCAGTTCGCCTTGACGTCGTAGGTGATCCGCCGCCCGAGCGTCAGCTCCTCCACCGAGTAGCGGTCGAGCGATTCCGCGTCGCCGAGCCGGTCGACGACTTCGCGCAGCACGGTGTCCTCGAACGAGGGCGGCTCCTCGGCGAGGCACACCCACACGTAGCCTAGCCACTCCCGCAGGTGCACACCAACGAGCCCGTAGGTCGTGCGGTCGATGTCGGGCATCTTCGTCAGGTTCGGCGCCGCGATCAGCTTGCCGTCGAGGTCGTAGGTCCACGCGTGGTAAGGGCACTGGAAGTTGCGCCGGACTTCGCCTGTCTCCTCGACGCACAGTTTCGCGCCGCGGTGGCGGCAGATGTTGAGGAACGCACGCAGACCACCCGCGCGGTTGCGCGTGATCATCACACTCTCGCGTCCAATTTGGACAGTGCGGAAAGCGCCCGGCTTGGCCAGTTCGTCGGACCTGATGGCGCAGAACCACATGTGCTCGAAGATCCGCTCCTGCTCGCGGCGGAAGTTCTCGGGGTCCGTGTAGTCGCTTCCTGGCAGGGTGGGGATCAGAGAGGACGTCATGCGAAGCTCCTGCGTGGGTCGAACAGCGCGATCGGGTGCTCGGTGCGGCCGGTAAGAGCGAGGTCGGCCAGGATCTCGCCGACGACGGGGACGAACTTGAAGCCGTGCCCGGAGAACCCGCACGCGACGGTGACGCGTTCGTGCTCGGGGTGGCGGGCGATCACGAAGTGCTCGTCGGGCGTGGTCGTGTACATGCACGTGGCCGCGCGAAGAAAACGGCCGGGCAACGCGGGGATGCACTTTTCCATGTGCCCTGCCATCGCGTCGATCTCGTGCTGGTGCACAGTGCGCTCGATCGTTTCCGGTGTGCACAGCACGCCCTTGCGGAAGAAGGCCACCTTCGCGCCACCGGAAGGCCCGTCGTGCGCGGGGAATCCGTACACCTGCACTCCGGCGGCGTCCTCCCAGATGTAAATGGGGTGATGGCTCTGGTCGAAACGCTCGACACCGCCGGTCGGCTCGAACCAGAACTGGATCTGGCGCTCGATCGCGAACGGAACGTTGAGGTCCGCCAACAACTCCGGCGCCCAAGCCCCCGGGCAGATCACGAGCTCCCCGGCCTCGTAAGTCCCCTTCGCGGTGATCACACGCACACCGTCCGAAGTGGACTCATAGTGCAGCATCGGCTCTTCGAAGCGGATGTCGGCCTTCGCCGCGGCGAGCTGGAGATGGGCCGTGACCGTCTCTTCAGGACGGACGAAGCCCGCGCGCTCCTCGAACAGCGCGACCTCGTCCGGCAGCGGGTTCAGCGTCGGGAACCTCTTGCGCACCTCCGTCGCGTCGAGCATCTCGTGCGGGAGATCCCATTTCTCGGCCGAGAGTCGGCTTCCCGCTACGGTCTTGCTCGTTGGCGGGCCGACCATCACGCCGCCGGTGAGCGACAGGATCTCGCGTCCGGTGTCGCGTTCGAGCTTCTCCCACAGCTCGTAAGCGCGCAGCAGCAATGGAACGTAGGCGGGGTCCTCGAAATAGGACTGCCGGACGATCCGCGAGCCGCCGTGACTGGAACCCTTGTTGTGCGCGGGGCCGAACCGCTCCAGGCCGAGCACGCGCGCTCCCCTGTCCGCCAGGTGGTGCGCGGCGGCGCTGCCCATTCCGCCCAGGCCAACGACAATGACGTCATACATCGTTCCTCCGACGGGTCAGCGGCGGATGCGGGACATCTCCGGGTCGAACAGGGGCTCCTCCGCCACGGTCGCGGGGTAGCGGCTGCCGAAGTAGCCAATCTCCACGCGCGTACCGGGCTCGGCGAGCGCGGACGGCAACCACGCGTACGCGATCGGCTTGTCGATGGTGTAGCCGTACGCGGCACTCGTCACGTAGCCGACGACTTCTTCTTTGCTGTAAACGGGTTCCTTGCCGAGCACCACGTGGTCGCGCGCGTCCAGCGCCAAGCACGCGAGCCGCTGCTCCGGCGCATCGCGCAACGCGTCCTTGCCCAGGAAGTCGCCGGAGTCCATCCGCACCGCGAAACCGAGCCCGGCCGAGTACGGATCGTGCTCCGGCGTCATGTCAGTTCCCCAAGCGCGGTAGCCCTTTTCGAGCCGCAAGCTGTTGAAGGCGCTGCGTCCGGCGGCGATCACATCGTGTTCTTGACCGGCTTCCCACAGCACGTCCCACAGGCGCTGGCCGAGGTCGGCGGTGGTGTACAGCTCCCACCCGAGCTCGCCCACATAGGACAGTCGCATCGCGGTGACCGGGATGTTCCTGAGGTAAGCACGCTTCGCCTTGAAGTAACCGAAGCCCTTGTGCGAGAAGTCCTCCTGCGTCAACGGCTGAACGAGGTCGCGCGCGAGCCGGCCCCACACGCCGATGCAGCACGTCCCGGCCGTGATGTCGCGGACCTGCACCGAGCCGTCGTCCGGCAGGTGGCGGGCCAGCCAGTCGAGGTCCAGGTTTCCGTTGGCGCCGACCTGAAAGCGGTCCTTGGCCAGCCGAGCCACGGTGAGGTCGCTGCGCACTCCGCCAGCGTGGTCGAGCAGCAGCGTGTAGGTGACCGCGCCTGGTTTCTTCGCGAGGTTGTTGGTGGTCATGCGCTGGAGGAAGTCCAACGCGCCCGTTCCGGCGACTTCGAGGCGCTTCAAGGGAGTCATGTCGTACAGCGCGACCTTCTCCCTGGTGTGCCTCGCCTCAGCAGCGGCGATCGGCGACCAATAGCGCGCCGACCACGCGTCGCGCTCCGGCAGATCGATCCCGGCGGCGAGGTGCGCGTTCGACTCGAACCAGTGCGGGCGTTCCCATCCAGCCGCTTCGAGGAACACCGCGCCGAGTTCGCGCTGCCGCTCGTAGAACGGGCTCACACGCAGCGGTCGCGGCGATTCCATGGGCTGCAACGGGTGCAGGATGTCGTAGACCTCGACGAAGTTCTGACAGCCGCGCTCGGCGATGTAGTCCGGCGCGAGCTGCACGTCCTCGAAGCGGTGCACGTCGCACTCATGAACGTCCACAGTGGACTTCCCGTCGACGATCCATTCGGCGACCGCCCGCGCCACTCCGGCGGAGTGCGTCACCCAAACGGCCTCAGCCAGCCAGAAACCCTTGACCTCAAGGGATTCGCCGAGCAGCGGGAAGCCGTCGGGGGTGAACGAGAAGATCCCGTTGAAGCCCTCCTCCACCTTCGCATCGCCCAGCGCGGGCAGTAGGTTCCGGCAGTCCTGCCAGGGCTCGGCGAAGTCGGACTCGGTGAACTCCAACATCGACGGCATCGGTCCGTCGTCGCGGAGATCGTCGAGATCGACCGGCATCGGTCGGTGCGCATAGGACCCGATGCCGAGCCGGTCGTGGTGCTCGCGGAAGTACAGATCGCGGTCCTGGTGCCGCAGAATCGGCCGACCGGCTTCGCGCGAATCGTCCAGTTCGGACAGTCGACTCGTTCGGACGTATTGGTGGGCAAGGGGAATCAGCGGCACAGTCATGCCAACCATTGCCCCGATGCGCTGGCCCCAGAAACCCGCCGCCGACACCACGACGTCCGCCGCGAACGTGTCGTGCTCGGTGCGGACTCCGACCACGCGGCCGTTCTCCTGCAAGATCTCGACGACCGGTTGGTTGCCGTGGAACACGGCTCCGCGCGCCATCGCCCGCTGCGCCTGGACTTCCCCAGCACGCACGGCCTTGGCCAGGCCGTCGTCCGGCGTGTGGAAGCCGCCGAGCACCATGTCCTTGTCCAGCAAGGGCCACAGCTCGACGCACTCCTGCGGGCTCAGCAGCTCTCCACGCACGCCCCACGCGCTGGCGAAGCCGTGTCGCCTCTCCAGCTCCGCCAAGCGCTCCGGCGTCGTGGCGACTTCGAGCCCGCCGACCTGGTTGAAGGCACCGTCCAGCCCCGCGAACTTCTGCACGGTGTACGCGGCGAAGGCCGTCATGGTCTTGGACGGGTTGGTCTGGAACACCAGGCCGGGCGCGTGCGAGCTGGAGCCGCCCGTGGCGAACAGCGGCCCCTGGTCGAGCACGGTCACGTCGGTCCAGCCGCGCGCGGTCAGCTCGTCGGCGAGCGAACAGCCGACGATGCCCGCGCCGACGATGATCACCTTGCCGGGCACCTTGGCGGACATCAGAAGACCACCACCGAGCGCAGGACCTTGCCGGAGTGCATCCGCTCGAAGGCGTCCTCCACCTCGTCCAGCCCGATCGTCTCGGTGACGAAGCCGTCGAGGTCGAGCTTGCCGCTGAGGTAGAGGTCCACCAGCAGCGGGAAGTCCCTGCTGGGCAAGCAGTCCCCGTACCAACTGGACTTCAGCGCCCCGCCGCGCGAGAACAGGTCGATCAGCGGCAGCTCGATCTTCAGCTCCGGCGTGGGCACACCGACCTGGACGACAGTGCCCGCGTGATCACGCATGTAGAACGCCTGCCGGTAGGTCTCGGCGATGCCGACGGCCTCGATCACCACGTCCGCGCCGTTGCCGCCGGTCAGCTCGCGCACCGCCGCGACCGGGTCGGCGTCGCGCGAGTTGATCGTGTGCGTCGCACCGAAACGCGTTGCGGCGTCGAGCTTCGCGCCGTCGATGTCCACGGCGGCGATCAGCCGCGCTCCGGCGACCGAGGCTCCGGCGATGGCGGCGTTGCCGACCCCACCGCAGCCGATCACCGCGACCGTGTCCCCCATGCCGACCGCGCCGGTGTTGACCGCGGCGCCGAACCCCGCCATGACGCCGCAGCCGATCAGCCCCGCGGCTTCGGGCCTGGCGGCCGGGTCCACCTTCACGCACTGTCCACTGTGGACGAGGGTCTTCTCCGCGAAGGCGCCGATGCCCAGCGCCGGGCTCAGCGGCGTGCCGTCGAGCAGCGTCATCGGCTGCGCGGCGTTGCGGCTGTCGAAGCAGTACCAGGGCCGTCCGCGCCGGCAGGAGCGGCAGCCTCCGCACGGCGCGCGCCACGCGATCACCACGTAGTCGCCGGGCTTCAGATCGGTGACGTCCGGGCCGACCGACTCGACCAGCCCGGCCGCCTCGTGGCCGAGCAGGAACGGGAACTCGTCGTTGATCCCGCCCTGCCGGTAGTGCAGGTCGGTGTGGCAGACCCCGCAGGCCAGCACCTGCACCACCGCCTCACCTGGGCCGGGGTCCGGAACGATGATCGTCTCGACCTCGACCGGCGCGTTGCGCTCACGCGCCACGACGGCGCGAACCTCCTGCGGCACTGGCTGTCTCCGATCCGTGCGGATTTCCGAGGTTTGAAGCACGAGCGAAGCGGGCATCGCGCGCACGCGTGCGCGATTGAGGTAAGGAGAGTTGTTGCGCATGGCGCACGGTGTTGTGGAATTGGAGACACCATGAGGGCGCGCTCAGGGCAGTGTCAAGCCCCGCGCGTTCGCCTTAATGCGCTTGGAGCAGCGTCAGTTGAAGCCCATTCGGCGCGACGCCTCGACGCCCGCCCGCACGACCTGCTCGGTGACCTCGGCCAGACGCTGCGCGGTCAGCCGGTAGGCGGGGCCGGACACGCTGATCGCGCCGACGACCGTCCCGTCGTACGAGCGAACCGGGGCGGCGGCCGCGTTCAGACCGATCTCCAGCTCCTCGACGGAGAAGGCGCAGCCGGTGTCGCGGACGCGCACGAGCTGCTCGCGCAGCGACTTCGTCGAGGTCACGGTGTTGTCGGTGAACCTGGCCAGCGGGCGGGAGAGCGCGACGCGCAGCTGCTCCGGCGGGAGGAAGGCCAGCAGCACCTTGCCGCTGGAGGTCGCGTGCAGCGGAGTGCGCCTGCCGACCCAGTTGTGGCTGGTCACGGCGGCGGAACCGCGGACCTGCGCAACGTTCACCGCGGCGTCGTGATCGGCGATGGCGACGTTCACGGTCTCGCCGAGCTCGGCGGCGAGCTGCTCGCACACCGGCCGCGTCTCCTGGGAGAGGTCCAGCCGCGCCGCGGTCGCCCCGGCCAGCCGGACGATGCCGACGCCGAGCCGGTACTTGCCCCGGTCAACGGCCTGTTCAACCAGTCCCCGGTGCTCCAGAACGCCGAGCAGCCGGAAGGCGGTCGACTTGTGCACGCCCAGCTCGGCGGCCACCTCGGTGACCCCGGCCTCGCCGTGCTTGGCCAGGATCTCCAGGACGCTGACCGCCCGGTCGACGGACTGCACAGAGTTCGCGCCGCTGCGGCCCGTCCCGGCTCCGTTGACCATGCCGCCCACCGTAGCCGTGCGTGAGGAGCACTGCTCCAGACGGGTCTCTTGACGCGTCGGCGGCTCCGGCCGCACCCTGTTGCGCAGAGCACATTAGATCTCATCATCCGCAACAACATCATTCGCAACAAGGAGTGCCGATGTTGCGCGTCTGCGACCTCTCCCAGCTGCCGCCCGGCGAGTCGATCCGCGTCGACGGTCCCGTTCCCGTCGCGGTGTTCAACGCGGACGGGGTGATCTACGCGATCGACGACACGTGCTCGCACCAGGACGCGTCGCTGTCAGAGGGCTGGCTGGAGGGCTGCTTCGTGGAGTGCCCGCTGCACGCCGCCTCCTTCGACCTGCGCACCGGGCTGCCCACCTGTCTACCTGCGAAGCGGCCCGTGCGGACCCACCAAGTGAGTGTTGTCGACGGTGTCATCTGGTTGCACCGGGCCGCGCAGGACGTGGCTTGAAAACGATCACCGTGGTCGGCGCGTCGCTCGCCGGTCTCTCCGCCGCGAGGGAACTGCGCGCCCAGGGTTTCGACGGGCGCCTGGTGATCGTCGGCGATGAGCCGCACCAGCCCTACGACCGACCGCCGCTGTCCAAGGACTTCCTGCTCGGGCGGGCCGAGGAGGCCGACCTCGCGCTGACCGACGCCGCCGAGCGGTGCGCGCTGGAGGCGGAGTGGCTGCTCGGCGTGCACGCGAGCGGGCTCGACCTCGCGGCGGGCGAAGTCGTGCTCGACAACGGCACCGTGCGCACCGACGGCGTGGTGATCGCCACCGGTGCTCGGCCGAGAATGCTTGCTGGGCAAGGAAACCTCAATGGCGTGCACACCCTCCGCACGATCGACGACGCGCTCGCACTCCGTGCCGACCTTGATCGCGCCGAGCGGGTCGTTGTCGTCGGCGCGGGCTTCATCGGCGCCGAGGTCGCTTCGACGTGCGCCGCGCGCGGCCTGAACGTCACGGTCCTCGAAGCCGCTCCGAAACCCTTGCCCGGCTTGGGCGATGAGATGGCGTCCGCGTGCGCTTCGCTGCACACCGACCACGGCGTCCGCTTGCTGTGCGGCACCGGCGTCGTCGGGCTCAGCGGGGATCACCGCGTCCGCGAGGTGCTGCTCAGCGACGGCAGCGCCGTCGAGGCCGACGTGGTCGTCATCGGCGTCGGCGTCATCCCCACGACCTCGTGGCTGCAAGGCTCCGGGGTGCCACTGGGCAACGGCGTCGTCTGCGACCCCGGCTGCCGCGCCGGCCTGGCCAACGTGGTCGCTGTCGGCGATGTCGCTTCCGTCGGCGGGCACCGCGTCGAGCACTGGACCAACGCCACGCGCCAACCCCGCGTCGCCGTCCGCAACCTCCTCGCCGACTCGCTCGTCGAGTCGTGCGCCGAAACCCCCTACTTCTGGTCCGACCAGTACGGCGTCCGCATCCAGTTCGCCGGGCGCGTGCTCCCCTCCGACAAGGTCGAGGTCGTCGAGGGCAGCATCGAGGACCGCTCCTTCGTAGCCGTTTGGCGCCGCGAGAACTCCGACGTCGGCGTCCTCGCCTTCAACCACACCAAGACCTTCACCCGCCTCCGCCGCACTCTCCCCCGCGCCGTTTAAGCCCTGAACGACCCCTTCAGTGCGTTGAGCGCACCAAACGACCCGTTCAGCGCCCTCAACGCGTCAAACAGGCCGTTCGCTTCCCCACCACAACCTCCTTCCCCACCACAACCTCCGCGGAGCGCACCACCACACACCACCTGAGCCGTTCGCAAACGCCCTGAACGGGTCCTTCAGGTACCACCTCACGCACCAAACGACCCGTTCAGTGCGTTGAGCGCGCCAAACGGGTCGTTCAGGGCCCCAGCGCGCCAAACGGGTCGTTCAGGGCTTTCCACCACGCGCGCCAATGACTCGTTCATGTGGTTGAGCGGACCGAATGAGTCATTCAGGTACTTCAACGGACCAAAGGCGGCGTTGGTGGGTGGAGACGTTGGGGCGAGCGCGGGGGTCAGTGGAGTTGGGCGCTGCGGAGGTCGAGTCGGCGGAGGACGCGGTCGACGGCCTGGGGGTCGGCTCCGGGTTCGGTGCGGGCGGTGACGATCTCGCGGCGGGCGGCGGCGAGGACCTCGGTCTGGATCTCGCGGAACATCTGCACGGTGCGGATGCGTTGCGCCTGCTCCTCGCCGTGGTTCTCCGGCTCACGATCCGCGTACAGCGCCGCGAGCAGGCCCTTCTGCTTGGCCTGGATCTTCTCGATCATGTCCTCGGGGAGGTCCCGAACGGCGTCCAGCTCCTTGAGCCGCCGCAGCCCGGCCTTGTACGCGCGCTTGGCCAAGGCCTCGTCGGCGGCCTGCTCGGCGTCGGATTCGGCTTGCACGCCAAGCAGTTTCACCAGCGCGGGCAGGGTCAAGCCGGGCAGCACCATGGTCACGACGATCACGGCGAAGGCGATCAGCAGCAGCTCGGAACGCGCGGGGAACTCCGGCGGGATCGCCAGAGCCAGCGCCAAAGTGGCGAGCCCGCGCATGCCGCACCACGACAGCAAGAGGCCTTCGCGCCAGTTGCGCGGAGCGCGCTCGGGGTCGCCGGAGCGGCCGATGAGCCACGCGCCCATGCCCAGCCACACGGTGCGCACGACGATCACCACGACGCAGACCAGCGCCGCGCGACCGCCGATCTCCAACAGCCGTCCGTCGTTGGCGGCGAGGACTTCGCGCAGCTCCAAGCCGATCAGCCCGAACGCCACGCCGGTCACGAGCAGCTCGACGACCTCCCAGAACGCTCCGCCGCTGAGCCGCCCGTGCACGTCGGACTCCTCAACGGTGTGCCCGATGTAGAGCGCAACCGTGACGACCGCGAGCACTCCGGACGCGTGCAGCTCCTCGGCGAGCAGATAGGCGGCGAACGGGATCACCAAGGTCAAGCCGCTGCGCGCGGTCGGCTCGCCGATGCGCGCCAACGTCCACCGCGCCAACCACCCCAGCGCGAGCCCGAGCGCGACGGCGGCGGGCGCGGAGTAGGCGAAGCGCAGCAGCCCGGTCCACGGCGAGTACGAGCCGGTGATCGCCGCCGCGACCGCGAGCTGGTAGACCACGAGCGCGACGGCGTCGTTGAACAACCCTTCGCTCTGGAGCACGGCGACGAGGCGGCGCGGCATGCGCAACGGACCCGCGACCGCCTCGGCCGCGACGGGATCGGGCGGAGCCACCAGAGCGCCGAGCGCCACGGCGGCCGCGAACGTGATGCCGGGGACCAGCATCCACGCGGTGAACGCGACGGCCGCGACAGTGATCAGCACCAACACCAACGCCAGCAACAGGATGCTCCGCCAGCGCACCTTGAACATCGACCACGACGTGCGCTGCGCCGTCGCGTACAGCAGCGGCGGCAGGAACAACGGCAGGATCAGCTCGGGCGGGACGACGAGCACGGGAAGCCCCGGCACGAGCGCGACCGCGATGCCCAGCAAGGTCACCAGCACCGGGTACGGCAGCCGGACGCGCTCGCCGACGCCGACGAGCAGCACGGTCGCCAGCATCAAGCCGATGATCACCATGAGTTCCGCCACAGCCGGACCGTAATCGCCGGAAGGCCGTTCCGCTCGCGGGTGTCGGTGGTGGCAGGTAGACAGCAGGCATGACTACGCAGTCGGTCTTCCCCAGCCTGCGCTACCGCGACGCCGCAGCCGCCATTCCCTGGCTGGTCAGCGCGTTCGGCCTGACCGAGCGCGCCGTCTACGCCGACTCCGACGGCGTGGTGCGGCACGCGGAACTGGGCTGGGCGGACAACATCATCATGATCGGCACCTCCGAGGAGAACACCCGGAACAGCACCGGCGCGGCGTGGCTCTACCTCACCGTCGCCGATCCGGACGCGCACTTCGCCAAGGCCGTCGCCGCAGGAGCCCCGGTGGAGCGCGACCTCGCCGACACCGATCACGGCTCGCGGGAGTACACCGCGCGCGACCTGGAGGGCAACCTCTGGTCCTTCGGCACCTACCTGCCGGGCTGATCGTCCACTTCGGACAGTTCAGCGCGGTCTGTAAGGTGCACGCCGTGCCTGAGGAGACTGGCGTCCGCGCCCGCACCCGACGAGCGATCCTCGAAGCGGCGGCCCAGGTCTTCGCCAAGGACCGCGCGGCGTCGCTGTCGGTGGTCGCGGGGGAGGCCGGGGTGGGGCGCACGACGCTGCACCGCTACTTCCCCGACCGCGCCGCGCTGGTGCGGGGCCTGGCCTACGAGGTGGTGCGCGAGACCGGCGAGGTGCTGGCGCGCGCGGACCTGGACCAGGGCTCGACGTGGAGCGCGATCGAGCGGGTCGTGCACGACTTCGTGGCGATGGGCGAGCGCTACTACTTCCTGCTGCACGAGCACGAGCTGGACAGCGACACCAAGCTCACCAGCGAGGACAACGCCGCGCTCAGCCCGTTCGTCGAGCTGCTGCGGCGCGGGCAGGACGAGGGCGTTCTCCGCGACGACCTGCCGGTGGAGTGGCTGCTCCAGGTGACGGACGCGCTGGTCAACGCCGCGTGGGTGGCCGCTCTGGAGGGCACGCTGGCCCGGGCCGAGGCGGTGCGCGCGGTGATGCTGACGCTGCGCGGGGGCATCGCGCCCCTAGGGGACCCCGGGCGGCAAGTTCAGGGCTGAGACCGGATTCGCGCGAGCGCCCGCGCGGCCAGAGTTGTGTCATCAGCAAGCCGCCGGCTTCGGCGGAGAGGAGAGGACACACTCGTGGCCATCACCGGGTTCTTCAGTGCCATCCTGGTCGGCGCCATCGTCGGCGCGCTCGGCCGGTTGATCGTTCCTGGCGAGCAGAAGGTCTCGGCGCTGACCACCATCGTGGTCGGTGTCGTCGCCGCTCTGCTCGGCACCGCGCTCGCGACCGTCTTCGGCTGGTTCTTCTTCACACTGCCGTTCCTGGCCGAGCTCGCGGTCCAGGTCTGCATCGC
Source organism: Allokutzneria multivorans (assembly GCF_039537405.1). Classification (NCBI taxonomy): domain Bacteria; kingdom Bacillati; phylum Actinomycetota; class Actinomycetes; order Pseudonocardiales; family Pseudonocardiaceae; genus Allokutzneria; species Allokutzneria multivorans. Next base: position 337,444 of record NZ_BAABAL010000009.1, on the reverse strand, counting down.
CGCCGTCGGTGTCATCACCGTGGCGGGCTCCAAGAACCGCCAGCCCGCCTGATCGAGACAACGAAAAAGGGAGCCCCGGGGGCTCCCTTTTTCGCGTGTCAGCCGGTGACGATCACCGAGGACGGCACGTCGACGTCGCGTTTGAGCGCGTCGAAGAGCTGGCCCGCCTTGGTCTTGTCCCACTGGACGGTGGAGCCGACCCCGGGGACGTTGCCGGTGCGGGCGATCGGCACGGTCGTGGTCACCACGGACCCGGTGCCCGCCCCGCGCAGCCCCCACGCCAGCCCGGCGAGGTTGTGCAGGTGGTCGTCGTCGTTGACGATCATCGCCTTCGGCACGTCCGTGAGCAGCGGGAACACCCGGAACGGGTTGAGCACGGTGCCCAGGCCGGTGGCCTTGTCCATGACCGCCGACATGAACGCGCGCTGCCGTTCGACGCGGTCGAGGTCGGCGCGGGCGGAGGCCCTCGTGCGGACGTAGCCCAGCGCCTGCGCTCCGGTCAGCTCCTGGCAGCCCGGCTGGAGGTCGAGCCCGGCCTTGGGGTCGTTCATCGCCTTGTCGATGCACATGTCCACGCCGCCGAGGGAGTCCACGATGCCGACGAACCCGCCGAAGCCGATCTCGGCGTAGCGGTCGATGCGCAGCCCGGTCTCGCCCTCGATGGTGCGCACGAGCAGCTGCGGGCCGCCCATGGCGAACGCGGCGTTGAGCTTCTGCTTGCGCTTGCCGGGGATCGAGACGTAGGAGTCGCGCGGCAGGCTGATCAGCGTCGGCTTGGCGGAGCTGGACGGCAGGTGCACCAACATCATCGTGTCCGTGCGCTTACCGGCGGCACCGCCTGTGGCCAGCTCTTCGCGGTCCTCCTCCGACAGCCCCTCGCGGCTGTCCGAACCGACGACGAGCCACGTGGTCCCGGGTGTCTCGGCGGGCCGCCCCGAGTACTCGGGCAGCGCCGTCGTCCGGTTGAGCGTGGTGTCGACGTAGATCCACGTGCTCACGAGTCCCACCACGAGCACCAGCAGCACGACCAGCACGATCCGGCCGATCCGCACCTTGCGACGACGGGGGCGCTGCACGGGGGCCTGCCTCCGATCGTCGTAGTAGCCGCCCTGGTTGTGCGCGGGGCGACCGTAAGGGGCGTTCATGTTCCGTCCATTCGCACGCGGCCAACGATACGCAGATCCGGCCGGGCGCAGCGGGTTCAGGAAAACGGCACGGCCGGGTTAGACCTTCCGGGGCACAACGGTCAAGAATGTCCGAATGGCGCTGAGCCGGTTCACCCGAGCAGGCCGGGCACGGTCCGGCCGTCACACCGTGCCGCCCGCCGCCGACACCGAGCTGGTCACCACCCTCTACCAGCGCTTCGGCGGGCAACTGCTCGGTCATGCCCTGCGGCTGACCGGCGGGGACCGGCACTGGGCCGAGGACGTCGTCCAGGAGACGCTCGTGCGCGCGTGGAAGCACGCGGAGCGGCTGGAGCGAGATCCGGACCTGTTGCGGGCGTGGTTGTTCACGGTCGCCAGGCGGATCGTGATCGACGCGCGGCGCAGCCGGGGCGCTCGACCGCAGGAGGTCGACCCCGCGCCGCTGGACCGGGTCCAGGTGCCCGACCGGACCGAGGCGTCGCTGGCCGCGATGGTCGTCGAGGAGGCCATGTCGGCGCTCAGCCAGGAACACCGGGACGTGCTGGTGCACACCCACTTGCAGGGCCGTAGCGTCAACGAGGCAGCCGAACTCCTCGGAATCCCGGCGGGGACGGTGAAGTCGCGGGTCTTCTACGCCCTGCGCGCGCTCCGTCGAGCCCTCGACGACCGAGGAGTCACCCAATGAGGCCGCTGGTGGAACACACCGACCTGGGCGCCTACGTCCTGGGCGCGCTCTCCGAGACGGAGTCCGAGGCGTTCGAGTCGCACCTGATGGACTGCGCCGAGTGCCAGAGCGAGCTGAAGTCCTTCGCCGCTCTGCCGGACCTGCTAGACCAGGTGAGCATCCCGAAGGACAACGTGCTGACCGGCTTGCTGGACCGGGTCGGCCGGGAGCGGCGCAAGCGCAAGCGCACCTGGCTCGTCGCCGCGGCGGCCGCGGTCGTGCTGATCGTGGCCGGGCCGCTGGTGACGTGGAGCGTGCTCAGCTCCGATCAGTGGTCGGAGTACACGACCACCTCTGCGTTGAGCGCGCGCAAGGGCGAGGTGTGGGCCAACCTCACCGTCGACGGTGTGCCGTGGGGCACAGGCGTGCACCTGGAGCTGGGCGGGGTGACCGGCCCGCTGTCGTGCGGGTTGTACGCGGTGACCAAGTCCGGCGAGACCCGCACGATGATGGACTGGACGGTCCCGCCCTACGGCTACGGCGTGCCCAGCCAGCCGAAACCGCTGGTGGCCAACGGCATGGTCGCGTTGCAGCGCTCCGACATCGCGCGGTACGTGGTGCGCACCTCCGACGGCAGGGACCTCGTCATACTGGAGCCATGAGTGCGATCGTGGAGTTCTACTGGCGGCCCGGCTGCGGTTTCTGCTCGGCGCTGCGGTCCGGGCTGGCCAAGACCGACCTGACCGTTCAGGAGGTCAACATCTGGGAGGACCCCGAGGCGGCGGCGCGCGTGCGCTCGGTCGCCAACGGCAACGAGGTCGTGCCCACGGTGTTCGTCGGCGACAAGTCGTTGGTCAACCCGTCCGTCGCGCAGGTGCTCGCCGCGGCGAACTCGTAAATCTGACGGTTCTGTGACGGCGGGTCCCGGCGGGGCGACAAGCCCTCCGTGAGGTCCTAGCGTCGGCGGTGTGCGCGTACTCGTGACCGGCGGGGCCGGTTTCATCGGCTCCCACATCGCCGACGCCCTTGCGGCGCAAGGACATGAGCCCGTCCTGCTGGACGTGTTCCTCCCGGCTGCCCACAACTGCGTTCCCCCGTGGACTCGCGGCGAATGGCTTGAGCGCGGCGACATCCGCGACACCGATCTCCTCGCCCGACTTCTGTCCACTGTGGACGCCGTGTGCCACCAGGCCGCGATGGTCGGCCACGGCGTTGATCCGACCGATGCCCCGGACTACGCGCTGCACAACGACTTCGGCACCGCCGTGCTGCTCGCCGAGATGCACCGCGCGGGCGTGAAGCGGCTCGTGCTCGCGTCGTCCATGGTGGTGTACGGCGAGGGCCGCTACCGGTGCCCTTCACACGGCGTGGTTCGCCCCGCTCCGCGTCGCTTCTCCGACATCTCGGCGGGCCTGTTCGAGCCGCCGTGCCCGGAGTGCGGTGGCGCGCTGCACTCCGAGCTGATCGCCGAAGACGCTCCGCTCGACCCGCGAAGTACTTACGCGGCGACGAAGTTGGCCCAGGAGCACCTCGCGTCCGCGTGGGCTCGGCAGACCGGCGGCGGCGTGTGGGCCTTGCGCTACCACAACGTCTACGGCCCGCGCATGCCCAGGAACACTCCGTACGCAGGCGTGGCGTCGATGTTCCGGTCGTCCCTTGAGCGAGGGGAAGCTCCTCGATTGATGGAGGACGGCTTGCAGCGCCGCGACTTCGTGCACGTGAGCGACGTGGCCCTGGCGAACGTGCTCGCTCTCGAAGCCGCTCCGCCCGCTGGCGCGCTTGAGGCGGTGAACGTGTGCTCCGGCGAGCCGCACACCGTCGGCGAGCTGGCCACGGAGTTGGCGCGCGCCCACGGCGGTCCCATGCCGGAGATCATCGGCGGCGCGCGTCCCGGCGACGTGCGGCACGTGGTGGCCGACCCCGCCAAGGCCGCGCGCGTGCTCGGCTACCGCGCCCGCACCGCCTTCACCACCGGCGTCCACTCCTTCGCCACCGCGCCCCTCCGCCCCTGACCGCGCCGGGTTTGCGTGGCTTAAAGACCTCCTGAGCGGGGGTTTGCGGGTCTTGAAGACTGCTCAACCCCACCCGCGCCGAAGTTCACCAGTCTTCAAGTACGGCAAACCCCCCTCGCGGACGTCTTCAACCACCACAAACCTCGCGCCACAACCGGGCGCAGGGCTACGCGGGGAGCGGGATGCGGAGTTCGAAGCGGCAGCCGGGGCCGTGGTTGCGGGCGTCGATGCGGCCTCGGTGGGCCTCCACCAATCCGCGCGCGATGGCCAGGCCCAAGCCCGCTCCAGCAGGCTGGTGGCCGTGGTCGGGAGTGCGGGCGGGGGTGCCACGGAAAGCGACCTCGAAGACGCGGGACAGCTCAGCGTCGGGGATTCCTCCGCAGCAGTCGTCGACCGACAGCCACGCCTCGCGCTCGTCCTGCCCGGCGCGCACGACGACCGAGCCGGAGGGCGGCGTGTGCCGGATCGCGTTGGCGAGCAGGTTGCGCAGCACGCGCGAAAGCTCTGGAGTGCTGCCCTGGACGACGGGCGAAGCGCCGGGCTCGGTCACCAGGCGCACGCCTTTCCGCGAGGCGGCGGGGTCGGACGCGCTGACGGCCTCGTCGATCACCTCGCGGAGCGCGACGGGCGCCATGGTGAGCTTCAGCGCCCCGGCGGTGATCTTCGACAGCTCGAAGAGGTCCTCCACCATCGCGTTGAGCCGCATGGCCTCCCCGCCGATGCGCCCGCCGTAGTCGCGGACCTCGACGGGCGCGGCGACAACGCCGTCGGAGAGCGCCTCGGCCATCGCGCGAATCCCGGCGAGCGGGGTGCGCAGGTCGTGGCTGATCCACGCGACGAGCTCACGCCGGGACGCCTCGGCGGCGCGCTCGCGGGCGCGGGCCTCGCGCTCCCACACGGTGCGCTTGGCGATGCCCCTGCCGAGCAGCACGCCGGTCGGCACGGTCACCGCCGCGACGAGCAGGCACACGAGCAGCGTGATCGTCAGCGTCGGGGTGAACATGAAGCCGCTGATGCCGACCGCGCCCGCGAACGTCGCGACCAGCGGGATCAGGATGAGCACGGTCATCGAGGTGGTCAGCGAGCGGTGGCGCAGCGCGTGCAGCAGCCACGCGCCGAGCAGGAACACCGGCAGCGACAACCCCACCGCGTACGGCGCGATGTGCGCGAGGTGGGCCAGGATCTCGTCCACAGGTCACCAGTTCGTGAGCAGGAGATGGTTCACGGCGAGCGCGGTCACCGCTTGGACGGCGAGCCATCCGCGGCGGTCCCGCTCGGGGAGCAGGGCCGTCGCGGGCAGCAGCCAGACCGCGAACGGTAGCCAGATGCGCTCCACTTCGGCCTTGCTGAGCCCCGAAAGGGTGGCGGCCAGCACGGCGAGCACGGCGGCCCCGACCACCAGGAGCAGCAGCCGGTTGCCCCTCAGCCTGCGCAGACCCGGCGCGACGGCAGGCCCGGCGGCCAGCACCAAGCAGGCGAGATTGGCCCACACCCAGTACGAGTACGGCCGGTAGAGCCCGATGCCTTGGTAGTACCGATCGATCACTAGATGGTAGCCGTCCAGCCACCAGAACCCAGCGAGGGTGAACGCCGCGACGACGCCCAGCGCGCCGAGCACCGCCCACCCGAGAGCACGCCATCGACCGCTCATCAGAGCGACCACCAAAGCCAAGGGCCCCAACAACACCAGCCCGTAGGAGAGGTAGACGCCGAAGCCGAGCAACGCTCCCCCGGCCAACCACGACCAGCGACGACCGAACGCCACCAACGCGATCCCGGAGGCCGTCACCCCCGCGAAGAGCCCGTCCGCCGACGCGCCGACCCACACCGCGCCCGGAAACAGCACTAGAAACGGCAGTACGGCACGAGCGGCGTCCGGGGCGCCGAGCGCGCGCAGCGTCACCGGGACCGCGACCACCACAGCAGCCCCGACCGCGACGCACACAGCACCCGCCCAAGCTCCGCCGCCGAGCCCGATGCGGTCCAACCACACGAAGACCAGCGTCGCGCCCGGTGGATGACCCGACACATGAGTCGTCCACGAATCTGGCTGGTAGTCAAGGATTCTGGCCGCGAAGCCGCGCAGCATCGCCGGGATGTCGGTGATGCCGGGGACCTCGTGCAGGTACTCATCGCGGCTGGCGAGCTTGTCGGCGAACCCTGCTTGCCACCCGTCGATCATCGCCAGAGCGAAGGTCCAGGCCAGCGCGGCCAGGTAGCCGGACGCCAGCGCGCGTCGCCACGGCAGCCGCTCAGCGAGGCCGGGCCCCCACGCGCACACGGCGATCGCGATCAGCACCGCGAAGGGCGTTCCCGGGCCGATGTGCGGAGCCCACGTGCCGAAAACCGGTGCTGCGCGGGCGAAGATCGGGGCGCCGACGGAGTTCAGGTGGTAGCCGACCACGACCGCGACGGCGAGCAGGACTACCGCGACTCCCCCGGCGACGAGGTCGGCGCGACGCGTCGTCATACCCGCAGACTAGAGCCGACGCACGCCGACAACAGCCACCGACCGCGATTCGTCAGACTTCCGTAAGAACCTGCACGACGTCATGATTTGTTAAGCACCGCAAGGGTTCCAGAGCGAGTTCAACGACCATAGCTTCCGAGCTGTGGATGAGATCGACGTGGTGTTCCCGTGCTTGGACGAAGCGGCGGCGCTGCCGGCTGTGCTCGCGGCGCTGCCCTCCGGCTACCGCGCGATTGTGGTGGACAACGGTTCGAGCGACGGCTCCCCCCAGGTCGCTCGGGCGCACGGCGCGAAGGTCGTGCACGAACCCCGCCCCGGCTACGGAGCCGCCGTGCACGCGGGCGTGGTCGCGAGCCGGTCGCCGATCGTGTGTGTGCTGGACGCGGACGGCTCGCTCGACGCGGGAGAGCTGTCCAAGCTCGTCGAAGCCGTGGTCAGCGGCCGTGCCGACCTCGCGGTGGGGCGCCGAGTTCCCGCTGAACGCGGCGCGTGGCCGTGGCACGCCCGCGTGGGCAACGCGGTGCTGGCAGCACTTCTGCGCCGCAAAGGCTTGCCCGTCAGGGACATCGGCCCGATCCGGGTCGCACATCGCGACGCCTTGCTGGCGTTGAACGTTCGCGACCGCCGCTTCGGCTACCCGTTGGAGCTGCTGTTGCGCGCGGGCGCGGCGAACTGGCGCATAGCGGAGTTCGACGTCGCGTACCGGCCGCGCACGGCGGGGACGCGGTCCAAGGTTTCCGGCTCCGTCAAGGGAACTCTCCGCGCGGTGCGCGACATGGCGGGGGTGCTCCGGTGAAGGGCGCGATTCTCATCGTGGCGAAGGCACCCGTGCCGGGCTTGGCGAAGACGCGGCTGTGCCCGCCCGCGACGCCGGAGCAGGCCGCCGAGATCGCAGCCGCCGCGCTTCTGGACACAGTGGACGCTGTCTTGCGCACGCCCAACACGACGCCGTACGTCACGTTCACCGGCGATCTCCGCAAAGCTCGCCGCAGCAAGGAAATCGCAGAACTCCTTGCGCTCTGCGAGGTCTTCGAGCAACGCGGAGCGTCCTTTTCGGACAGACTCGCCAACGCGCACGCGGAGATCGCGCGGCGCGCGCCCGGGCAGCCCGTCGTGCAGATCGGCATGGACACGCCGCAGGTCACACCGTCCTTGCTGGCCGATTGCTTTCCGGAGTGGGACGCGACGATCGGACGCGCGCACGACGGCGGCTGGTGGGCGCTCGGCCTGCGCGACCCGAACCACGCGGAAGTGCTGCGCGCGGTGCCCATGTCGCAGTACGACACCGGCGTTCTCACCATGAAGGCGCTGTGGGACAAGGGCCTCGACGTGGCATCACTCCCGGTTCTGTCCGATGTGGACACCATGTCCGACGCGCTCGCGGTTGCCGACGCGACGCCGCACGGCCGGTTCGCCCAAGCGGTGGGAGCGCTGAGATGACGGTCTTCGACGAAGCGCTCCTCGGCACACCGAGCTGGCTGCACACCGCGACCGGAGAGCGCAGGCAGCTGCACCCGGACCGCTGGACGGCGGAGGCGGACGCGGCCGACGAGGTGATGCTCGCCGGGTGCGAAGGCCCGAGCCTCGACATCGGTTGCGGCCCCGGCAGGCTGACCGTGGCGCTCGCGGCACGCGGAATCCCCGCCCTGGGCGTGGACATCTCCTCCGTCGCCGTGCGCCTGACCACCCGACGCGGCGGGCTGGCTCTGCGCCGCAACGTGTTCGACCAGATTCCCGGCGAAGGACGATGGCGGCACGCGCTGCTCGCGGACGGCAACGTCGGCATCGGCGGCAATCCCGTCGCGTTGCTGAGCCGCGTCGGTGAATTGCTCTCGGCAAGCGGACGCGCGGTCGTCGAAGTGGACCCTCCCGGCGGAGGCGTGCGCCGTGAACGGGCGAGGATGGCCGAGGGGCCGTGGTTCGACTGGGCGTGGGTGGGCGCGGAGTCGATCGGCACGGTCGCGGCCGTCGCCGGACTGCTCACACAAAGGATCACTGAACACTCCGGGCGTTGGTTCGCAGAACTGGAAAAGCCGTGAAGCCGCGCTTCCGGTCACGGGTGCACGACGAGCGCGTGGCGGCGCGGATCGGCCTGTGGCTCGGCATCACGTTCGGACTGTGCTTCATCACCGGCCTGCTCAGCCACGGCATCCAGAACCCGCCGGGGTGGTTCACCTGGCCGACGCGCCCGGTCAGCCTCTACCGGATCACCCAGGGCGTGCACGTGATCTCCGGTATCGCCGCGATCCCGTTGCTGCTGGCCAAACTGTGGAGCGTCTACCCGAAGCTCTTCGGCCGCGCGCACATCCTGGAGCGCGGCTCGATCCTGGTGCTGGTCTGCGCCGCGTTCTTCGAGCTGATCACGGGGCTGTTCAACGTCGCGCAGAACTACCCGTGGTCGTTCTTCTTCCCCACAGCCCACTACGCGGTGGCTTGGGTCGCGGTCGGCGCCTTGCTCGTGCACATCGCGGTGAAGCTGCCGGTGATCAAACGAGCCCTGAAGACGCCCGTGAGCGATGAGCCCGCGCCAGGGATGTCCCGCCGGAACTTCCTGTTCACCACGGGTGCAGTGACCGGAACGGCCGTGCTCGCGACGGCGGGCTCCACCGTGCCGTGGCTGCGCGACGTCTCAGTGCTCGCGTGGCGCTCCAGCAACGGTCCCCAGGGCATTCCCGTCAACCGCACCGCACGCGCCGCCGGAGTCACCCGCGTCGATCCACAGTGGACGCTTGAGGTGATCGGCCCACGCTTGCGGAGCTTCACGCTGGCGCAGCTGCAAGCCATGCCGCAGGTCGAGGCCGAGCTGCCGATCGCCTGCGTCGAAGGCTGGAGCGCCTCGGCTCGCTGGACCGGCGTCCGCGTCGCTGACCTGCTGCGATCAGCAGGGGCCGACCCAATGTCCACTGTGGTCGTTGAGTCACTGGAGCGCGCGGGCAAGTACCGGTCGAGCGTGCTGCCGCCCAATCACGCGGCGGACGAGCTGACGCTGCTGGCGTTGCGGCTCAACGGTGAAGAGCTGGACATCGACCACGGCTACCCGTGCCGGTTGATCGCGCCGAGCCGTCCCGGTGTGCTGCAAACGAAGTGGGTCTCGCAGGTGAAGGTGATGTCATGACGCGCTGGGTGATCGGCGCCGTGGGTGTCGCATGTGGACTGTGGGGAGCCTGGCTCGCGCTCCCGCTGATCAGCTGGTCGTTCGTCGTCTGGCTGGCCAGTGGGCCGCTCGTGCACGACGTGCTGGTGGCGCCGATCGTCGGCGGTGTCGGCCTGCTCGTCTACCACGCGTGCCCGCCGCGCTGGGCGGACCTGATCGCGGCGGGGCTCGCCACGAGCGGCGTGCTCGGGCTGATCGCGCTGCCGTTGCTGTGGGCACCGAACGCGCCGAGCAATCCCGGGCTGCACGACCGCGACTACGGCTTGGGCTTGCTCGCCGCGCTCGGCGTGGTGTGGCTCGTGGTCGTCGTGGTCGGACGGAACAAGTAGCTCCGAACTCCGGTCCGGCCGCGATCTCCGTGCCGGGATGCGCGTCCGGCTGCGATGCACGGATCGCGGTCGAACCCGTTGCGGTGCAGGGCGGCGGGAGGCAGATCGTGCACCTCGACCTCGCCGCGACGGTCACCATCGGCGGGCGCGCCTCGCCGGGTGTCGATGTGGTGTTCGAGATCGGTTGGCCGTCCGGCGGGGGTGGAAGCCGTTACCTCGGTACGGCCAAGACCGGCGCGGACGGGGTGGCACGCCTGCACGCGGAGAACGCGGTCGGACCGTTGTCCGTGGCAGGCGAGAAGGCGAAGGAGTGGACCGAGTACACGGCTGAGCCGTCGATGGTCCAGGCATCGGACAAGGCCGCGAAAGCGGTGTGTGCGGGAAGGGCGAAGGCGGCGTTCCGGTACGAACCGTGATGGAACAAGGAAATGTCGGCTGAGTTCTGAGGCTGCCCGGACGGCGTTCAGGGCGGCGTTGGAACAGTGGACGACCGGCGCCGCCCACACTCACGCGAACCGAGCGCCCTCACGGGTGCAGACGCGGAATCAGGCGACTCGTGTGCAGGAATTGGACGCGGCCGGTGGCGGCGTCGTCAACAAGGCCGATCACCGTGTGCGCTCCCTCGTCCGGCACCACCGTGATCACGGCGTTCTCACCGAGCGCGACCACTTCCAGCGGTTCCGGTGGTGTCGACTGACCGGTGTGCATCACGATGCGCAGCCACGCGCGTCCGGCCTCGTCGACGTGCACGACGTTGTCGGCGAGGGCGGATCGGTACGTCCCGGTGATCCGGTCGGCATCCACGCGCAGCGGATTCGCTGGCGGAACGGGCAGGGCTGGCTGAACCACTCCGGCCAACTCGCGCAACAGGTGGCCGAACACCTTTTCGAACACGGGGAACACATCCCCGCCGTTGCTGAGCATCGCCACCGCGACCCCAGCTTCGGGAACAACGCGGAGAAACGCGCGCTGACCTGCCGTCCGCCCTGTGTGCCCGATTACCAGGGGACCGCCGTAGTCAGGCAAAGCCCACCCCAGACCCCAATGCCCCTTGAACAGCCCCAAGTCGGGAACCGCGACGTGGGGATGCCGCATCGCGTCGAAGTCGCGGCGCGCCAAGTGCATTTTCACGAATCCGAGCAGCTCGCGTGCGCTCATCGTCAGCAGGGCGCCCGCCGGGGCGTTCGAGGCCGTCAGCGACCACGTCCGCACCGGCTCGTTCCGGCCCCCCGGCGAGGCCCGGAAGTGGCCAACCGCAGGTAGTCGCACAATCGCTTCGCCAACCGACGTCGCGACATCGGACAGTCCCAACGGCGTGATCAGCCGGTCGCGCAGCACCGAGTTGAACGTCTGCCCCCGCAGCAACTCGACCAGGCGGCCGAGCACGACGTAACCGCTGTTGCAGTAGGAGAATCGTTCGCCTGGCGGGAACAACTGGCGGGCGTCGGCGAGTGTGGAAACGTACTTCTCCACAGCGTCGTCGTTGTTTCCGGTGTCGGTGAACAGGTCACCTTCGAATCCACCGGTGTGGCAGAGCAGGTGCCGGGTGGTCACGGTCTCACCGGCGACGTGGTCCGCGAGCCGGAAATCAGTGAGGTAGTGGCGGATCGGCAGGTCGAGATCGACCAGTCCTTCGTTGACCAGCTCCTGCACCAGCGTCGCCGTCCACACCTTGGTGATCGAGCCGATCTGGAACAGCGCCTCGGTGGTGACCGGAACGCCGGTCGCCGCGTTGAGCACGCCCGCTGCGGCGTCGACGACCCGATCATCCACCAGCACCGCGACCTGGGCGCCGACCACGTCGTGCCGCTCGACGAGCTGAGGCAGCACCTCAGTGATCCACTCGGCCGTTGCGCGCGCTCGGCTCACAGTTCCCCCCTGGCGGTCCACATCGCGACCGTAGACCACCCAGCCGTTCTGCCCTTCGGCTAGCTCGAAAGGATGCCGCGGATCGTCCAGAGCCCGCCGAGCACGATCGCTCCGATGATCGCGACGACGCCCGTGGCGGCGGAGTCGAGCATTCCGAGCACTCCGACCGTGGCGCCGAACAGGATGGTCAACAGCAGCAGGGCTTGCCCTGATCGCTTCTCGGTGATGTTCATGGCGGCAAAGCTAGGAACTCCCGGGGCCGCCCGGCACCACCCGCACGGGGACCGGCCGTGTCCACCGGACGGTGGACGCAGAAGGTACGCGACCAGGTCGATAGACAGCCCTGAGCTGCTCTGTCACGGTTTTCGGGTGAGCTCCTCCAACGACGCGTGGCTGAACTCGGCCGGCGGCTGGCACGTGGGTTTCGCCGTCATCGGCCTGCTGACCGCGGGCATGGCGTTCCCGCTGTCCCCGCCCGCGCACGAGATCGCGGCGATCTTCCTGCTGGTCGTGCTCAGCGGCTGGTACGCGGCGACCGGGGCGGAGGCGATCGGCGCTGGGATGATCAGGACTGGACCCGCCCGGCTCGGCGTGGTCTACCTCCTGGGGGCCGTCCCGCTCACCCTGCTGATCCTGTGGTTCTCCTCGGCCGGAGCGCTGGTGCTGTTCGTGCTCTACCCGCACATCTGGATGATGCTGCCGACCCGCTGGGCCGCGGCGAGCACGGTCACGACGGTCTGCGCGGTCGGCGCGATCATGGTCGTCCGCGAGGGCTTCACGCCGGGCGCGGTGCTGCTGGTCGCCGGGATCTCAGCGGTGTGCCTGCTGCTCGGCCTCGGGCTCGGCGCGTGGATCACCAGGATCATCCGGCAGAGCACCGAACGCGCGAGCACGCTCGCCGAGCTGGAGGCGACCAGGGCGGAGCTGGCCGAGGTCAGCCACGACGCCGGGGTGCTGGCCGAGCGTGAACGGCTCGCGCGCGAGATCCACGACACCCTCGCTCAGGGCTTCACCAGCATGGTGATGATGCTGCAAGCCCTGGAGCCGGAGATCGACACCGACCGCGCCGCCGCCCAGCGCAGGCGCGCCCTGCTGGAGGAGGTCGCGCGCGGCAACCTGGCCGAGGCCCGCTCGCTGGTGGCGCTGCTCACCCCGACCCACCTGGAGTCCGCGCCGCTGGCCGAGGCCGTGGAGCGGTTGGTCGTTCAAGTGGGCCGCGAACTCGGCATCAGCGCCACGATGCGGCTGCACGGCGAGCGGCGGCAGCTGGCCACCAACCACGAGGTCGTGCTGCTGCGCGGTACGCAGGAGGCGTTGGCCAACGTGCGCAAGCACTCCGGGGCCAGCTCGGTGGTGGTGGAGCTGGGCTACGAGCGCGACCGCGTCACGCTGGAGGTGCGCGACGACGGGAAGGGCTTCGACGGCACCGAGCACGACGGTTTCGGCCTCGCTGGAATGCGTGCACGGGTGGCGCAGGTCGGTGGCACGATGCAGCTGGCGGCGCCTTCCAGTGGCGGCGTGTCGTTGCTGGTCGATCTACCGACCGGAGGTGTCGCATGAGCGTGCGGGTGCTGCTGGCCGATGACCACCCCGTGGTGCGGGCGGGCCTGCGCGACATGCTCTCGGTCGATCCGGGCATCGAGGTCGTCGGCGAGTGCTCCGACGGCGCCGAGGCCACGCGCATGGCCGCTGAGCTGCGACCCGACCTGGTGCTGATGGACCTGCGGATGCCAGGGACCGACGGCGTGGTGGCCACCGCGAAGATCGTCGCGGCGGGCTCGGCGAAGGTCCTCGTGCTCACCACCTACGACAGCGACCGGGACATCCTGCGCGCGATCGAGGCGGGCGCGGCGGGCTACCTGCTCAAGGACACGCCGCGCGACCAGCTCGCCCAGGCGGTCGTCGCGGCCGCGCGCGGGGACACCGTGCTGGCGCCGCCGATCGCCGCGCGGCTGGTCACCCGGGTGCGCGAGCCCAGGACCCCCGCGCTGACCGCGCGCGAGGTCGAAGTGCTCGGCCTGGTGGCGAAGGGCCTGTCCAACCCGGACATCGCGGCCTCGCTGGGGATCGGCGAGGCGACGGTGAAGACGCACCTGCTGCGCTCCTACGAGAAGCTCGGCGTGCGCGACCGCACGTCGGCCGTCGTGACCGCGCTTGCCAAGGGCGTGCTTGTTTCGCCTGGGTGAACTGCGGGCGGAAAGCATTGGTGGAAGGCGGTTCCGGGCCTAGGTTCGGATCATGCACCTCTCCCCACGCGAGCAGGAGAAGCTGCTCGTTCACGTCGCGGCCGACCTGGCGCACCGCCGTCGCGCCAGGGGGCTGCGGCTGAACCACCCGGAGTCCGTCGCGGTGATCACCGCTTTCGTGCTGGAGAGCGCGCGCGACGGCCGCACGGTCGCGGAGCTGATGTCCTCGGGGCGCGAGGTGCTCGGCCGCGACGACGTGCAGGAGGGCGTGCCGGAGATGCTGCACTCCGTCCAGGTGGAGGCCACGTTCCCCGACGGCACGAAGCTCGTCACGATCCACGAGCCGATCCCGTGATCCCGGGCGAGATCCTCCCGGAGGACGGCGACATCGAGCTGAACGAGGGTCGCGCGCGCGTCACGCTCCGCGTGATCAACACCGGCGACCGGCCCGTGCAGGTCGGCTCGCACTACCACTTCTCCGAGGCCAACCCGGCGCTGTCCTTCGATCGTGAAGCCGCTTCGGGCACACGCCTGGACGTGCCCGCCGGGACCTCCGTGCGCTTCGAGCCCGGCATCGACCGCGAGGTCACCCTGGTCGAACTCGGCGGGCGCGGTGTGGTTCCGGGGCTGAGCTTGGGAAAGGGTGAGCGGTGAGCCGGATCAGCCGAGCCGACTACGCCAGGCGCTACGGGCCGACGACCGGGGACCGCGTGCGCCTCGCCGACACGAACCTGCTCATCGAGGTCACCGAGGACCTGTGCGGCGGTCCCGGGCGCGCGGGCGAAGAGGCGATCTTCGGCGGTGGCAAGGTGATCCGCGAGTCCATGGGCCAGGCCGCCATGACGCGGGCCGAGGGCGCGCCCGACCTGGTGATCACCGGCGCGGTCGTGCTCGATCACTGGGGCGTCGTCAAGGCCGACGTCGGCGTGCGGGACGGCCGGATCGTGGCGCTGGGCAAGGCGGGCAACCCCGACACGATGGACGGAGTGCACCCCGAGCTGGTGATCGGCCCGTCCACGGAGATCCTGTCCGGCAACGGCATGATCCTCACCGCGGGCGCGGTGGACGCGCACGTGCACCTCATTTGCCCGCAACAGATTCCCGAAGCTCTGGCCAGCGGTGTCACCACGATCGTCGGCGGCGGCACGGGTCCGGCGGACGGGACGCGCGCGACGACCGTGACGCCCGGCGCGTGGAACATCGAGCGGATGCTGGTCGCGCTCGACGACTTCCCGGTGAACGTGGCGTTGCTGGGCAAGGGGAACACCGTCTCCGAGGAGGCGATGTGGGAGCAGCTGCGCGCCGGTGCCAGCGGCTTCAAGCTGCACGAGGACTGGGGCACAACACCCGCGGCGATCGACGCGTGCCTGCGGGTGTGCGATGCCTCCGGCGTCCAGGTCGCGATCCACACGGACACGTTGAACGAGGCCGGTTTCCTCGAGTCCACTGTGGACGCCATCGCGGGCAGGGGCATCCACGCCTACCACACCGAGGGCGCGGGCGGAGGGCACGCGCCGGACGTGATCCGCATGGCCGGCGAGGCGCACGTGCTGCCGTCCTCGACCAATCCGACGCGGCCGTTCACGGTGAACACCCTGGACGAGCACCTGGACATGCTGATGGTGTGCCACCACCTCGATCCGGCCATTCCCGAGGACCTCGCCTTCGCGGAGTCCCGGATGCGGCCGAGCACCATGGCCGCCGAGGACGTGCTGCACGACCTCGGCGCGATCTCCATCATCAGCTCCGATTCGCAGGCGATGGGCCGCGTCGGCGAGACGATCATTCGCACCTGGCAGACCGCGCACGTCAACAAGGACCGCTTCGGCGCGCTCCCCGGCGACGGGCGGGCCGACAACAACCGCGCGCGCCGCTACGTCGCGAAGTACACGATCTGCCCGGCGGTGGCGCACGGCCTGGACGGAGAGGTGGGCTCGGTGGAGGTCGGCAAGCTCGCCGACCTGGTGCTGTGGGACCCGATGTTCTTCGGCGTCCGGCCGCACGTCGTGGTGAAGGGCGGCATGATCGCGTGGGCCGCGATGGGCGACCCCGGCGCTTCGATCCCGACGCCGCAACCCGTGCTGTCGCGACCGATGTGGGGCGCTTCGTCAGCGTCGGCCATTTCGCTGCACTTCGTCGCGCCCGTGGCCATGTCGTCGGAGATTCCCGTTAAGCGGCGGGTGGTTCCGGTGCGAGACACCAGGTCCTTGACGAAGGCCGATCTGCCCAACAACACCGCGCTTCCGCGCATCGACGTCGACCCCGACACGTTCACGGTGCACATCGACGGCTCGCTGGTGACCCCGGCGCCGCCCGTGTCGCTTCCGCTCGCACAACGGTATTTCCTGTTCTGATGGTGGGTTCGGGGCTGTTGCTGCTGGGCGATTCCCGTGTGCCCGCAGGCGGACACGTGCACTCCGGCGGCGTCGAAGCGGCGTGGCGAGCCGGTTCGGTCACGGATGTGGCTTCCCTGCGGTCTTGTCTCGTCGGAAGGCTCCATACGGCTGGCCGAGTTTGCGCCGCGTTCGCGGCTACGGCGGCTCGGATGACTCCTTCGTCTGATTGGGAGCTGCTCGACGAGGAGTTCGACGCGCGCACTCCGTCTGCGGCTCAGCGCGCGGCCTCGCGGCAGCAGGGGCGGGGGTTGTTGCGCGCGTACGCCGGTGCGGCGCCGTGGCTCGGAGCGCGGCCACACCAGCCCATCGCGTTCGGTTCGCTCGGCGCGCTCGGCGGGGCTACGCCGGAGGAGGTCGCCGTCGCCACCGCGCTCGCTTCCGTGACAGCTCCGGCCTCTGCTGCTCTGCGGCTGCTCGCGCTCGACCCGTTCGCCGTGCACCGCATGGTCGCCGGGCTCACATCCACTGTGGACAGTGTTGGCCTTGAGGCCGCGTCCGCCGGGCTGCCCGCCGACTGCGCTCCCCTGCTCGACATTCTCGCTGAGGCGCACCACCAAGCGGAAGGACAGCTCTTTGTCTCGTAACCACGGCGAAGGCCCCCACGACTTCGGCCACGACCCGCACGACCACGGCCACAGTCACCGTTTGGGCGCCAGCCCGCGCATCGGCATCGGCGGTCCCGTCGGCTCCGGCAAGACCGCGCTCGTCGCCGCGCTGTGCCGGACACTGCGCGAACGGCTCAGCATCGGCGTGGTGACCAACGACATCTACACCATCGAGGACGCGGAGTTCCTGCGCCGCAACGCCGTGCTGGCTGACGACCGGATCAGCGCCGTCAAGACCGGGTGTTGCCCGCACACCGCCATCCGCGACGACATCACCGCCAACCTCGACGCCATCGAGGACCTGGAGGAGCGGCACGGCGCCTTCGACCTCGTGCTCGTCGAGAGCGGCGGCGACAACCTCACCGCCACCTTCAGCAAGGGCCTGGTGGACCGGCAGATCTTCGTCGTCGACGTGGCCGGTGGCGACAAGGTCCCGCGCAAGGGCGGCCCCGGCGTCACCCTCGCCGACCTCCTCGTCATCAACAAGACCGACCTCGCGTCGTTGGTGGGCGCCGACCTCTCCGTCATGGCCCGCGACGCCGAGGCCGTCCGTCGCGGCCTCCCCGTCCTGTTCACCTCCCTGCCCGAGGACCCCGCCGCTTCCAAGGTCGCCGACTGGGTGCTCCAGCAGCTCGCCGAGCTTTCGTGAAGGCTCACGCCCGGTTGGTCGTCGCTCGACGGGATTCGCGCAGTGTCGTCACGGAGATGCACTCCGCTCCCCCGTTGACGTTGCGCCGCACTGGCTTCTCTGGTCCAACCGCTGAGGTGCACGTCGTCGGCACAGCCGCTGGTCCGCTCGGCGGGGATTCACTTCGCTTGGACGTGTCGGTGGTGGACGGCGCTTCTCTGTCGCTTCGTTCCACCGGGGCGCAGATCGCACTTCGCGGTTCGTCTACTGTCCATTTTGGACTGTCCGTGGACGGGTCGGCCGTCGTTCGACAGGAGCCGACCGTGCTTGCTCGGGGATGCTTGGTGCACAACCATTCCGTGGCTTCGTTGACTGCGGACTCCCGGTTGGTGTGGCAGGACATCGTGGTGTTGGGTCGGCACGGCGAGGAGCCCGGGAAGATGGTGCAGCACTGGGATGTCCAGCGGGCGGGTCGCCCCGTGCTGCGGACCACGACGTCGTTGCTCGAGCCGTCGCTGTACCGGTCTCCGGCGGTGGTGGGGACTGCTTCGGTTCTGGGTACGGGATTGGTTGTGGCGCCCGGTCTTTCGGTGTCGCCCTTCGCTCGGGATGGGGCCGCCGTGCACGCGTTGCGCGGGGCGGCGTTGGTGACCGTGCTTGGCGTGGACGCGGTTTCGGTTGGCTCGGTGTTGGATTCGCTGGTTGGCTCCGTGGCTGGTTCCAGCGTGGGGTCGGCTTGACCTGGGGCCCCTTGCGCGCAATGCCACTAGCTTAAGCGTTCTCGCTGGTCAGACACTTAAGGAAGGCCTGGATCAGCGTAGAAGCCGCCGTCTTCGACTGTCTACTTAGGACGTACGACGGTAGGTGGCTTTCAAAACGCCAGGTGACCCGCGCTCGGTCGAGCCACTTCAAGGCCGAACCGCCGAGTCCAAGGACCCCCTTGCAGCACCCGAGCAGCGAAAACAGCCCTTAAGTCAGCGGCATTGCCCTTGTGCGTGCCGACATGGGCCGGACGGGCACGGGATGAATCCCGGCCACGCTGACAAGCGTATGGCACGCGCACCCCAGGTAAAGCCGACCCAGTTTCGCTGACGGCTGAAAGTTGGTCTTTTCCCTTGGCCTGCAACGGATTTGACGCTATTGGAGGAGTTGCTAAAATTAGGGGTAGCCAACGGGCGAGGGGGTGAATCATGTTGGATATCATGGCAGTGAAGTCTCTTTTGGTAGATCATCTCGAATCACACGACGTCTACACGTTGTCGGAGAAGGAGCATCTCGCGTTCCTGGTCGAGTTGGAGACCATCACCAACCTGGTGACCGCAGCGAAGATCGACGCCGCCGAGTATGCGGAGGATCGTGGTCTGCACACCGCGCAAGGGTGCAGGAACCTCGCGACACTGTTGCGGTCACATCTGAAGATTTCTCCGGCGGAAGCGAAGCGACGCTCGCTGCTCGTAGAAGACCTCCCCGGCGTACCTTCCACGAAGGACGCCCTGTACGCAGGCGAGATCAGTGGGGATCACGCCGCCGTCATCGCCAATGTCATCAAAAACATTCCCGCTGATGCGGCCGACGAAGCCGAAGAGATCCTGCTTGAGTACGCGCCTGAGTTGACCTCGCGCGAGTTGGCGCAAGCAGGTAAACGGGTCCGGTCGCACTTCGATCAGGCGGGTGCCTTCGCGGACGAGCAGAAGGCCGTGGAAGCACGGTCGTTCCGGATGGGCAAGGATCAGCACGGATCGTTGTTCTTCACCGGATGCCTGCCGCCGATCGAAGGCGCGATCTTCGAAGAAGCCCTGCACGCCGTATCCAAACCTCGCCCCACCAACGGAGAGCAAGACCCGCGCACGGTCGAACAGCGCTACGCCGACGGACTCTGCGAGTTGGTCGCGGTCGCGATGGCCACCCATGATCTTCCGGCCAGTGGCGGGGTGCGGCCGCAGATGGTCGTCACGATGAGGTTGGATTATCTGGAGGAGAAGCTTCGCTCGGGGTACACCGACTGGGACGGCGAAGCCACCGCATCCCTGATCCGGCAACTCGCTTGCGACGCTGAACTGATCCCGGTGGTGTTGAACGGGGAGAGCGTCCCCCTGGACTATGGGCGCTCCGCTCGGACCGCGCCTGCTCCTCTGCGGAGGGCGTTGGCGGTGCGGGACAAGGGATGCGCGTTCCCTGGATGTGATCGGCCACCGGCGTGGACGGAAGCCCATCACGTGTTGCACTGGGTAGAACACCGAGGCCCGACCGACTTGAACAACATGACGTTGTTGTGCTCGCACCACCATCACGTGATCCACCAGGAGGATTGGAAGATCGTCTTCGGGGAGGACGGGCGACCCGACTTCATTCCGCCGACGTGGGTGGATGCGGAGCAGAAACCGATGCGCAACATCCGGGTTGACCCACGACTCGCCGCATGACCGAGAAGGGAGGGCGTGTTCGACATGCGCACGACACGGACAGCGAATGACAGCGCGCCCAGCGGCACCCCGCACGAACCAGGAACGACACCGGCACGCATTACAGGACAGGACACAACGCGCGCGACCGGCACCGAGCAGAACCGAACGCCATGCACACCGAAGTGGCTGGAACGCGAGCCGCACAACGGAACCGAGGCTTTACCTGGGGTGCGCGTGCCATACGCTCGCCCGCGTGGGCCGGTGATCCTTCACCGTGCCCGCCCGGCCCACTCCGGCACGCGCAAGGGGCCCCAGGTCAAGCCGGACCCGCGCTGGAACTCAGATCTTGGTGAGCAGTGCCTTGAGCTTCTCGACGATCGTCCACGCGCCCTTGTCGCACACGGGCTGGTGTGCGACGTAGTAGCCGATGATGGTTTTCCATTCCGCCGCATAGCGTTCGGCGACGAACTTGTCGATGGCGGCGCGAGAGTCCACGGCACACGGGTCGGGGAACTTGTACAGCTCGTGCCAGGCGGCGTTGACGAACTTCTTGATGGGATCGGGCATCTTCTTGGCCTGCTTGGCGATGATGTCGGTACCCGCGAGCACGAACCGCACACCCTTCTTCTGGGCACACGCGGCATCGAAACTCGTGCCGACAGCCTTGATGGCGGCGGTGATGTCGCCCTTGGGCACGGGAGCCGGAGGAGCCGCCGAAGCGGACGGGGCGGCTAGGAGGAGTGCGACCGGAACGCAGAACGCTGCGATGATGGGACGCTTCATGCAGGCGACAGTATGCACGCGCGCGACAACCGGCAGGGCACGGCCGGGGCTGTTCGATCGAATGAGTGATCAGCCGAAGGTGTTCAGCGCGGCCCGCGCCTCGGCCAGCAGCACGCGGTTGCCCAGCTCCTCGGCGTGCGCCAGAGCCAACTCCAGGTGTTCACGAGCCAGCGACAGCTCACCCAGCTGGTGCCGGATCTTGCCGAGGCCGATGTGCGCCAAGCCCATCGCCCAACGGTCACCACCGCGAGCGGCGTTGTCGAGAGCGCGGAGCTGGAAGCTGAGCGCTTCCTCGTGTTCGCCGAGCCTGCGGTGCAGCGCGCCGAGCGAACTCACGGCGAGGCCCCATGACCAGCGGTCACCGATGCGTTCGCTCAACTCCAGTGCCTGCTGGAAACGGGAACGGGCGCGGTCGTCATCGCCGTCCTCTACATCGATCAAGCCGAGGTTGGTCAGCGCCAAGCTCCGCGACCACAGGTCACCGGTGGCCTCGCTGACGGTCAGCGCGCGGTCGAGTTCCTTGCGCGCCAACGAGATCTCGCCGAGCTGGCGGTACGCGCTGCCGAGACCGAGGATCGACGGCGCGCGGCCGGACTCGATGCCGAACTTCTCGTACAGCTCGTCGGAGCGCAGGAAATGACGCAGCGCCTCCTCGTGCTCGCCCTGCCAGTCGTGCACCAAGCCGAGTCGACCGCGCGTCCTGGCCTCGTAACGTTCGTTGCCGGTGGCGAGATCGCGATCGAGGGCCTCACGCAACTACGCGATCGCCTGCTCGTTGTTGCCGAGACGCCAGTTGAGGACGCCGAGGTTCTTCAACACCTCCGCGCGGGCGTCGAGATCACCGAGCCGGTCGGCGGCCGCGAGCGCGACCTCGTGCGTGCGCTGCCAGTCCTGGTGGTAAGCCCGAGCGAGGAAGAACTGCCACAGCACAAGGGAAATCCGCCACGCGTGCTCATCGGAGCAGTGCTCGATCACCGCGACCAGGTTGACCCGCTCAGCCTCCAACCAACGCAACGACGCCTCAGTCGCTGCGGCGAGGTAGTAGTCCCACAGCCGCACCGAAGCCTCACTCAGCGCGGCCGGATCTTCCTCCGCGGCAGCCGTTGCGGCGGCGTGCCCGCGAAGCAGGTCATGCAGCCGGTAGCGACCGGGCTCCCGCTGCTGCACGAGGTGAACGTCCACAAGGGACTCAAGCACGTCCTCCGCGTCCAGCGGCTCGATCCCGGCGAGAGCTGCGGCAGCGTCCGCGTCGATGTCGGCGCCGGGGTGCAGGCCGAGCAGGCGGAACATGCGCTGCTGCGGCTCATCGAGGTGCTGGTGGGACAACGCGAAAACCGCGTTCAGCTCGGACAGCCCGCGGGTGCGCCTGCGGAGTCGCTTGTTCAGGTGCTCAACTGTCCACACTGGACGGTCACGGAGCCGGGCGGCGGCGATCCTGATGGCCAGCGGGAGAAACCCGCACAGGCGCACGCACTCGCCGACGGACGCGTCGTCGCCCCGATCCGCACCGGCGATGCGCCGGAACAGTCCGACGGCCTCGTCCTCGCGCAGCACGTCCAGAGCGAGCGCGCTCACGCCGTCCAGCTCCGACAACCGCCTACGACTGGTGATCAACGTCAGGCAGCCAGGATGCCCGGGGAGCAGTGAGCGCACGTGCGCGGCGTCGGTGGCGTTGTCCAGCACGAGCAGCACTCGGCGGCCCGCGAGCGTCGACCGCCACAGCGCGGCGCGCTGCTCGACGGTCGGCGGGATGCGCTCCCCCGGCACGTCGACCGCGCGCAACAGCGTCTCCAGGGCGGCGTCCGGGCTCAGCGGTGGATGTCCCGGCGTGTGCGCGTGCAGGTCGACGAAGAACTGGCCGTCGGGGTAGCTCGGCGCGAGCCGGTGTGCGCACCGCACGACGAGCGAGGTCTTGCCGACTCCGCCCATGCCGTCGATCGCGTGCACGTCCGACGCCGAGACGGCGGCCAGCAGCGCGTCCAGCTCGGCGTCGCGACCGGTGAAGTCGCCGATGTCCCTGGGCAGTTCGTTGCGGGGCCGCCAGCCGGGCTGCTCGGCCGGAGCCGCGGCCTCGGCCACCTCCCACAGGCCGCGCAGCCGCGCCAGATCCCTGCGGGTGGCACCGCACGCGGCGGCCAGCTGACTCACCAGGCGGAAGTCCGGCGGGAGCACCGTTCCGGCGCAGTAGCGGTGCAGGGTCGACCGGCTCGTCCCGGTGCGGTGCGCGAGGGCGGCGAAGCTGCGCCCCGACCGCTCCTTCAGCCCGCGCAGCGCGGCGGCGAACTCGGCGAGCGCCTCGGTTGCTCCCACCGCCCCATCATCGCGCACACGGCGAAGGTCTCAGTCGCGGCCACTTCCGATGTCCGGACTTCGATGCTTATGCTCCGAATGTGATCCAAACAATCGCGGCGGCCCTGTCGCTCTTATTTTTCTACGTCTTTCCGCCAGCGCCCACGGACTGGCTGTCGGTCGGTTCCGGAACCACCTCCGGAGTCAGCGGTTCGGCACTCACCGCGAGCGGTCAGCTACTGATCGTGCGCGACAACAAGAAATCCGGCGAGAACCGCGCCGCGCTCGTCACTTTTCCCGGCGCGAAGGTGACGCCGCTGAAGTGGAAGGGCGCGGTGCTGGACGACCTGGAGTCGCTCGCCGCGGTCCCCGGGCGGCCGGGCGAGTTCGTCGCGCTGGCCAGCTACGGCAAGGGCGCCCGGATCTCCTTGCACGACAAGGAAGTTCGCGTTCTCAGCGAGTTCACCCTGCCCAAGGGCGTCGACGGCGACAACTACGAGGGCTTCGCACTGGCGGTGCTCGGCGGGCGCACCGTCGCGACGTGGGCCGATCGGGGACAGGACGCGCGAGCGGGCAGGCTCATCGCCGCCGAGGTGGACCTGGCGCGGATGACTTTCGGCCCGACCACCTCGCTCACCGTTCGGGCGAACTACCCGGAAAAGGACGTCCGCCACATTTCGGATATCGCGATCACGCATTCCGGAGAAATCCTCGCGTCCTCGGCTTCCGATCCCGGCGACCAGGGCCCGTTCACCTCCGCCCTTTATCGCGCCGCACGCGTGTCGATCACCAACGGCCGCGTCGCGCTGACACCGATCGCCGGACAGCCGGAGATCGCCCGCCACCTCGGTCACAAGATCGAGGCGATCACCTGCGCGACCCTCACCTGCGACCGCCACGTCCTCGGCACCGACGACGAGTCCGCGGGCGGCTCGGTCAAGTTCGACTGACCCCGCGTCCCGTCCCACCCACGATCTCCGCACCTTCGCCGCAGGTCGGAGACCGTTGTCGTCCCACGCCGTCCCAGCACCCTGGCCGGGCCACCGCACGCGGTGCAGGCTTGCGACGCCTGGGGGAAACGCCGGTGGGACCCCTCATCCCAAGGGGTCCCACCGCCGCACTGCCGCCCACCCACCGCTTGAGCCCTGAATGACTCATTCAGGTACTTGAGCGCCCTCAATGAGTCATTCAGGGAGTTCAACGCGCCAAAGGAGCCGTTGGCGAGCGCGGGGTGATCGTGGGGCGGAGCGCGAGAGAACCTGGCCCACGCTCGACGTGCTCGACGATCAGGCTGGTGTCGCCCTCGTCGATGCGGCGCTGGTCGTCGTCGATCGCGGCCACGTACTCCGGGTTGGCGGCCATCAGCGCGACGGCGAACCATCGCTGGACGACATCGTCGACGCGGCCCAGGTCGAAGTCGTCGTCCGCCTCGGCCATCGCGATGTGGAACTCCGCCTCGAAGTCGGCGAGCCGGTCGCGGTCGTAGGTGGCCAGGGCGGCGCGGACGGCGACGGCGCTGCACTCGAAGGTCACGCGGGGCCGGTACAGCGGCCGGTCAGCGGAGTCGTCGACGACGAGGCCGGGAATGGCTGGCGAGGTCATCTCGCGATTGTGCGCCGCTGCTCGGTCGGCACCGCGCCCCGATCGCGGAACGGACTCGGGGAAATGCCGGTGTTCAGGGGAGTTCGGTCAGTTCGACGGCGGTGGTGAGGACGGTGATGAGCTGCCGCGCGGTGTCCTGGTCGAGCACCATGACGGTGCCGAGCGAGGTGGTCAGCAGGACCTGGCGGCCACGGACCCGCACGTCGAGGGCCGCCGAGCGTCGGGGACGCCGGGGTCCGTCGGTCGAGTCCATCCCACCCCCGTTCCGCCCAAGAGACTCCGCCTGAGCGTGCGTACCGTGGATCGTCCGTTAGTGCAAAGGGGTCCTCGTCACCCCGATCCGGTGAGGACGGCGTCATCGGGTGATCCGCGCGGTGTCTCCCCGGCGGAGGTGACGCACATGTCCGCGTCCGATGGCCGGTGGGAGCTCCGCCGTGTCTGACCTGATCGCCCCCTTCCTCATGACCGTCCTCGCCCTCCTCTTCCTCGCAGCGTGGGACAGCACGCCCTGGCGGCACCTGCGGGCCCGTCGCCGCAGCCGCAGGGTGGTGCGCGAGATCCGCTCCGGCTGCCCGTTCGCCCGGTTGGTCGTACGCGGGGGCGGCGGCAGGCACCGCGCCCGTCCCGTTCGAGGTCTTCCGCTGTCCACAATGGACTTGAATCGGTCGACCGGACGCATCGAGGTGGTCCGCCACCACCGCGACCGCCGCCGGAGTGTGGGGTTGAAACACATGGGCTGAGATCCACATCACCCCTACCGTCGGGGCAGGACACGGTCGGGGAGGCGCCATGGCGGGCAGGTCCAACACGCTGAGGGTGGTCGGCGCCAGCCTCGCCGGCACCACGGTGGAGTGGTACGACTTCTACATCTACGGCACGGCCGCGGCGCTGGTGTTCAACAAGCTGTTCTTCCCGGCCTCGGACCCGCTGGTCGGCACGCTGCTGGCGTTCGTGACCTATGCGATCGGTTTCCTGGCGCGGCCGCTGGGCGGGCTGGTGTTCGGCCACTACGGCGACCGGCTCGGGCGGAAGAAGCTGCTGGTGGCGAGCCTGCTGCTGATGGGTGTGGCGACCTTCGCGATGGGGCTGCTGCCGACCTACGCCTCGATCGGGATCGGCGCGCCGATCCTGTTGACGCTGCTGCGCCTGGTGCAGGGCTTCGCGGTGGGCGGCGAGTGGGGCGGGGCGGTGCTGATCGTCTCCGAGCACGGCTCGGACGAGCACCGGGGCTTCTGGGCGTCCTGGCCGCAGGCGGGCGTTCCGGGCGGCAACATCCTGGCCTCGGCGGCGATGGCGGTCCTCTCCGCGACGCAGAGCAACGAGGACTTCCTGTCGTGGGGCTGGCGGGTGCCGTTCCTGTTCTCCGGCGTGCTGGTGCTGATCGGCATGTGGATCAGGCTCTCCATCTCCGAGTCGCCGGTCTTCGTCGAAGCCGCCGAGCAGGCCAAGGGCACCGACGAGCGCCCTCCGGTGTCGGTGGTGTTCACCCGCTACCGCAAGGAAATCCTGATCACGATGGGCGCGCGTTTCGCGGAGAACGCGGGCTACTACCTGATCACCGCGTTCGTTCTGGTGTACGTGGAGCAGCACCTGGGGCTCGACCGGGGCGTCGCGCTGAACGCGGTCCTGATCGCCTCGCTGGTGCACTTCGTGGTGATCCCGTTGTGGGGAGCGCTGTCGGACCGCGTGGGCAGGCGCCCGGTCTACCTGCTCGGAGCGGCGGGCACGGGCGTGTGGGCGTTCGGCTTCTTCGCGCTGCTGGACCTGCGCTCCTTCGGCGCGATCACGCTCGCGGTGACGATCGGCCTGATCTTCCACGGCGCGATGTACGGGCCGCAGGCCGCCTACTTCGCGGAGATGTTCGGCACCAGGGTCCGCTACTCCGGCTCCTCGATCGGCTACCAGCTGGCGTCGATCTTCGCGGGCTCGTTGGCGCCGATCATCGCGACGGCGCTGCTCGCGGCCTACGGCGGCTGGTTCGCGATCGCGCTCTACCTGGCGGGGATGTCGGTGATCTCGATCGTCGCGGTCGCGCTCTCCCCCGAGACCCGGCACCGCGACCTGCGCGCCGACCCCGGCCAGGTCCCCGCTGCCCCATAGTTGGGGTGTGACGGTGGTCGAGCGGTTGGTGGCCGTCGCCGCCGCGGGCGGCGGAGCGGGCGGTCTCGCGGAGGTGGTCGCGGGCTGGCTCGGCGGCACCGTGGTGATCACCGACGCGGCGGGCCGGGAGCTGGCGCGCGCGGGGAGCAGGCGCGGCGGTCAGGTGCTCAAGGTCGCGGCCGTCGCGCACGGGCGGCGGGTCGGCGAGCTCGGCCGCACCGGGCCGGAGCTCGACGGCGAAGGTCGGCGGAACCTGGACGTGGCCGCCTCGGTGATCGCGCTCGACCTGCTGATCCGCGAGTGCGCCTTCGCCGCCGAGGAGCGCGAGCGCGGTCAGCTGCTCTCCGACCTGCTGACCGGACGTCCTGCGAAGCACGAGCGCGCGCGGCGGTTCGGCGTCGACCTCGACGCGCCGAGCTCCGTCGTGGTGCTCGCCGGTCCTGCCGGGCTCGCGTCCGCCGCGGCGCACTTCGCGAGCGCGCACGGAGGCCTCTCCGTCGAGCACGAGGACCACGTGGTGCTGCTGCTCCCCGGGTGCGACGCGGCCGACCACGCGGAGCGCAGCGCGCGCGGGCTCGGCGCGGAGCTGCGCAAGCCCGTGACGGCAGGAGCGGCTTCGGGCGAGGTGCGGGCCGCGCACGCGGAGGCGGCGCGCTGCCTGACCGCGCTGCTGGCGCTGGGCGGAGCCGGGCGCGGCGCGAGCGCGGAGCAGCTGGGCTTCGTCGGCTTGGTGCTCGGTGACCAGCCGGAGCCGAAGGCGTTCGTCCGGGCGACGATCGGGGCGCTGCTGGACCACGACGCGCGGCGCGGAACGAGCCTGGTGCCGACGTTGCGCGCGTACTTCGCGGCGGGGCGCAGTCCGACCAGGGCGAAGGACCTGCTCAACGTGCACGTCAACACGGTCGCGCAGCGGTTGGAGCGGATCTCCGCGCTGCTCGGGCCGGGCTGGCAGGAGCCGGAGCGCGCGCTGGAAACCGAACTCGCGTTGCGGCTGCTCGACCTGATCCGAATGTGAACATCTGTGTAAGTGTGAAAAAATCTAT
Source organism: Allokutzneria multivorans (assembly GCF_039537405.1). Taxonomy (NCBI): domain Bacteria; kingdom Bacillati; phylum Actinomycetota; class Actinomycetes; order Pseudonocardiales; family Pseudonocardiaceae; genus Allokutzneria; species Allokutzneria multivorans. Next base: position 309,764 of record NZ_BAABAL010000009.1, on the reverse strand, counting down.
TACCCCGCTAATGGACCTGTCTTGGCGACTTTGCCGAATTTAGGATGAGGAATAGCCGTATCCGCAGGTCAGACCAGACGAGCCGAAGCGCCGGCCGGGGTGGTGCGATGCTCCAGGAAAGAACACGAGCGCGTCCGGAAAACGGACAGCTGTGTACGTTACCCACTGGTACCTCTAGGCTGCGGGGCGTGGTGACCCGGCGCGACAACGACGGGGCGAGCGGCTGGCTGCCCAGCGGGGCGGACTGTCGCTACGCGGTGGTCCTCGCGGTACTGGTGCTGTGCGGCTCGACGCTCATCGGCGAGCTGCTCGACGACGCACGTCCGCCCGACGCGTGGGGCTTCGCGCTCGCGCTGATCAGCTCGGCGGCCCTGGCCTGGCGGCGCAGGGCCCCCTTGGCCGCGCTCGCCGTGACGGTGGTGGCGGTCGGCGTCTACACGCTGCTGGGCAACCCCTACGGCCCGATCCACCTGTGCATGGTGCTGGCGATGTTCGAGGTGGCGCTGCGCCGCCCGGCCGCGACCTCGGGCCTGGCCTGCGGTGCCGCCGCGGCGGGCGGGGTGGCCTTCGCGCTGCCCCGGCTGATGGTCGACTTCCGGCAGCCCGCGCTGATCGTGATCGCGTGGACTGGCTGGTTCGTCGTCCCCTGGCTGCTGGGCAGGCTCGCCCAGGTCAGGCAGGCCGCGTCAGACAGGATGCGGCACGCGCTGATGGCCAAGGCCGCGCTGGAGGAGCGGATGCGGATCGCCCGCGAGGTGCACGACGTCGCCGGGCACGGGTTCGCGGTGGTGGCCATGCAGGCCGGGGCCGCGCAGGTGGCGCTGGACGCGCGACCGGACCAGACCAAAGCGGCCCTGGAAGCGATCCGGCTGACCAGCACGCAGGCCCTGGCCGAGCTGCGGTCGGCGCTGGACACGATCCACGCCAGGGACACCGACTGCCCCGCGGCCACCGGGCTTCGCGGACTGCCCGCGCTCATGTCGAGGGTTCGCGCCGGCGGGATGCTCGTGGAGCAGGAGGTCAACCTCAGCGCGGGAGAACTGCCCGAGGACATCGACGCGGCGGTCTACCGCGTGGTGCAGGAGTCGCTGACCAACGTGCTCCGGCACGCGGGCCCGACCAGCGCGAAGGTGCGCGTCTGCCGCGAGGCCGACGAGATCGTTGTCGAGGTCGCCGACCGGGGCCGGGGTGCCGTGCAGCGCGCCAAGCCGCCGGGGCGCGGGCTCACCGGCATGCGCGCCAGGGTCGAGGACGCGGGCGGGAGCTTCCTGGCCGGACCGCGCGTCGGCGGTGGCTTCGAGGTCCGCGCCCGCTTCCCCTGCCGGGTCTAGCGCTTGTAGAGACGGGTCTCCGAGCCGCACACGTCCTTGCCGTCGTCCATCTTGCGGCAGACGCGGAACCGGATGCCCTCGGGCCCGGCGATGCTGGTCATGTGCATGTTCTTCGGACCGGCGGTGGCCCTGTTGTAGGTCGGGCCGACGAAGTACTTCCAGTCCGTGTCGGGAAGGTTGTCGTAGACGACCTTCCACTGCACGCCGGTGCGGCCGTGGCCGTCCTTGGGATCGGCGGTGAGGGTCAGCTCGAAGGGCCACTTGCTGTGCGGACCCGCCGGCCCGTCCTGCCTCGGCTTCCAGACGATCTTGCCCCAGCCGTAGCCGTCCCTGCTCTCGAACTTGGCGACGGTCTCGGCGAGCGCGGGGGTGGCGGAGCCGAGGACGAGGACGGCCGCGAGCGCGGCCGAGGTGGCGGCGCGGCGGCGGTTGGCGGTGGTCATGCCCGGTATCAGACCCCCGCTCGCGAACCGGTTTCCAGCGTTTCGGCGAGAACCCCGACAATAAGCTTGACTAGGTCAACTATATTGTTGACGTGGTCAATGATTCGCTGGTCTCCTCGGTCCGCGCGTTCTCGCGCTTCTACACCAACTCCGTCGGCGCGCTGCGCTATGACGCGTTCTCGCTGACCGAGGCGCGCGTGCTGTTCGAGCTGGCGCAGTGCGAGTCGGCGGAGGTCGCCGACCTGCGCAAGGAGCTGGACGTGGACGCCGGGTACCTGAGCAGGCTGCTGAACCGCTTCGACGCCGACGGGCTCACGGTCCGCGCGAAGTCCACTGTGGACGCTCGACGGCAGGTGATCAGCTTGACGGACAAGGGAAGGGCGACGCAGCGCGAGCTGGACGACGTCGCCTCGGAGCAGGTGGCGGGGCTGCTGGACGGGCTCAGCGAGCAGGAGCGGGGCGAGGTCGTCAGCGCGATGAACACGATCCGGCGACTGCTCGGCGGCGAGGCGAAGGACCGCGCGCTGGTGCTGCGGCCGACGCGGGTCGGCGACTACGGCTGGGTGGTGCAGCGGCACGGCGAGCTGTACGCGCGGGAGTACGGGTGGGACGCGACCTTCGAGTCACTGGTGGCGCGGATCGTGGCGGACTTCGTCGACGAGCAGGACCCCGCGCGCGAGGCCGGGTGGATCGCCGAGGTCGACGGCGAGCGCGTGGGCTGCGTGTTCTGCATGAAGCAGGACGACGAGACGGCCAAGCTGCGGATCTTGCTGGTGGAGCCGAGCGCGCGCGGCATGGGCGTCGGCGCGCGGCTGGTGGAGGAGTGCGAGCGCTTCGCCAGAGCGGCCGGGTACAAGCGGATCACCTTGTGGACCAACGACATCCTGAGCGCGGCGCGGCGGATCTACCAGCGTGCGGGCTACGAGCTGGTGGACGAGCAGGCGCATCGCAGCTTCGGCGCCGAGCTGAACGGGCAGACCTGGGTGAAGGACCTCTAGGCGCCCACGGACACGCACAGGAAAGCGCTCTCACCCGTTCTGCCCTGTCGCGGGACCGCCCCGGCCGTCATTGTTGTGACTCCCAACAATCCCGCCGCCGAACGGGAGGTGTTCGGATGAGAGCGCGTGTGGCGGTGGCCATCGCGACGGCGGGTCTGATGCTGACATCGATGGTGACTGCGTCGGCGCAGCAGGTCGTCTACCTGGACAAGGGCGCGACGGTGCAGGACCGCGTCAGCGACCTGATGGCGCGGATGAAGCTGGCGGACAAGCTCGGCCAGATGGTGCAGACCGAGCGCAAGGCGGTGCAACCGGCCGATCTGACCACGCACCGGATCGGCTCGCTGCTCTCCGGCGGCGGCTCGGCCCCCGCGCCCAACACGGCGGCGAGCTGGGCCGACATGTACGACAACTTCCAGCGGGCCGCGCTGGCGACACCGCTGCGCATCCCGATGATCTACGGCGTCGACGCGGTGCACGGGCACAACAACGTGCATGGCGCGACGATCTTCCCGCACAACATCGGACTCGGTGCCGCTCGCGATCCGGAGCTGGTGCAGCGCATCGGCAAGGCCACCGCCGAGGAGGTCTCCGGCACGGGCATCGACTGGAACTTCGCGCCGTGCCTGTGCGTGGCCCGCAACGACCGCTGGGGCCGCACCTACGAGTCCTTCGGCGAGGAGGCCGAGCTGGCCACCGCGATGACGACGCTGGTCACCGGGCTCCAGGGCAGCGCGCTCAACGCACCGGGCTCGGTGCTGGCGACGGCGAAGCACTGGGTGGGCGACGGTGGCACCACGAACGGCACCGATCAGGGCAACACGGAGGTGTCCGAAGCGGAGCTGCGCTCGCGGCACATCACGCCGTTCCGCGAGGCGATCCGGCGCGGCGTGGGCTCGGTGATGATCTCTTACAGCAGCTGGAACGGCGTGAAGCTGCACGCGCACAAGTACCTGGTGAACGACGTGCTCAAGGCGGAGCTGGGCTTCTCCGGCATCGTGATCTCCGACTGGGACGCCATCGACAAGATCGACGGCCAGCCGGGCTTCACCCCGGAGGAGGTGCGCGCCTCGGTCAACGCGGGCATCGACATGATCATGGTGTCGGCGGAGTGGCGGCGGTTCCTGGACCTGCTGCGCGCCGAGGTGGAGTCCGGGCGCGTGCCGATGGCGCGGATCGACGACGCCAATCGCCGCGTCCTGACGAAGAAGTTCGAGCTGGGCCTGTTCGAGAAGCCGTTCACCGACCGCTCCTACACCTCGACCGTGGGCAGTCCGGCACACCGCGCCCTGGCTCGCGAGGCCGTGCGCGAGTCGCAGGTGCTGTTGAAGAACGCCAACGGTGTGCTGCCGTTGCCCAAGACCGCGGACAAGCTCTTCGTCGCGGGCAAGAGCGCTTCGGACATCGGAAACCAGTCCGGTGGCTGGACCATCGAGTGGCAGGGCAAGAGCGGCGCGATCACGCCTGGAACCACTGTCCTGCAAGGAATTCAGCAAGCCGTGCAGGGAACGGCTGTGACCTACAACCGCAACGGTGACGGCATCAACGACACGTACAAGGCTGCCATCGCGGTCGTCGGCGAGACCCCGTACGCGGAGTACAACGGCGACCGGCCCGGCGGGCTCGGCTTGGACGCCGAGGACCTGGCGACTCTTGCGAAGCTCAAGGCCTCCGGAGTGCCCGTGGTCGTGGTGCTGGTTTCGGGCCGCCCCATGGACATCGCGGCGCAACTGCCCGACTGGTCCGCGTTGGTCGCGGCGTGGCTGCCCGGCACCGAGGGCGCTGGTGTCGCGGACGTGCTCTTCGGTGATCACCCGGCGTCCGGCAAGCTCCCGGTGAGCTGGATGCGGTCGGTCTCGCAGCAGCCGATCAACAACGGTGACGGCAAGTCCGCACTGTTCGGCTACGGGCACGGCGAGTCGTTCCCGGCGACGCAGGACGCCTACCAGGTGATCGGCGCGGCCTACTACGACGAGCAGCGCGGAACCGGGGTGCAGCGGTGCACCGACGGCGGCTGCGGCCAGAACGTCGGGTGGATCGCGAACGGCGACCACCTGGGCTACGCCGACGTGGACTTCGGCTCCACGCCCGCCACCCGCGTGACGACGCGCTTCGCTTCGGGCGCAACGGCTGGTGGTTCTCTGGAGTACCGCCTGGACTCGCCGAGCGGCCCCGTCGTGGCAACGCAGGCGATCACTCCGACCGGTGGCTGGCAGACGTGGGCCAGCGCCACCACCACCGTCACCGGCGCGAGCGGCAAGCATCGCCTGTACGTGGTGGCCCGAGGCGGAAGCTCCGACTTCACCAACCTCAACTGGTTCCAGTTCTCCCGCTGAGGCCGTAGTCGCTTCTCCCGTTTCGTACTCCTAGCGGCTTCGGGGAGCGCTCTCCTGCCCGCTAGGAGTACGAAACGGATACCCCCGCTGGGCCAGGTCGCATGCGGCGCGGCTTCGGGTTCGCCGGTCTTCAAGTCCTACGAACCCCCGTCTCAGCGGTCCTTAACCGCCGCAAACCCTCATCGGGCGCCGGGTTTGCGGTGGTTGACGATGATCGACAGGGGGGTTGGGGGGTCTTGAAGACTGGCGAACCCCGAGGACTCCGCTAGCGGAGCACCGCGACCGTCACGTCGACGGGGGCCACGCCCATGGAGAGCGGGGCGATCTTCGTGAACGCGCCACGCGTCAGGTTCACGCAGCGGTCGCCCTGAGCCGCGAAGCGGTCGTTGACGCGGACCTCGACGGACAGGCCGGTGCGCTTGTTGGTGACCTTGAGCAAGGTGTCGAAGGGAAGGCTCGCGTGGGCGGCGGTCATCGCGGCCGGGTCGAGCACTTCGCCGCTCGCGGTGTAGACCGGCGTGGTCGCCTCGGGGTTGCCGTACCAGGTGGCAACGCACTGCTTGGGCGGCTCCTCCGAGGCGAAGGCAACCGCAGGAGCAGCGAGGCCGAGCACGAGCACTGCCGCGACGAAAAGGGCGCGCACCAAAGGACTCCTCGGTAGAAGGGCTTGATCAACTGTAGGCGAACGCGCCCCGGTCGAGCACGACGGCGCCCGAGGAGTCGGCCGTGCGGAACGCCACTTCACCCGGTCCAGTTCGCCACGCCGACACCACCAGCTCGGCGCCCGGCACGACCGGCAGCGAGAACCGCCCGAACATCCGCCGCACCCGCGCGGCCTGGCAGAACTCACGGATGAGCAACCGGCACGTGATGCCGTAGGTGCACAGCCCGTGCAGGATCGGTCGCTCGAAGCCGCCGCGCGCCGCGAACTCGGGGTCCACGTGCAGCGGGTTGTGGTCGCCGGTGAGCCGGTAGAGCAGCGCCTGGTTGGCCGAAGTGGTGTAGCGCAGGGAAACGTCGGGCGGCCGGGCGGGCGGCTCCCACGAGGTGGACGGCCCGCGCTCGCCACCGAAGCCGCCCTCTCCGCGCACGAACACCGACGAAGATGTTGACATCAAAGGCTTACCAGCCTCATCGGCGGCGTCCCACCGGCTGGCGACGAGCGCGCCGGAGCCCTTGTCGAACACGTCGGTCACCGTGCGCAGCACCGACACCGAGCCGCTTGCCGGAAGGGGTTGGTGCAGAACGATCTCTTGTTCTCCGTGCAGGAGAAGGGCCGGGTCGTAGTCGCCGAGCCGCTCGTCGAAGGCGCCGAACTGGGCGAGCACGACGCCGAAGCTCGGCAGCGCCTCCTGGCCGGTGCTCCACGCCAGCTCGTCCTGCCCTGCGCCGACCGCAAGCGCGTAGAGGGCGCTGTCCTCGCGCGTCCACTCGTGGCGCCAAGGCCCCGCGACCTGCCCGACGAGGCTCTGGAAGATCGCCACGCTCAGCCCCTCGGTCCACCGTCGACGTAGAGCACCTGGCCGGTGATGAAGGACGCGGCGTCGCTGGCGAGGAACGCGACGGCGGCGGCGACGTCCTCCGGCCTGCCGATCCGGCGCAGCGGTACCGCGTCCGCGACGGCCTTCTGGAACTGCTCGAACTCCACGCCGATGCGACTCGCGGTCGCGGCCGTCATGTCGGTGGCGATGAAGCCTGGCGCGACCGCGTTCACGTTGATGCCGAAGGGCCCCAGCTCGATCGCGAGCGTCTTGGTGAAGCCCTGGATGCCCGCCTTGGCCGCCGCGTAGTTGGCCTGGCCCCGGTTGCCGAGCGCGGAGGTGCTGGAGAGGTTGACGATCTTGCCGTAGCGCTGCGCGACCATGTGCTTCTGCGCCGCCTGGCTGCACAGGAACGCGCCGCGCAGGTGCACGTTCATCACCGTGTCCCAGTCGTCGTCGGTCATCTTGAACAGCATGTTGTCGCGGATGACCCCGGCGTTGTTGATCAGGACGTGCAGCCCGCCCAGCTCGTCGACCACGCGTGCCACCGCCGCTTCGACCGCGTCGCGCTGCGAGACGTCGGCGCCGACCGCGATCGCCCGTCCGCCCGCTGCGGTGATCGCTTCGACGGTCTCGGCGCAGGCCGACTCGTCGAGGTCGACCACGGCGACCGCCGCGCCCTGTTCGGCCAGCGTGCGCGCGGTGGCCGCGCCGATCCCCCGCGCCGCGCCGGTCACCAGTGCGACCCGTTCCTGCGAGCTGCTCACCCGTCGAACCCCTCTCAGCCCAGTTCCAGTGCCAGATAAAGGTCTACCCGATCAGGGAAGGAGCCAAGATCGCGTCCGGTCAGCTCCTCGATGCGGCTCAGCCGGTATCGCAGCGTGTTGACGTGCACGTGCAGCTGCGCCGCGCTCCTGGTCGGCGAGCCCGCGCAGTCCAGGAACACGCGCAGCGTCTGCACCAGTTCGCCCTTGTGCGCGGCGTCGTAGTCCAGCAGCGGCCCGAGCAGCTTGACGCGGAAGGACTTCCGCAGCTCATCGGGCACGGTGGCCAGCAACAACAGGTGCGAGGCCAGCTCGGCGGCGGTCGCCACCTTGGCCCGGCCGGGGCGGTGCTCCGCGAGCCGCCGCGCCTGCCTGGCCTCCTCGACCGCGCCGCGCAGCCCCGCCACGGTCGCCAGGCCGCTGACCCCGACGACCAAGCGCGCGTCGCCGAGCCCGGGCTCCATCATCCGCACAGCCTCGGTGATCTCGTCGAGCGCGGCCGCGAGCCCCTTCGCATCGGCGGAGAGCAGCGCCAACGCTTCCTGACCGGCGACCGCGACGAAGCCGCGCGCGGGGGCTCCGTGGACGAGTTCGCCCAGCACGACCGGCGCGAGCCCAGGGCCGCCGCCGGAGGTCGTCGCGGCGAGCACGCACAGCGGCTCTCCCCTGGCGAAGCCGAGCGCGCCGAGCCGGGACTCGACCTCGTTCTCCTCCACCTCGCCGTGCATCGCGGAGAGCAGCAGCGGCCCGGCGAGCCTGCTCTCCAACCGCTGCCGTTCCTCGCGGCGCGAGCGCTCCAGCGCGGTGAGCGTGGCCAGCTCGGTCGCGGTTTCGCTCGCCACGGCGTCCCACTGCTCATGATCACCTTCGACCACGAGGAACCAGCTGGCCAAGCGCTGTCCGGCCCGGCTCGCGGAGGGCAGCAGCGACACCGGCTCTCCGGTGCGCTCGCGCGCGGTCTTGGGCAGGCGGTCGGCGTGCAGGAACTGCTGCACGAGCAACCGCCGACGCTCAGAAGACAGTCCAGCGGGCCCACCGATCACGCGGCCCGACGGCGAGAGCACCCAGCACCGCGCGCCCAGCCTCGCGGAGCCCAGCTCCAGGACCGCGCCCAATCCACCGCCGTCAACGGCAGCGGCGACCATTCTGCGGTGCCAGTCCAGCTCGCCGCGCTCTCCGGCCAGCGCCAGCACCACGCGCTCGGTGATCGTCGCGAAGGAGACGTCGACGGGGACGCCGAGCAGGGGGACGCCGTGCGCGCGGCAGGCTTCGACCAGGTCGGCGGGCACGGCGCCGAACTCCGCGTCACCCGCGGCCAGCGCGGTGACCCCGGCGGCGGCGAGCGCGGCGACGAAGGGGTCGGAGTCCTCTGCGGAGCGGCGCCAGACCATCCCGGTCAGCACCAGCTCGCCGCCGGAGAGGTAGCGGCTCGGATCGCGCAGGTCGGTGGTGTAGATCCACCGGATCGGGCGATCGAGCTGGTCGGGGCCGGTGAGCAGGGCCAGGTGCAGGTCAGCGGCCTCCACCAGGTCGCGCAGCCTCATCCTGCTCCCTCCGCTTCTCCGGGGAACCTACCCGCACCGGGTTTGGAGGATGTTACGAAAGGCTCACCCGGCTGCGCGCTCACCTTCATGCGTTCTCGCCATAGTCGCGGTGAGCGCACGCGTGTGTACTGCGATCCACTCTCGGCCGCGAGGAGGGGCACCGGTGTCCACTGACGAGTTCAACGCGCGCCTGGAACCGGAGGCCCTGCTCGGATGCTGCGCCAACCCGGTGTGGGCGGAGCGGGTCGCCCGCGCGCGGCCGTTCGCCGACGTGGAAGCCCTGGTGGCGAGCGGGGCGAAGGAGCTGGCCGAGCTGGACTGGGCGCAGCTCAGGATCGCCGTCGACGCGCACCCTCGGATCGGTCAGCGGGCCGAGGGCGAGGGGCGCGAGGCGAGGTGGTCGCGGGGCGAGCAGTCCGCGGCGGCCACCGAGGACGAGCGCGTGCGGGCTGAGCTGGTCGCGGGCAACATCGCCTACGAAGAGCGGTTCGGCCACGTGTTCCTGATCTGCGCGACCGGGCTCGAAGCGACGCAGGTGCTCGCTTCGCTGCGCGAGCGGCTGCACAACGACGAGGCCGCGGAACGCGCGGTCGTGCGGGAGGAGCTGGGCAGGATCGTGGAGCTGCGGTTGCGGAAGCTGGTGACGGGATGAGCCTCTCCACCCACGTGCTGGACACCAACAGCGGACTGCCCGCCTCGGGCATGGTCGTGCGGCTGGAACGGCTGAGCGGGACCGAGTGGGAGCCGCTGGCCGCCGACAAGACCAACGCCGACGGGCGGATCACCGGCTGGGGTCCTGCGGTGGACGTGCCGCCGGCCACCTACCGGCTGGTGTTCGAGACGGCGGACTACCTGACCGCGCAAGGGCTTCCGGTGTTCTTCCCGGAGGTCGTCATCAGCTTCGTGATCACCGACGGCGAGCGGCACCACCACGTGCCACTGCTGCTGAGCCCGTACTCGTACTCGACCTACCGGGGGAGCTGAACATGGCGATCGCGCTCGGCGGCAACCAGTACGGCAAGGCCGAGGTGCGGCTGGTCCGCGTCGATCGGGACGGCAAGCGGCACCGCGTCACCGACCTCAACGTCAGCGTCGCGCTGTCCGGCGATCTGACCAGCACCCACCTGACCGGCGACAACAGCAAGGTGCTGCCCACCGACACGCAGAAGAACACCGTCTACGCCTTCGCCAGGGACGGGGTCGGCGAGGCCGAAGCGTTCGGGCTGCGGCTCGGCGAGCACTTCGTGCGGTCGCAGAAGTCGATCCACGGCGCGCGCATCGATTTCGAGCAGTACAGCTGGGACCGGATCGAGGACCGCCCGCATTCCTTCTCCCGCAACGGTTCCGCCACGCGAACAGCCACCGTCACGTGGTTCGAGGACGGGGCGCACGTGGTCTCCGGGCTGAGCGGGCTGACGGTCATGAACACCACGGACTCGGAGTTCTGGGGCTACATCAAGGACGGCTACACCACGCTCGCCGAGACCACTGATCGCATCCTCGCGACGGACGTCAACGCGCGGTGGCTGCACCACACGCACCCCACCGACTGGGCGGAGTCCTTCGAGCAGGCCAAGCACGACCTGCTCACCGCGTTCGCCGAAACGCACAGCCTTTCCCTGCAACAGACCCTGTACGCGATGGGGCAGCGCGTGCTGGACAAGCAGCCCGGCATCGCCGAGATCCGGCTCTCCATGCCGAACAAGCACCACTTCCTGGTGGACCTGGCGCCGTTCGGCCTGGACAACCCGAACGAGGTCTTCTTCGCCGCCGACCGCCCGTACGGGTTGATCGAGGGCACGGTGCGCCGCGACGATCTTCCCGAGCAGAACTCGGCATGGTGACGAGAGAGGTGTCCACAATGGACTTCATTCGGCCGACGAGCCTCGCGCAGGCCCTGGCCGCCAAGGCCGAGGTGCCCGGGGCGGTGCCGATCGCCGGGGGCACCGACGTGATGGTCGAGCTCAACTTCGACCGCAGGCGCCCGGACGCGCTGCTGGACCTCAACGCCGTCGGCGAGCTGGCTTCGTGGTCCGAAGTGGACGGACGCATCAGGCTCGGCGCCTGCGTGCCCTACGTGCAGGTGATCGAGGAGCTGGGCGACCGCCTTCCCGGGCTGGCCATGGCATCGCGGACCGTGGGCTCGCCGCAGATCCGCAACCGGGGCACGGTCGGCGGCAACGTCGCCGGGGCCTCCCCCGCAGGCGACTCGCACCCGCCGCTGCTCGCATCGGACGCTGTGGTCGAGGTGGCCTCGGTCCGGGGCACCAGGACGATCCCGATCACCGAGTTCTACCTGGGCGTCAAGCGCAGCGCGCTCGAAGCCGACGAGCTGGTGACCGCGATCCTGATCCCTCCGGCCGATGGGCCGCAACAGTTCTCGAAGGTCGGCACGCGCAACGCCATGGTGATCGCGGTGTGCTCCTTCGCGGTGGCGCTGCACCCGTCGAGCGGGACCGTGGGCACCGGGCTCGGCTCGGCCGCGCCCACGCCGCGCCGCGCGCCCGACGCGGAGGACTACATCGCCAACGAGCTGTCCGGGCTGTGGCAGTCGCCCGCGCCGCTGGCCGATTCCGTGCTGCGGCGCTTCGGCGAGCTGGTCGGAGCGGCGGCACAACCCATTGACGACGTCCGGGGCAGCGCCGCGTACCGGCGTCACGCCTTGGCCGTGCTCGCCCGCCGCACGCTCGGCTGGGCTTGGCACGACTACTGCGAAGGACGGGTGACGGCATGCGCGTGAAGTTCACGGTGAACGGCGAGGAGCGCACCGCTGACGACGTGTGGGAGGGCGAGAGCCTGCTCTACGTGCTGCGCGAGCGACTCGGCCTGCCCGGTGCGAAGAACGCTTGCGAGCAAGGCGAATGCGGCTCCTGCACGGTGTACCTGGACGACACTCCGGTGTGCTCGTGCCTGGTCGCGGCCGGCCAGGTCCAGGACCGCGAAGTCCGCACGGTGGAAGGGCTCGGCTCCGAGGACGAGCTGGACCCGGTGCAGCAGGCCTTCATCGAGCGCGGCGCCGTGCAGTGCGGGTTCTGCACGCCCGGCCTGATCGTCGCGGCGCACGACCTGATCCGCCGCAACCCCTGCCCGAAAGACGCCGAGATCCGCGAGGCGCTCGCCGGGAATCTGTGCCGCTGCACGGGATACGAGAAGATCATCGACGCCGTGCACACCGCGGCTGCGCACTCGCGTGGGGAGGCAACGTCATGAGAACCGTGATCAACGGCGCCCACGTCGCGACCGTGGACGGCTCCGGGACGGAGTACGCCTCCGGGCACGTCGTGGTCGAGGACGGCGTGATCGTCGCGGTCGGCGACGGCGCGGCGGAGACCCGCGAGGGCGACCAGGTCGTCAACGGCTCGGGTTGCCTGGTGACGCCGGGTCTGGTGAACACCCACCACCACCTCTACCAGTGGGCGACGCGCGGATATGCCCAGCAGGCAACGCTTTTCGAGTGGCTGGTCGCGCTCTACCCGGTGTGGTCGGGCATCGACGAGCGTGTCGTGGCCGCGACGACGAGTGCCGGGCTGGCGTGGATGGCCAAGTCCGGGTGCACCACGGCGGCCGACCACCACTACGTCTTCCCGTCCGGCAGCGGCGACATCATGGCCGCGCTCGTCGACGGCGGCAAGCGCGTCGGTACCCGGCTGCACGTCGTCCGGGGCTCGATGGACTGCGGGAAGTCGCAGGGCGGTTTGCCGCCGGACTCCATCGTGGAGTCGACCGAACAGGCATTGCTGGCAACCGAAGAAGCCATCACCACCTACCACGACGCGTCGCCTGGCTCGCGGGTCCAGATCGCGGTCGGACCGTGTTCTCCGTTCTCCGCCAGTGGTGAGCTGATGCGCGAAGGTGCCGCGCTCGCCCGGCGGCACGGCGTGCAGATGCACACCCACCTCGCCGAGACCACCGACGAGGAAGAGCACTGCGTCGAGCAGTTCGGCTGCACTCCGTTGGAGTACGCGGACAAGCTCGGCTGGCTCGGCCCCGATGTGTGGCTCGCGCACGGAATTCACTTCTCCGACAAGGAGATTCAGCGACTCGGCGCGACGAAGACCGGCGTGGCACACTGCCCCAGCTCCAACGCGAGGCTGGGCGCGGGCATCGCTCGCGTGCGCGACCTGCTCGACGTCGGCTGCCCCGTCGGGCTCGGCGTGGACGGTGCCGCGTCGAACGAGGCGGGCGGGCTCGGCGACGAACTCCGCCAGTCCCTCTACCTCGCCCGGCTCCGTGGCGGGCCCGCCGCGATCACCGCGCGGGAGTCCTTGTGGCTGGGCACGATGGGCGGGGCGAAGTGCCTCGGCCGGGGTGATCACATCGGCTCCATCGAGGTCGGCAAGCAGGCCGACGTCGCGGTGTGGCGGGTGGACGGCCTCGCGCACGCGGGCATCACCGACCCGGTCGCGGCGCTCGTGCTGGGCTCGCTGCCTCCGCTGGACCTGTTACTGGTCGGCGGCGAGACGGTCGTGCGACTCGGCCAACTGACCACTGTGGACGAAGAGCTGGTCGCAGCGGATCTCGCCGCTGCGTCACGCCTTCTCGCTGACCGAGCAGGGGTGACGGCATGACGCAAACTACGCGCACGGCGAACCCGCCGCTGACCACGCCGATCACCGGTGGCGTCGGCGAAAGTCCTCTGCGGCCGGACGGCGCTTTGAAGGTGCGCGGCGAGTTCGCGTACTCGTCCGACCTGTGGGCCGACCAGATGCTGTGGGGTGTGACGCTGCGGACTCCGCACCCGTACGCGCGCATCCGGTCGATCGACGTCGGCCCGGCGCTCGCGATCTCTGGGGTCTACGCGGCACTCACCCACGAGGACGTCCCGGGCCAGAACGCCTACGGCCTCGAACACATCGACCAGCCCGTGTTGGCGGTGGATGTTGTTCGCTACCAAGGCGAAGCCGTCGCGATCGTGGCGGCTGATCATCCCGAAACCGCGCGCCGGGCCGCCGCCGCGATCGTGGTGGACTACGAAGTCCTTGAGCCCGTTGACAACGCGGAGACCGCGATCTTCGGCGAGGACGTGCCGAAGCTCCACGAGGGCGGCAACCTCGTGCGCTACGTGCCGATCCTGTTCGGCTCGCAGGATGCGACGGCCGACGTCGTTGTGACCGGCACCTACGAGGTCGGCATGCAGGACCAAGCCTTCCTCGGTCCGGAGTCCGGCATGGCCGTGCCCGCCGAGGACGGCGGCGTCGACCTGTACGTCGCCACGCAGTGGCTGCACGTCGACCAGCAGCAGATCGCGCCCGCGCTGAACCTCCCGCAGGACAAGGTAAGGATCACCCTGGCCGGTGTCGGTGGGGCGTTCGGCGCACGCGAGGACCTGTCGATGCAGGTGCACGCGTGCATGTTGGCCTTGCACACCAACAAGCCGGTGAAGATGGTCTACACCCGCGAGGAGTCGTTCTTCGGCCACGTGCACCGGCACCCCGCCGTGATGCACTACGAGCACGGCGCGGACCGCGATGGAAAACTGGTCTACGTCAGGGCAAAGATGTTCCTCGACGGCGGGGCGTATGCGTCGAGCACGGGAGCCGTCGTGGCAAACGCCGCCACGCTCGGAGTCGGCCCTTACAACGTTCCCAACGTGAAGATCGAGGCTTGGGGCGCGTACACCAACAACCCGCCGTGCGGTGCGATGCGTGGATTCGGCGCTGTACAAGCGTGTTTCGCGTACGAGTCCCAAATGGACAGACTGGCCGAAGCGATCGGCGTTGACCCGGTGGAGATCCGCCTGCGCAACGCGATGAGCGAGGGCTCGATCATGCCAACCGGGCAGCTGGTCGACTCCGCCGCTCCAGTTCAGGAGCTGTTGGAACGCGTCCGTGACAAGCCCATGCCCGCTGAGCGAACGTCCGAAGTGGACATCCGCACGATGCCCGGCGGCGCGTCCAACACCACACACGGCGAGGGCGTTGTACGCGGTGTTGGCTACGGCATCGGCATCAAGAACATCTGCTTCTCCGAGGGCTTCGACGACTACTCCACCGCCCGCGTGCGCCTTGAGGTCATCGGCGGCGAGCCCGTCGCGATGGTGCACACGGCCGCCGTGGAGGTCGGCCAGGGCCTGGTGACGCTGCAAGCGCAGATCGCGCGAACCGAGCTGGGCGTGCAGCGCGTGACCATCCAACCCGCCGACACCTCGGTCGGCAGTGCGGGCTCCACGTCGGCGTCGCGGCAGAGCTACGTCACCGGCGGCGCCGTGCAGGCCGCGTGCGCGGCCGTTCGCGCTGAGGTGTTCGACCTCGCCCGCGAACGCTTCGGCGTTGATAACTTGGCTCTAGAAGGCGGAAAAGTCGTTTCCGCGAGCCGTGGTGTGCTCGCTGACCTCGGCGATGTGCTGGGCGACAAGGCGATCGAGCACACACGCGAGTACCGGCACCGCCCGTCGTTCCCGATCGACCCGCTGACCGGCCAGGGCAACGCTCACGTGCAGTACGGCTTCGCCGCGCACCGCGCCGTGGTGGACGTCGATGTCGATCTGGGCCTGGTGCGCGTGGTTGAGCTGGCGTGCGCGCAGGACGTCGGCAAGGCGATGAACCCGGACGCGGTGATCGGGCAGATCCAGGGCGGGTCGGCGCAGGGGCTCGGGCTCGCGGTGATGGAGGAGATCCAGCTCTCCGGGGCCAAGATCCGCAACCCCTCGTTCACCGACTACCTGATCCCGACGATCCTGGACATGCCGCCGATGGTCATCGACGTGCTGGAGCTGGCCGACCCGAACGCGCCGTACGGCCTGCGCGGCGTCGGCGAGCCTCCGACGATCTCCTCCACCCCGGCGGTCGTCGCGGCCATCCGCGACGCGACCAAGCTGGCGCTGAGCCGCATCCCGGTGCGGCCCGAGCACATCACCGGGACATGAGATGCACGAGATCGCCGGGGAACTGGCGCGGTGGGGTGACACGGATCTCGCCTTCGCCGTAGCCACCGTGATCGACGTGCGTGGCAGCGCCCCGCGAGGTCCGGGCGCCGCCATGGCTCTGCGGGCGGACGGGGTGGTGGTGGGCAGCGTCTCCGGCGGGTGCGTCGAAGGCGCTGTGTACGAGCTGGCGCACCAGGTCCTCAGCGAGGGCGGGGTCCTGCGGCACAGCTTCACCTACTCACCCGACGATCCGTTCGCGGTCGGGTTGACGTGCGGCGGCGAGATCGAGGTGTTCGTCCGAAGTGGACGATCAGCCGCGATGGCCGCCGCCGTCGACGCGGCCGCGAGCGCGCAGGCCGTCGCCCTGGTCACGGTGCTCGACACCGGAGCCGAGGTCGCGGTCTTCGCCGACCACCACGTCGGTTTCTCAGCACCAGAAATGCACGCGGTAGCAAGGGAAATGCTGCTGACCGGCCGCACGGGTCTGCGCACGCTGCCCGACGGGACGGAGTTCTTCGTCGAGTCGATCGCGGCTCCGCCGAGGATGCTCGTGTTCGGTGCCGTCGACTACGCGGGTGCGGTGTCTCGCGTCGGGAAGTTTCTCGGCTACCACGTCACGATCTGCGACGCGCGCGCGGTTTTCGCGACCGCTGAGCGCTTTCCTGACGCCGACGAGGTCGTGGTCGAGTGGCCGCACCGCTACCTGGCGAGCACGCACACCGACGCGCGGACCGTGGTCTGCGTGCTCACCCACGACGAGAAGTTCGATGTCCCCGTTCTGATGGAGGCGCTACGCATGCCACTGGCATTCGTCGGCGCGCTGGGTTCTCGGCGCACCAACGAGGCGCGGGCGGAGCGGCTTCGCGCGGCCGGGTTGACCGAGGAGGAGTTGGCCAGGCTGCGCGCTCCGATCGGGCTCGACCTGGGCGCGCGCAGCCCTGAAGAGACCGCCGTGTCCATCGCGGCGGAGATCGTGGCCGCGCGCCACGGCGGAACCGGAAGACCACTGTCCGAAGTAGACGGACCGATACATCGATCTCATCGGCACGGCTGAGCACTCGGAGGCGGTAATGGCACTGCTGTTCCTCAACGGCGGCGGCATGCGCGGCGGCCCGTTGCACCACCAGCTCCAAGGCGCGGAGCCCGTGCGCGTGGCCCGCAGCGCGCCGAAGTACCGGTACTTCTCCGTCGGCAACCGCTTCCCCGCGATGCACGAGGTCGGCGAGGGCGGGCACAGCGTGGTCGGCGAGCTGTACGACGTGCCGCTGGAAACCCTGCTGCACCACCTCCTCCCTGCCGAGCCCGCCGAGCTGGAGCTTGGCGTGATCGAGCTGGAGGATGGAACCGCCTGCCTGGCAACGGTCCTGCGCAAGTCCTACGGCGGCGCGGACCAGCTGATCGACATCTCCGAGGTCGGCGACTGGCGCAAGTGGAGCGCTACGCAGGGGAATCCTCAGTGACCGCGTACGACCTGGTCGTGCGATCGCGGTGCGCCCACCTCCCCGACAGCGTGCGCCCGGCGGCGGTGTGCGTGCGGGACGGCAGGATCGCCGAGATCACCGGCTACGAGTCCACAGTGGACTCACTTGAGAGCGTGGACATCGGCGAACACGCCCTGCTTCCCGGGCTCGTCGACTCCCACGTGCACATCAACGAGCCCGGCCGAACGGAGTGGGAGGGCTTCGCGACGGCGACGCGCGCGGCGGCCGCGGGCGGTGTCACCACCCTGATCGACATGCCGCTGAACTCGTTACCGCCCACAGTGGACGCTGCGGCCTTGGCAACCAAACGTGCTGCCGCACAAGGCAAATGTTACGTCGACGTGGGCTTCTGGGGCGGCGCGATCCCCGGCAACACCCACCACCTCGCCGAGCTGCACGAGGCCGGAGTGTTCGGCTTCAAGTGCTTCACCTCACCGTCCGGAGTCGACGAATTCCCGCCGCTGTCCTGGGCCGAACTTCCCGGAGTGCTCGCGGAGCTGCGGCGCTTGGACGCCCTGCTCATCGTGCACGCCGAGGACCCCGCCGAGCTGGCCGAAGCGCCGGACAGCGAGGAGTACGCGGGCTTCCTCGCCTCACGCCCACCTCGCGCCGAGGACAAGGCGATCGCGCGGCTCGCGGGCTTGACGGAGCGCGCGCGGGCGCGGGTGCACGTGCTGCACCTGTCGTCGTCGTCCGCGTTGTCGGAGATCCGTTCCTCCACGCTCAGCGCGGAGAGCTGCCCGCACTACCTGACTCTGGACGCGAAGGAGATCCCTGACGGCGCAACGGCTTTCAAGTGCTGCCCGCCGATCCGCGGGCGGGAGAACGCCGACGAGCTGTGGCGCGCGCTGGCCGACGGCACGATCACCTGCGTCGTCTCCGACCACTCCCCCTGCACGGAAGCGTTGAAGGAAGGCAGCTTCGGCACCGCGTGGGGTGGGATCTCCTCGCTCCAGCTCGGGTTGCCGGTGATGTGGACCGAGGCGCGGCGGCGCGGGCACGAGCTGGCCGACGTCGTGCGGTGGATGAGCGCCGGACCCGCCGAGCTGGCCGGGCTCACCGGACGCAAGGGCTCGATCGCGGTGGGCGCAGATGCCGACCTCGTCGTGTTCGACCCCGACGCGGAGTTCACTGTGGACGCGGGGAACCTGTTGCACCGCAACCCTGTCACGCCGTACGCGGGCCGAACCCTGCGCGGCGTGGTTACCGAGACCTGGCTGCGCGGCACCCCGGCAGGCCAGGACCCCGTTGGAGAACTGCTCAGGAGGGACACCCGGTGACCGACCAGCCCGACCTGCCCGATCTCGCCGCCCGCTCGCTCGGCGGATCGGTGATCGCCGCCAACGACGAGTTCTTCGCCGAGAAGGAGAACCTGATCAAGGCGGGGGCGCCGACCTTCCGCCCGCACACCTTCACCCCCAAGGGCCAGGAGTACGACGGCTGGGAGACCCGGCGACGCCGGGGTGAACCCGGCTCCGACTGGGTGGTCGTGCGGCTCGGCGCCCCCGGGCTCGTCCGCAGCGTCGTGGTGGACACCGCGTACTTCGTCGGCAACTACCCGGAGAGCTGCACCGTCGAAGCCACGGCGGTGGAGGGCTACCCCGCACCGTCCGAACTGGACGATCACAAGTGGGTCGAGCTGGTGCCGCGAAGCCCGTTGCAGGGCAACACCGCCAACACCTTCCAGGTCTCCGACTCGCAGCGCTTCACCCACGTGCGGCTGACCATCCACCCCGATGGCGGCGTCGCGCGGCTGCGCGTGCTCGGCGAGCCGTTACCCGATCCCCGCGAGCTGGCCGACATGCCGCTGGACCTCGTCGCGCTGCTCAACGGCGGCCGGACGACGGCGTGCAGCGACAGCTTCTTCTCCCCGCCCAACAACATGTTGCAGCCCGGCGAGTCCAAGTTCATGAGCGACGGCTGGGAAACCGCGCGACGGCGCGGTGAGGGCAACGACTGGGCCGTGCTCCGCCTCGCGGGAGCCGCCGTGCCCAAGGTGGCCGAACTGTCCACATTGCACTACAAGGGCAATCCCCCGCACCAGATCAGCTTGCTGGGCAGCGAGGACGGCACCACGTGGTTCCCGTTGCTGGAGCTGACCGACGTGCGGCCTGACACGCGGCATCGCTTCCGGCTCAACGGAAACGTCCCCGTGACGCACGTCCGGCTGGACATCCACCCCGATGGCGGCGTGGCGCGGTTCCGGTTGTGGGGCAAGCTGACCGAGGACGCCGCGACCTCGCTGGCGTTGAGCTGGTTCAACCTGCTGCCCGCTGAGCACGCGGTCGCGGTGCTGACCGGCGACTGCGGCTTGACGGAGGCCGCGGCCAACGAGGTCGTCGCGTCCCGCCCCGTCACCGAGCTACCAGAGGAACTGGCGTTGATCGTGCGATGAACCAGGCTGCCGGGATCGTGTTGGCCGCAGGAGCAGGTGTGCGCTACGGCGGGCCCAAAGCGCTCGTCGAACTGCGTGGCGAGCTGCTCGTGGAACGCGCGGCGCGGACGCTGCGCGAGGCCGGCGCGGACCCGGTGGTCGTCGTGGTCGGGGCGCGGGCCGACGAGGTCCGCGCCCGCGCCGCGCTCTCCGGAGCGCTCGTCGTGCACAACCCCGACTGGGCCACCGGCATGGGTTCGTCGCTGCGCGCCGGGCTGATGGGCCTCATCTCGTGCCGCGCCGCCGCCGTGCTCGTGCTCCCCGTCGACATGCCCGGCGTCACCCCCGCCGCCGTCCGCCGCGTCGCGTCCCTGGCCTCCCCCGGAGTGCTCGCCGCCGCGTCCTACTCCGGCCAGCGCGGCCATCCCGTCCTGCTCGGCCGCGCCCACTGGGCCGCCGTCGCCACCTCCGCGACCGGCGACCAGGGCGCTCGCGACTACCTCCGCGAACACCCGCCCGTGCTCGTGCCCTGCGATGACGTGGCCTCCGGCGACGACGTCGACCACCCCGAGGACCTCCCTGGGTAGATGCCGCACGAACGCCGATTCTGTGCGCCCCTGGCAACGACCTCCCGTACCGTCCGGTATGTGACCGAACCGGTGCCGAGGGGGGAACCGTGTCGAGCGACATGCCCTGGAACAGCGACCCGTGGGAGCACGACGGCCTCGCCCAGGTGAGCGAGATGGTGTCCAGCGGTGAGATCCGCATGGACGCGGGCACCAAGGACTGGGTCGCCAAACACATGGACGAGCTGATCGACATCGCCAAGGGTGAACTCGACGCCGCGAGGCAGTTTTCATACAAGGCAGAGGGAATTGATTTCGGTGCCACAAGAGCCGGACAGGCAATGCGGGAGAAGTTCATTCACCGCAGCTCGGATCAGGAGGGAGGGCTCGTCTGGTTCTGGCAGCGATACCATGACGCCCTGGTCGAGTTCCGAAAGCGCGTAGTCGGGATGGCGACCGCACTCGAAGCCAACGATCAGAAGGGCGCAGAACTTCAGTGGAAGGCCGGATCATGAGAATCGCCCGCAAGAGCCGCGTGTGGCTGGCCATCATGACCATGACTCTCTCCGGCTGCTCCGGTGTTGTCACCGGCCAGGCAACTTCCCCGAGCGCGCCGAGCCCGCTGCTCGCGCCCGGACAAGTCCCTACCGCTGCGGACCTGTGCCGGTTGATGACTCCCGCCGACTTCCCCGTCCAGGGACAGGTCTCGCCAGGCTCTCCAAAACTTGAAGAAAAATACTCCCCTTCGTGCAGATATCACGTGAAAACCGGAGGAATCGGCGAAACAATTTCGGTCAGCCTCAGCTTCATCCCGGAATCGAAGTTGAATCAGGGCAGCTTCAAGGGCCGCACGGAGATGACCGTCGCTGGAAAACGAACCGCCGTTGGCCAGGGAATAATGAAGGGAGAATCAGGGGAGTGCGATCTGGCCTTCGATTCACCCGCTGGAGAATGGCTGATCGTCGTCATTGACGACTCCGCGCCGAACCGCGACGGGTGTGCGGCGGCGAAGCACGTGGCGGAGCGTGTGATTCCCCGGATTCCATGAACCGCGCTGAGGACTAGAGCTTCTCGCCTGCCTGGACGCGGCGGACTACCTGCTTCTCGGCGTAGAAGGACACGAAGGGGATGGTGCCCGCGATGAGCACGAGCAGGGTGCCCTTGGCAGACCACTTGCAGCGCTGGGCGAGGTCGAACGCGGCCACCAGGTACACCATGTAGAGGAAGCCGTGCGCGGGCGCGATGATCGCCGACGGCGTGGTGATGTCGGTGGTCAGGCGAAGCCCCATCGCCACGAGCAGCCCGAGCAGGGCGAAACCCACGATGTACGCCATCACCCGGAACCGCACGAGCGCCTTGGCGATGCGCGACTCCGCGAGCGAGTCCTCGGTGGGTGCTTCCTGCTGGGTCATCTCGTCTCCTGGTCGCGGAGTTCGCGGAGGTAGCGGTTGTACTCGTCCAACTCGGGATCGGCCTCGCCGGGCGTCGCCGACATGACGGGTCGCCGTCCGTAGCTGGTCGGCTTGGTCTGCACCGGAGCGGGCGCGACGGGGGCCTCCCCGCGCTCCTCGGCGATCTCCATGCGCGCCGTCCGCACCCACATGTACACGCCGAAGAGCGCGAACAGCGGCCACTGGAGGGCGTACCCGAGGTTGAGGAAGCTGCCGCCCGCGGACTGCGAGCGTTCCCACTGCCACCAGCCGAGCGCGCAGCACACGACCACCCAGATGACGGCCAGCACATGCAGCACCAACCAGCGGGGAGTCAACAGCCTGGCGAGCACGTGTCGACGGTACACCGCCCCATCGGGCGATCGCGTGACGGTGTGCCAGCACCAGCCCTCCCGCTCCGGTGATGATCCGCCGCACGATCGGCCCAGTGCGGCACGCAGCGTCCACGTCGGCCCCCCGCATGGGCCACCACGACCGCGTGAAGAACTCCTGCGGTGTGCATTTCTTTGCCGCACAAGCATTCCCGGGGTGTGCTGGAGACACACCGCAACCGCCGACCGCAGGAGGACTCTGTCGTGTCCCGCACCTCACGAGTGGCCCAGCTCACCGTCGCCGCACTCGCCGCGCTCGCACTGCCCGTCGCGATCGCTCCAACGGCGTCGGCGGACATCGGGCAGTGCCTGAAGTACTTGGAGCGCGTGGGGATCGAGACGGACCGCACCCACGACAACGCGTGCGTGTACGGCGAACTCGGGTTCGACTCCGACTACTACTTCGAACGCTGCGTCGACGAACTCCTCGAAGCCGGGGTCAAGGCGTACGACGCGCGGAGAGCTTGTGAGCGTGCGACATGGTGACCGAAGGCGTCCGAGCGGGCTCCGAGCACACCAGCCCCATGACAGCGAGCCCGGCCCCGAGGTGGATCCGGCCGTGGCCCCGAGACCCTTTACCCGCACAGGTGATGCGCGCATGACCTGGTGGCCGCCCCGCTGACGCACGCGGAGGACGCGGCCCTCTCAGCGGCGGGCGGCCAAGCCACCTTCACGGTGGTGCCGCCCGCCGCATTCATGTGCGGCTCACATGGCGTTCGGCGTGTAGCGGGGATAGGGGCGGGCGGCCTCGGCGAGGGCGTCGGCGACGTCGTCCACTTCGGACAGTGGGAGCACCGCGGTGGTGACGCGCAGGTGGTTGGTCCCGGTGGAGCGGACCAGGAACGGCGAGCCCGGCGCGGCGCCGATGCCCTGGGCGGCGAGCACGACGAGGGCTTCCCGCTCGCGCTCCACCTCCACCCAGAGGTTGATGCCGTCGGCGCCGATGGACTTCACGCCCCGGGCGTCGAGGGCGGCGCGCAGGGCCTCGCGCCGCTGCGCGTACACCGCTCGCGCCCTGGCCACGGCGGCGACGCTGCCCGGATCGGTGAGCATGCCGACGAGGATCTCCTGGAGCAGGCGGCTCGACCACGCCGCGCCCAGGTGCCGCCGCGCGATGAGCGGCCCGACGAGCCGCGAAGGGCCACCCAGAGCGGCTAGCCGCAGGTCAGGGCCGTGTGACTTGGAGAAGCTCTGGATGCGCACGACCCGTTCGGGCAGCGCGGAGGCGAGGCTCACCGGCGGGGCCACCGCGACGTCACCGACGTGGTCGTCCTCGATCACCACCACGTCCGGGGCCTCCGCCAACAGCGCGCCCAGCTCGACGATCCGCGCGGCGGAGGTGCTCGTCCCGGTCGGGTTCTGCGCGCGCGGCTGCATCAACAGCGCGATCGGCCCCTCGGCGAGCACGGAGCGCAGCGCGTCCGGGCGCATGCCCTCGGCGTCCATCGGCACGGGCAACGCGGTGGCTCCGACGGCGTCGAGCAGGTCCAGGAACGGCGGGAACGTCGGGTTCTCCACGATCACCCGGTCACCGAGCGCGACGAGCTGGCTGAGCGCGCGGTCGATGCCGTCGAGCGAACCGTTGACGATGGTCAGCTCCTCCGGCTCGCATATCCCCCGCCACGACTCGCGGACCAGGCGCTCCAGCTCGGGCAGCACCGGCGTGTCCAGGTACCCCGACAGCGGCGGCTGGCCGTCCACGCGCGCCAGCGCCGGGCCGAGCGGGGGCAGCAGCTCGGGGTCGGGCACACCCGCGGAGAGGTCGCGGGTGAACCGCCCGGTCGCCCCGGCGAGCCGCCAGAATCGCGCGGGCTCGGCTCGGCGCTGCCCGCCGGTGACGAAGGTGCCGTTGCGGCCACGCGTCTCGATCGCACCGATCCGGGTCAGCGAGCGCCACGACTCGCTGACCGTCGTGGGGCTCACGCCGATCTCACGGGCCAGCGCGCGCACCGTCGGCAGCTTGCCGCCAACGGCCAGTTCACCGGCCCTGATCAGCCGGTTCACCGAGGCGGCTATCCCCTCGGCGGAGGTGTCTTCGATCTTGTTCGCGAGCCAGGTCAGGTCAACGTCCACCGCCACCACCGGCACTCGGGTGAAAAGTTTGTCCGGTAACAAAACATGTATTGCACCAGTGTGTTCCGCTTCATAGGTTCTACACCCTCTACCGCCCACCCCGCAGGGAGCTTCCGGCATGGCCAACGTGGTGCGCGCGGCGCTCGTCCAGACCAAGTGGACCGGCGACGCCGAGTCGATGACAGAGCTGCACGAGAAGTACGCCCGCGACGCCGCCGCGCAGGGCGCCAAGATCATGGGCTTCCAGGAGGTGTTCAACGCCCCCTACTTCTGCCAGGTGCAGGAGCCCGAGCACTACAAGTGGGCCGAGCCCGTCCCGGACGGTCCCACCGTGAAGCGGATGCAGGCGCTGGCCAAGGAGACCGGCATGGTGCTGGTCGTGCCGATCTACGAGGTCGAGCAGTCCGGCTTCTACTACAACACCGCCGCGGTGATCGACGCCGACGGCTCCTACCTCGGCAAGTACCGCAAGCACCACATCCCGCAGGTCAAGGGCTTCTGGGAGAAGTACTACTTCAAGCCGGGCAACCTGGGCTGGCCGGTGTTCGACACCGCGGTCGGCAAGGTCGGCGTCTACATCTGCTACGACCGGCACTTCCCGGAGGGCTGGCGCGCGCTGGGCCTGGCGGGCGCGCAGATCGTCTACAACCCCTCCGCCACCAGCCGCGGCCTGTCGGCCTACCTCTGGCAGCTGGAGCAGCCCGCGGCGGCTGTGGCCAACGAGTACTTCGTGGCCGCGATCAACCGCGTCGGCGTCGAGGAGTACGGCGACAACGACTTCTACGGCACGAGCTACTTCGTTGACCCGCGCGGCCAGTTCGTCGGCGATCCGGCCAGCGCGCACGACGAAGAGCTGGTCGTGCGTGACCTCGACCTGGACCTGATCGACGAAGTGCGTCAGCAGTGGGCGTTCTACCGCGACCGCCGCCCGGACGCCTACGGCCCGCTGACGGAGGCGTGATCTGACATGGGCAGCGACATCAACAGCACGCACGCAGACCTGTACAAGCGGCACCAGGCGGTCATGCCGAGCTGGATCGCCACCTACTACGACCCGCCCATCGAGCTGGACCGCGGCGAGGGCCGCCACGTCTGGGACGCCGAGGGCAACCGCTACCTGGACTTCTTCGGCGGCATCCTGACCACGATGACGGCGCACGCGCTGCCCGAGGTCACCAAGGCCATCACCGAGCAGGCCGGGAAGATCCTGCACACCTCCACGGTCTACATGAGCCGCCACATGGTGGAGCTCGCCGAGCAGATCGCCGAGGTCTCGGGCATCCCGGACGCGCGGGTCTTCTTCACCACCAGCGGCACCGAGGCCAACGACGCCGCGCTGCTGCTCGCGACGAGCTACCGCCGCTCCAACCAGGTGCTGGCGATGCGCAACAGCTACCACGGCCGCTCCTTCTCGGCGGTGTCGATCACCGGGAACTCGGCGTGGTCGGCGACCAGCCTGTCGCCGTTCCAGACCTTCTACGTGCACGGCGCCAACAGCTTCCGCAGCCCTTTCAAGGACCTGCCGAAGGGCGAGTACATCGCCGCGTGCGTCGCCGACCTGCGCGAGGTGCTGGACCAGACCGCGAAGAACGTCGCGTGCCTGATCGCCGAGCCGATCCAGGGCGTCGGCGGGTTCAGCGTGCCGCCGGACGGGCTCTACGGCGCCTTCAAGGAGGTGCTGGACGAGCACGGCATCCTGTGGATCAGCGACGAGGTGCAGACCGGGTGGGGCCGCACCGGCGAGAACTTCTGGGGCTGGCAGGCGCACGCCCCCGAGGGCGTCACGCCGGACATCGTCACCTTCGCCAAGGGCATCGGCAACGGCTCGTCCATCGGCGGCGTGATCGCGCGCGCCGAGGTGATGAACTGCTTGCAGGCCAACTCGTTGTCCACCTTCGGCGGCAGCCCGATCACCATGGCGGCCGGTCTGGCGAACCTGAAGTACTTGCTGGACAACGACCTCCCGGCGAACTCGCGCGAGATCGGCGGCTGGCTGATCGAACAGCTGCGCGCCGTCGGCGCCGACCTGCCGGTCGTCGCGGACGTGCGCGGCAAGGGTCTGATGATCGGCGTCGAACTGGTCAAGCCCGGCACCCTCGATCCGGCTCCCGCTGCCGCGACCGCCGCGTTGAACGCGGCGCGCGAGGGCGGTCTGCTGATCGGCAAGGGTGGCTTGCACGGCAACGTGTTGCGCCTCGCTCCGCCGTTGTCGCTGACGCGCGCCGAGGCCGAGGAGGGCCTGCGGGTCCTGACGCACGCCCTCACCGTCGCGCAGGAGGCTTCGGCATGAGGACGGTCATCCAGAACGGCCTCGTGATCAACTCCTCGGACGAGCTGCACGCCGATGTGCTGATCGAGGACGACAAGGTCGTCGCGCTCGCGGTCACCGGCTCCGAGCTGGCGTCCTCGTGGACGGCGGGCGCGGACAAGGTGATCGACGCGACGGGCAAGTACGTGCTGCCCGGCGGCGTCGACGCGCACACGCACATGGAGATGCCCTTCGGCGGCACCGTCGCGGCGGACACCTTCGAAACGGGCACGCGTGCGGCGGCGTGGGGCGGCACCACGACGATCGTGGACTTCGCCATCCAGCAGAAGGGTTCTTCGCTGCGCGAGGGCCTGGACGCGTGGCAGGCCAAGGCCGAGGGCCAGTGCGTGATCGACTACGCGTTCCACATGATCGTCAGCGACGTGAACGACCAGTCGCTCAAGGAGATGGACACCCTCGTCGGCGAGGGCGTGACCAGCTTCAAGCTGTTCATGGCCTACCCGGGCGTGCTCTACAGCGACGACGGCCAGATCCTGCGCGCGATGCAGCGCGCCGGGGACAACGGCGGCCTGATCATGATGCACGCCGAAAACGGCATCGCGATCGATGTCCTTGCGGCACAAGCACTTGAGCGCGGTCAGACCGATCCGAAGTACCACGGTGTCGTGCGCCGCGAGCTGTTGGAGTCCGAGGCGACGCACCGGGCGATCCAGCTCGCGCGCGTCGCGGGCTCCCCGCTCTACATCGTGCACCTCTCGGCGTCGCAGGCGCTGGCCGAGGTCACGACCGCGCGGGACAAGGGGCTCAACGTCTTCGCGGAGACCTGTCCCCAGTACCTGTACCTGTCCACGGAGGACTTGGCGAAGCCGGGTTTCGAGGGCTCGAAGTACGTGTGCTCGACGCCGCTGCGGCCGATGGAGCACCAGGCCGAGCTGTGGAAGGGCTTGCGCACCAACGACTTGTCCGTGGTGTCCACCGACCACTGCCCCTTCTGCTTCAACGACCAGAAGGTGCTCGGCATCGGGGACTTCACCAAGATCCCCAACGGTCTGCCCGGCGTGGAGAACCGGATGGACCTGCTGCACCAGGGCGTGGTGGACGGTCACATCAGCCGCCGCCGGTGGGTCGAGATCGCGTGCGCCACCCCTGCGCGGATGTTCGGCCTGTACGGGCGCAAGGGCGTGCTCCAGCCGGGCGCGGACGCCGACGTGGTGATCTACGACCCGAACGCGGAGCAGGTGCTCTCCGCCGAGACGCACCACATGGCCGTCGACTACTCCTGCTACGAGGGCAAGCGGATCACCGGCAAGGTCGAGACCGTGCTGTCCAGGGGCCGCGTCCTCATCGAGGGCGAGGCCTACCACGGCCGCAAGGGCGACGGCGCGTACGTGCCGCGCGAGACCTGCCAGTACCTCACCTAGGAGCTTGTGCGTGAAGACGATCAACCACTGGATCGGCGGCGAGCTCACCGAGGGCACCTCGGGGCGCTTCGGCGTGGTGACCAATCCGGCGACCGGCGAGCAGTCCGGACAGGTCGCGCTCGCTTCTGTGTCCGATGTGGACAGTGCGGTCGCGACGGCCAAGGAGGCCTTCAAGTCTTGGCGCAACGCCTCGCTGGCCAAGCGCTCGCAGGTCCTGTTCGCCTACCGGGAACTCCTGCACCGCAACCGCGACGAGATCGCATCGCTGCTGACCTCCGAGCACGGCAAGGTGCACTCCGACGCGCTCGGCGAGGTCGCGCGCGGCCTTGAGGTCGTGGAGTTCGCTTGTGGCATCCCGCAACTGCTGAAGGGCGGGTACTCCGAGGGCGCGTCCACGTCGGTGGACGTGTACTCGCTGCGCCAGCCGCTCGGCGTGGTCGCGGGCATCACGCCGTTCAACTTCCCAGCGATGGTTCCACTGTGGATGTTCCCGATCGCCATCGCGTGCGGCAACACCTTCGTGCTCAAGCCGAGCGAGAAGGACCCGTCGGCGGCGCTGCGCGTCGCGGAGCTGTTCGGCGAGGCCGGGCTTCCGCCGGGTGTGCTGAACGTGGTGCACGGTGACGCGACGGCGGTGAACGCGCTGCTGGACCACACCGACGTGAAGGCCGTGTCGTTCGTCGGCTCCACGCCGATCGCACAGCACGTGTACTCGCGTGGAACCACTGCGGGCAAACGAGTCCAGGCCCTCGGTGGCGCGAAGAACCACATGATCGTGCTGCCCGACGCGGACATGGACCTCGCCGCCGACGCCGCGGTCTCGGCCGCCTACGGCTCGGCCGGTGAGCGCTGCATGGCCGTCTCGGTCCTGGTCGCTGTCGGTGCCGCGGGTGATGAGCTGGTCCCTCGCATTGCCGAGCGGATCGCGAACCTGCGCATCGGGCCCGGAGACGACCCCAAGTCCGAGATGGGTCCGCTGATCACCCGCGAGCACCGCGACAAGGTCGCGTCCTACGTGGAGGCCGGCGCGGCCGCGGGCGCTTCGGTCGTGGTCGACGGGCGCGAGCTTTCCGTTGACGGGGAAGGGTTCTTCCTCGGCGTGAGCCTGATCGACAACGTCACGCCGGAGATGAGCGTCTACACCGACGAGATCTTCGGGCCGGTGCTGTCGGTGGTCCGCGCGGACAGCTACGACGAGGGCGTGCGGCTGATCAACGAGAACCAGTGGGGCAACGGCGCGGCGATCTTCACCAGGGACGGTGGCGCGGCGCGGAAGTTCCAGAACGAGGTCGAGGCGGGCATGGTCGGCGTGAACGTGCCGATCCCGGTCCCGGTCTCCTACTACTCCTTCGGCGGGTGGAAGGCGTCGCTGTTCGGCGACAGCCACGCGTACGGACCGGAGGGCGTGCACTTCTACACGCGCGGCAAGGTCGTCACGTCGCGCTGGCCCGACCCGGCCGACCGCGGCATCGATCTCGGCTTCCCGCAGAACCGGTAGGAGGACGTCATGGACTTCGGCATGGTGTTGCAGACCGATCCGCCCGCGTCCGGGGTGATCGAGCTGATGAAGCGGTCCGAGGACGCCGGGTTCGGCTACGGCTGGACCTTCGACTCCTGCATCCTCTGGCAGGAACCGTTCGTGATCTACAGCCAGATCCTGGCGCAGACCTCGAACATGATCGTCGGGCCGATGGTGACCAATCCGGGCACCCGCGACTGGTCGGTGACGGCGTCGCTGTTCGCCACGCTCAACGACATGTACGGCAACCGCACGGTCTGCGGGATCGGGCGCGGCGACTCGGCCATGCGCGTGGTCGGCAACAAGCCGAACACGTTGGCGCGCTTGGGCGAGGCCATGCACGTGATCAAGGAGCTGGCGGAGGGCCGTTCGGTCACCGTCAACGACAAGGACGTGCAGATCCCGTGGGTCCGCGACGGTTCGCTGCCGGTGTGGATGGCGGCGTACGGGCCGAAGGCGCTGGAGATGACCGGCCGCCAGGCCGACGGCTTCATCCTCCAGCTCGCCGACCCGTACCTCACCGAGTGGATGGTCAAGGCCGTGCGCACGGCCGCCTCCGACGCCGGCCGTGACCCTGCTTCGGTCAAGATCTGCGTCGCGGCGCCCGCGTACGTGAGCGAGGACCTCGACCGCGCGCGGTCGCAGTGCCGGTGGTTCGGCGGCATGGTCGGCAACCACGTCGCCGACCTCGTGTCGCGCTACGGCGAGCACTCCGAGATGGTCCCGGAGGCGCTGACCGCCTACATCAAGGAGCGGCAGGGCTACGACTACAGCCACCACGGCAAGGCGGGCAACCCCAGCACCGACTTCGTGCCCGACGAGATCGTGGACCGCTTCTGCCTGATCGGCCCGCCCGAGCGCCACATCGAGAAGCTCGAGCACCTGCGCTCGCTCGGCGTCGACCAGTTCGCCGTCTACAACATGCACGACGCCAAGGAGGCCACCATCGCCGCCTACGGCACCAAGATCATCCCCGCCCTCTCCTAACCCCCCGCCCCGGCCGTTAAGCCCTGAACGACCCGTTTGGTGCGTTGAGCGCACTGAACGGGTCGTTTGGTGCGTAAAGCGGTGGGCGCGGAGTGGAACAATGGTGTACCGTTTTGGACTGTGGGGGTTCCTGAGAAGAAGCGTGGCGCGGTGTGGTGCCTGTTGGGGGCGACCGGGCTGTCGGTGATGGGCAACTCGATCGTGGCGATGGCGCTGCCGTGGCTGATCCTGCAACGCACGGGCAGCGCGACGATCGCGGGTGTGGTGGGCTCGGCGGCGGTGCTGCCCGGCCTGCTGTCGGCGATGTTCGGCAGCGCGCTGATCGACCGACTGGGCCGCAAGCTGGTGAGCAACGGCGCGGACGTGCTGAGCGCGCTCGCGGTGGCGGCCGTGCCGATCATGGACGTGCTGGTCGGGATCGACGCGGCGTTGATGGCGTTGCTGGTGGCGATCGGCGCGACCTTCGACGGCCCCGGCATGGCCGCGCGCGAGTCACTGCGGCCTGACGTGGCCAAGCACTCCGGCATCCCGCTCGTGAAGATCAACGCCTGGGGCGAGACGGTGGACAGCCTCGGCGCGTTCGGCGGGCCCGCGGTGGCGGGCGTGCTGATCGGGATCATGGGTCCGGCGAACACGTTGTGGCTGACCGTCGGAATGTTCCTGCTCGCGGTCCTGCTGGTCTGGTTCGGCGTGCCGAGGGTGCCGCCGCGCCCGCAGGCCCGCGAGGAGTCCTACCTGCGCTCGGTGCGCACGGGCCTGGTGTTCGTGCTGCGCGACCCGGTGCTGCGCTCGGTCACGCTGATGTCGGTGATCGCGATGATCTTCCTGAGCCCGATCGACCCGGTGTTCTTCCCCGCCTACCTCCAGGGCGAGCAGGTCTCGCCCGCGCTGGCAGGGCTCGTGCTGGCGGCGTTCCCGGTCGGCACGGTGATCGGTTCGCTGGCCTACGGCGTGGTCGCGGAGAAGCTGAGCATGCGGATCACGCTGAGCGCCGGGCTGCTGCTGGCCGGAGTCGGCCTCGCGCTGTTCGTGCTCACGCCGCCGGTCTACGGCATGATCGCCCTGGCCGTCGCGGTGGGCATCGCAGCGGGGCCGCTGAACCCGATCATGGCGACCGGGCTCCAGCAGCGCACCCCGGACCACCTGCGTGGTCGCGTGATCGGCACGGTTGTCGCACTGAGCGGCGCGCTCACCCCGGTCGGCCTGCTCGCCGCCGGGCCGGTGGTGGACGGTTTCGGCGCGCCGTTCGGCTTCGTCGTGATCGGCGCCGGATGCGCGCTCACCGCGCTCTACTGCTTCTTCAGCAAGGGCATCCGGCAGATCGACTCCGAGCCTCAGCCGAGCCCTGGCTTGCCGTCGGCGACGGTGTAGGTCTTCGCCACGCTCCTGGTCACCTTGGCGGGGTTGGGTTCCAGCGCGTTCGACACGGTGACGTACTGCGTCGTCAGCTTCTCCGGCGTGACCGTGGTGTGCGCGTAGCCGCGCCGCTGACTGACGAAACGCAGATGCGGGTTGGCTTTCAGGTACGCCGCGCCCGGAACTCCGTCGTTGGGCGAGGTGATCGAGCCGACCACGAACTCCGTCCCGACGACCGGGGCGTTGGCGGCGAAGTAGTCCTGCTTGATGTTCGCCGCCCAGTGCCGGTGCACGTCGCCGGTCAGCACGATCGGGTTGCGCACCTTGCGGTCGAGCCAGCCCTGGACGATGCGGTCGCGGGAGTGCGGGTAGCCGTCCCACGCGTCGGTGCTGACATCGCACGTCGCGGGCTTGCCGTCGTCGTCGCGTTGGGCGAAGAACACTTGCTGGCCAAGGAAGTCCCACCGCGCGGAGGGTTGGGCGAGCCCGTCGAGCAGCCACTTCTCCTGCACGTCCCCGGTCAGGGTGCGGCGGGGGTCGCGGATCACCCCGCAGTCCTTCGCCGCGGCCTGCTTCCACCGGTACTGGCGGGTGTCGAGCATGTGGAAGCGCGCGAGCTGACCCCAGGAAACCCTGCGGTACAAAGGAATCGCGGTCCCCGTCGGGCGCTGTGCCGCTCGCAGGGGCATGTTCTCGTAGAACGCTCGCAGCGCGGCTGTCTTGCGCGCCTTGAAGTCTCCGGCAGGATCGTTGTCGCCACGGTGGTCGGCCGCCCAGTTGTTCTCCACCTCGTGGTCGTCGAACACCACGAGCCACGGCGCCGCGGCGTGCGCGGCCTGGAGGTTGGGGTCCATCCGGTGCTGGGCATAGCGCAGGCGGTACTCGGCGAGCGTCGTGACTTCCTTGCGCGGCAAGTACTTCCGGCTCGGATTGGGCACTGGGCCCGCGCTCGTGCGCCACGGCGCTTCGTAGATGTAGTCGCCGAGGAAGAGCACCAGATCGGGCTTGTCCTGCGCCATGTAGCGGTAGGCGTGGAAGAAGCCGTGCTCGTAGTGCGCGCACGAGGCGAACGCGAACGTCAGCTTCGACGCCAAGCCCGACGGCGCGGTCCCGACCGTCCCCTGTGGAGACTCGTGGCCGTCGGAAATGAAGCGGTAGAAGTACTTCGCGCCCGCCTTCAAGCCGCCGACCTCCACGTGCACGGTGTGCGCGTCGGATGGGCGGGCGAGGACGGTGCCGGAGGCGGCCAGCGGGGCGAAGGACTCGTTTTCCGAGACCTCCCAACGGACTTCGACGTCACGGTTCGGCATGCCGCCGAGGCCGTCGCCGTTGAGCGGGGCGACCGCGAGGCGGGTCCACAGCACGAAGCCGTCCGTGCTCGGCTCCCCCGAGGCGACTCCGAGGGTGAACGGCGAGGCGCTGAGCGCGCGGGCCGGAGTGGCTGCGGTCGCGGCTGTTGCGGCGAGTCCGCTGAGCAGGAAGATGCGGCGGTTCAACTGGGCCATGTCAGCACGCCGTCCACTTGTGCGAGCTGGCCAGGTTGTCCAGCTGCCGCAGGTGCGACACCGCCGAGCGCGGGCCGATCGTGATCAACGGCTTGGCGTGGTTGATGTCCTGGTAGAGCGTCACGCAACGCGCCGGGTCGTTGTTGACCACCGACGTGGCGCGGTTGTCCAGCGAGTACGTCGTGCCGTGGAAGACGTCGCCGTTGGTGTAGTTCGCGTCGTCGCCCACGAAGTCGAGCAGCCCGCCGGTGTAGTTGGCCAGCCGGTACACGCACAGCTCGCCCGACTCGCACTTGCCGTTCTTGCTCGCCGCCGACGCCGTCCCCGCCGTCGTCAGCACCAGGAGCGCGGCGCCCAGCAGCACCGTCGCGGTTCGTCTGACCATGCGTTCCCCAAAGTCAGTCGTTGACATGCAACGCGAAGACTTTGTCAGAAATTGTCAGCCGCTCGTACCGCCGAACGCCCCGCACCGCGCTGCCCCGTTCGCCGCGCTCCACCTCAATGACTCGTTCAGTCCGTTGAGCCACCTCAACGAGTCATTGAGCACGCTCAACCCGACCGCATCACGAACGGCCCGCTTGGTGCGTTGAGCGCACTGAACGGGTCGTTCAGGGCGTTGAGCGCACCAAACGACCCGTTCAGGGCGAAACGTCGGCCCACGCCAATGACTCGTTTGGCGCGTCGAGGGTCCTGAATGACTCATTGAGGACGCTCAAGTACCTCAATGAGTCATTCAGCGCGTAAGAGGGGGCGGCCGGGGTGGTTAGACGCGGATGCCGCGCTGGGCGAGCCAGCCGATGGGGTCGACGTCGCGACCGCCGGGCAGCTTGACCTCGAAGTGCAGGTGCGGGCCGGTGGACTGGCCGCGGTTGCCGATGGTGGCGATCTGCTCGCCCGCGCTCACCTTCGCGCCGAGGCGGGTGGTGATGGTGTTCATGTGGCCGTAGGTGGTGATGGTGCCGTCCTCGTGCTGCACGCGGACCCACAGGCCGAAGCCGCTGGCCGGACCGGCGTCGATGACCACGCCCGCGGCGGCGGCGCGGATCGGGGTGCCGATGGCGTTGGCGATGTCGATGCCGCGGTGGGTGGTGCCCCAGCGGGCGCCGAAGCCGGAGGTGAGCCTGCCCTCCGCGGGCTTGGCGAAGGCTCCGCGCACGGAGTTCTTCTTCTCCTCGGCGGCCTTCTTGGCGTCCTCGGCGGCCTTCACGGCCTTCTTGGCGGCCTCTTCGGCCGCGGCGCGCGCCTGGTTCTCGGCGGCGGTGCGCTCGTCCTGGACCCGCACGCCCAGGCTCAGCTTGGCGAGTTCCACCGAAGGGTCGTTCTGCGCCAGGTTGGGCAGCATCTCGACGGCCTTGGGCGGGGCGGCGAAGCGGGCCTTGAAGAGGTTGGCCTCAGCCGCGGAGGGGTCCGAGCCGCTTCCCGCGGCGACTCCCTGGTAACCGATGACGATCAGGGCGCCTGCCGCGACCGCTGCGACCGCGGCCTTGCCTGCGGGAGCGGGCTTGGTGGTGCCGGACGGGCGACGGACCCGCTTCGGGGCGGTGGTCCTGCCCGCGCGTCGTAAAGCTTCTTCGAGTGCCGGGGAGGTTGCCCCACCCGGGGAACGATGTCGAGCCACTACCAGCCCTTTCACTCACGTCGGGGAGTCCGGACGGGACACCCGGCGGGGGATCCGGGGTGGCATCGGCTTGGGCCGCCGGTGCCGTGTCCGTGGTGCTGTTCGGACCGTGATGTGCAGCGGCGAAGCTAACGGGGGGTTACCAGCAGGGGCAACCCTCACCCGCCTGGGGGGTGATCTATCCCACAAACAACTACCGTTAGTTAAGGCAACCTTGAGGGAACGCGCGCCTGAGCGGCCTAAACGCGTTCTACCTGCGGCGAACGGGGCACGGTGAGCCGGAAACGACAGCCCGTTCCGTGGTTCGAAACGCCGAGCGAACCGCCGAGCGCGCGCACGAGCCCCTGGGCGATCGGCAGCCCCAGACCGGCCCCCGACTCCCCCGGAGTACGCGCCTGACCTCCTCGGAAGGCGACGTCGAAGACGCGGTCAAGATCGCCAGGAGGGATGCCTCCGCACTCGTCGTCGACCGTCACCCACGCGGATCCGTCGGCCACACCCGCGCGCACCGTCACAACGCCGTCCTCAGGGGTGTGCCGGAGCGCGTTGTCGAGCAGATTGCGCAACGCCCGGCTGAGCTCGCGTTGTCCCCCGAGCACCACAGGCCACTCCTCTACCTCCACGCGCACAGAAGAGGAGCCGACGACGTCCTCCACAACGTCGCGCAGGGGCACCGGATCGCGCCGAGGCCGTACTTCGCCCGCGTTGATCCGCGACAGCTCGAAGAGGTCGTCGACCATCCCGGAGAGGCGGTCGGCCTCGCCGCGAACGCGCACGACGTACTCGCGGACCTCAGCGGGGTCGGACACCACTCCGTCCGCGAGCGCCTCCGTCATGGCACGGATGCCCGCGAGCGGCGTGCGCAGGTCGTGGCTGATCCACGAAACCAACTCACGCCGGACCGAAGCGGCCTCGCGCTCCCACACGCTGCGCCTGCTCATCGAACGCCCGAGCAGCAGCGCCACGGGCACGGTGATCAGCGTGACGAGCCCGCACACCACGAGAGCCGCCTGGGTCTGCTGGGTGTACATGAAGCCGCAGATGCCGATGATCCCCGCCAGCGTCGCGGCGAGCGGGACGAGCACGAGCACCGCCATGGACACGGTCAGCGAGCCGCGCCGAAGTCTGTGCAGTAATACAGTGCCGATCGCCGCGACGGGCACCGCGCAGGCGAGCCCGATCAGCGCCATCTTCGGCAGGTCGGCGAGCACCGGGCTCACCCGGAGGGGTCGTAGCGGTAGCCGACGCCCCACACGGTCGCGATCCGAGCCGGAGCAGCAGGATCGGCCTCGACCTTCTCCCGCAGTCGCCGCACGTGCACCGTCACCGTGGACTGGTCGCCGAACTCCCAGCCCCACACCTCAGCCAGCAGGTCGGCACGGCTGTACGCGCGGCCCGGATGCGCCATGAGGAAGGCGAGGAGGTCGAACTCGCGCCCGGTCAGCGTCAGCTCGCCGCCGTCGCGCTCCGCCCGCCGCGCAGTGAGGTCCAGCCGGAGCGTCCCGTCGGCGAGCGCCGGGGTGGCGGCGGGGACCGGCCGGGGTCCGACGCGCCGCAGCACGGAGGAGACGCGCAGGGCGAGCTCGCGGGCGCTGAACGGCTTGCTGACGTAGTCGTCGGCGCCGAGGGAGAGTCCGAGGACGCGGTCCTCCTCGTCCCCGCGCGCGGTCAGCATGATCACCGGGACCGCGCTGCGCTCGCGCAGGCGGCGGCAGACCTCCAGGCCGTCGACGCCGGGCAGCATGAGGTCGAGCACGACGAGGTCGGGTTCCCGCTCGGCCGCCATGCGCAGCGCTTCCTCGCCGTCGCCTGCCAGCTCCACCTCGTGCCCGGCGAGTTCGAGGTAGCGGCGGACGACGTCGCGCACGGTCAGGTCGTCGTCGACGACGAGCACCCGGCCGGTCACGTCGGCCTTCGGCAGTTCCTCCATCTACGTGGTGTAACAGACAACCGCACCGTGCAGCAGTGCCGGGTCTTACGAACTGCTTACGGCGACTAGCGCGGCCACGCGCAGTGGACGTGCCCGCTGTGCCCGGCGTTGCCCGGCCCGAGCACCTCGGTCGCGCCGAACGCGCGGCACTTGTTCATGAACGTCCGGTAGCTCGGGTGGCTGGAGCTGACCGCGCGCCCGTTGATCTGGGCGACGTCGAAGGCCAGCCCCGCGTAGTGCCGCGAGTTGGTGCTGTGGTCGCCGCCGACGATCGTGGTCACGCGGAACTTGTAGCCGGCCGCGCGCATCTTGAGCATTCCGGTGAGCATGCGCTCGGTCAGCGTCACCTTCTTCACCCCGACGTCGCTCCACGGGCTGGTGGTGGCCCTGCCGCCCGCCGCGGTGTCGGCGATGTTGGCGCGCGCGGTCGACGCCGGGTGGTTGCGGCCGCTGACGTGGGAGTTGAGCAGGACGATGCCCGCGTCCGCCCTGATCTTCTTGGCGGTGGCGGCGCTGGTCAGCTCGGCGTCCGGCTCCGGCCTTGGCTCCGCGAAGGCGAGGGCGGTGCCGGAGGCTCCGAGCAGCACGGCCGTCGCGCAGGCGAGGCCGCTCAACACAAGTTTTGTTCGCGTCATCTCAGCAGGCTGGCAGCAGCCGGTTAAGGCTCGCTTTCGATCCGCCTGCTCAGCCCTTCACGGCGCCGTCGAGCATCCCCCGGATGAAGTGCCGTTGCAGGAACAGGTAGACCAGCACCACCGGCAGCGCGACGAGCACGGAGGCGGCGGCGAGCAGCGGCACACTGGTCACCGCGCGCCCGGAAAAGAAGCGCAGCCCGAGCGGAGCGGTGCGCAGCGCTTCGTCGGTCACCATGACCAGGGCGAGCAGGAACTCGTTCCAGGTCCACATGAACACCATGACGATCAGCGTCACGAGCGCCGGACGGCCCATCGGCAGCAGCACGCGCCACAACGTCTGCCAGTGCCCCGCGCCATCGAGCCGGGCCGCCTCCACCACCGACCGCGACGTCGAGCTGAAGTACGTACGCATCCAGAAAGCGCCGAAAGCCACCGACTGCGCGACCTGAGGGCCGATCAGCGCCACGTAGGTGTTGGTCAGCCCGAGGTCTCGCAGATCGAAGTACAGCGGCACGACAACGGCCTCAGCGGGCACCATGATCCCGACCAGCATCAGGTAGAACAGCGCCTGATGACCTCGGAACCGCATGGTGCCGAACGCATATCCGGCGAGCACGGACAGCACTACTGAGATCACCACGACACATGCGCTGACGATCGCGCTCGTGCCGAGGTAGCTGCCGAAATTGCCCTGCTGCCACGCCGTCACGAAGTTCTCCCAGTGCACCCCGCCCTGGCCGACGACCTCGGGCCGCAGCGCGGTGAACAGGATCGCCAGCACGGGATACAGCGCGTAGGCGGTGAACACGCCGAGAACCGCGTACGTGCCAACGCGTTCCAGTCGGGAAGCCCTCATCAGCGATCCCTCCCGGTGACCTTCGTGATGCCGAAGGTGATCAAGAACGCGAGCGCGGTCAGCGTGATCCCGATAGCGGCGGCCGAACCGACCTGTCCACTGTGGAACGCGCGGTGGTAGATCTCGTAGGACGGCACGGTGGTCGAACCGCCGGGGCCGCCCTGCGGAGTCATCACGTACACGAGATCGAACGTGCGCAGCGCCGCGATCACGGTCAGCGTCAGCGCCACACCGATCTCGGCGCGCAGCGCGGGAAGCACGACAGTGCGGAACTCCCGGGCCACCCCTCCGCCGTCGAGGCGCACGGCGTCGAACAGCTCGGTGGAGATCTTGCCGATGCCGCCGAGGAAAAGCACGACCGCGAGCCCGGTCTGCACCCACGTCCCCACGAGCCCGACCGCGATCAGCGCGGTGCCCGAGTCACCCAGCCACGCGGTGACCAGGCCGTCGAGCCCGACGAAGCGCAGCAGGTCGTTGAGCGCGCCGTCCGGGGCGAAGATCCGCTGCCACGCGATCGCGACGACGACCATCGCGACGACCTGCGGCAGGAACAACGCCGTCCGGAAGAACGCCATGCCGCGAATCCTGGTGCGGGACAAGGCGGTCGCGAGCACGAGACCGATGCTCACCGGCAGCACCGCGAAGAAGACCAGCAGCACGGCGACGTGCCCGAAGGCCGACAGGAACCCGACGTCGGCGGCGAGCGCGGCGTAGTTGTCCAGGCCGACGAACGTGCCCAGCGTCAGCCCGTCCCAGGAGAACAGGGAGATCCAACCGCTGTGCAGCAACGGAAACAGCAGGAACAGCCCGTACACGAGGAACGCCGGCAGGATGTAGAGGTAGCCGACGCGCCTCGGCTCAGCGGCCGCCACGGTTCTTGTCCAAGTCGTCCTGGAGCACCGTCAGGAACTGCTCGACGGAGAGCTGTTTGGCCAACAGCTGTTCGGTCGCTCCGGTCACCACGTCGTAGGCGGTGACCGTCGCGTAGTCCAGGTACGGCACCATCTGCGCCGAGCGCGAAGCGGTCTGCCATGCCGCGAAGACGTCCTTGTTGAGCCCGGAGACTGCCTGCTTGTCCGCCTCGGTCGCAGGCAGATTCCCGTTGTCCGCCAACACCTTCATCGCGGCGGAGTTCGTGATGAAGTCGATGTAGGCGGCAGCCGCGTCAGGGTTCTTGCTGCGCCCGCTGACCGCGAACGGCAAGCCCGTTCCACCGGTGACTGTCTGCCCGGGAGGCAGCTGGAAACCGGCCTTGTCGCCCATGGCGGCCTGCAAGTCAGCGCTCAGCCAGGTGCCGCTGACGTGGAAAACGCCCTCGCCCCTTGCGAAAGCTGCCCAGGAGTCGTCGCCCTTGATCCCCGCGAAACCCTGCGGGAAGTAGCCGTTGTCCGCCCAGGACAGCACCAGTCGCGCGGCCTGCTTGTTGGCATCGGTGTTCCAGGTGACGCCGTCGCGCCCGGTGGCGAGCCGCGTCTCCTCCTCCGCCTTGCCGTAGCGGTGCATCGCGAGGCTGAACAGGTAGGTGCCGCTGCTCTTCTCCAGGTTGCCGAACTGGATCGGCAGCTCGCCAGCGCGCTTGGCGGTGGCCAGCGCGGCGTCGAACTCCTCCCAGGTCCTCGGCGCCTGGATGCCGAGTTTGGCGAGCTTTTCCTTGTTGTAGTAGAGCCCGACCAGCTCCCCGGTCTGCGCGACGCCGTAGAGCTTGCCCTCACCGAGCACCGCGCCGCTGTCGGGGTACTTGGCGAGGCGCAGCACGGAGTCCGGCATGCGCTCGGTCCACTTGTGCGCCGTCGCGTAGCCGTCGAGCGGTTGCAGCAGACCGGCTTTGACGAACGAGCCCATGTCCTGCTTGCCGTTGTTGACCTGCACGACATCGGGCGCGTCCGCTCCGGTCAGCCCGAGCTTCACCGTGCTGCGCAGGTCGTCGAAGGACCGCGCTACCCGCTTGATCCTGATGTTGGGGAACTTGCGCTGGAACGCGTCGTTGAGCGCGGTGATCTGCTTCTCCTGACCGCCCCGGACCTCCTGGTCCCAGACCGTCAGCGTCACCTCGCCCATGGTCGCGGGGTCGGTGCGCACCTCCCCCGCCGGGCGCTCGGCGGGGCGCTGCCCGCTCGATCCCGATCCGGGGACGCACCCCGCGAGGACCAGGGACAGGGCCGCGAGAGACGCCGCGAAGCCGCGCAAGACTCCTCCTCACATCACGGGTTTCCCCGGAGGCCGATCGTCGGGCTCGCCCTGCGCACGGTGGCACACCCGTGGCTGGGCAGCAGGTCGTCGAGGAAGTGGTAGCCGCGCAGACCGTCGTCGGGACGGCAGCTCAGCGCCCGCCACCACGTCGCGATGTCGCACCAGCCCGGCGCGGAAAGCGAGCCGCCGAAGTGCTGCACCGACAGCGCCGCGCAGAGGTTGGCGAAGTGCACGCGGTCGGCGAGCGGCCACCCGGCCAGCGTGCCGAACACGAAGCCCGCGCCGAACACGTCTCCGGCTCCGGTGGGGTCGAGCGCGTTCACGTTGAGCCCGCCGACCTCGGCCTCCTCACCGGTGCGCGAGTCCACCGCGACCGCGCCGTCCGCGCCGCGCGTGACCACGACGACCGGGACGATCTCGGCGAGCTTGCGCGCGGCGGCCTTCGGGTCGTCCGTGCGGCTGTAGCGGGTCGCTTCGACGGAGTTCGGCAGGAACACGTGGTAGCCGTCGAGCAGCTCGCGCAGCATCGAGGGCGCCCACTTCTCGCTCGGGTCCCAGCCGACGTCGGCGAACAGCAGCGAGCCGTCCTGCTTGGCCTGCTTGACCCAGTTGTCGCTGTGCAGGTCCACGTGCACGAAGCACGCGCGGGTCCTCGGCGGCGGGCTGAGCAGTTCGTCGGCCCCGGTCGGCGCGGCGTGGCCGTGAGTGACCATGCTGCGGTCCTTGTTGACCGCCATGGACACCGTCAACGGCGAGTGCCAGCCGTAGAAGCGGCGCGAGTGCGTGAGGTCGACCTTCTCCTGGTTGGCCAGCACCTCCCAGCAGAAGTCGCCGTAGACGTCCTCGCCGAAGGCGGCGGCCAGCCCGGTGTTGAGCTGGAGCCTGCTCAGCGCGACGGCGAGGTTGGCGATGCCGCCGGGGCTGGAGCCCAGGCCGGTCGACCAGATCTCGGTCCCGGTCCTGGGCAGGTGCGGCAGTCCGGTGAAGATGATGTCGAGGAAGACCGTGCCGGAGAGCAGCACGTCCAGCGCCGGGGGTTCGCCGGGCAGCTTCGCTCCCGCGTCGAGGTCGACCTCGATCTCGACGTGGTCGTGGTCGTGGCGCTCGTCGTGTGGGCCATGGGGCGGCTGATGATCCACCGACAACTCCTCCCCTGCGAATTCGTGGAGTCTGCACCCGCGTGCAGAGATGTGACAAGACATGAGCATGCCACCTGGCCCGGATCGGACTTTTCCGGACTTCACTCACCAAACGATCACAGATGTGAGCGGTTTTGACTGATACTGTCCAGGTCGTGCTTCCTCAGCGCCGCCACTCGGAGATCCTGCGATGCCTGTCGCGGGACGGCTCGGCCTCCGTCACCACGCTCGCCGAGCTGCTGGACGCCAGCCACGCCACCATCCGCCGCGACCTGATCTGCCTGGAGCGCGACGGCGTGCTGACCAGGGTGCACGGCGGCGCGATGATCAGCGCCGACGCCGAGCCGCCCTTCGACTGCGCGGCGGCCGAGGACCTGGCCGACAAGGACGCCGTGGCCAGGGCCGCCGCGAGCACGGTCGCCGACGGCGAGGTGCTGCTGCTGGACATCGGCACCACCACCCACCGCCTCGCCGCGCACCTGCACGGGCGCGCGGTCACCGTCCTGACCAGCAAC
This sequence comes from Allokutzneria multivorans, assembly GCF_039537405.1. Classification (NCBI taxonomy): domain Bacteria; kingdom Bacillati; phylum Actinomycetota; class Actinomycetes; order Pseudonocardiales; family Pseudonocardiaceae; genus Allokutzneria; species Allokutzneria multivorans. Next base: position 267,746 of record NZ_BAABAL010000009.1, on the reverse strand, counting down.
CTCGCCGTCTACGAAGAGCTGGTGGGCGATCACGCGGTGCAGCTGATCCTGCTCGGCGGCGTGGTGCGGCGGAACTACCGGTCGATGGTCGGCTTCCTGACCGAGGACGCGCTGCGCCAAGTGCGCGCGAACCGGCTGTTCATGGGCACGGCGGGCGTGCGCTCCGACGGCTCCGTCATGGACGACACCGTGGTCGAAGTGCCGCAGAAGCGCGCCATGCTCGCCGCGGCCGACCAGGTGGTGCTGCTCGCCGACGCGGCGAAGTTCCCCGGTGCCGGGCTGGCCAGGATCTGCGGTCCGGACGAGGTGAACGTCCTGGTCACCAACACCGGTGCGGACGAACGGACGCTCAGCGTGATGAGCGAGGCAGGGGTGGAGGTAGTGCGCGCATGAGACTGGTCGTGCTGGGCGGCGGCGGGTTCCGCGTCCCACTGGTGCATTCGAGCCTGCTGGGCGATCCCGACCGCTTGGTGGACGAGCTGGTGCTCTACGACGTCGATCCCTTGCGGCTCCAGGGCATTTCGGCGGTCCTCGACCGGCAGGCGGCTTCCTTCGACTGGCGTCCCCGGCTGCGGGTGACCACGTCCTTGGAGGACGCGGTGCGCGGGGCCGACGTCGTGTTCTCCGCGATCCGCGTCGGCGGTCTGCGCGGGCGCACCCTGGATGAGCGCGTGGCGCTCGGCGAGAACCTGCTCGGTCAGGAAACCGTTGGCGCGGGCGGGATCTGTTACGCGCTGCGAACGATCCCGGTCGCCATGGAGATCGCGTCCACTGTGGACAGACTGGCCCCGGACGCGTGGCTGATCAACTTCACCAACCCCGCGGGCATGGTCACCGAGGCCATGTCGGCGGTGCTCGGCGATCGGGTCGTGGGCATCTGCGACTCCCCCGTCGGCCTGTGCCGCCGCGTGGCTGGCGCACTGGACGTGCCCTTCGAGCGCGCGGGCTTCGACTACGTCGGGCTCAACCACCTCGGCTGGCTGCGGGCCGTGCGGGTCAACGGCCACGACCGCCTGCCCGCGCTGTTCTCCGATCCCGCCGCGCTGACGTCCTTCGAGGAGGGCAAGCTCTTCGGCGCTTCGTGGCTGCGGACGCTGCGCGCGATCCCCAACGAGTACCTGCACTACTACTACTTCGCCCGCGAAACCCTCGCTTCGGTCGCCGACCAGGCAACGACTCGCGGCGAATTCCTTCTGGCGCAACAGGATCAGTTCTACTCCAACGTGCTCTCCGCGCCCGATGCTTTGGAGCTGTGGGAAAACGTGCGCTTGGAACGCGAGGCCACCTACATGGCGGAGGGCCGCGCCGTCGCCGAGGCCGGGGAGCGCGACGCCTGCGACATGGACGGCGGTGGCTACGAGCAGGTCGCGCTCAGCCTGATGACCTCGATCGCGGGCAACACCCCCACGTCGCTGATCCTCAACGTGCGCAACCGCGGTGCTGTCCCCGGGCTGCCCGACGACGCCGTCGTCGAAGTGCCGTGCGTCGTCGACGGCAACGGCCCACGCCCCATCGCCACGGACCCGTTGCCGGAGCACGCCATCGGCCTCATGCGCCGCGTCAAGTCCTGCGAGCGCGCCGCCATCACCGCCGCCGTCCACCGCGACCGCGACCAAGCCCTCCTGGCCCTCGCCAGCCACCCCCTCACCGACTCCGTGGCCGCCGCCGAGCGCACCCTCGACGCCTACATCACCGCCTTCCCCACCCTCTCCGACCTCAAGCCCTAACCCCTGGCACCGCACTCCGCCCCCACACGAAAGCCCCGTTTGGTGCGCCGTACTCCCTGAACGGGTCGTTTGGTGCGTCTAACGCACTAAACGACCCGTTCAGTGCGCTCAACGCACCAAACGGGTCGTTCAGGGCATAAAAACGGCTCCCCGACCGTGGGGGTCGGGGAGCCGGTGAGGGGGTCGGTGGTGCGGGGGGCTACTCGAAGGTGGTGCCGGTGTCGGCCTTGGTGCGCAGGAGGGCGGGCGGGGTGAAGCGTTCGCCGTAGCGCTCGGCCAGTTCCTCGGCGCGGGCCAGGAAGCCCTTGGGGCCGCCCTCGTAGCCGTTGATGTACTGGAGCACGCCGCCGGTCCACGGCGGGAAGCCGATGCCCATGATGGAGCCGATGTTGGCGTCGGGCACGGAGGTGATCACGCCCTCCTCCACGCAGCGCACGGTCTCCAGCGCCTCAATGAACAGCAGGCGCTCGACGAGGTCCTGGAACGGCACGTCCTCGGTGTGCAGCACCGGGAACGCCTCGGCCAGGCCCGGCCACAGACCGGCGCGCTTGCCGTCGGGACCGTAGTTGTAGAAGCCGGAGCCGCCCGCGCGCCCCTCGCGGCCGAACTCCTCGACCATGCGGTCGATGACGACCTCGGCGGGGTGCGGGGTCCAGGTGCCACCGGCGTCGATGACGGCCTGCTTGGTCTCGGTGCGGATCTTGCGGCCGAGGGTCAGCGTCAGCTCGTCCATCAGCTGGAGCACCGGCGCCGGGTAGCCCGCCTGCGAGGAGACCTGCTCGATGGTCGAGGCGCTGTAGCCCTCGGCGAGCATGGCGACGCCCTCGTTGAGGAAGGTGCCGATGACGCGGCTGGTGAAGAAACCCCTGCTGTCGTTGACGACGATGGGGGTCTTGCGGATCTGCCGGACCACGTCCACCGCGCGGGCCAGCGCCTCGTCCGAGGTCTGCTCGCCGACGACGATCTCCACCAGCGGCATCTTGTCCACCGGCGAGAAGAAGTGCAGTCCGACGAAGTCCTTGCGGCGCTTGACGCCCTCGGCCAGGCCGGTGATCGGCAGCGTCGAGGTGTTGGAGGCCAGCAGCGCGTGCGGCGCCACGACGCCCTCGATCTCGCCGAAGACCTTGTGCTTCAACGCGGTGTTCTCGAAGACCGCCTCGATCACCAGGTCGCAGCCGTCGAGGTCGGCGACGTCACCGGTCGGCGTGATGCGGGCGAGCACCTCGTCACGAGCCTCAGGAGTGGACCGTCCCCGTGCGACGGCCTTGTCGAGGATCTTCTGCGAGTACGCCTTGCCCTTCTCGGCGCTCTCGGTGGAGACGTCCTTGAGCACGACCTCGATGCCGGATTTCGCGCACACGTAAGCGATTCCGGCGCCCATCATGCCCGCGCCGAGCACAGCGACCTTGGTCGCCCTCCACGAGGGGACGTCCTTCGGCCTGCTGCCGCCGGAGTTGGCGTGCTGGAGGTCGAAGAAGAACGCCTTGATCATGTTCTTCGCCACCTGGCCGGTCGCCAGGTCGACGAAGTAGCGGGTCTCGATGCGCAGCGCGGTGTCGAAGTCGACCTGCGCGCCCTCCACCGCCGCCGCGAGGATGTTGCGCGGCGCGGGCAGCGGAGCGCCCTTGAGCTGCTTGCGCAGGTTGGCCGGGAACGCGGGCAGGTTCGCCGCGAACTTCGGGTTGGACGGCGTGCCGCCGGGGATCTTGTGGCCCTTGACGTCCCACGGCTGCACGGCCTCGGGGTTGGCCTTGATCCACTCGCGAGCGCGGGAGATCAGCTCCTCCGGCGTCTGCACGATCTCGTCGATCAGGCCGGTGTCCTTGGCCTCCTGCACGCGCATCTGCTTGCCCTGCAACAGGACCTTCATCAGCGCGTCCACGATGCCGAGCATCCGCACGGTGCGCGCGACACCGCCGCCGCCGGGCAGCAGGCCCAGGGTCACCTCGGGCAGGCCGAAGCGCGCCTTCGGGTCGTCGAGCGCGATGCGGTGGTGGGTGGCCAGCGCGATCTCCAGGCCACCGCCCAGCGCGGCGCCGTTGAGCGCGGCGACGACGGGGCGCCCCAACGTCTCCAGCCTGCGCAGCGCGGCCTTCATCCGCTGCGTGGCGTCGAAGGCCAGCTGCGCGTTCTCCGGCTGGATGCGGCCGAGGTCCTTGAGGTCGCCGCCCGCGAAGAAGGTCTTCTTGGCGGAGGTCAGGATCACGCCGGTGATGCCGTCGCGCTCGGCGTGCAGCCGGTCGGTGATCTCCACGATGGAGCGCTGGAAGCCCTCGTTCATCGTGTTCGCCTGCTGGCCCGGGTCGTCGAGGGTGAGGAGGACGATGCCGTCCTCAAGCGACTCCCAGCGAATGGTCTCAGTCATTGTCCGTCTCGCTCCCGGGAATCAGACGCGCTCGATGATCGTGGCGATGCCCATGCCGCCACCGATGCAGAGGGTGGCAAGGCCGTAGCGCGCCTCGCGGCGCTCCAGCTCGTCCAGCAGCGTTCCGGTGATCATCGCACCGGTCGCGCCGAGCGGGTGGCCCATGGCGATGGCGCCACCGTTGACGTTGACCTTGTCGTGCGAGACGCCCATGTCCTGCATGAAGCGCAGCACCACGGCCGCGAACGCCTCGTTCATCTCGATCAGGTCGATGTCCTCGATGGACAGTCCGGCCTTGGCCAGCGCCTTGCGGGTGGCGGGGGCCGGGCCGGTCAGCATGATGGTCGGGTCGGCTCCGGAGAGCGCGGTGGCCACGACGCGGGCGCGCGGGGTCAGGCCGAGGTCCTTGCCGACCTGCTCGCTGCCAATCAGCACGAGCGCGGCGCCGTCGACGATGCCCGAGGAGTTGGCCGCCGTGTGCACGTGATCGATCTTCTCGACCCAGTGGTACTTCTGGAGCGCCACCGCGTCGAAGCCGCCCATCTCGCCCATCGCGGCGAAGGAGGGCTTGAGCGCGCTGAGGCTCTCCACCGTGCTGTCCGGGCGCACCTGCTCGTCGCGGTCGAGCACGACGAGGCCGTTGCGGTCGCGCACCGGGATCACGGAGCGGTTGAAGTAGCCGTTGGTCCACGCCTTGCCCGCGCGCACCTGGGACTCCACGGCGTAGGCGTCAACGGCCTCGCGGTCCCAGCCTCCGAGCGTGGCGATCAGGTCGGCGCCGATGCCCTGGGGCACGAAGCCCGTGCTGTAGCTGGTTTCCGGGTCCATCGCCCACGCGCCGCCGTCGGAGCCCATGGGCACGCGCGACATCGACTCGACGCCGCCCGCGATGACCAGGTCCTCCCAGCCGGAGCGCACCTTCTGCGCGGCGGTGTTCACGGCCTCAAGGCCGGAGGCGCAGAAGCGGTTGAGCTGCACACCGGCCACGGTGTCGGGCAGCCCGGCCGCGAGGGCGGCGGTCTTGGCGATCACCGAGCCCTGGTCGCCGACCGGGGAGACGACACCCAGGACGACGTCCTCGACGCGCTGCGGGTCCAGGTTCGGGTTGCGGTGCCGCAGCTCGTCGATCAGGCCCACGACCAGCGAGATCGGCTTGACCTCGTGCAGCGATCCGGTCTTCTTGCCGCGCCCCCGTGGGGTTCGGATCGCGTCGTAAATGAACGCTTCAGACATCTCAGCCGTGCCCTTCAGCCTCGCATCGCTACCGGCGCGTAACAAGCTCACCGCAAGTGTTACACCAGTGCTGTCACATGGGTCAAACTTGTGGCCCCGCTCACGGGAGCAGGGCGGGGCGAGGCGTGGTGGAGCGGCCGAGGCGGGCGATCGCGTCGAGCAGGTGGCGGGACGGCACGGACCACCGCAGGCGCTTCGGGATCGCCGACAGCGCCAGCCGGAACGCCCGCGCCCCCGACGTCGCGCCCGCCTCCGAGTACGCCGGACGCCCGTAGCGCACGATCGCCCAGTCCGGCAGCAACGAGTACGACAGGTGGCCCAGCGGCCGGTAACCCACGCGCGCGGGCAATCGCAGCCACGGCGGCATGGGCGGGGCGTGCAGGAAGTCGTAGACGAGGTCCGCGTCCGGCGTGCGCCGCAGCCGGGGCTTCATCGCGGAGAAGTACTCCGACATCTCCCCGATCGAGCCCGGCACGTCGCCCGCCGCGAGCCCCACCAGCTCCGCCGACCGCCGCTGCTCCGAGAAGTACTGGTCCAGGTGGGCCCGCGTGGCGGGAAACCCGGCGCGCACGGTCGCGGACGCGAAAGAGGCCACCTCGGCGCAGTGCACCCACAGCAGCAGTTCCGGGTCGTCCACCGGAAACCGCTCACCGGTCTCCTGGTCGCGCCCCTTCAACGCCTGGTGGATCCGGCGCACGCGCGCGGCGGCCTCGTGCACGTCGGCGTGGGTGCCGTAGGTCGAGAGCCCGACGAAGCTCCCGGTGCGCAACAACCGGCCCAGCGGGTCCTTGAGGAAGATCGAGTTCTGCACGACGCCCGCGACCGCACGGGGGTGCAGCGCCTGGAGGTACAGGCTGCACACGCCGCCGAGCCACATCGCCGGGTCCCCGTGCAGGTTCCACGTCACCGAGTTCGGCCCGAACAAGCCGGGGTCAACTGCCATGCGCGCCAACGTCCTCCAGTCGATATCCCTTGGGGTAGCCAGGATAAGTCCGGTTGACAGTGCCGCGCTCCAGTCGGTTCACCATCCTTTTCGGCAGCCAGCGCTCCGCCGCGCCGTGCGCGCGCAGCACCCGTTCCACGGCCCGCTCAGCGCCCGGAGATGGCTCAGCGAAGCCGAAAGCGGCCCTCAGCGGCTTGCCGAGCACCGCGAGTACGCCCTGCTCAGCCACCCCGCGCAGCGGCTGGGGGAACCAGCCGCAGAACATGGTCAGCGTCGATCTGCCGACCGCCTCGTTGCTCGGGGAGTAGCGGAAGTGATCGCGCTCGTAGTCGACGTTGAAACGCTCAAACGCCTCGAAGCTGGGCGGAATGTCCTTTATGCCCATACGTTTTCCAACTTCGCGATAGAACACGTACCCCGCGACGCGCTCGTGCTCGGTCAGCGGGCGCCAGCCGTACCGGTCGATCCACCGCACCGGCTCGTAGATGAAGGTCGACAGCACGTAGAGCATGTCGTCGTTGCTGATGTCGTAGCGCCCGTGCAGGCGGTTCATCGTGCGCAGCGCGGTCTTCCCGCGCACCGAGTCGTAGCCGTGCAACGCGAGTTCGCCCATCAGCACGCGCGTGTCGTCGTAGCGGCGCTGCGGGCGCTCCGCGAACTCGCGCGTGCGGTCGACCAGCCGCGAGATGCTTGGCACGCAGAACGTCCGGAACAGCGCGAGCTCCAACGCGCGCGTGTAGTCCCACGGCAGCTCCAGCCCCGCAGACGTTCTGTAGATCAACAAGTGGTGTTCCACCGGGTCAAGCCGCTCGATCAGCCGCACGCGGTCAAGCCGCCCGAACCCTGCCCTGGAAGGTGTTCTGCCCATGGGAGGAGCGTATGAACCGGGAAACCGCCGTCCCGGCACCGCGAGGGTGGTGGAGTCAGGAGAAGACCTAGAGCCCCATCGAGCGGCCGACGATCTCCTTCATGATCTCAGTGGTGCCGCCGTAGATCGTCTGCACGCGCGAGTCCAGGTACGCCTTGGCGATCGGGTACTCCATCATGTAGCCGTAGCCGCCGTGCAGCTGAAGGCACCGGTCGACGACCTTCACCTGGAGCTCCGTCGTCCACCACTTCGCCATGGCCGCGTGCTCGACGCTGAGGGCGTCGGAGAGGTGCTCGGTGATGCAGCGGTCCACGAAGACGCGCGCGATCTGGGCCTCGGTCGCCATCTCGGCCAGCTCGAAGCGGGTGTTCTGGAACTTGCCGATGGGGCGACCGAAAGCCTTGCGCTCCAAGCAGTACTGCTTCGTCTGCGCGATGACGAGTTCGACGGCGGCCACAGCGGCGACAGCGATGGACAGCCGTTCGCGGGGCAGGTTCTGCATCAGGTAGACGAAGCCCATCCCCTCCTGCCCCAGCAGGTTCGCGGCGGGAACGCGCACGTCGGAGAAGAACAGTTCGGCGGTGTCCTGTGCCTTCAAGCCAATTTTATCGAGGTTTCGGCCACGCTCGAAACCTGGCATGCCGCGCTCCACCACGAGCAGGCTGATGCCCTGGTGACCCGCATCGGGATCTGTGCGCGCGACGACGATCACCACATCGGCGTGGATACCGTTGGAGATGAAGGTCTTGGAGCCGTTGAGCACGTAGTCGTCGCCGTCCCGGGCCGCCGTCGCGGTGATCCCCTGGAGGTCCGAGCCGACGCCGGGCTCAGTCATCGCGATGGCGCCGACCAGCTCGCCGGAACAGAATCCCGGCAGCCACCGGCGTTTCTGCTCCTCGGTGGCGAGCTTCAGCAGGTAGGGCACGATGATGTCGTTGTGCACCGGGAAACCGACGCCGCTCGCTCCGACCCTGACCAGCTCCTCGTCGAGGATCACCTGGTAGCGGTAGTCCTCGACGCCCCCGCCACCGAGGGATTCCGGCACGTCCATGCCGAGCAGGCCCTGCGCTCCGGCCTTCGTCCACAGCTCGCGGCTGACGATGCCGTCGGCCTCCCACTGCGCGTGGTGGGGCTCGATCTCCTTGGCCACGAAGGTCCTCGCGGCGTCGCGGAACGCGTCGTGGTCGGCGGTGAACAGCTCGCGGCGCATCTCAGTCCTCGCTTCTCTGGTGCGCGGCACCGGATTCGATGAGTTCGTCCACATCGGACAGACCCCACTCGGAGAGCACGGCCCTGGTGTGACTGCCCGCCGCGGCCGGAACGCCGACCGGGGGCGCCGGAGTGCCGGAGAAGCGCGGCGCCGGCGCGGGCTGCACGACTCCGCCCGGCGCCACGAAGACACCGCGAGCCTTGTTGTGCGGGTGTTCCGCTGCCTCGGTCAGGCCGAGCACCGGGGACACGCACGCGTCGGTGCCGTCGAAGACCTTGGTCCACTCGTCGCGGGTCCGGCTCACGAAGATCTCCGCGATGCGCCGCCGCAGCTCCGGCCAGTTCGCGGGATCGCCCCGGTCCGGCAAGCCATCAGGGGCCAGCAAGCGCGCGAACTCCGCGTAGAACTGGGGTTCCAGTGCGCCGACGGCCATGTGACCGCCGTCCGAGGTCTCGTACACGTCGTAGAACGGAGCGCCGGTGTCGAGCAGGTTCACGCCGCGCTGGTCCTGCCAACCGCCGCTGGCGACGAGGCCGTGGATCATCGCGCTGAGGTGCGCCGTGCCGTCCACGATCGCCGCGTCCACGACCTGGCCCCGCCCGGTGCGCCCCGCCTGGATCACCGCGGAGAGCACGCCGACCGCGAGGTACATCGCCCCGCCGCCGAAGTCCCCGACCAGGTTCATCGGCACCTGCGGCGGCCCGCCCGCGCGCCCGAACGCGTGCAGCGCGCCGGTGATCGCGACGTAGCCGATGTCGTGCCCGGCGGAGGAGGCGAGCGGACCGTCCTGCCCCCACCCGGTCATCCGCCCGTAGACGAGCTTGGGGTTGCGCGCCATGCACTGCTCCGGGCCGATGCCCAGCCGCTCCGCAACGCCGGGACGGAAGCCTTCGATGAGCACATCTGCCTTCTCCGCCAAGCGAAGCACGACCTCGGCACCACGCTCGTGCTTGAGGTCGACCACCACTTCGCGGCGGCCTCGGCCGAGCACGTCGGCGGCGTTCCTGGGCAGCATCCCGCCGCCTCCGGGGCGGTCGACGCGGACCACCTCGGCGCCGAGGTCGGCCAGCAGCATGCCGCAGAACGGCGCGGGCCCGAGCCCGGCCAGCTCGACGACCCTGACTCCGGAGAGCGGACCCGGCACCACGCACCGCCTTCGCATCGGGAAGACCTGAACGTGGCTAGTGTTACAGTCCTGGTGTCACATCAGTCAAGGAGAGATGATGGCCGAGCACGAGGCGCAGTACACCGTGGACGAGCTGGCCGTTCGAGCCGGAGTCACGGTGCGCACCGTGCGCTTCTACGCGGGCCGCTCCCTGCTGCCGCCGCCTCGTCTGCGCGGTCGTGTCGGTCTCTACGGCCCCGTGCACCTGGCCCGGTTGGAGCTGATCCGCGAGCTCCAGGCGCTCGGTTTCACCCTGGCCGCCGTCGAGCGGCACCTCCAGCGCATCCCCGACGACGCCTCCGCCGAGGACCTGGCGTTGCAGCGCGCGCTGCTCACGCCGTGGGTGGCCGAGACGCGCGAGGAGGTCGAGCTGCACGAGCTGAGCCGCCGCGCCGGTCGCCAGCTCGACGAGGACACCCTCGAGCAGCTCGTCTCGCTCGGCGTGCTGGAGCGCACCGACGGCCCCGGGTTCACGCTGCTCAACCCGACGTTGCTGGCCAACGGCCTGGAGATCATCGACCTCGGCATGCCGCCGGAGATGCTGCACGCGGCGAAGAAGGTCGTCGAACGGCACGTGGTGGCCATGGCCGCCGAGCTGCAAGAGCTGTTCGAGGACAACGTCCTTCGCCCCTACGTCGCACAGGGCCGCCAGGCAGGGGACCGCGAACGGGTCCGCCAGATCACCGACAAACTCAAGCCCGTCACCATCCAGGCCCTGGTCAGCGGCTTCGAACGCGCCGTCAACCACACTCTCCGCCGCAAGGTCTCCGGCTCCTGACCTGCGCATTGCAGATCCGCGCAAGGTCAGCGGTGCAGCATCCTCACCGCGCCGAGGGGTGGGCGCGGTGCGTCGCTACGCGGTGTACCGCGCCCCGGCTCGCTTGCCGTACCAGGACGTCCACACCAACGCGGCGGTGATGATCACGGCGGGCATCACCGACGAGAGGCCGATGGCCGCGTCCAAGGGGAACAGGAAGGCAACGGGAACGCGCAGCGCGGCCTCGCCGACCAACGACAGCGCCCACACCAACGTGATCACCGTGAAGATCCGCCGGAAGCCGGATTCCTCGGCGTAGAGCGATTCCCAGCGTCGCACGAGCTCCTTCTCGCCGGAGCGGACGCGCTTGGCGACGGTGAACGCGGCGGGCGCGCCGAACACGCACGTGCCGAGCAGGAACAACCCGAGCACTCCGGTCGTGCCGGACTGCAACACCAACAGCATGCGCTCCTCGCCGGTCACGAAGGACAGCGCGAGGCCGACGCCGAACATCAGCAGCATCACCATGGAGATCGCGTCGAAGGTCCTGCGCCGCCACGCCGCGTAGCCGACCCGCGCGCCCGCGACGAGCGTGGCCGCGAGCAGCGCGTGGTACTCCGCGAACCCGAGTGCGCGAGCCCCGTAGTAGGCGCCGAGCGGGAGGCCGACGTCGAACAACAACACCGGCACGATCGACTTCTTGCTGGACTTCGGCACCTTGCCTCCCCACAGCGCGACGAGCGAGGACAGCGAACCACACGGATTCCCCACCACGACGGGAAATCAGTGTCCCTATGAGGCGCCTCAGCAGAATGACTGAGCCAAACCCGCCTCACTCAGAGGTGTGCGTTCCCTGGCGCGGCACTGCGGCGGCGCACGCCCGGTGCGAGGGTCGGAGCATGCACCGCCTCACGCCGCCGCTGTTCCTCCTGGCCGCGCTCCTCGCCGCGCCGGGCACCGCGAACGCGGGCGAGGACACGAAAACGGTCAGCTACCACGGCTACGAGATCGACGTGCCCGCCTCGTGGGAGGTGGTGAACCTGGAGAGCGCGCCGAGCACCTGCGTCCGCTTCGACAAGCACGCCGTCTACCTCGGGCACCCCGGCCAGGCGCAGAACTGCCCCGCGCAGGAGAAGAGGACCGACGCGCTTCTCCTGGAGCCGGTGGAGAACGCCAAGCCCAGCACCGAGATCGTCACCAGGCTGCCGTCCTACGTGGCGAAGCCGACGCAGCTGCCGTACGCGCCCGAGTTCTCCATGGTGGTCAGCGCGGCGGGCGTGCTGGTGACCGTGAGCCGGGGCGAGGACAAGGCGCAGATCGCCCAGGTGCTCGACACCGGCCGCATCACCCCGGCAACCGCTCCCCCGAACCCCTGACCACGAGCGCGGATCATCGGCGCGCGGGGAACTGCTCTCCGGTCGGCGGCAGGAACCTCCTGCGGTACAAGGCTTCGTAGCGCGCGGAGACGACGGGCCCCGCCGTGACCTCGGTCCGCTCCACTCCCGGGTCCACCGACGCGAGACCGGCGGCGGGCGCGGCCAGCAGTGCGGCGCCGACCAGGGTGGGGTCCCCGTTCACCGTGGTGGTGGGCCACGGGTTGACCGCGGCCTTGATCTGCGCCCAGCCCGGAAGTCGTTCTCCGCCAAGCACTGTGACACGTGCGGGAAGCACGTTGGTGATCGCGGCGATCTCTTCCGACACCCAGCGCGCGTGGAACGCGGTGCCCTCCAGCACGGCAGCGGCCAGGTCGGCGAGATTGTGCCGCTCGGTCACCCCGCGCAGCGCGAGCCGGCGGTGCGGTCGCGGTTGCGGCGCCGCGCAGCCGTGCAGGTACGGCTCGACGACAACGCCGGTCGGCCGCTCGGTGCTCTCCGCGACGAGGTCGATGAAACGCTTCACCGCGTCCTCGCCGGCGTCGCGCTCAGCCAGCATCCGCCGCACGAACCACTCCGCGAGCGCGCCACTGCCCGGCAGCTCGCCGATCATGCACCAGCGCGAGCCGTCCACGTAGCGCCCCGCGCTGGTTCCCGTCGCGACCAGAGCGGACGGGTCGGCGAGCCGGTCGGCGACCGCGATCACCGCTTCCGTCGAGCCCGCCGAATCGGCGAGCTGGCCGGGCGCCCGCACCCCGGCCGCGTACGCGCCGACGAGGTGGTCGTGCCCGGCGATGACAACCGGTGTGCCCGCGTACAGGCCGGTGCCGACCGCGACGGACTCGGTGACCTGACCCGTGACCTCACCGCGCGCCAGCACCGGCGGCAGCTGCGAGCGGCGGAGTCCCGCCAGTGCGAGGAGATCCGCGTCGAACTCGCCGCTGCGCACGTCGAAGGCCATCGTGCGCTGGGCGAGCGTGACGTTCGTGCTCAGCTCCCCCGTCAGCGCGAGAGCGACCAGGTCCGCGACACTCACCCAGCACCGCGTCTTGCGCAGCACTCCGGCCGCGTTCTCGCGCAGCCACAACCACTTCGGCAGCGGGTGGCGCGCGTGCACCGGGAGCCCGGTCGTCGCGGCCAACGACACCGCGCCCAGCTCGCGGTCCAGCCACGCGGTCTGCGCCGCTGCCCGTCCGTCGGCCCAGGAAAGCATGGGGTGCAACGGTTTCAGGTCCGCGTCGAGGGCGACTCCGGTCTCCGCCATGCTCGCGACGCCGATGGCCTCCGGCGCCGTGCCCGCGACGCTGACGCACTCCGCGAGGCAGTCCAGCACCACCCGGACGATCCGCTCGGCGTCGTAGTGCTGGCCGCCCTGCCCGCGCGGGGTCGGCCGCACCAGCCGCACGACCGGGACGCCGTCCACGCCGAAGAGGCCGACCTTGGTGTTGGCGCTGCCGACGTCGACCCCGGCGAGCAGGCGGCGCGGTGCGCCACCGGCCGGTCCGGCCGGTCCGGCCGATCCGGCTGAGGAGGTGCTCACCCGGCGAACGCGCTGACGAGCCTGCGCAGCGCGTCGTCCTCGCCGACGGAGCCGGGAACCACCACGAACGGCCGGTTCTCCAGCAACCACAGCGGAACGCCCGGCATCAGCTGCCCGGCGACCGTCGCGCGGCGCGCCCGGAACCCGTCGGTGGCGACCCTGGAGGAGGTGATGCCGCCCTTGACGATCACGCTGTCCACGTCGTTGGCGACCACCGAGACGATCTCGGTGATCGAGTCCAGCAACATGGTCGGGGTGTCCGGTCCCCCGTGCTCGGAGCGCTCGGTGCTCAGCATCGCCACCCCGCGCTCGTCCAGCTCGGCGGTGATCCGCGTGGTCAGCTCGCCGACCATGTCGGGGCAGCCGCCGATCGAGGCGGCCGTGGAGATCTCGATCCGCCGGTTCGCCAGCTCGCCGAGCGCGTCCACCTGCCTGGTGCTGGTCTCGCTGACCGATCCGCAGATCACCAGCAGCCTGCCGCGCCCGCTGAGCTTGGCCTCGTCGATCGTGCGCGAGCGCAGGCACGCGCGCACCGACGCGAAGGACACCCCGCAGCGGGTGACGACGGACTTGCCGGAGCGCTCGGCGGCGATCAGGCCTTCGGAGATCGTCTCCAGGTCCGCGTGCTCGGTGGCGTCGGGCACGACCACCTCGTGCGGCCCGGCGTCGAAGAGCGCGTCCCGCACCGCCGCGTAGCCGCGCTCGCGCAGCACGTCCAGGCCGACCGTGCGTGCTTTCCACCGGCCCTGGGTGACCTCGTCGACCCAGTCCGCGATGGAGTGGCTGCGGTAGCCGAAGACGCTGTCGCGCGCGAACGCCGTGTCAGCGGCCGGGACCGCCGTGCCGTCGACGCTGATGTAGTGCACGCCGTCCCTGGTGAACCGGCCGCGCTCCAGGAACGCCGGGACGAACAGCCCCGAGGTGTTCTGCGCGACGGCTTCCATCTCCGGGAAGACGTGCCCGCGCAGCGCGGAGTCCCCTCGTAAGAGAAACGCGACGTCCTGGCCGGTGGCCTTGGCGGCCGTCCTGGCCTGTTCGACGATGCCGGAGACCATCGCCGCCGCCGTGGAGCGGGGCAGGCCTCGGGTGTTGGACAAGGCGAACACGGCCTTGCGAGGGCCGCGCAGGAACGCGTCGAAGGCGGCGGTGTCCGGACGCAGCACGACGTCGATGTCGGAAGCCGTGTGGGTCCCGGTGGGGTCGTCGTCGATGATGACGACCCTGCGGTGGTCGGCGGCGGCGGCGAACACCTCATGGGTGGCAACAGTCAAGACCGGTCCAGCCAGTGAGCGATGAGCGGTGTGATGCAGGGCACTGCCGAACCTCTCGCATTCGGGTGTGAGCTGTCAACAATCTGACGACCCTTCGGGAATATCGAGTGCACACTCGCTGCATGGGAAAGAGCTACCCGCGGATCGACGGCCGGCTGCGCGAGTTCATCGAGCGCCAGCCCCTGTTCTTCGTCGCTACGGCACCGCTGTCCGGGGACGGGCACGTCAACCTCTCGCCCAAGGGCCGCTCCAGCACGCTGGCCGTGCTGGACGAGCTGACCGTGGCGTACCTGGACTTCGGCGGCAGCCACGCCGAGACCATCGCGCACGTGCGCGAGAACAAGCGGATCACCGTGATGTGGTGCGCTTTCGAAGGACCGCCCGCCATCGTCCGCGTCCACGGGACCGGTGAGGTGGTGCTGCGCGACGACCCGCGCTTCGCCGAGCTGATCCCGCACTTCGCCTCGGCCGACGGGCCCGCGGTCCGGGCGATCATCGTGATCAACGCCGAGCGGATCACCGACACCTGCGGCTACGCCGTACCGTTCATGGACTACCGCGAGGACCGCGACCTGCACGCCCGCTACTTCGGCCGCAAGACCGACGAGGAGTTCGCGGCGTACTGCGCGAGCAAGGACTTCAACGGCACCAGCATCGACGGCCTGCCCGCCCTGCCGCTCCCCCTCCCCCCGCGCACCGCCTGACCCCACCCGCTCCCGTTTTCGTACCCAATGTGGCATTTGTTTCGCCAGACGTAACCAATGCCGCATTGGTTACGCCACACCCCCTCGAACGCACCAAACGACCCGTTCAGGTCCTTGAGCGCACCAAACGACCCGTTCAGTGCGCTCAACGCACCGAACGGGACTTTGGCGTGAGGTGAGGGCTTCCGCTCACGGCGTCGCCGGGGGTTTGGGCGTCTTCAAGACCACCGAACCCCCGTGTCGATCATCGCTAACCGCCCCCTACTTCGGCGCGGCGCGGGGTTCGCGGGACTTGAAGACCGGCGAACCCGGTGACTCGCGGAGACACGGCGGCTTGACAGGTTTGTCACGCGCGAAGCGCACTGGTCAGTCGGAGACGGGCCTGGGCCGGTGGTGACTGGAGATTGTCACCACCGGCCCAGGTCCCCACCGGCACCACTCCGGCTGGTCGCCCAACCGGTACAGGGTCGTGGGCCGGATCGCCCCGACTGGCAGGTCCGGGCTGACCCCCGAAGCCGGCCCGGGCAATGCCTGGCTCGGCCTAGCTCGCCGACCGGCGGGCGCCGGTCATCACGGGCTCGGCGTCGAGGACGCGCAGTCCGCCACCGAAGCCCTCGGGCCCCGGGATGAGCAGTCCGTTGGACAGGGCGTTGGCCACGGCCGCCGCCCGGTCGCTGACGTGCAGCTTGGAGAAGACCCGCTGCAGGTGGGTCTTGACGGTGGTCTCGGCGACGAAGAGCCTGCGGCCGATCTCGGCGTTGGTCAGCCCCTCGGCGACCAGGCGCAGCACGTCCAGCTCGCGACCGGAGAGCACCGAACGGCTCTCCTGCCTGCGCAGCCTCGGCATCCGGCCGGGCGCGGGCAGCAGCTGCGACGGCATGGCCGCGACCCCGCTGCGGGCCTGGCGGACGGCGGAGATCAGCTCCTCCGGCGCGGCGGTCTTGAGCACGAAGCCCATCGCGCCCGCCTCCAGCGCGGCCCCGGCCCGCGCCTGGTTGTCGGAGAAGACGACGACGACCACGGGCAGGCGGGTGCGCAGCACCGCCTTGATCACCTCGATGCCGTCGACCTCGCCGAGGTCGATGTCCACCAGGACGACGTCCGGGCGGGCCGCGCAGACCTGGTCCACGACGCGGGCGCCGCCACCGACGGCGCCGACGAAGGCGAAGTCGGGGTGCCTGGCGAAGCAGGCGCGAAGGCCCTCAGCCACGACCGGGTGACGGTCGACGGCGAGCACGCGCAGTCTGGTGTCCTGCGTCTCCTCACGCGAACAGGTGCACGAAACATCGCGTGGACGCAGGTCAGGCGGCGGAGTGTGCAGCGACATGACAGACCTTTCGACTGGCCCCCGGGACAGAGCTGCCAACTTGGCATCCCACATTGCCGCGAGTGTTGACAACTTCTGACAACCCGATCCTACTTAAGTAGGCGTCCGTCAGTCAACACGCCTGTCATCGAGATGGGCAGCGTCCCCCGCCCCGGCAACGCGCCGTTAACCTGCAAGTAGGTACTGCCGGAGTAGCCCGGACGCGTGTCCTTCGGCCAGAGTACGCCGGGAGCGCGTTTGTCAAACTGTTGACAACCCGTCCCAGACCGCCGAGTCACGTTGACGGGCCAGGCTCGCCCTTTTACCCTTCTGCCGTTGAACACCGTGGGTGAGCACCACGGGAAACGGGCGGCACCATGGCGCGACGGGCCTACCTTCGTAGCCACTCAGTCAGGGTCAACCATGACAGTGCGTGACAGGCGAGCGGGCGGCTCGCGGGACGGCGAGCCGGTCTCCCCCGGGGCGGGGGAGCGCCGGCTACGCGCGTGCGCGCTGATCGCGCAGGGTCTGCACGGACAACGAGGCGACCTCTTTGAGCAGCGCCGGGCGCACCTCGTCCGGATCGGCCGAGTCCAGGTGCTGCAGCAGCTCGTCAAGCGCGCTGAGCCGCCGCTCCTCCCTGCCGAGCTGAGCGCTCAGCCGCACCACCGTCATCAGGGCGCGCATCTGGTCGGCGGTGTCCAGCGGTCCGGACAGCGCGCTCTCCGCGTGGTCGAGAGCGCTTTCCGGTTGTCCAGCGCGAACCGCGACGGCCGAGCGCATCAGCGCCACCTGCGAGTCGACCTGGCTGCTGGCGGCCCTGCGCAGCTGCGTGACCTCTTCGAGCAGGGACTCGGCGGAGACCGGCAGCGGCAGGTCGAAGTTCAGCACCATGTAGACGGTGGTCAGCCGGACCCGGCACCACAGGTCGGCGCCGATGGTCTCCGCGGGGTACGCCAGCGCGGCCTGGATCTGCTCCGCGGCCTTGTCGAGGAAGCCCGCGCGGGTCAGCGCACCGGCGTAGGTCCAGTGCATGGTGACCGCGGCCTCGGTGAACGTGGAGCGGCTGCGCCAGTCCGGGACGTCCTGAGGACCGGCGTTGACCAGTTCGATGCCACGGGCGCACACGCGCAGCGCCTCGTCGATCCGGCGCGCCTCGGCGAGCGAGGACGCCAGCGACACGGAGGCGCGCAGGCGCAGCGGCCACGCCTGCCCCGGCGAGAAGTCGGCGTTGGCGAGGCCCTCGGCCTCCAGCAGCGCCCGCTGGGCGAGGTCGGCTGCCTCGCGGAAGCGCCCGAGGTTGCGCAGCGCGGCGGCGTTGAGGGTCTCGCTGGCGACCTTGGCGGCCGCGGGCAGTCCCCGGTACATCGGCTCGATCGCCTCGAGGCGATCGGCGACGTCCTGGGTGCGGCCGAGCTTGCCCGCGCAGGAAGCCGCGACGTACTCGCAGAACCAGCGGTCCTGCGGGTCACGGACGTTCTCCCGCAGCGCGTCCAGCACTTCGAGGGCGGCGTCCGGCCTGCCCTCCAGGAGCAGGTCCATCACGCGGGCGTAGCCCACCATGAACTCACCACCGCTGACGCGGGTGCCGTTGTCGAGCCCGGCGAAGGACTCGGTCGGCACCCCCAGCCTGGCGGCGAGCTGTTCCACGACCTTCGGCGTGGGGGTACGTTGCCCCGATTCCAGGCGGGACAGGTAGCTGCTCGACAGACCCTCACCGGCGAGGTCGCGCTGCGTCAGACCTCGGGAAACACGCAAGGCACGCAGTCGGTCACCGAACGTGGCGGGCAGCTCGCGCTCGGCGCTGACTCGATCGGCAGATGTCATGACAGGTAGCTACTCAAGGAGGCAGGCATGCTTGTTGCCTTTCTGATGACACTGTACGCGGGAATTCTTTCACCGCTAGACAGTGGCGTTCAATCCACCGATACCGTTTCGACGCTTGCGACCGAGACGCAGCAGGTCCAGGCGGACCCGGGGCGCAAGCCCTGCGGCATCGAGTGGCCGCTCTGCCAGCCGCCGAACCCGAAGGCCGTCGTCAGCGAGTTGACCGCCGCCGCACCCGCGATCTGCGACGATGTCGCGTGGCCGGGCTCCTGCCAGCCGACGGGCAGGAACGCCGTGACGCGGCTCGCCATGGACCCGGGCGGTATCGAGTGGCCGGACACTCCCGGCTTCGTGGTCCTTAGCGGAGGCCTCCCGCCGCTGGGCCCGGGCGTTGAGTGGCCCGACCCCTGACCGCCGGGGACGACTAGCACTGACATGACATGAGGGACGGGGTGCCTGCGAGGGCGGCACCCCGTCCTTTGTCATGTCCGGGACCTCTTCTCCGGAACGGCGCGACCTACAGCGCCTGCTCCAGCTGCTTCTCGTCCTCGGGCGGGAGCGCGGCGGCCTTCTTCTTGGCCTTGCTCTTGCGGACCAGCAGGAACACCACGATGGCGATGACGAGTCCGCCGAGCAGGAAGTAGCTGGCGGTGCTGAGCTTGGACTCGATCTGCTTGGCGGCCTCACCGGCCATGGCGGCGATGGTGACGTGCAGCGCGGCCCACGGCGCGGCGCCGCAGATCGAGGCGATCACCAGCTTCGGGTAGGGCAGGCCCGCGGTGCCCGCGGCGGCCGGGGTGAGCGAGCGGACGACGGGCAGCCACCTGGCGAAGAACACCGCCCACGCGCCGCGGCGGCGGATGAGGGCGGTGGCCTTGTCCCAGTTCTCCTGGCCCATCTTCTTGATCAGCCGGGTTTCCCTGAGCCTGCCGCCGAAGCGCCTGCCGACCAGGTAGCCGACGGAGTCGCCCGCGACGGCGGCCAGGGTGACCACGGCCCACATGACGACGCCGGTGCCGAAGGCCTTGACGGTGCTCGCGGCGACGAGCAGGCCGACCTCACCGGGCACGATGAGGCCGAGGCCGATGGTGGTCTCGCCGAAGGTGAAGGCCGCGGCGGCGGCGAGTACGAGCGGTTGCGGGAGCCCGGCGATGGACTCCAGGCCGTCACTGATCAGTCCCACGGGTCTTCTTCCCCCAGTGCGTGTGCGGGATCGGGTGCACGGGCCGTGATCGACTACCCCCACCGGCCCGGCCGCCTACCCTATCCGGGCGATCATGGCGGCGAATCGGTATTGGGGGGTAATGTCCGTTCCGTCCGAAGATCGACGTTTGGGGGGATGCGGACGAGGCACGATCGGCAGGTGCCGACCGCGACCCACTCGCCCGAGAGGCTGAATTCAGGTTCACGGACGTGCGAACTTGCTCCCCGGAGATCGTTTTCGGTACTGATTATTAGGACGCAGGTCACATCTCGACCTCGCTCGACGAACGTGACACGACTGACTCCCGACGCGGGTAGGGCCAGGAGGAGCCGTCATGGCAACGACCCGGTACCGCGCCGAAGCCGAGCCAGTGCTCGACGCCTTCAGCGCCGACCATGCCGACACGACGAACGACGCACGCCTGTGGCCGCCGGAGACCGGCCGGACGCCCCGTTCGTTAGCCGCGAGCCCGTACTGGGCCGCCTTCACCCACATCGGGTAACCCCACACGCACCGCGCCCGGCCCCGCGCCGGGTACCCCGCTGGCAGGACCCGCCGCGCGAACCGCGGCGAGGCCTGTCCGCTTGCGCACACCCCAGCTCCGGGCAGCCCGCCCGGGGCACCGTCCTGGAGGCACGACAACCATGATCAACACCCGCCGCGCGACCGCCCCGGAAGGGGAGCACGCCAGCACGGGCCCACCCGGTTCCCCCGACACCAGCGGGAAGAAGGAGTCCGCCGGGGAGAGCGGTCGGCCGTCGACGCTGTCCACCGTGCTGCGGCGCGACGTGCCCGCCTCGCTGGTGGTCATGCTGATCGCCATCCCGCTGTCGCTGGGCATCGCGGCCGCCTCCGGGGCGCCGATGATCTCCGGGCTCATCGCCGCCGTGGTCGGCGCCGTCGTGGCAGGCGCCCTCGCCGGGGCTCCGTTGCAGGTCAGCGGCCCCGCGGCCGGTCTGACAGTGATCGTCGCGGGCATGATCGCCGAGTACGGCTGGGCCGCGACCACGTTCATCACCCTGCTCGGTGGAGCCATCCAGCTCGTCCTGGGCATCACGCGGATGGGCAGGGCCGCCCTGTCGCTGTCCCCCGCCGTGGTGCACGGGATGCTCGCGGGCATCGGCGCGGTGATCGCGCTGAGCCAGATCCACGTCGTGCTCGGCGGTCAGGCGCAGAGCTCGGTGCTGGCCAACCTGCGCGACCTGCCCGGCCAGATCGTCGGGCACCACGACGCGGCCTTCGGCATCGGCATCGTGACCTTCGCCGTGCTGCTGGTCTGGCCGAGGATTCCCAAGGTGTCGCTGATCCCCGCGCCCCTCGTCGCGGTCGCGGTCGCCACCGCGGTGTCCATCGGCTTCGGCCTCACCGTCCCCAGGGTGGACCTGCCGGAGAACGTGCTCTCCGGTCTCACCCTGCCCACGCTCCCGTCGGGCAACCTCGGCGGAATCATCATCGCGGCGTTCACCATCGCCGCGGTCGCCAGCGTCGAGTCGCTGCTGTCCGCGGTCGCCGTGGACAAGCTGCACACCGGCCCCAGGGCCAACCTGGACAAGGAGCTGGTCGCGCAGGGCGCGGCGAACATGGCTTCCGGCGCGCTCGGCGGCCTGCCGGTCACCGGCGTGATCGTCCGCAGCTCCACCAACGTCGCCGCAGGCGCCAAGACCCGGGCTTCGGCGATCCTGCACGGCGTCTGGATCGCGCTGTTCGTGCTGTTCCTGGGCAGCACCCTGGAGCTGATCCCGATGGCCGCGCTGGCCGCGGTGCTGGTGCTCACCGGTGTCCGTCTGGTCAGCCTCGCGCACATGCGGGAGCTGTGGCGGCACCGCGAGTTCCCGGTGTACGTGGTCACCTTCGCCGGTGTGGTGTTCCTGGACCTGGTCAAGGGCGTGCTGCTGGGCATCGCCGTCGCGCTGCTGCTGGCGCTGTGGCGGCTGACCAGGGCGACCGTGGAGGTCGCCGAGGACGCCGCCGACCAGTGGCGGGTCGTCGTGCGCGGTTCGCTGATCTTCCTCGGTGTCGCGAACCTGGTGAAGGAACTGCGCCGGGTGCCCGAGGGCAAGCAGGTCGTGCTGGAGCTGCACGTGGACTTCATGGACCACGCGGGCTACGAGGCGATCCACGACTGGCGCTCCGGCTACGAGCGGACCGGCGGCACCGTGCGCGTCGACGAGGTGCACGACACCTGGTACCAGCGTGCGCACCTCGGCAAGCCGGAGCAGAACAAGAGCCTTCCCGGCCAGCTGCCGAGGTGGTTCGCCCCGTGGTCGTACTGGCAGAACATGCACGCCGACGACGAGCAGGCCGAGGCGAGCACGACCGGCACGATCATCCCGGAGCCGCGTCCCGGCGCCGATCCGATGATGCTCGGCATGCACGAGTTCCAGCGCCGGTCGGCGCCGCTGGTGCGTCCGTTCCTGTCGGAGCTGGCGGAGCGGGGCCAGAAGCCCAGCCAGTTCTTCGTCACCTGCGCGGACTCGCGCGTGGTGCCGAACCTGATCACCAGCAGTGGCCCCGGTGACCTGTTCACCACCCGCAACGTCGGGAACCTGGTGCCGCGCAACGACATCCCGAGCATCGGTTCCTCGGTGGGCGCTTCGATCGAGTTCGCCGTCGAAGCGCTGGAGGTGCCCAACATCGTGGTGTGCGGGCACTCGCACTGCGGCGCGATGAAGGCGTCGTTGCACGGCGGGGTCCGCGAGGGCACGCACCTGGCGTCCTGGTTGCGGCACGCGGAGCCGAGCCTGGCCCGCTACCACGCGTGCGAGGGCGACAGCCACGACGACGACATGGCCCCCGAGGACCGGCTGAGCGTGCTCAACGTGGTGCAGCAGCTGGACAACCTGATGACCTACCCGTCGGTGCGCGAGGCGGTGGAGGAGGGCAGGCTGACGCTGGTCGGGCTGTACTTCGACATCTCCGACGCTCGCGTGCACGTGGTGGACCCGCAGACCGGACGACTGTCCCCTGTGGACCCGGCGACCGTGCTCTGACACCAGCCGAAGCGGCCCCCTCCTGCGTGGAGGGGGCCGTTTTGCTTACTGGGAAAGGAAATCTCGAATCCGGGCGGCGAGGTCCTCCGGCGAGTCCTCGGACATGTGGTGGCCGCCGGGGATCGAGCCACCTTCGACGTTCTCGGCCCAGCCCCGCCACGCGTCCACCACGTCGCCGTACAGCTCCGGCAGGTCGTCGCCGTCGGCCCAGAGCACGAGGCTCGGGCACCGGACCTTGCGACCCGCCGCGCGGTCGGCGTCGTCGGCGATGCGGTCCACGCCGAGCCCGGCCCGGTAGTCCTCGCACATCGCGTGCACGGTCGCCGGGTCGTTGATCGCGAGCTGGAAGTCAGCGAAGTTCCCCTCCCCCATGGCTTCCGCGCGATCGCCGTAGCGGGCGCGGTACCAGGAGACGGGGTCGGTGCTGATCACGCGCTCCGGCAGGTCGGTCTCCTGCCCGAGGAAGAACCAGTGCCACCAGCTCGCGGCGAAACGTGCGTCGCAGCGAGCGAGCGCCTCGCCGATGGGGACCACGTCGAGCGCGATCAACGCGGTCACGCGGTCCGGGTGGTCCACCGCGAGGCGATGCGCCACATAGCCGCCTCTGTCGTGGCCGACCATTGCGAACTGCTTGTGCCCCAAAGCTTCCATCAGGTGCGCGCAGTCGTTGGCCACGGTGCGCTTGGACTGCTGGCTGTGGTCGGGTCGCGTCGACGGCTTCGAGGACCGGCCGTAGCCACGCATGTCCGGGCACACCACGGAGTACTGCCGCGCCAGCAGCGGCGCGACCCGGTGCCAGGTCGCGTGCGTTCTGGGATGCCCGTGCAGCAACAGGATCGGCGGTCCGGAGCCGCCGTGCCGGACGTTCAGGCGCACCTCGCCGACGTCGATCTGCTCCAGCGCGAAGCCCTCGAACATCAGCCGACGGCCCGTTCCAGCTCGGCGGGCTCCAGGGAGTAGACCTTGTAGGCGGAGCGGATCACCGGCTGGGCGACGTTGCGCACGCGAACCCCACCTGCGGTCATGCCGTGCTCCGTGCCCGCGTGGGCGTGGCCGTGGAAGGCGATGTCGGCGCGCGCCTTGTCGATCGCTTCGGCGAGCAGGTAGGAGCCGAGGAAGGGGTAGATCTCCAGCGGCTCTCCGCGCAGCGTCTCCTTGACCGGCGCGTAGTGGGTCAGCGCGACGCGGACGTCGGCGTCGAGCCCGTCGAGTGCCTTGCCGAGCTGGTCGGAGACCTCCACGGTGTGGTTGACGAACGCCTTCATCTCCTGCTCGCCGAAGGCGCTCGCGCATTTGCCCGCGAAGCCCCCGCCGAAGCCCTTGACCCCGGCGACCCCGACCTTCGTGTCGTTGACGTCGAGCACGATCCCGTTGCCCTCCAGCACGGTGATCCCCGCGTCACTGAGCACAGTGGACAGTTCGTCGCCCAGATCGCTGTGGTGGTCGTGGTTTCCGAGCACGGCGACTACCGGGACGGCGAGTCCGCCGAACTCGCGCGCGACGACCTCGGCCTCCTCCACCGTGCCGTGCTTGGTGAGGTCGCCCGCGAGCAGCAGCAGGTCCGCGCAGTCGCCGAGCTCCTCCAGCGCGGGGCGGAGGTGGCCGCTGGCGTCCGGTGCGAGGTGCACGTCCCCGACGGCGGCGATCCTGATCATCGCAGTTCCTCCCGTCCGACCGGGGCCTGCGCCTCGACCACGTGGACGTCGTTGTGCACCTTGAGGTTCGCGGCGATGTCGTGCACCACCTCGTCGAGCCGGTGCTTGCGTTCCTCGCTCGCCACATCGCCGCTGAGGTAGACCTGCTCACCGCGCAGGTCGACGCGGACGCCCTGTTCAGCGGTCCTGGGGTCCTCAGCCAGCGCGCGACGCAGGCGGGCCACCGCGTACTGCGGCGGCTCCTGGTCCGGTGTCATGGGCTTGCCTCCCTGCTTGCTGTGCGAGTGTCGTGATGTCGAGCCGGTGCGCCAGCAGCAACAACGCCTCCGCGTAGGGCGATGCCGCCGTCCTGCGAGCCACTTCGGCCCAGTCGAGCTGTTCCCTGAGCGCGCGCAGGATCGGCAGCAGCACCGCGAAGTCGCAGCGGTGCTCGTCCAGCACGAGCATCTTGTCCACCACCAGGTCCGTCGCGGGGGCGACCGGTGCTTTCACCGAGCCCACGCGCATCCACTCCGCGCGAGCCAGGGTTTCGTCGGTCACCGGCGTTTCCACCGGCTCGTGGATGAGGTCGACGAGGTGGTCGCGGTCGTAGACCTTGGTGAGCCACCGCTCCGGTGGTTCGGCGGCGCGCATTCCCGCTGCCACGAGCACGCGCACGGCTTGGGCGCTGTCCTCCTCGCGCACGAGCACGTCGACGTCGTGTTCGGATTCGGGCCCGCCGCGCGCCCAGACCGCGATGCCACCAGTCAGCGCGAACGGCACTTCGGCTTCGCGCAGGGCGCTCACCACCCGCACCGTGGTGCGGACGAGTTGGTCGAAGTCGTCGGCCATCAGATCACCAGCGCTCGACGCGTTCAGCACGTTCTTCCGGTGCCTGCGAGTTGCCTGCGACCACTTCACCGTCCTGTGTGGACGCCGCGAGGCCACCGGGCTCGACGTCCTCGCTCACGATGACCGGATTCTCTTGCTCCCTCGTCATTTCCTCGGGATTGTCGTCGGCTGGCGGGTCCTCGTCGATGGTCTCGTCCAGCTCGCTGTCGGGGGTCACCGCGCGCGGGCGCTCCGGGACCGGTTCCGGCTCGACGTCGGGGCGCTCCTCGGCCAGGCGCTCGTCCAGCGTCTCGCCCTCGCGCTGCTCGTTGGGGGTCGTGCCGTGCTGGTCGACGCCGCTCCAGTGCTCCGGCGGCTCCACGCCCTCCTCAAGGGGATCGACGCCGATGCGGTCCTCGTCCAAGCTCTCGGAGACCTCTTCCCGTGGCGTGCTCATGACCTCTCACTCCTCGCGTGCTCGAACCTCGGCAGCACGTGCGCCGCCCACGCCTTGAAGAACTCGTCCTGGTTCGGCCCGATCTGCTGCACGTAAACCTCGTCGTACCCCGCGTCGACGTACTTCCTCAGCGCGGCAACGTGTTTCCCGGGGTCCGGCCCGCAAGGGACGGCTTCGCGGACCGCGTCCTCGGTGACCAGCTGCGACGCCTGCTCGAAGTGCCTCGGCGTCGGCAGCACCTGCGCCAGTTCGCCGGGAAGGTGTTCGTTGGCCCAAAGCCTGTGCGCCGTACGGACTCCTTCGACCTCGGTGTCGGCCCAACACACCTTGAACCCGGCCTGTGCGGGCCGGTTGTCACCACCGCTCGCGCGGAACGTGGAGATCAGCTCGTTGTCCGGGATGGTGCTCATGAAGCCGTCGCCGATACGACCGGCGAGCTTCGCGGCCTTGGGGCCGAACGCGGAGACGTAGATCGGGACCGGCTGTTCCGGCAGCGTGTAGATCCGCGCGTTCTCCACCGTGTAGTGCTCGCCGTGGTGGCTGACCTCCTCGCCCCGGTGGAGGGCGCGGATCAGCTCGACCGCCTCCTCCAGCATGCTCAGCCGCACGCCAGCGGGCGGCCAGTGATCACCCAGGACGTGCTCGTTGAGCGCTTCGCCGGTTCCGACGCCGAGGGTGAACCCACCTCGGCACTGCACTGCGGCGGTCGCGGCGGCCTGGGCGATGACCGCCGGGTGCACGCGCACCGTTGGGCAGGTGACCGCCGTGGTGATCGGCAGGCTCGTCGCCTCGGACAGCGCGCCGATGACCGACCACACGAACGGGCTCTGCCCCTGCTCGCCGTTCCACGGGTGGAAGTGGTCGGAGATCCACAGCCGTTCGAAGCCCGCGTCCTCGGCCAGCCGGGCCTGCCGCACCAGCTCGCGCGGGCCGAACTCCTCGCAGGACAGGAAGTAACCGATGCTGACCATGTCCCCGGGCTACCCACGTGCTCGACCGCCAACCACCGGTGTGGCCGCGAGTGGCGCCGGGTAGCCCGGCTGGTGGAGGTGGGCGGACATGGATCTGACGCAGCTGCGCGGGCTCGTCGCCGCGCCGGGACCATTCGTGTCGGTGTACCTGGACGGCGCGGAGCCGCACTGGGCCGATGTGCGGGCGACCTTGGCGGAGCAGGGCGCTGACGCGCGCACACTGTCCAGTGTGGACAGAGCGCTCACGGAGAGCCCCGGCGGGTCCGGTCGCGTGCTCGTGGCGTCAGCGGGCGAAGTTCTGCTGGACCGGCGTTTGCCGGAACCGCCTGCCCAGCCGCTCGCCCGCTGGTCGGCGTTGCCCTACCTGATGCCGCTGCTGGAGCGGACCGAGGCCGACCTGCCACACGTGGTCGTCTTCGGTGACGAGGTCCTCGGTTTCGACAGCGACGGCATCCTGGTCGAGAAGACCAAGCAGGACAACGCGATCGCGCTCGCCGAGTCGGCGGACCGCATGGCGCGACGGCTCAGTGCGCGCTTGCTCGTGCTGAGCGGGGAGGTCCAGGCTCGGACGGCGGTGCGCATGGCTTTGCCGGAGAACTCCGCCGCCATCGCGGAAGAACTACCGGAGGCCGGTTGGTCCACTGTGGACGGAGCGGTGCGCAAGCTGATCGCACAACGGGCAGATGCGTTGGGGCACAACGCTGTTGACCGTTTTCGCGTGGAGCTGGCCAGGGGCGGCGACGTGGCGCGAGGGCTGCGCGCGGTCGTCTCGGCGCTGCGCGAGGGACGCGTGGACACCGTGCTGCTCGACGGCGCGGCCACGGCTGACCGCACGATCTGGATCGGCTCGGAACCGACCCAGATCGCGGTGGACGAGGCCGAGCTGCGCGCGCTCGGCGTGCCCCGCCTCGCCCGCGAGCGAGCCGACTCCGCCCTGGTCATGGCCGCCGTGGCCACCGGCGCGATGCTGCACCTGGTCACCGGCGACCCCGACCTGGCCGACGGTGCCGGCGCGCTGCTGCGGCTCTAGGCCCGCGAGCCGAGGGGGCGTTCCTCCAGCGGGGCGGCGGGGTCGGTGTCGGCGCGGAGGTGGACGAAGGCGGTGAAGCCCCACTCCTCCAGCCTGCCGAGCTGCGCGCCGAACTTGCCGCGCCTCCCGAGCACGGTGGCGGTGCGGCCTTCCTGGCGCATCTCACGCGCCACGGCCATGGCGCGCGCCGCCGGAACGTCCTTCTCGAACAGCACCGCCACGGAGTCCTTGGCCGGGGCGTCGCCGAGCAGGTCCACGATCCGCTCGAAGCCGATGCTGAACCCGCAGGCGGGCACGTCCTTGCCGAGGCTGCGGCCGATGAGCTGGTCGTAGCGGCCACCACCGGCGATGGAGGAGTTCATCCCGGGGTGCATCACCTCGAAGATCTGGCCGGTGTAGTAGCCCATGCCCCTGACCAGCGTCGGGTCGAACTCCCAGCTCACCGCGCTGGCTTCGGCCAGGCTCGCGGTGGTCGTGGCGAGGTCGGCGATGACGTCCTCGGCCAGCGTGGGCACGGCGTTCGCCAGCGCGTCGGCGATGGAGGTCGCGGGCAGCTCGCGCAGCTTCTGGATCCGCTCCAGGGCGTCACCGACCTTGTCGGCGGGCAGGCCCTTGGCCTCCAGCTCCGTGCGGACGCCGTCCCAGCCGATCTTGTCGAGCTTGTCCAGGCCGATGAAGAACGCTGGCCAGACCGCCTCGTCCAGCCCCGCCGCCTGCGCGAGCGCGGCGACGAAGCGGCGGTCGGAGACGCGGACCGTGGCCCCGGTCAGGCCGACGGCGGCCAGTGCCTGCGTGGTGGCCTCGATCAGTTCGGACTCGGCGAGCACCGACTCCTCGCCGATCATGTCGATGTCGCACTGGACGAACTGGCGGTAGCGCCCCTTCTGCGGCCGCTCCGCGCGCCAGACCGGGCCGTACTGCAGGCTGCGGAACGGTGAGGGCAGCGTCGCGTGGTTGGCGCCGTAGAAGCGGGTCAGCGGCACGGTGAGGTCGTAGCGCAGCGCGAGATCCGCCAGCTCCGAGGTGCGCGTGCCGGGCTCGGGCACGTCGGGAAGGCCCCTGCGCATGATCTTGAAGAGCAGCTTCTCGTTCTCCCCGCCCTGGCCGGAGGTGAGCCGGTCCAGGTTCTCCAGCGCGGGCGTCTCGATCCGCTGGTAGCCGAAGCGGTGGTAGACCTCGACAATCGCCGCGAGAACGTGATCGCGCCGGGCGACGGTCGCCGGGAGCAGGTCTCGGGTGCCCCTCGCGGGGCTGTTGTCGATCTTCACCGTTGTCCTCTTCTAGAAGTGCCGTGACCGGCTCAAACTACCCGGCTCCCGTTCGGCGTCGCGATCAGGTTTACTGCCGGGAACTCGCTGGGCGCACCCGTGCCGCGCCTGGTAGGAACCCGGGCACGCCCACTGGTGAGCTGGTCGGGCCGCACGCGTTCGAACCTCGCCGACCTCCAGAAGTGGATGGCGGAGCGGAAGCCCACGGCCTGCCGGTTCGGTTTCGAGAAGATGCGCCTGCACCGGATCACGCTCTGGGTGGTCGCGGGCGACTCGGCGGCACGGCGCGTTTACGAGAAGGTCGGGTTCGTCACCGAGGACCTGCTCGCAGGGTCGAGCATCGGTTCAGAGGGCCGTTCCCTGTCGCTGGCCGGCGCGACGGCAAGTGGTACGACATGGTGATGATGGGTCTGTTGGAGGGCGATCTCCGCAGCTGAACGGGCGCTGCGGCACGCACGCCACTACTCCGTTTCGTACCCCAGCGGGAAAGAGACGTTCCCGTAGGCAGCTACGAGTGCGAAACGGATTAGGCGCGGCCGGGCCCGGTCCGTGTCCCGCACGTCAGGTTCGCCGGTCTTCAAGACCACCCAACCGCCACCCCGACCGTCACAAGACCGCGAGGTTTGAGGCGGTCAACGGTGATCAACAAGGGGGTTTGGGGGTCTTGAAGACACCCCAACCCCCGGCGGCACCGTGACCGGGGTCCACGGCTCAACCACCTACGGGGCCGAGGTCAGTCGTCGTCGCCACCGGGGCGCAGCGAGTCGTAGACCTTCTTGCACTCCGGGCACACCGGGGAACCGGGCTTCGCGGAGCGCGTGACGGGAAACACCTCACCGCACAGCGCCACCACGTGGGTGCCCATGACCGCGCTCTCGGCGATCTTGGCTTTCCGCACGTAGTGGAACATCTTCGGGGCGTCATCGCCCGACTGGTCGGTGCTCTCGGGGCGCGTTCCGGTGTCCGGCAGCGTCTGCGTCAAGCTCACGTACACCATGATGCCTCACGGATGATGCCAACCGGACAGCAAGTTCGGACGCTTGAGACTGAGGAGATTCGGGTGGCGCAGAGCCAGCTCCGGGTGGGCGAAGAGGTTGCGGGCGCGCTCGCGGAGGGGCGCGCGGTGGTCGCGCTGGAGAGCACGCTGCTCTCGCACGGCCTGCCCGCCCCGGCCAACCTGGCCGCCGGGCGCGAGCTGGAGCGCATCGTGCGCGAGCGCGGCGCGGTCCCGGCCACGATCGCCGTCCTGGACGGAGCGGCCGTCGTCGGGCTGACCGACGCGGAGCTGCAGCGCGTGTGCGATCCAGCGAACAAGCTGGTCAAGCTTTCACGGCGTGACCTCGGCCCGGCGTTCGCGCTGGGTGTGGACGGTGCGACCACGGTGGCGAGCACCGCGGCCATCGCCGACGCGGCGGGCATCGGCGTGTTCGGCACGGGCGGCCTCGGCGGCGTGCACCGGGGCGCGCGGGACACCTGGGACGTCTCCGCCGACCTCGCGGTGCTGGCCGAGACGCCGGTGACCGTGGTGTGCTCCGGCGTGAAGTCGATCTTGGACGTGCCCGCCACCCTGGAGCTGCTGGAGACCAGCTCGGTGCCGGTGCTCGGCTACGGCACCGACCGCTTCCCCGGCTTCTACCTGCGCGACTCCGGGCTGGACGTGCCGTGGCGGGTGGACGGCGCCGAGCAGGCCGCCGCCGTGGTCGCGGCCCACCGCTCGCAGGTTCCGGGCCGCGCGGGCGTGCTGCTGGTGAACCCGATCCCGGTCGAGCACGAGATGGACCTCGACCTGCACGACCGGCTGCTGGCGAGCGGGCTGGCGAAGCTGGAGCGCGAGGACGTGCGCGGCAAGGACGTCACGCCCGTGCTGCTGGAGCACTTCCACACCGCGAGCGAGGGCGTCAGCCTGACCGCCAACGTCGAGCTGGTGAAGTCCAACGTGCGCGTCGCCGCGGAGGTCGCGGTCGCGCTGGCGGGGCGGGCATGAAACCGAGGGTCCTCGTCGTCGGTGACGCCGGGCTCGACGTCGTCGCCCGCCACCACGGCCCGGTGGTGCACGGCGGCGACGTGCGCTCCACCGTGACCTTGCAGCCCGGAGGCGCGGGCGCGAACACCGCCGCGTGGCTGGCGCACTGCGGTGCCGAGGTCGTGCTCGTCGGCCGGGTCGGTGCCGACGCGGCCGGGCGGCAGGTGACGGCCGAGCTGAACGCGGTGGGTGTGCGCTGCGCGTTCACCCTCGACCCCGTCGCGAACACGTGCTGCGTCGTGGTGCTCGTCGACGACGACGGCCAGCGGACGATGCTGCCCGATCGCGGCGCCAACGCTCGGCTGTCCCCGGACGACCTCGACGCCTCGTTGCTGGCCGAGGTGGATCACCTGCACCTGTCCGGTTACGTGCTGCTCGACCCGTCCTCGCGGCAGGCCGGGCTGGCCGCGCTGCGCGTCGCGAAGGAGGCGGGCAAGACCACCTCCGTCGACCCGCAGGCCGCCGCGCTGATCGTCGCCGGCGGTGTCGAAGCCTTCGTGGAGGACATCCGCGGCGTGGACCTGTTGCTGCCCAACACCGAAGAACTCGTTGCGCTCACCGGCTCCAAGGAGCCCGAGGCCGCGCGCGAGCTCCTCGGCGTCGTCGGCGCGGTCGCGGTGACCGCCGGAGGCGACGGGGCTTCGTGGGTGGAGGCCGAGCGGATCGTCTCCGTCGAGTCGCCGCGCGTGGAGTGCGTCGACACCACCGGCGCCGGCGACGCCTTCGACGCGGGCCTGCTCAGCGGCTGGCTCTCCGGGCTCCCGCCTGAGGAGTTCCTGCTCTCCGGAGTACGAGCGGGCGCCACCGCCGTCCAGCACATCGGCGCCCAACCCCTCCGCCCCTGATGCCCTCCGCCTGGCGCGCCGACTTAAGCCCTGAACGACCCGTTTGGTGCGCTCAACGCCCTGAACGGGTCGTTTGGTGCGCTCAAGGAGCTGAACGGGTCGTTTGGTGCGTTGAAGGATGCGAACGGGTCGTTCAGGGCTTCGCTCAGCCGTCGATGACGGGGTGCTCGCGGGATTCGATCTGGCGGGTTCGCGAGGGCGCGCGGTAGCGGTTGGGCTCCTCGGCCTTGCGCGGCGGGCGGTCGTTGGCCATGAGCACGGCCATCCACGGCAGCGGCACGGAGATCACCACGAACGCGAGCGCGAGCCACCAGGTCTGGTAGAAGACACCGGCCAGGACCAGGCACGGGATGCGCATGGACATCATGAGCAGGTACTTCCGCTTGCGAGCGGCGTACTGGTCCTCGTACGAAGGAGCGGCCTCGGTGATCAGGACCGGGGTGTCGTCCCGTTGGGAACCGTTCACGTCCCACCTCCACACCCCATACTTCCACCGTCCGCGCGATGTGAACACAACGAGGGGTCGTGATGGTCGCCCTGGATCGCCTCGTCGACGTGCTCGGCGGAGTTGGGGCCGTGTTGTGCGCGGCGCCCCGGGGCCGGGACGTCGATCTTCGCGGGGTCGCGCTGCACGACCCCACGGAGGAGTACCCCACGGCGCCCAGTGACGTGCTGCTCGGTTTGGGTACGAAGACGGTCGCGGCGGCGGTGCGGCTGATCGGCACGACGAACGCGGCCGTGCTCGTGCTGCATGGAAGTCAGCCGCTGGACGAACGGATCTTGGCCGCCGCGCGCAAGGCGGGGGTCGCGGTGCTGCTGGTGGACCCCGGTGTGCCGTGGAGCCACCTCGCGGGCGTCGTGCACACGCTCGTCCTCGGCGGAGCATCGGCGAGCCGCGAGCACCCGGGCGATCTGTTCGCGGTGGCGGACGCGATCGCTGCGGTGGTGGGCGGCGCGGTGACGATCGAGGACCAGCAGTCGCGCGTGCTGGCCTACTCGGGCCGCCAGGAAGCCGTTGACGCGGCGCGGGTCCAGACGATCCTGGGTCGCCGTGTGCCGCCCGACGTTCTGGAAGCGTTGCAGGAGCAGGGAGTTTTCAAGCACCTCGCGGTCTCCGACGAGCCGCTGGTGGTGCCGTCGCTGATCCCGGGCCTGGGTGCTCGCCTCGTTGTGGCGATCCGTGCGGGGCGCGAGCTGCTGGGATCGGTGTGGGTGGAGGCCGAGCCGCCGATCTCGCCGCAGCGGATGGCCGGGCTGGTGGACGGCGCCAGGACGGCGGCGCTGCACCTGCTGCGGGCGCGCGCGAGCTCGGACCTGGAGCGGCGTGGCGAGAGCGATCTGGTGCTGCGCCTGGTGGAGGGCGACGCGGACGCTCCTGCGGTGCTCGCGCGGCTCGGGCTGCCGACGGCGGGGCTGCGCGTGATCGCCCTGCGCGCCGACGCCGGGGAGGCCGAGCACGGGGCCGCGCTGCTGGCATTCGAGCGCGCCACGGCCGGATTCGGGTGGTCCCGCCCCGGCCGGAGCGCGCTGCTGGGCAACGTGCTCTACACGGTGCTGCCGTGCGGCGAGAACACCGAGACGGCGCGGGACTGGGTGCGCGCGCTCGCCTCGGAGCTGCCGTCGGAGGTGGTGCTGCACGCGGGCATCGGCGGCGCGGCGTCCACGGCGGAGCTGCCGTCGAGCCGTCACGAAGCCGACGAATGCCTTGCGGTGTCTACGGTTCAGCCTTCAGCGGAGGCTGCGGTCTCCTATGACGAAGCGTGGTCGCAGGTGCTGCTGATGCGCTTGGCTGCGGTGGCGGAGGCGGGGCGGCTGCCCAGCCGTGGACCGGTCGCGGAGCTGTTGCGGCAGGACGAGGAGAACGGCACCGCCTACGCCGAGACGCTGCGGGCGTGGCTGGCCGCGCAGGGCGACGCGCGGGCGGCGGCGCAGCGCCTGGCTGTGCACCCGAACACCCTGCGCTACCGGCTGCGCAAGATCGAACAGCTGACCACGGTGCGGCTGGACGACCCCGAGCAGCGGCTCGCGCTGGCCATCGCGCTGACCGCCACGACGTTGTTCTGAGAGCACAAACGGACCGCTGATATTTGTCCGGAGATGCCAGTGTCTTCGGTGTTTTCCCAGCTCATAGTTTCTGCCATCGGGCCAGAACACGTGAGGGAGGCCACCGTGACCGCAGCTGGACAGCCGCGCACCGCCGTCGTCGTCGGCGGGGGCATCGTCGGCCTCTCCGTCGCCTGGTTCCTCCAGGAGCACGGCGTCGAGGTGACCGTCGTCGAGCGCGCCGAGGTCGGCGCGGGCGCGTCGTGGGGCAACGCTGGGTGGATCTCCCCCGGCCTGGCGATCCCGCTGCCGGAGCCGAGCGTGCTGCGCTACGGCTTCCGCTCGCTGATGGACCCGGACGCGCCGCTGTACGTGCCCACCAAGCCGGACCCGAAGCTGTGGGCGTTCCTCACCCGTTTCGCGGCGCACTGCACGATGCCCCAGTGGCGCAAGGCGATGCGGCACTACCTGCCGGTCAACGCGGGCGCGCTGGACGCTTTCGACGTGCTCACCAACAACGGTGTCGCCGCCAAGACCGTGGACGCGCCGATCATGGCCGCCTTCGAGCGCGCCGAGCAGGCCGCCGACCTGCGGCACGAGCTGGAGCTGATCAACCAGGCGGGCCAGGAGATCAACTTCACCGAGCTCTCCGGCGCCGAGGTCCGCAAGGCGGTCCCGCAGGTCAGCGGCAACGTGGAGCTGGCGCTGCGGCTGGACGGCCAGCGCTACATCGACCCGGGCGCCTTCACCCAGGCGCTGGCGGACGCGGTGCGCGAGCGCGGGGCTGAGATCCGCACCGGCTTCACCGCCCGCACCCTGCGGCACGGCCCGAAGGGCGTCACCGTCGAGGCCTACGCCGGGGACCCCGTGCACGCCGACACCGTGGTGCTGGCGACCGGTTCCTGGCTGGACGAGCTGGCCAAGCAGCTCGGCGTGAAGATGCCGGTGCGCGCGGGCCGCGGCTACTCCTTCAGCGTGCCGGTGTCCGAGGACGTGCCGTGCCCGGTCTACTTCCCGGCCGTGCGCGTGGCGTGCACGCCGTACCAGGGACGGCTGCGCGTGGCGGGGACCATGGAGTTCCGCCACGCCGACGCCCCGCTGGACCCGCGCCGGGTGACCTCGATCGTCAACTCCGCGCGCAAGCTGCTCACCGGCGTCGACTGGTCCGAGCAGGCGGAGACCTGGGTCGGCCCGCGCCCGGTCACCCCGGACGGCCTCCCGCTGATCGGTGAGACCAAGGTGCCCGGCGTGTACGTCGCCGGCGGGCACGGCATGTGGGGCGTGACCCTGGGCCCGCTGACCGGTCAGCTGCTCGCCGAGCAGATGGTGACCGGCAAGGCCCCGGCCGCGCTGCACCCCTTCAACCCGCACCGGGGCGGTCTCCGCTCCCTCGTGCGCCGTTCGGCCTGACGGCAGGGGTCAAGCCGAACGGAGTGGGGGTGACCGGCGTTCGCGCCGGTCACCCCCGCCGCATTTTCAGGGGCCGGTGAGCAGGCGGTCGAGGGGGACGGTGACCGGGGCGCCGCCGCGCAGGGCGATGGTGACTTCGCGAGCGGTGAGGTCCGTGACGAAGGAGCACAGGGTCGCGGACGGATCGCCCGGCACAGGGTCGCGGTAGACGCCGCGCGGTGTTGGCCTGGTGAGGACGTCGAGGAACCACGCAGCGTCGGGCTCGGTCTTCGGCGGGGGGAGCCTGGTGAGCGCCTGCGCCCTGGCGACGCTGGACGGGCTGGCCCGGTCCGGCCGCTCGGTCAGGTAGCGCAGGTGGTTGGTGTGCCAGGCCCAGGGCTTGGCGGCGTCGGGCTCGTGCATGGCGATGTCGCCGCTGGCGCTCTCCACCTGGAGCAATCGCCCGGTGTCCAGGTCGCCGACGTTGTAGGCGAAGCCGCCCGCGCTCGGGTTCCTGCCGAGGAAGCGCACCACGTCCTCGACGCCGCGCACACCGTGCAGCCCGCGCGCGACGAAGTGCCTGCCGACGCCGGGCTCCGGCCGCACGAGCGGGATGTGGTCGAGACCGAACACCATGCCGAGGCCGGTCACCGCGAACGCGTTGCCGGGCAGGAAGCCCGGGTACCAGAGCGCGGTGACGGCGGGCTCGTCGTCCAAGTGCAGCGTCAGCAGCACCAACTGCTCCTCCTGGCCCGCCGCGCCGTCCTCGTTGTGGGCGAGCACCGAGCGCTGTCCCCGCCACAGCACGTCGGAGCACCCCGCTGAGACGACCTCGTTGGGCACGTCACCGCGCAGGTTGGCCAGGAGAAGGGTGCGCAGCGGCATGTCGGCGCCCTCGGCCAGCGCGGCGAGTTCCGCGTACTGCTGTGGCGCCCCCAGTTCTGTCAGCCGGATCAGCTCGTCCAGCTCGCGTGCTCCGTCCCCCATGGCTTCAAAGCGGCGCACACCGGGCAATTCAGGCAGGCCGAGCACCAGTGCCCGCACCCGCTCCGCGAACTCCGCCCCGAGCGCCTCGAAAACCGCCTGCCGGTCCCCCCGCGCCACCACCCACGGCATGCCGCCCAGTTCGTGGTGGTCGATCCGCACAGTCATGCCTCCCCTGTCGTTCCGGACGACTCCGGTGTAACCCCTCAGGACGACATCACGCGCGGACACGGCCGCGGATTTCGGTGAACCCCGTGGAAGGATCGGTGAATGAGGGCTGTGGTGACGCGGGTCACTCGCGCGCGGGTGACGGTGGACGGCGAGGTCGTCGGGGAGATCGACGAGCCGGGACTGCTGGTGCTGCTGGGAGTCACCCACACCGACGGGCCGGAGCAGGCCGCGACCATGGCGCGCAAGCTCTTCGAGCTGAGGGTGCTGCGCGACGAGCAGTCCTGCGCGAGCACGGGAGCCCCCCTTTTGGTGGTGAGTCAGTTCACGCTCTACGGCGAAACGCGCAAGGGCCGCCGTCCTTCGTGGACCGCCGCCGCACGTCCTGAACACGCGGAACCGTTGGTACAGGCCGTAACTGAGGATCTTCTCAGCAGGGGCGCGCGCGTCAGCACCGGGCGTTTCCGGGCGACCATGGCCGTGGAGAGCGTCAACGACGGGCCTTTTACCGTCATGGTCGAAGTCTGAACGCGTCCTGAGAGAGGGACGGCGTTTCTCTCAGACAATCCTCAGGCTCGGCTGGGCAACCGCGTGACGCGAAGTCGCGTCTTGCTAATTGCGAGACACGGGAACGAAAACGACTTCGTGGTCGTTCTGAAAGTGTCCAGCCGAGACAGCGCGGATACCCCAGGGGGGACCCGACCTGCCGAGGCTCGCCGCGCAAGGGAGCGCAGGCGCCGCACCACAGCGCGCCGCGCCACGGCGTTGCACCGCCAGGAGCCACCGACCGGGGAGGAAGCCCGATGACCGTCCCGCAGACCGTTACCGAACTGAACGCGCCCGCCGAGATCGACCTCGACGCGCAGGGACCGGCAGCCGACCTGGTCCGGGTCTACCTCAACGGCATCGGCAAGACAGCGCTGCTCACCGCCGCCGACGAGGTCGAGCTGGCCAAGCGGATCGAGGCCGGGGTCTTCGCCCAGCACATGCTGGAGACGGCGAAGTCCCTTGCGCCCCAGCGCAAGGCGGACCTCAAGGCGCTCGTCCGGGACGGCCACCGCGCCAAGAACCACCTGCTGGAGGCCAACCTCCGCCTGGTGGTCTCGCTGGCCAAGCGCTACACCGGTCGCGGCATGCCACTGCTGGACCTGATCCAGGAGGGCAACCTCGGTCTGATCCGCGCGGTGGAGAAGTTCGACTACACCAAGGGATTCAAGTTCTCCACCTACGCGACGTGGTGGATCCGCCAGGCCATCACCAGGGGCATGGCCGACCAGAGCCGCACCATCCGGCTGCCGGTCCACCTGGTGGAGCAGGTGAACAAGCTCGCCAGGATCAAGCGCGACCTGCACCAGCAGCTCGGCCGCGAGGCCACGCACGAGGAGCTGGCAGCGGAGTCCGGTCTGCCGGAGGGCAAGATCTCCGACCTGCTCGACCACGCGCGCGACCCGGTGAGCCTGGACATGCCGGTGGGCACCGAGGAGGACGCCCCGCTGGGCGACTTCATCGAGGACTCCGAGGCGACCGACGCCGAGAGCGCGGTCATCTCCACGCTGCTGCAGGCGGACCTCCGCCGCGTTCTGTCCACTTTGGACGACCGCGAGCAGCACGTGATCCGGCTGCGCTACGGCCTCGACGACGGCCAGCCCAAGACGCTGGACCAGATCGGCCGCCTGTTCGGCCTCTCCCGCGAGCGAGTGCGGCAGATCGAGCGCGAGGTCATGTCCAAGCTGCGCCAGGGCGAGCGCGCCGAGAAGCTCCGCGCCTACGCCAGCTGATCCGTTCCCACGGCCAGGGGTTTGTGGCGGTTGATGACTGCCGAGGGAGGGGTTTGGTGGTCTTGAAGACCTACGAACCCCGGCTGGCGTGGTCGCCAACTGCTGCAAACCCCGTGCGTACGGCGGGAAACCACTCCAACGGCAGCGTTGACGTGTGACCTGAGTCACGGCAAAGTCAACGATTGCCTGACACGCAACTTCGCGGACCCCGGTGCTTCTGCTCGGGCGTCCGCTCACCCCGGGAGGTCGGACCCGTCGGGGGCGGGTCCGGCCTTCCGACTAGGCGACGCCTGCTCGCGAAGAGCGCTCGCCGGGGTCGGGCGGTGATGACGTTGGGGGAGCGACTCCCCCAAACCCCCTACGGTGCGAGTTCCTCTTGAACCAGCCGGGTCCGGCTGGATGTGACCAACGTCGGTTCGTTGGGGCTCGGTTCGTTGTGACCAACGTCGGTTTGCTGGGGCTCGGTTTGCTGGGTCTTCGTTGTCTTAGCCGACCAGGCGGGCGGTCAGGCGGTCCAGGGTGCTGGGGCTGAGGCCCTGTTCGTCGAGCCAGCCGAGCGCTCCCCGCGGATGCGCTTCCAGGCGGTCGAGCACGGCCTCCATGGCACGCGCGGGAGCCTCGAAGAGGTGGCGCACGGGCTCGAAGTCCATGCCCTCGGGCAACAGCACGCCTCCGGTCATCCGCGAGATGACCGCCTCCATGTTGGCCTGGGTGCGCACGTAGTCGGCCACGATCGCCTCGCGGCTCACACCGACCGCCGAGAGCGCCAGGGCCACGGCCACACCGGTGCGGTCCTTGCCGGCGGCGCAGTGCACGAGCACCGGCCCCTCTGCGACCGCGATCAGGCGAAGCACCTCGACGAAGTCGGCGGCGGAGGCCTTGAGCATGCCGACGTACACGGCGGCGAGGTCCTTGGCGGCGGGCGCGACCGGGGACGACGGCTCGTTCAGCTCGGCGACGACGGCTTCGAGCAGCGGGATGCGCCGCACGGCCGTGTCGGGTCCGGCGAGCGGGTGCGCGGCACCGGAATGCTCCGCGGTGGCCCTCAGATCGATCACCAGGGCAGGTGGCCAGTTCGGCAGGTCCGGGCCGCCGTCGCCCTCGTGCGGCGCGTCGGAGCGGAACAGCACGCCCGCCCGCGTGGTGCGGCCGTCCGCCGTGGGCAGGCCGCCGAGGTCCCTGGCGTTGGCCAGCTCAGTCATTCACTCATCCCTTTTCGCTGGAGGCGCGGACGATCAGCTTCGCAGGCACCCGAACTCGCCGTGGCCGCTCCCCCGTATCGATCCAGGACAGCAACGACCGGCCTGCCGACTCCCCCGCGCGGCGACCGCCGAAGTCGATCGAGGTCAGCGCCGGGCGGCACAGCTGAGAGAACGGCAGATCGCCCATGCCGACGACGGCGATCCCGGTGCGGCCGAGCCGGTCCAGCGCGGTGAGCACGCCGTAGCCGAGCAGGTCGTCGGCGCAGACCACGGCGGTCACCCCGGAGTCCAGCCAGCCCGGCAGCACCGCCGCCGTGGTGACGGCGGCGGCGAGGGGGTCCCAGTCGGGCAGGTCGAGGGTGCGCACCACGTCGGCGCCCGCGACCCGGTCGAGGAACGCGGAGCGGCGCGTGCGGAAGGTCGGCTTGTCGCTCTTCGGCCCGATGTAGCCGAAGCCGCGATGGCCGAGGCCGGTGAGGTGGTCGCTGATCAACTCGCCCGCCGCGACCGTGTCGAGGTCCACGCGCGGCAGTGCCGGAGTGCGCCCGGGGCCGTCGACGACGATCGTCGGGCACCTCGGCACCAGGCCGCGCAGGA
Source organism: Allokutzneria multivorans (assembly GCF_039537405.1). Lineage (NCBI taxonomy): Bacteria > Bacillati > Actinomycetota > Actinomycetes > Pseudonocardiales > Pseudonocardiaceae > Allokutzneria > Allokutzneria multivorans. Next base: position 228,043 of record NZ_BAABAL010000009.1, on the reverse strand, counting down.
CCGGCTCACCCGGGCTGATCAGCACGACGCCAGCCGAGTCCAGCGAGTACGCGCGCAGCACCGTCCGCTGGTCGTAGTCGGTGCCGGAGGTCGGCAGCACCAGCGCGAGCGTGTGCCCGTCACCGATCGCGGCGCCGAGCCCGGCGAGAACGTCACCGAAGAACGGGTTGGCGGGATCGGGCAGGACCACGCAGATCGTGCCGGAGTCGCCGGTCACCAGGCTGCGCGCGGAGCGGTTCGGGCGGTAGTCCAGCTCGGTGACCGCGGCGAGGACGCGCTCGCGCAGCTCCGCCGAGATCCGACCGGAGTCCTTGCCGTTGACCACCAGGGAGACCGCCGAGACGGAGCACCCCGCGTGCTCAGCGACCTCGCGCGCCCCGATCCTGTCCTTGCGAAGCATTGAGACAGCCTACGGCGCTTGACGTCAAACGTTTGACGCCGCACGCTCCGCTCGTGCTCTCACGCATCCCCTGGGTGGTCGACAGCTGCGGTCTGCTGTCGGCGATCGGCGACGAGTTCGACCGCACGCAGCCCTTCGCGCACATGGTCATCGGCACCGCGATCCACCTCGAACCGAAGACGGCCGCGCTGTTGCTGACCCTGAGCAGGGGCGGCGCCGAGATCGTTGCTGCGGGCAACCTCAACAGCACGCAGGCCGAGACCGTGGAGTTCCTCAGCGAGCACGGGATTCGCGTGGTCGGCAGCACCACGACCGACCACAACACCCATCTCGCCGAGCTGGACTGCGTGCTCGACGCGGAGCCACACCTGTTGCTGGACAACGGCGGCGAGCTGTTCGAGCGCTTCCTCGCGCGGCCGTACGAACGCCTGCTGGGCGGCACGGAGGAAACGACTTCGGGACGGATGCGCCTAGAACCGCTGCGTGCGGGGCTGAACAGGCCGGTGCTCGTGGTCAACGACAGTCCGATCAAGCAGTTCGCGGAGAACACGCGCGCGGTCGGGCTCAGCGTGCTGGAGTCGTTCCTGCGCATCACGAACCGAACGCCGCACGGCGCGCGCGTCACGGTGCTGGGCTACGGCGCGTGCGGGCGGGGCGTCGCGGAGTGCTTCCGGCAGGCGCACGCGGTGGTTTCGGTGATCGAAGTCGACCCGGTGGCACGGCTGCGCGCGCACTTGGACGGCTTCGACGTGCTGGATCGAGCCGCCGCGCTCAGCAACGCCGAAGTCGTCGTCACCGTGACCGGAGCGCGTGACGTACTGCTGCCGAAGGACTTGGCGCTGCTCAAGAGCGACACGATCCTGGCGAACGCCGGGCACTTCCCCGACGAGATCAACCTCGGTGACGCGGAGGTGGCGCCGGGCGCGGAGGGCATCGACACCGTGCGGCTGCGCGACGGCAAGCGGCTCTACCTGCTCGGCGGCGGACACATGGTGAACCTCGCTGGGCCGCGCGCGCTGGGCAACTCCGTCGAGTCGATGGACCTCGGCTTCGCGTTGCAGAGCCGCTGCCTCGAAGCCGTCGCCACGGGCGCGGTCGGGCCGGATTCCTGTGTTGTACCAGTGCCCACGGCGATCGACGACCGCGTCGCCACCGACTACGTCGCTTTGAGGAGCACCCGTGGCTGACCTCCGCATCGGCATCCTGGGCGCGGGCCGCATCGCCGAGAAGGCCGTGATCGCGCCCGCGCGAGCGAACGGTTTCGAGGTCGCCGCGATCGCCGCCCGCGACCACGAACGTGCGCAGGACTACGCGCGCAAGCACGGAATTGCCAAGGCGCACAAGGACTACGCGGCCTTGGTCGAAGACGGTTCGCTGGACGCGGTGTACGTCGCACTGCCGCCGTCCACACACGCCGAGTGGTCGATCGCGGCACTCCGCGCGGGGCGGAACGTGTTGGTGGAGAAGCCTTTCGCCTCGAACGCCCGGGAAGCCGAAGCAATGGTGGCGGCGGCCGGGGACCGCGTGCTGATGGAAGCGTTCCACTACCGCTACCACCCGCTGACCTCGCGGTTGATCGACCTCGTCGCGGGGCTCGGCGCGCTGCACAGCATCGAAGCCGTGTCGAACGTGCCGATCCCCGACCGCTCCGACATCCGGCACAACCCGGCGCTCGCGGGCGGCGCGCTGATGGACCTCGGCTGCTACCCCGTGCACCTGATCCGCACGCTGACCGGCGTTGAGCCCGAGGTCGTGCGCGCGGAGGCCGTCCAAGAGGTGCCCGGCGTGGACGTTGCCATGGCCGCAACCCTCGCTCTTCCGGGTGGTGGTGCGGCCGAGGTGCGCTGTTCGATGACCGCAGGCCCGGAGATCACGCTGACCGTCATCGGCGAGCATGGGCGTTTGCACGTAATCAATCCGACGCTGCCCCAAGCAGGCGCTCTGATCAGCGTCAACGGCGGCGCGAAGGAGCACGTCGAGCGGTCGCCCACCACGTTCGACTGCCAGCTGGCGGCCTTCGCGGAAGCCCTCCGAGGCGGCGCCGCTCCCATCACCGGCGGGGCCGACGCCATCGCCAACATGCGTGCGATCGACCGGATCTACCAGGTCAGCGGGATGGCGCCGCGAGGCTGAGAAGCATCACACCACGGTCACGACGGGACTGTCGGTCGCTAGAGGTAACGTCCCCCGCGTACCCGAAGCGCGCAAGGGAGCACGCCCACGTGACCGCCACCACCACGACGGAGTTCCAGTACACCGACCTGCTGCCCTTGGGGCCGGACAACACGGAGTACCGCCTGCTCACCAGCGAGGGCGTCCGTGTCGTCGAGGCCGCGGGCAGGCGGTTCCTGGAGATCGCCCCCGAGGCGTTGACCCTGCTCGCCCGCGAGGCGATCAAGGACATCCAGCACCTGCTGCGCCCGACGCACCTCGCGCAGTTGCGGGCGATCGTGGACGACCCCGAGGCCAGCGGCAACGACCGCTTCGTCGCGATGGACCTGCTGCGCAACGCCTGCATCGCCGCGGGCGGGGTGCTGCCGATGTGCCAGGACACCGGCACCGCGATCGTGATGGGCAAGCGCACCGAGACCGTGCTCACCGGTGGCGAGGACGAGAAGGCCCTGTCCAGGGGCATCTTCGACGCCTACCAGGAGCTGAACCTGCGGTACTCGCAGCTGGCCCCGCTGACCTTCTGGGACGAGCGCAACACCGGCACCAACCTGCCGGCGCAGATCGAGCTGTTCAGCAAGCCGGGAACGGACCCGTACTACGAGTTCCTGTTCATGGCCAAGGGCGGCGGCAGTGCCAACAAGACCTTCCTCTACCAGGAGACGAAGGCCCTGCTGAACCCCTCGCGCCTGGCCACGTTCCTCGACGAGAAGCTGCGCAGCCTGGGCACCGCCGCGTGCCCGCCCTACCACCTGGCGATCGTCGTCGGCGGCACCTCTGCCGAGCACAACCTGAAGGTCGCCAAGCTCGCCTCCGCGCGCTACCTGGACACGCTGCCCACCGAGGGCTCCGCGAGCGGGCACGCCTTCCGCGATGTCGACCTGGAGCAGCAGGTCCTGGAGATGACCAGGCAGTTCGGCATCGGCGCGCAGTTCGGCGGCAAGTACTTCTGCCACGACGTCCGGGTCATCCGGCTGCCGAGGCACGGCGCGTCCTGCCCGGTCGGCGTCGCGGTGTCCTGCTCGGCCGACCGGCAGGCCAAGGCCAAGATCACTCCCGACGGCGTGTTCCTGGAGCAGCTGGAGCGCGACCCCGCGCGCTACCTGCCCGAGGTGGCCGACGACCAGCTCTCCGACGAGGTCGTGGAGATCGACCTCACCCGGCCGATGAGCGAGATCCGCGCGACCCTGTCCGCGCTTCCGGTGAAGACCCGGCTGTCGCTGACCGGTCCGCTGGTGGTGGCGCGCGACATCGCGCACGCGAAGATCAAGGATCTGCTCGACGCGGGCGGCGAGATGCCGCAGTACCTTCGTGACCACCCCGTGTACTACGCCGGTCCGGCCAAGACGCCGGAGGGCTACGCGTCCGGTTCGTTCGGCCCCACCACGGCCGGGCGGATGGACTCCTACGTCGAGCAGTTCCAGGCGGCGGGCGGTTCGCTGGTGATGCTGGCCAAGGGCAACCGCTCCAAGCAGGTCACCGAGGCGTGCCAGGCGCACGGCGGCTTCTACCTGGGCTCCATCGGTGGTCCGGCGGCCAGGCTGGCGCAGGACTGCATCCGCAAGGTCGAGGTCCTGGAGTACCCGGAGCTCGGCATGGAGGCCGTGTGGAAGATCGAGGTCGAGGACTTCCCCGCGTTCATCGTCGTCGACGACAAGGGTGAGGACTTCTTCGCGGGCACCTCGCAGCCGACGCTGCGCATCTCCTTCCGGAAATAAGAACTTCTGAGGAGGCGGGTTGAGCGAGAACGCTGATACTGATCAGCATGATTCGACCCGCCGCGTCCTGGCTCCGTTTTCCCTGGTTGCCAGGAGAAGCGGTGGCGCTGCACCACAAGCCGGTGCGCGTGCTTCCGCTGCTCCGGTTCGCGCTGCTGGCGGTGGTCGTGCTGGTGACGGCCTTCGTCGAGCTGCGCGTGTTCGGGGTGCAGCCGCCGAGGTGGGCCGTCCCCGCCGTCGCGGTGCTGCTCGCGGTGCTGTCGGTGTTCGGCCGTCGCAACGGCCGGGTGCCGGAGGGCGTGACGTGGGCGGTCAACGACGGGCGCCGCGTCGGCCTGCTGACCACCGGCTACCCCGTTCCCGGCGATCCCAGGATCGGTTCGCTGACCTGGTTCGGCCCGGAGATGACCGCCGTGCTCGCCGAGCAGCGCGCCCGTCCGGTGAGCGAGACCGCCGTCCGGCTGCTGCGCTGCACCGGCCGCGACGCCGAGGAGGAGCAGTTCCTGGCGCTCGCCCAGACGCAGCCCGCCGAGCTGGTGCTGGCCGATCGGGACAGCGCGGGGCAGGTGCTCACGCCGAGGATCGGGCTCAGCGGTGGGATCACGCGGTTCACCCGGGCGCGCGAGCGGGTCTTGAGCTGGTTCTCCGACTCGTCCCCGCAGTGGACCGGTGGGCGGATCACGCTGGAGGACGTGCGCACGATCGCCACGACCGGGATCGCGCCGGGGCACCGGTTGGAGGAGCTGCTCGGCGGCTTCGCCGCGCCGGTGGCGACCGACGAGCGGCTGGGGCTCGGCTATCCGCGCTGCTGGCCGTCCAGAGTGGACGGACATCGGGAGCTGGCGGAGGCCGTGGTGATCAGCTCGCTGCGCGCGGATCTCGCGTCGCAGGTGGAGCTGGACGAGAAGCTCGCGGCGGAGGACCAGGAGGAGCAGCTGCGGGTCGCGCACTGGGCTCGCCGCTGGCGGGACCGGCTGGACTCGATCGCGTACGAGCGTGGGCTTGCGCGTGTTCCACCAGCCGAGGTGCGCGCGGCGATGCGGGAGCTGTCCGAGACGGCGAGCGTTGTCGTGCGACTGGTGGCGTCGGAGACCGATGTGAGCACGGTTCCCTTGCGCCCCAAGCTGATCACGCTCGGCGTGCCGGAGCGGCCGTCCACGGTGGCCGTGCTGCGGCGACCGTCCGCGCGGCGCTGGCGGCTGCTGGACAGCGCGGTGCTGGTGCTCACCGGAGCCCTGCTCGTTCTTGCGGGGTCGGCAATCCTGCCCTGATCCGGTTCAGGCACGGCAAAACACGCGACGGATCGAGCTCGCGCGGCGATACTCCACACCGTGAACCGGTTCCCGTGGCTGCCCGCGTACGCGCTGCCGATCTCCAGCGAGTTCGGCGACCGGGCGCTGCCCATCGCGCGATGGGCGCTGCTCGCCGTGTCGGTGGTCTGCGCGGTGCTCGGGCCGGTGGTGAACCCGGAGTTCGCGCCGCCGTGGTGGGTGCTCACCACCGCCGCGCTGGTGCTCGCGGTGCTGGCGTTGTTCACGCGCCGCAACGGGATCGTGCCGTGGGACATGACCTGGCTGGCGCGTCAGGACGGGCACGTCGGACTGGTGGAGACCACGGAGTCGATCCCGCACGGCGTGTCCGCGATCTGGCTGGACTCCTCGGCGGTCTCGGTGGCTCAGGGCTTGCGGGCGAGGGCGGTCCTCACCGCTGCGACGGGTGTCATCGCCGCGAGTGGGCGCGATCCTGGCTACTACGGCTTCCCGACGGCGGAGGACGCGGATCTCGACGACGCGCCGAACATCTCCGATCTCGTGATCGCGTGGGACGGGGCAGGGGCGTTCTGGGGACCGGTGCCGCCGGAGTGGCGGGAAGCGGTGTTCCGCGACCTGGGCGTGGAGCAGGAGCCGGTGTCCACTGCGGCGATCATCCCGCTGGACATGCGGATCACCAGGCGGGATCTGCGGTCGATCGCGCACGCGGGCGTGGCGTCGGCGGCGATGCTGGAGACGGTGTTCGCGACGCACTCGCTGCCCGACGAGGCCGATCACGCGCTCGACCTCGGGCTGACGCGGTGCTGGCCGTCACGGGTCGACGGACTGTCCACAGTGGAGCTTCACGAGCTCGGCAAGGACCGGCTTCTCGCGGCGCTGCGGGCGGATCTCGCAGCGCAGGTGGAGCGCGACCACGGCGAACCGAGCTTGGCGGAGTGGTCGAAGCGGTGGACGGAGCGCCTGGATTCCTTGGCGTTGAAGGAAAATCTCGCCGAGACGGAGGCTCCGGAGAACACCGCTCCGAGACCCGAACTGTCCACTGTGGCCAGAGCGGCGCTGCTGGTGTGCGCGTCCAGCACGGACCTGCACGTGGCGCCGATGCGCTCCGACCTGGCTCCGCTGGGCGTGCCCGCCGCACCGAAGACCGAGGTGCTCTGGTCCGGCTCGAAGCCGTGGCGGTGGGCCAACACCCTGGTCACCGTGCTGACGCTGGTGGTCACCATCGGCGCGCTGACCGCCGTGTTCGGCGAGTGAACGAGATGCGGAAGGCGGCGCTTCCGGCCCCTGCTGCCGGTCGCGCCGCCTTCAACGCGGCATTACTTCTTCTCGGTCTTCTGCTCGACGGTGACCGTGCGGTCACCCAGCGGCTTGGTCAGCTTGACCTCGACCGGTGGGTAGCGCATGTCCATCGTGCACGCCTGGGGCTTGGCCGGAACGGTCTCGGTCAGCAGGAGCTTGACGGTCTTGTCCGTCTGCTCGACGGCCTCACCGGTGACCTTGCTGCAGCCGCCCTCGCGGCCGTAGGTGCCGACCGTCGCGCCCTGGTCCTTCGTCCAGACCAGGCGCTTGTACCCGTCCATGTCCTGGCTGGCGGGGTTCAGTTGCTTGTCCGGGATCGCGGTGCCGCCCTCGGGCGGCTTCGGGATGGCGATGTTCGGTTCGGAGGTCGGCCCGGGAGTGCTGGACGCGGGAGGCTGGTTCGACGGCTGGCCGCCGAAGCCCACCTCCGAGCCACACGCCGCCATGGCGAGCAACAGTGCTCCGGTGCCGACTACGGTTGCAATGCGTCTCATGCCATAGAGACGGAAGCTCCCCGGCCCCGGGTTGCTCGGAACCACAATTCAGTGAGATGCCAAGGAAAGCTGATCCGGGCTGGTGGCCGTCTGGCCACTGTGGATGATGCCCGGCAGCGCAGGCGCCCTTTCCCCGGAGGACTGTGATGACCGGCGCAGCAGAGGCGGAGCTCTCCCGCCAGCAAGCCGTGGTCGGCGTTGACCAGCTCGACCCGGAGCGGTGCTGGGCGGCGCGCCCGCCGGAGCGGATGCTGCGGGTGCCGATCGGCTTCGACGGCAGCGGCACCCCGGTGACGCTGGACCTCAACCCCAGCCACCACGGCGGCAACGGGCCGCACGCGCTGCTCGTGGGCGCGGCGGGTTCCGGCAAGACGGAGCTGGTGCGCTCGCTGGTGCTCGGCCTGGCCGTGCACCACCACCCCGCGCAGCTGGAACTGCTGCTCGTGGACCACCTCGGCGGCTCCTTCCGAGGGCTGGAGCGACTGCCGCAGGTGCTCGGCGTGGTCGGCCAGTACCCGCCGCACCCCGCGCGCTTCGACATCGACCCGAGCCTGTTCGCCAGGCTGGGACGGTTCCTGCACTGGCTGGCCGACGAACGGCTGGGCTGGATGGGGGCGCTGGGCGCGCGGAGCATGGAGGAGTACAACCAGGCCCGCAAGGCCGCCCAGCAGCAGCCGATGCGGCCGATGGTGATCGCCGTCGACCACTACGACGTGCTGGTCAGCCAGTCGCTGGAGGTGCGCGACGCGCTGTTGCGGCTGGCCGAGCAGGGTGAGGCGCTCGGCATGCACCTGCTGGTCTCCGGCGAGCGGCTGGACCCCGGCGCGCTCGGCGGGCTGGAGCGCAGCCTGTCCTGCCGGATCGTGCTCGGCACGCCTTCTCCTGCCGAGTCGCGGATGCTGCTGGGCACCGAGGACGCCTACGGGCTGCCGCCGGGCGCGGGCCTGCTGACCGGCCCGGTCGGCGGGACCGTGCTGTTCCAGGCCCCTGACCAGTCCGGACTGGTGCAGCCGGTGGCCGACCGGGTGGCCAGCTGGGCCCCACCCCGGCCGAGAGCGCTGTGGCCACCGCCGCTGCGGCCGATGCCGCTGGCCGAGGTCGTGGGCTGGCTGTCGATCGACCCGGAGCGCGGGCTGTCCACCGACCAGTGGCAGCCGGGCCGGATGAGCGTGCCGCTGGGCAGGCTGGACCACCACGTCAGCGGGCCGGACGGGGAACTGCCCCGCCTGGAGCTGGACCTGGCGCGCGGCGGCGGGCACCTCGCCGTGTGCGGGCGCCGGGGTTCGGGCACGAGCACCGCGCTGCTGACGCTGCTGACCACGCTCGCGGTCACCCACACCCCGCGCGAGGCCGGGTTCTACTGCCTGGACTTCGACGGGGGCGAGCTCGCTGAGCTGGACGGGCTGCCGCACACCGCCACGGTGTCCGGGCCGGAGGACACCGGTCTGGTGCGCCGCGTGCTCGGTGACCTGACGAGGATCGCGCGCGCACGCACGGAGCTGTGCCGGGCCAACGGCGTGAACTCGCCGACGGGGTTCCGGCAGCTGCTGGAGGCCGGTGAGCAGGGCCCGCTGCCGCGCGAGATCTTCCTGGTGATCGACAACGCGCCGCGCCTGCTGCACGAGCACCCCGGTGCCGAGGCGGCGCTGCTGGAGCTGGCCACGCGCGGATCGCTGGTCGGCGTGCACCTGGTGTTCACCACCGACCGCTGGGCCGCCCTGCCCCCACAACTGGTGGAGCTGGTGCCGACCCGCCTCGAACTGCGCATCGACGAGCCGCAGAGCTCGCTGGTCGAGCCGAGGCTGGCCGAACAGGTCCCGCTGGACGTGCCCGGCCGGGGCGTCCTGCTCGACCCGAGGCCGGACGGGGCCGCCGGGGTGCCCAGGCACTTCCAGCTGGCCGCGCCGGTGCTGCCGAGGACCTCCACGCCCGCCGAGACCTGCGCGTTGATCAGGCAGTTCGGCACCGGGGTGAGCGTGCCGAGGCTGGAGCCGATGCCGACGATGGTGCGCCCGGAACAGCTGCCGCCCGCGCCGGGCTCGGCGTTCCCGATCGGCGTCGACGAGTCGCTGGCGCCGGTCTCGCTTGACCCGTTCGGCACCGCGCACATGCTGATCTACGGCGAGCCAGGCAGCGGGCGGACCAACCTGCTGCGCCTGCTCATGCTGGGCATCGCGGAGAACTGCGATCCCGGGGCCGCGCGGATCGTGCTGACCGACCACCGAGGTGGGCTGGCCGACCTGCCGACCAAGCTGGGCAACCACCTGGCGGGCTTCGCGCCCAACCCGGAGTCGCTGCAACCGATCGTCGAGGACCTGTGCACGGCGATGAGCGCGCGCCTGGCCGCGGCGGACACGGCGGCGGCCGAGGGCACCGGGCAGGGCTGGGCGGGGCCGGAGATCTTCCTGATCGTGGACGACTACGACCACCTCAGCGGCCCGACGCACGACCCGCTGCTGCCCCTGCTGCCGTTGCTGCCCGAGGGCGGCCGGATCGGGCTGCACGTGGTGCTCGCGCGGTCGACGGCGGGAGCGGCGAAGGCGCACTCCGGACCGATCCTCACCGCCGTGCGCGCGGCCGGGGCCACCGGCGTGCTGCTCTCCGGTGACCCGCAGGAAGGCCCGCTGTTCGGGCCGGTCGCGCCGAGCCCGCTGCCGCCGGGCCGCGCGGTGCTCGTCGGCCCCGACGGCAACTCGACGCTGGTGCAGACCGCGTGCAACACCGACGCCGTCTGGCAACCGCCGCTCGCGGAGGAGGACGCACTGCGATGAACCCCGAGACCGTCCCCATGCGCGATCACCCCATGGCCGCCGAGCCCCAGCACTGGGAGCCCGCCCCGGAGCCACCGGCACCCGCTCCCGCGCCCGAGCTGCTGCGCCTGCTCGGCGTGCCCGGGATCGAGGCGTTGCACCCGCAGCCCGCGTGGCCGCCGCGCCCCTACGACCGCAGGCTGCGCGCGCCGATCGGGCTCGACCCGGCAGGGGCGCCGGTGGTGCTGGACCTGAAGCAGGTGGAGGCGGGTGGTTTCGGCCCGCACGGCCTGATCGTCGGCGCTGACGGCAGCGGTCGCGACGAGCTGCTGCGCGACGTGCTGCTCGGACTGGCGCTGACGCACCCGCCGGAGTCGGTGAACTTCGTGCTGCTCGGGCACCGGGGCGCGCCGGAGCTGGAGGAGGTGGCCGGGCTGCCGCACGTGCTCGGCACCGCGCTGGACCTGGCGCACGACCCGCGCCAGCGGCGCAGGATGACCGAGCAGCTCCAGGGCGAGGTGGACCGCAGGCACCAGCTCCAGCTGGACGGCGGCCACCCGAGGTTCCTGGAGTACCAGGAGGCGATCCAGGCCGGGGACAACCTGCCGCAGCTGCCCGCGATCGTCTGCGCGGTGGCGGGCTACGACGTGCTCGCGGCCGATCCCGCGCTGCGGGAGACGCTGCTGTGGGCGGCCAAGGCGGGTCCGCGCGGCGGGCTGCACCTGGTGCTGACCACCAACGAGATCGACTCCGAGCAGTTCCGCGGCCTCTACAGCCACCTGGCGTGGCGGATCGCCCTGCGCACCAACGACGAGGAGACCTCGCGGATCGCGCTCGGCACGCACGACGCCGCGCGGATCGAGCCGGGGACCGGGTTCCTGCGCACCGGCATGACCGGGATGACGGAGTTCCAGACCGTCACCAGCGGCTCTTCGGCGTCGCGGCTGGTCAGGACGCTGGCCGGGTGGAGCCCGCCGCCGCCGACCGCGTGGCTGCCCCCGCCCGCGCCGCACGACCTGGACACGGTGCTCTACCCGCTGGTGATCACCGACGACGGCCGGTTGCTGGCCAAGCACACGCACTTCTCCCCGCAGGAGCGGCTGTCCACGCCGATCGGCGTGCTCGACGATCCCGGGGCGCTGGCGCACTACTCGCTGCTGTTCGACTTCGCGGGGCCGCACGGGCACCTGGCCGCCTACGGTCAGCCGGGTTCCGGCACGTCGACGGCGCTGTGCACGCTGCTGGCCTCGCTGGCCCTGAGGCACCCCGCCGACCAGGTCGGATGCCTGCTGGTGGACCTCGACCCGGGCGCTGGGCCGCTGAGCACGCTCCGCGAGCTGGGCAACGTCCTGGGCGCGGCGAACGGCGAAGAACCCGAGCAGGTCACCGAGCTGGTGCACCGGGCCGGGCAGGTGCTGCGCTCGCGCGAGGCGCTGTTCTCCTCGGCGGGCATCGAGTCGATCGAGGTGCTGCGCCAGCGCAGGCTGCACGGCGAGCCGCTGGACGACTGGCCCTCGGACGTGTTCCTGCTCATCGACGGCTGGCCCCAGCTGCGCGAACGCTTCCCCGACCTGGTCCCGTTGGTGGAGCACCTCGTCGAATCGGGGCCGCTGCACGGCGTGCACGTGGCGCTGGCGACCGACAGCTGGCAGGCGATCGACCGGCAGATGCGCTCCAAGCTGGGCACGACCCTGGAGCTGCACGAGGCGGGCCGGGGTGTCGAGGCCGGTGGCCACGACATCCAGGTCGCGCGCCCGCGCATCCAGGGCTGCCCGGACCTGCCGACGCTGGCGGCCACCCTGGCGCGGTTCAGCGCGGTGTCCCCGCAGCCCGCCATGGCGGCCGAGGAACCGCCGCTGCCCGAGCTCGCGCCGGAGCCGCCGCCGTTGCCGGTGGCTGAGCCGGAGCCCGCTCCCCCGGCGCGGGCCACGGTGACGTGGGACCCGGCGGAGAACCCGCACTTCGCGGTGTTCGGCGAGGCCGGGCCCGAGCGGACCGGGCTGCTGCGCGCGCTGATGCGCGAGGTCACGCAGCGGCACCCGGCGACGCAGAGCAAGGTGCTGCTCTTCGACTACCGCAGCGAGCTGCGCGACACCGCCGAAGAGCTGGGCGACCACCTCGTCGGCTACGCGGACGACCCGGAGACGGGCGCGGAGATGCTGCGCGACCTGCACGCCCTGCTGCGCAACAGGTTGCCGTCGGTGGAGGTGCCCGCCGAGGCGGTGCGCGAGCGCAGCTGGTGGAGCGGTCCCGACCTGTACCTGGTCGTCGACGACTACGACGGCGTCGGCGCGGGCCCGGTCGGCCTGTCCTGGCTGAGCCCGCTGCTGCCGATCGCCGACGACCTCGGCTTCCACCTGCTGCTCTCGTGCGCGCCCCGGGTGCCCGAGGACCTGGCAGACGATCCGCTGCTGGACCGCCTGTGCGCCATGTACACCCCTCGGGAGGGCTGATCAGCTCGCGACGCTGAGCGGGCTGCGGGCCTCGGGCGGCAGCACCTTGACCGCCTGGGCCCGCAGCCACAGCGCCATCACGACCAGCACGGCGACCTGGGCGACCGCGAACGCCAGCGAGACCAGGTCGCCGTAGAGCAGGTGGGCGGTCATCCAGGCCAGCCTTTCGAGCGCCATCAAGGCGCAGACCGCCGCGACCGCGAGCAGTCCGGTGGCAGGGGCGCGCCAGAGCCTCCGCTGGTGCACGATCACATAGGCCACCGCGCCGACCAGCACGTAGACGTCGATCATCAGGAACGTCGTCCAGCCGAGGCTCATCCACAGCGCGGCGATGCCCACAAGTGCCACGAGCCACCACTTCGGCTTCACCGGCTCGACGTCGGAGTGGAACCCGACGAGGACGCACAGCGCGTACAGCGCGCAGATCAGGTGGAACAGGAACGCGTTGACCAGAACGAACTCCTCGCCCGCCAGGTCGTCCGCCATGAACGCGAGCAGTGTCAGCAACAGGACCGCCGCGCCTGCCTTCGCCAAGCGCCACGCGCCGAAGAGCAGAGCCAGCAACGCCAGCACCGCGGCGCCGTCCAGGAACGCGTCGAGCACGAAGCGCCAGTCCCAGATGACCGGGATCGGTCCCTGGTAGGCGCCCATGTAGCCGTCGGCGCCGATGTAGTGGATGGCGTACAGCTCGGGGGCGATCCGGGAGAGCCACTGGTTCAGCGCGGACGCCGACGCCAGCAGCAGGCCGATCAGCCCGATCAGGCGGACGACCTCGCCCTTGACCAGCGCGCGGGGGCTGCCGGTGCGGCCGGGCCAGCGGGTGCGCGCGGACAGCGCCACGACGCTGCCGAACTCGCCCCACCCCGGCCAGCCGAAGTCGTGCCGGACGTCCGCGTCGGGGTCCTGGTCCACGTCCTCCAGGAAGGCCGCGACCATCTCGTCCTCGCGCTCGGCCCGGTACCACTTCGGCAGCACCACGAGCATCCTGCGGTAACGCCGCTCCAGCACGGTCATGGGCACGGTCATGCCGGTCCTCCCTCGAAGCCCCACGCCCGCAGGCGCGTCGCCGCTGCCCTGGCGTTGCTCTCCAACCGCGCGATCTCCGCGTGCAGTGCGCGAGCGCCCTCGTTGGTCAGCCGGTAGTAGCGCCGCAGCCGGCCCTGGTGGACCTCGTCCCGGTCGTGTTCGACCAGGCCGGAGGCCACCAGCCGGTCCAGCACGCCGTACAGCGTGCCCACGCGCAGCCGTACGCGGTCCTCGGTCAGCTCGCCGACCGCGCGCACGATCGCGTAGCCGTGCAGCGTTTCCTCAGCCAGCACGGTCAACACCAGGAACGTCTGTTCGTTCATCGTCTCGGACGCCACACGTCCACTATACATCGCCTTGCGATATATACCAAGACCCGCTCATGGAGAAGGCCCGCCCGCCGAGCTCGGGGGGCTCGACGAGCAGGCCTTCAGTCATAGGTGCTTACCCGCGACAACGACCGTCAATCACGCGGATTCACAGGGAGCTGAGCGCCTCGCGGACGGCGGTCAGGCGAGCCGGGGAGGCCAGGCCCGCGTGGTAGACGTGCAGCTCGTCCACGCCCGCCGCGAGGTACTGCTCGAACTCGGCGCGAAGGGTGTCGGCGTCGGCCGCGCGCGGCGGCAGCGTCAGCACGTAGGCGGCCAGCCCGCGATCGGCACCCGCGATGGCGCGTGCGGCCTCGATGCCCGGGATGCTGGCCTCCGGTCCTGGCCAGCAGCTGACGACCACCGTATCGATCTCCTCGTTGAGCGCCGGGGCGATCGTGGCGAAGGGACCGGCCGCCCAGGGGTCGGGGTTGCCGTGCACGGAGATCGCCGCCTCGGGAGCCAGCGCGCGGATCTCCTTGACCAGCAACGACCTCAGGTCAGCCGCGATGCCCGTGCGCACATCGCGGACCCGCTCGGCGACTCCACCCAGGGCGTCCTCCACTGTGGATGGTGCTTGTCCATCTACAGTAGACATAGCGACCGCGCGCAGCTGCGAGGCGTCGATGTCGGCCTTGGCGTAGCGCGCGAGGCAGCCGGAGCAGAAGCACAGCGACAGCAGCTGCTGGTGGACCTTGCCCCAGTCCGCGCCATCGGTCTTCTCGTGGTGCCCGCCGTGGAAGAAACCCAAGGGCCCGCAGGCTTCGAGGATCACACCTTCCGGCTCGCCGAGCGTGACGACCTCGCGCACGAGGGTTGAACAGTACTCGACAACGTCCTCATTGGACGGACACAACGCGTAGGGGTACAGGTCGCCGAACGCGTTGCGCACCAAGAGATCCGGGTTCGCGGAACCGAGGTGCGTCGAGTGGGTCAGCACCGTCCACGCGTGTACCGGAAGCCCAGCCGAGCGCAGAGCTTTCCTTGCCTCACCAAAAGAATCACCCGGCGCCCAGTTCGGCGCGGGTGGCGTCAAGCGCCCCGTCCACGCCGATTCCCGAACGGGGACGTAGCAGGCGGCGTGGGCCGCGTTGACCATGCGGTGCTGCGGATGGAACGGCGTCGCGGCCCGCGTCGTGTGATAGGACGCGGCGAGCGCCACCGCGTCCACGCCGAGGCTCGCGATGCGTTCTGCGGCGGCCGGATCGCCCACGACGTCCCAGGTGTAGGCATAGGGAACTTTGGTCACCAACGCGGTCGTTTCCTCTCATAGCCAGGCTCGAAGCGCTGCATGTAACCGGTGTCGTCGCGCTGGCGGATACCGCAGCTCAGGTAGTTCTCGTGCAGCAGCGCCAGCTTGTCACGGTCCAGCTCCACGCCGAGCCCCGGTGTGGTCGGCACCGGAATCGCTCCATCCACAAAGGACAGCACGCCCGGCATAACGACATCGTCGGCCGCGTTCCACGGGTAGTGCGTGTCGCACGCGAAGCCCAGGTTCGGCGTGGCCGCCGCGAGGTGGGTCATCGCGGCGAGGCTGATCCCCAAGTGGGAGTTGGAGTGCATCGACAGGCCGATGCCGAACGTGCGGCAGATCGCGGCCAGCTCGCGCGAGCGGTTCAGGCCGCCCCAGTAGTGGTGGTCGGACAGCACGACCTGCACCGCGTTCAGCGCGACGGACTCCGGCAGGTGCTCGAACGCCACGACGCACATGTTGGTGGCCAACGGGATTTCGGCCTTCGCCGCCACCTCAGCCATACCGGGGATGCCCGGCGTCGGGTCCTCGAAGTACTCCAAGACCCCGGCCAGTTCGGAGGCCACGCGCACCGAGGTCTCCGGAGTCCACGCCGCGTTCGGGTCGATGCGCAACGGGTGATGGGGGAAGGCTTCCTTGAGCGCGCGGACAGCTTCGACCTCCTGCTCTGGCGGGAAGACACCGCCCTTGAGCTTGATCGAACCGAAGCCGTACTCATCGATCATCTTGCGCGCCTGTGCGACGATGCCGTCCGGGTCGAGCGCCTCGCCCCACTCGTCGTCCGGCCCGCCTGGATGCCCGGCCCACTTGTAGAAGAGGTAGGCGCTGTAAGGGACTTCGGACCGAACGGCGCCGCCGAGCAGGTCGCTGACCGGGCGCCCGAGGATCTTGCCCTGGACGTCCAGGCACGCGACCTCGAACGGCGAGAGCACGCGGTCGACCGTGCCCTCAGCGGTGATCTGCCCGGTGAGGCCGTGCTTGTCGGAGTTGCTCGCGCCGCCGAGCACGTCGGAGACCTTGGCGCGCAGGGCGTTCGTCGCGAACACGTCGAGCCCGGTGAGCTGACGTGCCACCACGTTGAGCAGGTTGAGGTGGCCCTGGTCGCCGTAGCTCTCGCCGAGCCCGGAGACGCCGTCCTCGGTGATCACCTCGACGATGCTGCGCAGCGCCCACGGCTCGTGCACTCCGGCCGAGTTCAGCAACGGCGGGTCCGCGAAGGCGATCGGCGTGATGACCACTTCGCGGATCTTCACAGCAGCTCCAAGCCCTTGCCGATGATCCGGTCGAGCTCGCGCACGTGCTCCGGCGTCGGGTCGACCAGCGGCGCGCGCACCGAGCCGACCTCCAGGCCCCGCAAGCGAACTCCGGCCTTCACCAGGGAGACCGCGTAGCCGGGGACGGTGTCGCGCAGCTCGACCAGCGGGCGGAAGAACTCGCCGAGGAAGGCGTTGACCTGCGTGGTGTTCCCGGTGGTGACCGCGTCGTAGAAGGCCAACGAGATCTCCGGCGCGAAGCAGAAGACCGCCGAGGAGTACAGCTCCACGCCGATGCCCCGGTACGCGGGCACGGTCATCTCGGCGGTGGGCAGGCCGTTGAAGAACTGGAACGGCTTGTGCACGGCGTCGCGGACCGCGAGCACCACGCGCTGCATCTGGTCCAGGTCGCCGAGGCCGTCCTTGAAGCCGACCACGGTGGGCAGTTTCGCCGCTCGCACAGCGCTCTCCGGCGTGAACACCGCGTTGTTGCGCTGGTAGACGATCAGCGGGAGGTCGGTCGCGGAGGCCACCTGCTCGACGTAGTCCACGAGCCCGTCCGGCGGAGAGCCCACGAGGTACGGCGGTAGCAGCAAGAGCCCGTCAGCACCCGCGCGCTGAGCGATCTGCGCGTACTTGCGCGCCAACGGAAGCGGCCCGCCCGCACCCGCGAAGACCGGGGCCTTGCCCGCCGTTGCCTCCACCGCCACGCGGACAACGCGCTCGTACTCCTCGGGCTCCAGCGCGTGGAACTCGCCGGTGCCGCAGGCCGCGAAGACGCCGCCGGGGCCCGCGTCCACCCCGTGCTTCACGTGCTCGGCCAGCACCCCCTCGGCCAGCTCGCCGGTCCCGGTGAACGGCGTCACCGGGAAGAACAGCACTCCATCCAGCTGCATGTGAGACCTCACGCGAGTCATCCCTTCACCGCACCGGAGGTGATGCCGCGAAGGAAGGATTTCTGAAGGGACAGGTACACCAGCAGGCTGGGCACCAGGGCGAGCAACGCGCCCGCGAGCACCACACCGGGTCCGACCTGGTCGTCGGAGCGCAGCGAGGCGAGCGCGACGGTGAGGGTGTAGTCGGCGGGCTCGGTGGCCACGATCAGCGGGAGCAGGTACTGGTCCCAGATCATGGTGAAGCCGAACACCGCGACCACGCCGAGCGCGGGACGGCACAGCGGGACGACGATCTGCGCGAAGATCCGCAGCTCACTCGCACCGTCCACTTTGGCCGCTTCTTCGAGCTCCACGGGGATCTCCTTCATGAACTCCGTCATGACGAAGATGGAGAAACCCCACGCGCCCAAGGGAAGGATCACGCCGAGCAGCGTTCCCTTGAGCCCGAGCTGGCCGATGGTCAACGAGAGCGGGATCGCGATGACTTCCTCGGGCAACATCATCGTGGTGAGCACGGCCACCATCACCAACGCCTGCGCACGGAACTTCTTGCGCGCCAACGCGTATGCGGCAAAGACGCTCACCGAGACCTGGAGCAGCAGGCCACCGCCCGCGATCACCAGCGAGTTGACCAGGTAGCCCCAGATCCCGCGCTCGCCCGCGACCTCGAAGTTGATCGTCGAGGGGTTGTTGGGCAGCAGGGAGAGCTTCGTCGGATCGGGGCTGTGGTCGAAGGCGCCGGAGAACACGGTGATCAGCGGGCCGCAGAAGACGAGCAGCGCCGCGACGCACATCGCGGCCCGGCCCACCATGCCGACGCGACCCGATCCCCACCCGAGGGCGGTGTCGCAGCGCTGGGCGACTCCCGTGCTCACACAGCCTCCTTGCGGCGTCGGTAGTACTGCACGAGCAACGTCAGCAACAGCGTCACCAGGAACAGGATCACCGAACCTGCCGAGGCGACACCGAGTTCGTTGCGCTCGAAGCCCAACGAGAACACCCGCGTCATCCACACGTCCGTCGAACCCGCTGGGCCACCACCGGTCAGCACGTAGACCTCGGTGAACACGCGAAGCCCGCGAATCGCCGCCAGGGTGAGGAGAATCGTGATGACCGGGCGCAGCGCGGGGAGCGTGACGTGGCGCAGCCGCTGGAGGGTCGTCGCGCCGTCGATCGCGGAGGACTCGTAGAGCTGGCGGTCGATCCCGGCGAGCCCGGCCAGGATGATCACCATGTCGTAGGGGGCGCCCTTCCAGATGCCGACGCCCATCACCGACCAGAGCGCGGTGTCCGGGCTGTCGAGGAACGGTTGCGCCCCAATGCCGAACCACGCCAGCACCGAGTTCAAGAAGCCCTCATCGGCCGGGAAGTACAGCAGCCGCCAGATCTCGCCGACCACCGCCGTCGCGGCCACCACGGGCAGGAACACCGCTGAGCGCACGAACCACAGCGACCGCGCGGAGCCTTCGAGCAGCAGTGCCAACGCGAACCCGAGGACCATCGAGCCGACGGTCTGCCCGAAGGCCAGGATCAGCGTGCGCCCCAACGCCGACTGGAACCGCTCATCGGTCAGCACGGCGATGTAGTTGTCCAGCCCGACCCACAGGTCGCCCAGGAACGGGCGGACGTTGAACAGGCTCAGCCGGATGCCCTCGGCCATCGGGATGTACTTGAAGAGCAGGAAGATGAGCAGCGCGGGGGCCAAGAAGAGCCATGGGGTAAGGGTTCCCGTGAGGCGGCGACGGTGCCGCCGCCTCACGGGGTGGAGCCCGACGGCACCGCCGCCACTAGCCGCCGGGTCCACGTCTTGGGTGGCCAGGGTGGTCACTTCGCGATCCCCTGGGCCTTCAGTTCCTTGTTCAGGTTCGCGGCGAGCTTGCCCAGCTCACCACGGATGTCGATGCCGCAGCGGGCGAAGAGCGCGTTGAGCGTCTCCGCGGTCTGCTGGCGGAAGGGCTGGAAGTTCGGCACGTTCGGGAACGGGCGGGCGCTGTCGGCGTAGACCTTCGCGACCGTGCTCCACCTGGGGTCGTTGTAGACGGCGTTCACGTCGACCTTGGAGTTGACCGGAAGTCGCACGACGGGACGCGGAACTCCTTGCATACCAGCCTTTTGCGCGTCCGGCGAGACCAGGAACTCGGCGAGCTTCTTCTGGTCTGCGGGCCGCGCGGACCCGGCCATGAGGTACATGTTCTCGCCCTCGCCGAGCACGGCGGAACCGTTGGGGCCCTTGGGCGAGGCGATGACCTCGTACTTGTCCTTGCCTGGCGCCTTGTCGAAGCGCCCCATCATGTAGGGCCCGGTCAGGTAGATCCCGGCCTTGCCCTGCTCGAAGAAGGTGTGCGCGTCATTGGTGATCGTGGTGAGCGCGCCGGGCTGGACGACTGGACGCCCTCCCGCGACGGTGTCGCAGAACATCCCGCGAAGCCATTCCACCGCGGCAACGGTTCCCGGCGAGTCCACCGCGACCCGGTACTTCCCGCCATCTTGGGCGAGGATGTCACCACCAGCCTGCCAAATATAGGAGGAGGCCCACCACGCCAGGTACCCGCGATCCGTCGAGCCCGGCACGAGCATGCCGTAGGTGTCGCTCTGCCCGTTGCCGTCCGGGTCGCCGGTGGTGAACGCCTTCGCCAGGTCGACGAGTTCGGCCCACGTGGTCGGCACCGGCTTGCCCAGCTTCTCCCGCCAGTCCTTGCGGATGAAGGTGGCCTGCGCCTGCGTGCTGATCGGGACGCCGTAGTACTTGCCGTCCGAGCCCTTCGCGTTGCCCCACGCCCGTTCGACCAGGTCCGCACCGCCCGCGAACCCGGCCCGGTCGATCTCGGTGGCCATGCCCTGGGACTGGTAGACGCCGAGCGCGCTGACGTCGGTGATCACCAGGTCCGGCAGGTCCTTCGAGGCGGCCCGCTCCTGCATGCGCTTGTCGAAGTCGTTGTAGACCGGCTTGTAGTCGATCTTGATGCCGGTCTTGGCCGTGAAGTCGGCGAAGATCTTCTCGTAGACCTTCGCGGTGTCGTCCAGGCTGCGCGTCCAGACCTCCAGCGGGGCGTTCGGATCGCCTTGCGGCGCACCGGTTCCGCAGCCAGCCGCGAGGAGGCTCGCGGCCGCCAGGACCGCTGCGGAACGCCGGAGTCCGGACATCAACGCCTCCTCGATGAGTTCATATATCTGAACGCGAGTCGTACTTGTGAACGCGTTGGGAGGACTGTAAGAATCGGTTCCACGCGCTGTCAAGAGGTCGGCGCACGGGGAATCGAGGAGGCGGTCATGACCGAATCGGCCGCAGGGAGCACGAGCCGCCCCGCAGCGGTGAAGTCGGCGGACCGGACCGTGGAGCTGTTGGAGGTGCTGGCCTCCTTCGACCGCAGGATGACGCTGACCGAGCTGCACCGCGAGCTGAGCTATCCCAAGTCCAGCCTGTACATGCTGTTGCAGACGCTGGTCGCGCGCGGCTGGATCGAGGTCGACCCCGATCGCGGCACCTACGGCATCGGCGTGCGCGCCCTGCTCGTCGGCACCTCCTACCTCGATCACGATCCCGTTGTGCGCACGGCGATCCGGCTGATGGAGCAGATCCGGCTGGAGATCAACGAGACCGTCCACCTCGCCCGCCTCGACGGCCCGAACGTGGTCTACCTGGCCAGCCGCGAGTCAGAGCACCACCTGCGCGTGGTCTCCCGCGTCGGCCGCAGGCTGCCCGCCTTCAGCACCGCGCTCGGCAAGGCCGTGCTGTCCACGCGCCCGCCGGAGGAGCTGGAGTCCTTGCTGCCCGAGGACATGGCGCCGCTCACCGCGAACACCGTGACCGATCCCGACGCACTGCGCGCGCAGCTGGCCGAGTTCCGCTCGCTGGGCTACGCCTTCGAGCGCGAGGAGAACACGCCCGGCCTGTGCTGCTTCGCGGTGGCACTGCCCTACCGCAGCCCGGTCACCGACGCGCTCAGCTGCTCGGTTCCGGTGGCGCGCCTGGACGACGAGCACGAACGCCAGGTGATCTCCGCACTGCTCGGCGCCTCGCGCACCCTGAGCGAACTGCTCCGCCAGCCCGGTCTCACCAGTCTCTAGGAAGGTCTTCTCCCTGTGTCAGAACGGATTCTGCTCACCGGAGCCGCCGGTGGGGTGGGCACCCTGATGCGCGCTCGGCTGGCCAAGCCCGGCCGGGTGCTGCGCCTGCTGGACATCGCCGCGCTGTCGGCGGGCGAGTCGGAGGAGGTCGTGCGCGCCTCCGTCACCGACATGGACGCGATGGAGCGCGCCTGCGAGGGCGTCGACGCGGTCCTGCACCTCGGCGGGCACAGCCTTGAGGCGCCGTGGAAGGACATCCTCGACGTCAACATCAACGGCACGCACACCGTTTTCGAGGCGGCGCGCAGGCAGGGCGTCCGGCGTGTGATCTTCGCCAGCTCCAACCACGCCGTCGGTTTCGTGCCGCGCTCGGTCGGCGAGGTCGGCGACTACGCGTTCCCGCGTCCCGACACCAACTACGGCGTCGGCAAGGTCGCGGGCGAGGCGATCGCGTCGCACTACGCCGACCGCTACGGCTTGGACGTCATCAGCGTGCGCATCGGCTCGTGCTTCGAGAAACCGCGTGACACCAGGATGTTGTCCACGTGGATGTCGCCGGATGACTGCGCGCGGCTGTTCGAGGCGTGCCTGTCCACGCCGAACCCGGGCTACCGCGTGGTGTGGGGCGTCTCGGACAACACGCGCGGGTGGTTCAGCCTGGCCGAGGCCAAGGCGATCGGCTACCTCCCGCAGGACGACTCCGAGGAGTACGCGGCCGAGCTGATCGCTGAGCACGGCGAGCCCAAGCTGGATGAGGACCCGCACCGCTTCGTCGGCGGCGCGTGGTGCGGACCCGACATGGACACTGCGCGGAAGGAGGCGGGCAAGTGAGCGTTCAAGGCTACGAACCCCGTACCGGCAAGGCGTTCGGCGACCCGATCCCGTCCACTTCGGACAGTGGAGTCGGCGAGATCGTCGATGCGGCGGCGCAGGCGTTCCCGGCGTGGTCCGGACTGGCCTCCGCCGAGCGCGGCGCGGTGCTGGAGCGGCTGGCCGACGCGCTCGACGCCGAGTCCGAGCTGCTGATCTCCACTGCTGACAGCGAAACCGCGCTCGGCGTGCCGCGACTGACCGTCGAGCTGAAGCGCACCACGAACCAGTTGCGGCTCTTCGCGAGCGTGCTCGCCGAGGGCAGCTACCGCGAGGCCACCATCGACTCGCCGAACCCCGACATCATCCCGCCGCGCCCCAACCTGCGTCGCATCCTCCAGCCGCTCGGCGTGGTCGCGGTCTTCTCGGCGAGCAATTTCCCGTTCGCCTTCTCCGTCGCCGGCGGGGACACCGCGTCCGCCCTCGCGGCAGGCTGCCCCGTTGTCGTCAAGGCGCATTCCGCACACCCGCAGACCTCGCAGGAAACCGCGCGCGTGGTCGCTTCCGTGCTGCCCCAGGGTGTTTTCGGCATCATCTACGGCACCGAGGCCGGTCGCGTGCTCGTGCGGCACCCACTGGTGAAGGCTGTCGGTTTCACCGGCTCCACCTCCGGCGGGCGTGCGCTGTTCGACCTCGCGCAGGGCCGCCCCGAGCCGATCCCCTTCTACGGCGAGCTCGGCAGCGTGAACCCGGTCGTCGTGCTTCCCTCAGCGGCGGCGAACCGATCCGCCGAGCTGGCAACGGGTTTCGCGCAGTCGCTGACCATGGGCGTCGGGCAGTTCTGCACGAACCCCGGCCTCGTGTTCGCCCCCTCGTCCGTTGTGGATGCTTTCGCGGAGGCGGTCGGCGGTGTCGGCGGTGGCGCGATGCTGACCGAGCGGATGCGCGACTCCTACGAGTCCACTGTGGACAGTCTGTCCGCGCACCCGTCGGTCCGGCTCGTCGCGACCGGCTCGGACTCCGACGGCGGCTGGAGCGTCACCCCACGGCTCTACCAGGTGTCGCTCAAAGACTTCCTCGCCGACAAGGAGAAGCTGACCGAGGAGTGCTTCGGCCCGGCCGGAATCGTTGTCACCTTTGACGATCCCGCTGATCTACCGGAAGTTCTGCGCACCCTCGAAGGCAGCCTGACCGCCACCGTGCACGCCGACCCCGACGACCACGACCTGGCCGCCTCGGTGCTGGAGGAGATCCGTCGCTTCGCCGGGCGGCTGGTGTTCAACGCGTGGCCCACCGGAGTCGCGGTGAGCTGGGCGATGCACCACGGCGGCCCCTGGCCCGCGACCACGTCCCCGCTGCACACCTCCGTGGGTGCGACGAGCATCCGCCGCTGGCTGGCCCCGGTCACCTACCAGTCGTGGCCCGACGCGCTCCTCCCGCCGGAGCTCCAGGACGCCAACCCGCTCGGCATCCCCCGCCGCGAGGACGGCGTGCTCATCACCCCGTAGCCGCGCCGGGTTCCCCAGTCTTCAAGACCACCAAACCCCCTCCCCAGCGGTCTCCAACCACCCCCAACCCCCCGAAGGTTGGCCGCGGTTGAAGACGGTCGAGGAGGGGGTTCGTGGTACTTGAAGACTGCCCAACCCCGGCTCGCGGAAATGCGGTGCGGGCGACGGGCGGGGGAAGTACGTTGTGGCGCATGGCGATTACGACGATTCCCGGTCAGCAGGCGGACATCCGTCTCTGGACCCGTGAGGAAGATGTCGAACCCATCGCCATGCGCCAGCTGCACAACATCGCGGCTCTGCCCTGGGTGGTGAAGCACGTCGCGGTGATGCCGGACGTGCACTACGGCAAGGGCGCAACGGTGGGTTCGGTCATCGCGATGCGAGACGCTGTCTCGCCCGCGGCTGTCGGTGTGGACATCGGCTGCGGCATGTCCGCGGTCCGCACATCGCTGCGCGCGGCTGACCTACCTGCCGACCTGCGACGGCTGCGCTCCGGCATCGAGAAGGCGGTCCCGGTCGGCTTCGGCATGCACAAGGGCGACGTGGCCTTCCGCGCCGGGGACGCCGACAACGACAAGGCGGGCTGGGACCGCTTCTGGGCGCGATTCGAGGACCTCACCCCCGCGGTGCGCGGTCAGTCCGAGCGCGCGCTCATGCAGATGGGCAGCCTCGGCGGCGGCAACCACTTCATCGAGGTCTGCATCGACGAGGACGGCGCGGTCTGGCTGATGCTGCACTCCGGCTCGCGCGGGATCGGCAACGTCCTGGCCCAGCACCACATGGAGGTCGCGCGCGGTCTCCAGCACAACCAGGCACTGCCGGACCCCGACCTCGCGGTGTTCCTCGCGCACACCCCGCAGATGAAGGCCTACCGCCACGACCTGTACTGGGCGCAGGAGTACGCGCGCAGGAACAGGGCCGTGATGATGCGCCTGGTCTACGACGTGGTGCGCAAGCAGTTCCCGCGGGTGAAGTTCGACGAGGCGATCAGCTGCCACCACAACTACGTCGCCGAGGAGACCCACTTCGGCGAGGAGGTCCTGGTGACCCGCAAGGGCGCGATCAGGGCGGGGCACGGCGACATGGGCATCATCCCGGGCTCGATGGGGACGGGGTCCTACATCGTGCGCGGACTGGGCAACCCGGAGTCGTTCTGCTCGGCCTCGCACGGCGCGGGCCGCCGGATGTCGCGGAACCAGGCGCGCAAGCGCTTCACCGCGCAGGACCTCGCCGAGCAGACGGCGGGCGTGGAGTGCCGCAAGGACTCCGGTGTCGTCGACGAGATCCCGGGCGCCTACAAGAACATCAACGAGGTGATCGCGAACCAGAAGGATCTGGTCGAGGTCGTCGCGAAGCTGCGCCAGGTGGTCTGCGTCAAGGGTTAGGGCCGGACACACAGCAAGGGCGCCCCGGTGGTCCGGGGCGCCCTTGTCGTGTCTTCAGGCTTCGAGAGCCGGGGCGTTGATGGACTCGACCACGCGGTCCTGCTCGGCGCTGCGCGGGTGCCACCAGCCGGAGCAGCCGTTGATGCAGGGGTGGCGCATCTCGCGGAGTTCGTAGCTGCCGGAGACGGGGACGGGCTGGGTCCAGACGATGTCGCCGGTTCCCTCGCACAGACGGCAGGCGGCGCCGTCGTGGAGCTCACCCGGGGATCTCGCCAAGTCCACCGCATCTCCCACATGTCGCGTAGTCGTCCTCGGGGATGACACCCGAACCCAGACAGACCGGGCACGTTCGCATCCTGGGACCGTCGTTCATGGTGTCACTCCCTTGTCACGGATGCCAGGCCGCCCGGTCAACCGGAGTCACCCGGTTGGTGGTCGACCCGGCTGGGCCGAAAAGACGTACCCCAAGCACATAGCGCACCCGACCGGGTGGTGGGCATGCCGACGCGGGCGAAGACCGGCAATCACCTGATCACCGGAGCGCCACCCGACGAACGGCGGCCCCCCGTCCGGGGTGCCGCCGTCGTGAGTTGATCACCTTAGCGGGTGATCTTGCGCAATCCGATCACCTGGAGCACCGCGAAAGCGTCCACGACCACCGCCTGGGCGACGATCCAGAGCACGCCCCAGCCGGTCAGCGGGAAGAAGTCGCTGAACGCGACGACGAGGCTGTCCACCACCCACACCAGATTCACCAGGACCACGCCCCACGCCGCCTTCACGTTGATCTCCGGCCTGGTGCCGATGAACCACACGGCGACCGCGTAGCCGACCAGGAACACACCGACCGGGACGAGAAGTCCGGCCGGGAGCCCGAGCAACGGACCGACAAGAGCGGCACCGAGCAGATAGGCGATCCCGTTCGCTCCGGTCACCACCGCGTCGAGCTTCATGGCGATGCGAAGGAAAGCGTCCTTGCGGGTGTTGGTGATGGTGCTCATGTGTCCGTCCTCCTGGGCTCTGACGTCGTTTCGACGAGAGCCAAGTTAGGTCGGAAACCACTGCCAACAGCAGACGTGGCACTGCCATCCACTGCCAGTTTCAGCAGCTCACCTGGGTGTTTCCTGACGCAGCCCCGCGGCGACCAGTTTGGCGGCCGCGTTCTGCCAGTTGTAGAGCGTGCGTTCCGGAACGGTTCGCGAGAACCACTGCAAGGCGCGCTTGGTGGTGTCGTCGAGCTTGTCGTTGCGATCGCGGCGGCTGTACGGGCGCACTCCGAGGACGTACGGGAAATAGAGGGCGTTGTAGTAGCGCCACTCATCGCTCGTGCCGAAATCGCCCTCGTTCGGCTTGAGCCGCAGAATGCCGTTCAACAACAACCGCTTCAGTTCGTTGGCGCGTTCCAGGGGCTGATCGGGAAGATTCTTCTCGGCCAGGCTCTCCGTGATACCGGGCAACATCGTGAGCGGACTGCTCACCAGCCTGCCGAGATCGCCGTAATTGCCGAGCGCCCTCCGCGTCAGCTTCACGAACTCCACGTCGTCGAGCCCGTCGAGAACCGGATCATTCGCGCGGCGCGGCAAAGCCTCCTCGGCCTCGCGCAACTCCACCCGCGCCTGGCGCAGTTCGGGGGCGTCGGCGAAAGCCACCCGATCGAGCAACGCCTGGAGCGGGTTCGCGAGCACCTGGACGGCGATCGCCGCGGCGACACTGCCGAGCAGCAGCGCGGTCAACGGCAGCGTCGCGCCGGAGGACAGCGCCATCGCCAGTGCGACCTGACCGCCGAAGACGGCCGCGATCACGGCGGCGGTGACCAGTGACCGGACCATGTCGGCGCCGATCGACTCCCCCTCGTCGAAGGCGTCGAAGGCCGCGATGCCCACGCCGAGCAGCACGAGGTCCACGCCCATCGCCGCGACCACGAGCCACGACGGCAGGAAGGAGGTCGGCAGCACCACGAGCACGGCGGCGAGCACCAGGAACATGCTCACCACGAGCAGCGTCATGCGCACGGGCGCGGGCCTGACCCGGTCGCGGTGCTTGACGAGCAGTCCGAGGCTGATCACCAAGGGCAGCAACACGTCCACCGCGCGGAGCACACGCGCCCCGTCGGTGTCGATCACCACCGGCGCGAGCACGAGCAGACCGAACGGCACCAACCCGATCCGCCACCACCGGTCGTACTTCGACGGCAGCAGCGCCACCGCGACTCCGCTCCACGCCAACGGCGGCAGGCAGACGAGCACGCCTTGGACGTCGAGCAGCACGTCCGGGGACTGCGAGTACGGCAGGAGCACTTCGACCGCGAGCGCCGCCGCGTAGGCCACGAGGCCGACCCCGGCGCGGAACAACGCGGGCTTCCTGGAGCCCCTGGAAACCAGGTACAACGCCAGCCACCAGGCCACTCCGAACGCGACGACACCCACCACGCCCACAGCCTGCCACCCCGGCCCACCAGCGCGCGTCGTCGTGACCAACGCGGCATCGGGTACGAACGCGGGGCTCTGGGTCAGCCGGGGTCTTGGAGGCCCAGTTCGATGGAGTCCACCTCGGCGGCGATGGTGGCGTCGACGAGGCTGTCGAGCAGGGCGTCGCAGTCGCGGTCCTCGACGCCGAAGTCGGGCACCAGCTCCGACCAGATCTCCTCGCTGTTCCAGAACACCGAGGACACCTCGTCGACGGTGTTCAGGTAGCGGAGCCTGCGGTCGGTCTCGGGGAGGTGGCTGAGGTAGTCGGCGAACTCGGCGACGGCGTCGGGCCTCGCGAGCTCGACGGGGCCGGTTCCGAGGACGCATTCCTTGAGGCGGGCGAGGAAGTCGGCGGTGAAGGCCATCTGATCACCCCATCCGGCGCACGGATCTTCCCCAAGGGTAAGCCCCGCGCGGCTCGCGCGGGGCCTCGCCGTGCCGAACCGTGATCACCCCTGCTGGAGCACGGCCTGGATCTCCAGGAAGATCTGCACCTTGTCGCCGACCACGACGCCGCCACCGTCCATCGGCATGGCGATGTCGATGCCGAAGTCGTTGCGGCTGATGGTCGCGGTCGCGGAGAAGCCGGCGCGGGTGCCGCCGTAGGCGTCCGGGCCGAAGCCGTTGAGCTCCAGCTTCAGCGGGACCTCGCGGGTCACGCCGTGCAGCGTCAGCTCGCCGGAGACCACGAAGTCGTCACCGTCGGCGCGCAGGCCGGTGGAGCGGTAGGTCATCTCCGGGAAGGTCTCGACGTCGAAGAAGTCCTTCGAGCGGATGTGCGCGTCGCGCTGGTCGTTGTTGGTGTTGATCGAGGTGAGGTCGATGGCGGCGGTGACGGTGGACTCCAGCGGGTTCTCCGCGGTCACCAGCGAGCCGGAGAACTCGGTGAAGCGGCCGCGGACCTTGCTCACCATCATGTGCCGCACGCTGAACTCGACGCTGGAGTGCACCGGGTCAACGGCCCAGGTGCCAGCGACGTAACCGGGGATCTGGAGTGCGGTGCTCATGGCGTCGTCCTTCACGTAGTCGAACCCGGGGTCGAACCCCGCTTAGTTGAACTCTCAACCAGGAGACTAGCCCACTTTGATTGAGAGTTCAACCATGACGGGTAGGATGGCCCCCATGAGCGACACGCGGTGGCTGGACGCCGGCGAACAGGGCACGTGGCGGGCGCTGGTCTCGGTGCTGGGCAGGCTCAACGAGCAGCTGGACCGCCAGCTCCAGCGCGACACCGGGATTCCGCTGACCTACTACGAGATCCTGGTCCGGCTCTCCGAGACACCCGGCCGCGAACTGCGGATGAGCGAGCTGGCCGAGCAGTCGGAGTACTCGCGCAGCCGCCTCTCGCACGCGGTGTCGAAGCTGGAGAAGCTCGGCTGGGTGCGCAGGAAGTCGTGCCCGACCGACAAGCGCGGCCAGCTCGCCGAGCTCACCGACGAGGGCATGGCCAGCCTGGTCGCGGCGGCCCCCGGGCACGTCACCGAGGTCCGCAAGCTCGTCTTCGACCCGCTCACCGCGCGCGAGGTCCAGCAGCTCGGCGAGCTCTGCGACAAGCTCCGCGTGTCCTGGGGCGATTCCCCGTGCGATTCACCGTGCCCTGAAACCACTCAGTAGAGATCACAAAGAAGATCTCTATAAACGCAGCGTGACGGCCATTCGGGGGCTCCACTAGGCCGTTCGGCCCGGGTGAGCTGGACCACCTGGTGCAACTAATGGCGCTGTTCCGTCGTCTTGATCAGGGGCTTGAACAGCCCCTACCTGACGAGAAGGAGCACCCCATGTCTTCCACCACTCGCCGCGGCCTGGTGTCCGCAGCGGCCGTCGCCACCGTTCTCGGCGGCGCCCTGGCGCTGGCCGCGCCCGCCCAGGCTTCCCCGATCGGGGCGGCGCAGTGCGGCGCGAAGGACCTGACCGTCACCGCCGGTTACAGCGACTCGGGCTTCGGCAAGGCCCACTGGCGGGTGGAGTTCGCCTCCACCGGCGCCACCTGCACGCTCCAGGGCGCCCCGACCAACCTGGTGTTCTCCGACGCCAAGGGCCTGGCGCTGCCCTTCGACCGCGAGGCCGGCGAGCCCGCGTCCGGTCCGGCCGTGACCGTCTCCCCCGGCACCCCGGCGCACGTGTTCGTGCGCACCCGGCTGGAGGGCGACCGCCTGCCCGCCACCAAGCTCCAGCTCACGCTGCCCGGCAGCACCGAGCGCGTGGAGACCGCGTGGCCTGCCGCGATCACCGGCCCGATCGGCGTGACCGAGGTCCGCACCGGCGCCTGATCCACGCGGATCAGCCGGTCGTGCCCCCTCAGCGCAGGCGACGCGGTCCCGTGTCGCCGCGCGAGGGGGGCGGGCCGAGGGTGATCCGGGCGCTGCTGACGAAGGCTCCCTTGGCCGAGGCCAGCACCGGTTCCAGGGTGAGCGAGCGCACCTCCGGCAGGTCCTCGGCCAGCGTCGCCACCCGCAACACCAAGTCCTGCAAGGCTTTCAGGTCCACCGGCTCGGTTCCCCGGTAGCCGGTGAGCAGCGGGGCGGCCTTGGGCGCGAGCACGATGTCGGCCACGTCCACGTCGGTCAGCGGCACCGCTCGGTAGGCGCGGTCGCCGAGCAGGTCGTTCACCACGCCGGAGAGCCCGAAGGACACCAGGGTGCCGAAGGACGGGTCGTCCTGGAGCCCTATCACGCAGGAGACCCCGCGCGGCGCCATCCGTTGCACGTACACGTCGTCCATTCCAGAGGCCTCGTGCAGCGCCGAGTACCCGCCGCGCACCGAGGCCGGCCCGTCGAGGTCGAGCCGGACGCCGAGCAGATCGGCGCGGTGCCGCAGCGGTTCGCAGATCGTCTTCAGCACCACCGGGTAGCCCAGCTCGTCGGCCGCGGTCACCGCCTCGTGGATGTTCGAGACGAGCTTGTACGGCACGATCGAGATGTCGTAGCAGTAGAGCAGGCGCAGCGTCTCCGCGTCGGTGAGCACGCGCTCGTCCGCGTCTCCCAACCACTCCTCCACCAGAAGCCGGGCCTGGTCGGTCGCGATTCCCTTGGGGCGCACGACACTGCCCTGCGGTGAGCGGCGCCAGCGGCCGTACCGGGCGGCTCGGGCCAGGGCCAGCGCGGCGCGCTCCGGGCTCGGGTAGGACGGGATCGAGCCCCGACCGCCTTCCACGGCCAGCTCCGCCGGGATGCCCTCCACGGCGAGGAACGTTGACACGATCGGCTTTCCGACCCCGGCGACCGCTTCGCGCAGCGCCCTGGCGTACGCGGAGCCGGGCACGGCGACCGGCGGGACGAACACGACGATGAGCGCGTCCACGTCGGAGCGCCGCACCGCCTCGCCGATGGCCGCCGCGAAGATCTCCGGCTCGGCGCCGGGGCCGACGTCGACCGGGTCGCCCGCGAGTTCGAGGCCGTTGGCCAGCGCGGCGTCGGCGGCCAGCGTGCCCAGCGCCGAGGAGTTGCCGACCACCACGATCCGCTGCCCGCGCGGCAGCGGCTGGTACTCCAGCAGCAGCGCGGTGTCGAAGAGCTGGGCCAGCGACTCGACCCTGATCACGCCCGCCTGCTCGAAGAGCGCCTGCACGCTGGTCTCGTCCACGCTGACCGAGGTCGCGGCGAGGCCGGGCCGCACGGCGTGCCTGCCGGACTTCACCACGATGATCGGCTTGGTCCGGCCGAGCCTGCGCGCGACGCGGGCGAACTTGCGCGGGTTGCCGAAGGACTCCAGGTAGAGCAGCACCACGTCGGTGGAGGGGTCGGTCTCCCAGTACTGGAGCAGGTCGTTGCCGGAGACGTCCGCGCGGTTGCCCGCCGAGACGAAGGTGGACAGGCCGAGGCCGCGTTCGGTCGCGGCGGCCAGGATCGCGGTGCCGAGCGCGCCGGACTGGCAGAAGAAGCCGGTGCGCCCCCGTTCGGGCGGACTCGGTGCGAGGGTGGCGTTCATCCGCACACCGGGATCGGTGTTGATCACGCCGAGCGCGTTCGGGCCGACGACGCGCATGCCGTGCGCGCGGGCCTCAGTGGCGAGCCTGCGTTGCAGTTCGGCGCCCTTGGGGCCGGTCTCGGCGAAGCCGGAGCTGACGATCACCAGCGCCTTGACGCCCTTGGCGAGGCAGTCGTCGAGCACGCCCTCGACCGAGGTGGAGGGCACCGCGACGACGGCCAGGTCGACGTCGTCGGGGATGTCGAGCACCGAGGCGTACGCGCGGACGCCGCTGACCGAGCGGTACTCGGCGTTGACCGGGTAGACCGGCCCGGCGAAGTCGGCGTAGAGCAGGTTGCGCAGCGCCGCGTGGCCGATCTTGGCGCGGTCGGTGGAGGCGCCGATCACCGCGATGGAGCGCGGGTGCAGCACGTTGTGCATGCTGCGCGCCTCGGCGGCCTGCTCGCGGGCGTGGGCGACCTCGATGGAGCGCTCGGTCGGGTCGATGGCGAACTCCAGGTGCAGCACGCCCTCCTCGATCTCGCGGGAGATCGAGTAGCCCGCGTCGCGGAAGACCCGCACCATCTGGCCGTTCTCGGCGAGGACCTCGGCGACGAAGCCGCGCAGCCCGGTCTCCTTCGCCGCGGCGGCGAGGTGTTCGAGCAGGATCGAGCCGAGCCCCCTGCCCTGGTGGGCGTCCTCGACGACGAAGGCGACCTCGGCGACGTAGCGCCCCGGCAGCCGGTCGAAGCGGCCGACCGCCACGATGTCGTCGCCGAGCTGGGCGACCAGCGCCACCCGGTCGCGGTGGTCGACGGTGGTGAAGCGTTCGAGGTCGCGCGGGGGTATGCGCGGGTACGGCCCGAAGTAGCGCAGGTAGCGGGTGCGCTCGCTCATCCGGCCGTGGAAGGCCAGCAGCTCCTCGGCGTCGGAGGGCACGATCGGGCGCAGCCGCACCGTTCCGCCGTCGGAGAGCACGACATCTGCTTCCCAGTGCCGGGGGAAGTCGTGCGGGTCACTGGTTTTCGTGTCCACTGTGGACTTCTCCTGGTCAGTCGCGCGGATCGTCGGGGTCGAGCCCGATGAGGGGGAAGACAGCGCGCCTGGTGGCCACGATCGCGTTGTCGAGCTGTGTCTCCGCCGTGCCGTCCCAGCGCGCGAACCCGGTGTCGCCGCCGTCGGAGAGCGAGGTCGGCAACGCGGTGCCCGCGAGGGGAGCGGTGTGGGCCATCCATCCGGCGGGGACGGTGGTGTCGGGGTTCAGGTCGCGGTCGACCACCGTAGCGAGCAGGTGTGTCCACGAGCGCGGAACCACCCGGAAGAGCGAATACCCACCGCCGCCCAGCGCGAGCCACTTGCCGCCCGCGTGCTGTTCAGCCAGCTCACGCAGCCTTTGGTAGGTCGCGCGGTGTCCGTCGACGGAGAGCGAAAGGTCCGCGAGCGGGTCCTCGTGGTGGGTGTCGGCGCCGCACTGCGTCACCAGGACCTGGGGCCGGAAGGCGGCGAGCGCGGCGGGCACGACGGCCTCGAAGGCTCTCAGCCAGCCGGGGTCCTTCGTTCCGGGTGGCAGCGCGAGGTTGACCGAGGTGCCCTCCGCGCCACCGGTGCCCAGCTCGCGGGGGTATCCGGTGCCGGGCCACAGCGTCATCGGGTGCTGGTGCACCGAGATCGTGAGCACGCGCGGGTCCCCGTAGAAGGACGCCTGCACGCCGTCCCCGTGGTGCACGTCGACGTCGACGTAGGCGATCCGCTCGAAACCGTTCTCCAGCAACCAGGCGATGGCGATCGAACAGTCGTTGTAGACGCAGAACCCGGCCGCGTGCGAGGCCATCGCGTGGTGCAGCCCGCCGCCGATGTTGACCGCGCGGTCCACCGCGCCCGAGGCGATCAGCTCGGCCGCGACCAGCGATCCGCCCGCCACCAGCGCGGAGGCCTCGTGCATGCGGTCGAAGACCGGGTTGTCGGCGGTGCCGAGGCCGTGGCCGACGTCCCAGCCCGAGTACGGTGCCGCATGGACCGCCGCGAGGTAGCTCGGGTCGTGCACCAGCTCGATCTCGTCGTCGGTGGCCGATCGCGGCTTGACCAGCTCCACCCCGTCGAGCACGCCGAGTTCGGTGGCCAGGCGCATCGTGAGGTCGAGGCGGATCGGGTTCAGCGGGTGGTCTCCACCGAGGTCGTACCCGAGAAAACTCTCGTCCCACACCACCGCGACGCGCTCACCCATACGGGCAAACTACCCCCGCGAAACACCGATCGCGAAGCCACCACCTCGCACAACGGATTGCATCGACCGATCGCGAACGATGGTCATCTTTGTCGCGAAACGATCTTGAGATCCTTTGGCTTATGCCTCATCGCGCAGCCGATGACGACGAGCAGGGACACCATCGGCATCGGATGTCCGAAGAGGCCGAAGCCCACCGCGAAGTCGATCACCGGTACGACGAGCGCGACCGCGAACAACCACGCGGGGCCGGTCGGCACCTTGCCCGGCGGCGTCCACGGCGTGCGCTTGCCCGGCTTGGCCACCGACAGCCACGCCTGGAACGCGATCGCCGTGCACATCAGCGCGGTGGCCGCGACGTTGATCCCCGCGACCGTCGGGACGAGCACGAAGATGCCGAGTGCCAGTTGCACCACGGTGATCACGAACTTGACCAGCACCCACCAGTGCCTGAAATACCCCCACTGCGTCAGCGCGGACAGCATGAACCCGGTGAACGCCGACGCGTTCGCCAAGTGCGCGAGGACCTGCTTGTCCAGCAGGTGCGCCATGGCGTCCGCGCTGTCGCGCATCCCGGCCGTCTCCGTGCTCAACCCGAAGGTGAACAGGGCGAACAGCACGAGCGCGAGGCTCATCCACCCGATCGAGGTGATGACGTGCAGCCAGACCAGCAACTGGCGAGATCGTTTCGGCAACACAGGCCCCCTTCTCCGCGGAGAAGCCTGCTCGTCGAAGCGATTCCGGTCGTCCGGCCACAGTGGACACCCGCGCTACCGCCACGGTTGTCCCGTAAGGGCGTTCCCGTACTACCGGGGTTGTGTCAGCCCATCCACCCCGGGGTGACCATGCCCGTCTCGTAGGCCAGCACCACCAGCTGCGCGCGGTCGCGGACGGCCAGCTTCGTCATGATCCGGCTGACGTGGGTCTTGGCGGTTGCCGGGCTCAGCACCAGGCGCGCGGCGATCTCGTCGTTGGACAGGCCCGCCGCGACCAGCGTCATCACCTCGCGCTCCCGTTCGGTCAACGCCGCCCAGCGGGCGTTGGGCGCGGGCTTGTCCACGCGCGCGGCGAACTCCGCGATCAGCCTGCGCGTCACCGAGGGCGCGAGCAGCGCGTCTCCCCGCGCCACCACGCGGACACCGTGAATCAACTCCATCGGCTCGGTGTCCTTGACCAGGAACCCGCTCGCCCCGTCGCGGAGCGCCCCGTACACGTAGTCGTCCAGGTCGAAGGTGGTCAGGATGATCACCTTGGCCCGCTCGTCGGCGGCGACGATGCGCCGGGTCGCTTCCAGGCCGTCCAGCTCCGGCATGCGGATGTCCATCAGCACCACGTCCGGCGTCAGCTCGCGGGTCAGCCGCACCGCTTCGGCCCCGTTCGCCGCCTCGCCCACCACCGTGATGTCGGCCTCGCCGTCCAGGATCGACCGAAAACCGGCTCGCACCAACGTCTGGTCGTCGGCCAGCACCACGCGGATCATGCGTTCTCCCCTGTCGGAAGCGTTGCGGTGACGAGGAATCCGCCCTCCGTCGACTGCGCGCTGAACTCTCCGCCGAGCAGGCGCGCTCGCTCACCCATGCCGCGGATGCCGTTCCCCGGTGTCACCGCTCCCCCTGTTCCGTCGTCCTGGACCTCCACGCGCACAACGCTTTCGCCGTGGTGCACGCGCACCGCAACCGTGTTCGCGTTCGCGTGCCGCGCCACGTTGGTCAGCGCCTCCTGCACGATCCGATAAGCGGCCAGGTCGATCTGCGGTGGCACCGCGCGCTCCGTTCCTCCGACCTCCACGCTGACGCGGAGTCCGCTCCCCCGCGCCCGTTCGACCAGCTCGCCGAGCCGTGCCAGCCCCACCTCGTCGACCTGGCGGAGCACGCCGAGCGTGGTGCGCAGTTCGCGGAGTCCTTCCTTGCTGGCCTGCTTGATCACTTCGAAGGCTTGGTGTTCGCGAGCCGGGTCTCCGCCGTGCAGCGCGGCGCTGGCCTGCACGTGGATCATCGACAGGTTGTGGCCGAGCGCGTCGTGCAGTTCCCTGGCGATGCGCAGCCGCTCCTCGCTCGCCCGGCGGCGCGCCTCTTCCTCCCGGCTCCGCTCCGCCTCGGCCGCCCGCGCTTCGGTCGCCGCCAAGTACGCCTGCCGGTTGCGCTTCACCCCACCGACCGCGATCACCGCGACGAGCCAGCCCGCGAGCATGAACAACGCGAGGTTGTCGACGTGCCGCGTCGGCGAAACCAGTTCTCCGAAGCCCACCGCGACCAGCGTGAGGACCGCGACGAGCACCGAAGCCACCACGTGCCCCTCGGCCGAAGCCGTGTACAAGGCGACCACGAAGGTCAACAACAGTGGAGTGCCAGCGGTGGTGGACAGGTAGAACCCACCAGCGACCACGAGCGTCAGGAGCACCACCGCCACCGGATGCCGCCTGCGGAACCACACCGCCGCGCACCCGATCGCGATCAGCACCCAGCCCAGCACGCCCGGCCCGGCCAGATCACGCGAAGCGATCTGCGCTCCCACCGCGACACCGACCACGATCAGCGCGACACCACCCGTGACGGCGACGTCGGCGGCCCGACCGCGCAACGGCCAGGCGGAACGGAGTGCGGGCACACCTCGCAGGCTACAAGCCGAGCAGGACGTCGAACTGGCTGATCGACAGCACCAGGATCACGCCGAGCAGCAGCGTGCCCAGCGCTGGGGCCACCCGCTGGGACCACCAGCGCTCGCGCGGTCGCTTCGCGAAGAAGACCGTGATCGCCAACGAGGTGAGCGTCAGCAACAGGATCACGCCGAGCGAGCCCGCGTTGGTCAACCAGGTGAACAACGTCGTGATCGGGTCCAACCCGGTGAGCGCGAACCCGCCGACCACGAGCAACGCCAAGCCGCTCTGCGTCAACGACCCGATGTGCGGCGAACCGTGGCGCGGATGCGTCCTGCCCAACGCGCGCGGCAGAACTCCCTTGCGCCCCATGGCGAGGAAGTAGCGCGCCACCACGTTGTGGAAGGACAGCAGGGCCGCGAACAGGCTCGTCACGTAGAAGACCCGCGTGAGGTCGACGAACCACGTGCCGAGGCTCGTCTCCGCCAAGACGAAGAACAGCTCCGGCCCGTGCTCCGTCGAAGCTCCGACGAGGCCGTCCACCCCCGTGCCCGCCGCGAACGCCCACGCGGTGACGGCATAACCGACGCCGATGAACGCCACGGAGATGTAGGTGGCCCGCGCGACCGTGCGCCTGGGGTCGCGGCACTCCTCTCCGTAGATCGCCGCCGCCTCGAAGCCGACGAAGCTGCCCATCATGAAGCACAACGCCGCGCCCGCGGCCCCGGTCGCCACCGCGGCGGGACTCAGCACCTGCACCGCTGCGGCCCCGCCATCGCCCAGCTCCGCCACGTCGAAGATCACCACGGCGACCGTCTCCACGAGCAGGAGCACCGCGAGCACCCTGGCGTTGAGGTCCACCCGCAGGTAGCCCAGCACCGCGACGAGCGCCATCGCCACCAGGCCGCACGCCCACCACGGCACGCTCCAGCCCGCCTGCTTGGCGAGCAGGCCGGAGGCCGCCACACCGAACAGGCCGTAGAGGCTGACCTGCATCGAGTTGTAGGCGATCAGCGCCACCGTCGCCGCGCTCGTGCCCATGCGAGCGCCGAGCC
The DNA here is from genome assembly GCF_039537405.1 of Allokutzneria multivorans. NCBI lineage: Bacteria > Bacillati > Actinomycetota > Actinomycetes > Pseudonocardiales > Pseudonocardiaceae > Allokutzneria > Allokutzneria multivorans. Next base: position 190,674 of record NZ_BAABAL010000009.1, on the reverse strand, counting down.
CTTCGGCGACGTAGGCGGAGAACGCTCCCGCGTCGACGATGTGCCTGCTCATCGCCGCGTACCCGGCGGAGAACACCGCGAGCACCACCGCCAGCACCAGGTACAGCACCGGCAGGCCGAGCACCCCGGTAGCCGCGTAGACCTGGGGCACCCCGCCCGCCGCCACGGTGAGCGGGGCGGAGGCGGCCACCACGAAGAACACCAGGTCGGCGACCCCGAGCGGACGCCGGTTCTCCTTGCCCGGCACCGACACAGACACAGACACCGAGCCCGAAACCGAGCCCGACGCCGGGTCAGCCGGATCCGCGCCGGACGGATCTGCGCAAGACGACGCTGGACCGGACGAAACGGTGCCGGACGAAGCTGGGCTGGACGGAACCGGGCTGGACGAACTCGCGCCGGACCGAACCGGGCCGGACGAGGGAGCCGGGTCCGGTAACGGAACCGGCGAACTCACGGGTTGGGGCCGATGGCCACCGGGCGCTCCGGGTCGGTGCACCAGTGCGACCAGGACCCCGCGTACAGGGCCGCCGGACGCTCCTGGCTGGTCAGCCGCGCCGCCTCCAGGGCGAGCACCACCGAGGAGGCGGTCACGCCCGAGCCGCAGTACGCGCCGACCGGCTCGCCGGGCCGCACGCCCAGCTCGGAGAACCGCTGCGCCAGCTCGCTGGTGGACAGCCACCGCCCGTCCTCACCGAGGTGCCGGGAGAACGGCGCGTTGCGGGCGCCCGGCACGTGTCCGGCCGCCGGGTCGATCGGCTCGACGTCGCCCCGGTAGCGCTCCGGCGCGCGGGCGTCGAGCAGCGTGCCCTTCCTGGCCAGCTCGGCGGCTTGGTCGGCGTCGATCACCGGCATGGAGCCGGGCTTGACCACGAAGTCACCCGGAACGGGGACCGGCACCTCGGCGGTGACCGGCCGCTGCTCCGCCGTCCACGCGGCGAACCCGCCGTCCAGCACGGCCGCGCGCCTGTGCCCCGCCCACCGCAGCAGCCACCACGCACGCGCGGCGACCGAACCGTCACCGGCGTCGTAGGCGACGACGTCGCGGTCGGCGGTGACGCCGGCCGCACGCAGCACGGCCTGCAGCGCGTCGGCTTCCGGCAGCGGATGGCGTCCTCCAGCGCCTGGCTCGGCGGCCAGTTCGCGGTCGAGGTCGACGAAGACCGCGCCGGGCAGGTGGCCCTGGTCGTAGTCTTCGCGTCCCGGTGGGCCGACGAGGCGCCAGCGGACATCCAGGACGACGGGGCCGGGCTCGGTGGCGCGCGCCTCGGCGAGCTGGGCGGGTGTGATCAAGGGCGACACGCGCCCATACTGCACGCTCACCACGGCTGGGCACAGCAGCCGCCCACGTTCGATGTCAGCCACTAGGACTAACATCGGGGTGGACGAAGGGGAGCGGTGTGAACGACCTCATCGACACGACGGAGATGTACCTCCGCACCATCTACGAACTCGAAGAGGAGGGCGTGGTCCCACTGCGCGCCCGAATCGCCGAGCGGCTGGAGCAGAGCGGCCCCACGGTGAGCCAGACGGTCGCCAGGATGGAACGCGACGGCCTGCTCGTGGTGGCCGGCGACCGGCACCTGGAGCTGACCGAGTCCGGCCGCGCCCGCGCCATCTCGGTGATGCGCAAGCACCGGCTCGCCGAGCGCCTGCTGGTCGACGTCATCGGCCTGGAGTGGGAGCACGTGCACGCCGAGGCGTGCCGCTGGGAGCACGTGATGAGCGAGGCGGTCGAGCGCAAGCTCGTCAAGCTGCTCGGCAACCCCACGACCTCCCCGTACGGCAACCCCATCCCCGGGCTGGACAAGCTCGGGGTCGGCGAGCCCGCCCCTCCGGTGGAGCGCGACCTGCGCAGGCTCAACGACGTGGCCAAGCAGGGCGGTGGCCGGGTGGAGATCTGCCGGATCGCCGAGCACGTGCAGCCGGACCCGGACCTGATGGCCGAGTTGAAGAACGCGGGCGTGGTGCCGGGCAAGGACGTCGAGGTGCTCGCCTCGGGAGCGAACAAGTCGCTCACCGTGCGCGGGGAGCACGGCTCCGCGGAGCTGACCGTGGACATCGCCCACGCGGTGCTGGTTCGCCTCCGGTGAATCAGGCCCACCGCGCGGCGAAGGCCTTCCTGGCCCAGCACGGCCGCGCGCCGTTGGGCGTGTGGTCGGCTCCCGGCCGGGTGAACCTGATCGGCGAGCACACCGACTACAACGACGGGTTCGTGCTGCCGTTCGCGCTGCCGCACCGGATCGCCGTCGCCGCGGCGCCGCGCGAGGACGGTCTGCTCGCGGTCACCACGATCTCGGACAACGGCAGGGCCCAGCCCGCCGCGCCGGTGGCGGTCGCGGACCTGGAGCCCGGCTCGGTGACCGGCTGGCCCGCGTACCCGAGCGGGGTCGCGTGGGCGCTGCGCCGCCAGGGCTACGACATCGGCGCCCTCGGCGGGGACATCGGCGCCATGGGCGGGGCGGACCTGGTCATCGCGGGTGACGTGCCCGCCGGTGCCGGGCTGTCCTCCTCGCACGCCTTGGAGTGCGCGGTCGCGCTGGCGCTGCTCGGCCTGCTCGGGCACGAGCTGGACGCCGGGGACGCGCCTTCGCGGCAGCAGATCGCGCGGTGGGTGCAGCACTCGGAGAACGACTTCGTCGGTGCGCCGACCGGGCTGCTGGACCAGACGGCCTCGCTGTGCTGCACCAAGGGCAACGTGCTGTTCCTGGACGTGCGCTCCGGCGAGTCCGAACAGGTGCCCTTCGACGCCGCCGCCGAGGACCTCGCCGTGCTGGTGATCGACACCAGGGCGAGCCACTCGCTCGCCGACTCCGCCTACGGGGAGCGGCGGCGCGGGTGCGAGCGCGCGGCGGAGCTTCTGGGCGTCGCCGCGCTGCGCGACGTCGCGGTCGACGACCTGCCCTCGGCGCTGGGGCGGCTGCCCGGCGAGCTCGCTCCGCTGGCGCGGCACGTGGTCACGGAGAACGCCAGGGTGCTGGAGACCGTCGAGCTGTTGCGGGCGGGCAAGATGGCGCAGATCGGCCCGCTGCTCACCGCCTCGCACGAGAGCCTGCGCGATGATTACCGGATCTCCTGCGCGGAGCTGGACGTCGCGGTCGACGCTGCGCTGTCCGCCGGGGCGCTCGGCGCGCGGATGGTCGGCGGCGGCTTCGGTGGCTCGGCCATCGCGCTGGCCTCCACCGCGATCCTCGACGACGTGCGGCGCGCGGTGAACGCGGCCTACTCGGAGCGGGCCTTCACCCTGCCCCGGCTGTTCGTGGCGGTCCCGGCCGCCGGTGCCGGGCGGGACGAGACCGCCGAGGATCGCCAGACAGACAAGAACGAACACGACGCATGACCCAGTGAGGAAGGTAGGAACCAGGTGAAGCTGCTCGTCACGGGCGGGGCCGGATACGTCGGCAGCGTGAACGCCGCCCGGCTGCTGGAGGCCGGGCACGAGGTCGTCGTGCTCGACGACCTGTCGACGGGGCACGCGGACGCGGTCCCGCACGGCGCCCGCTTCGTCGAGGGCGACGCGGGGGACGCCGGCTCGCTGCTGGCCGAGGGCTTCGACGGGGTGCTGCACTTCGCGGCCAAGTCCCTGGTCGGGGAGTCCATGGAGAACCCGTCCAAGTACTGGCACGGCAACGTGATGACCGCGTTGAACCTGCTGGACGCCATGCGGGACAACGGAACCCCGCGCCTGGTGTTCTCCTCCACCGCCGCGACCTACGGCGAGCCGGAGGAGGTGCCGATCAAGGAGTCCGCGCCGACCAGGCCGACCAACACCTACGGCGCGTCGAAGCTGGCGATCGACTTCGCGATCACCTCGTACGCGGCCGCGCACGGCCTCGCCGCGGTGAGCCTGCGCTACTTCAACGTCGCTGGCGCCTACATGAACTACGGCGAGCGGCACGCGGTCGAGACCCACCTGATCCCGATCGTGCTCCAGGTCGCGCTCGGGCAGCGCGAGCAGGTCCAGATGTACGGCGAGGACTGGCCCACCGAGGACGGCACCTGCGTCCGCGACTACATCCACGTCGTGGACCTCGCCGACGCGCACATGCTGGCGCTGCAGCACGCCGAGCCGGGCCAGCACCGGATCTACAACCTGGGCAGCGGCACCGGGTTCTCGGTCAAGCAGGTCATCGACACCTGCCGCGAGGTCACCGGGCACCCGATCCCGGCCGCCGTCGCCCCGCGCCGCGCCGGTGACCCGGCCGTGCTGGTCGCCTCCAGCGACCGGGCGCAGGAGGAGCTGGGCTGGAAGCCGCAGCGCACCGACCTCGCCAGCATCGTCAGCGACGCGTGGGAGTTCACCCGCAAGCGCTGAGGTCTCCCCCGCCGGTCGCGGAAGCCCTCCGCGACCGGCGGTCACGTCGTTCCCATCAGGCGCTGGTGCTGGGCCACGCCGTCCAGTGCGAGGAGCCCGACCTGGTCGGGCGGCAGCCCGGTGTCCAGTGCCACGCGCAGCAGCCGCGTCAGGCGGTGGGAGCCGTCGGCCGTCTCGGCCACCTCCAGCGCCATGCTCGCCAGGGCGCCGTCGCCCCGCAGGTAGCTGGCGTAGGCCAGCAGCGCGGCGGGCTCCGCTCGTTCCGGGCCGGGCACCGCTCTGGTCAGCTCCAGCCACAACCTCTCGGCCGCCTCGGCCCGGTCGCCGAGCACCGTGGCCAGGCACGCGTCCCGGACCGAGTGGTGCGCGAGGCCCATGGCCAGCAGCGCGACGTCCTCGTCGGAGAGCTGGAGCCGGTGTTCCGCCGTCGCTTCGATGGTGTCGTGCACCGTGCGCAGCGCCGCTTCCGGGCCGTCGAATCCTGGCGGGGTGACGCCCGCCGACCCGTCCAGGAGGGCGTCGATGAGCGCGGTGCGCCGTGCGAGCGCGTCCGGCGGGTCCGGATCGAGCAGCGCGCGCATCTCCTCACGGCTGGCGAAGGTCACGTTGCCCGCGAGCGTGGTCGCGGCGGCGACCGGGTTGGTGGCCGGATCGGTCAGGGTGCCGCCGCAGTCCGGCTCGTCGTAGCAGCGCCAAGCCGCTCCGTCCACAATGGACTCTGCCCAGACGGCGTGCCGGACCCGGATCTCGGCGGCGGCGAACGCCTCGTCGAGTTCGGCGATCAGCCCGGCGTGCGGCAGCTCGGCGGGCCACGGCCCGGGTTTCGCCGGGCACACCACCACCGCGACGATCCGGGTGGCCCCGTGCCCGAGCACGGGTGCGAGCAGTTGCGCCGCGACGGCCTGGCGATCGGCCACGGCGGGCAGGTCGACCCGCAGCGCGAGGCCGACGCGGGTGCGTTTCTTCCGCCGGGTGAGGCAGACCAGGACCAGTGACTCGGTCGGGTGGAAGCCGAGCAGGTGCGGGACGGCCGCGACCAGGTCGGCGATGTCGTGGAGCCGGGTCGTGCCGCTCAGGGCGGTGGTGGATGGCATGTCCCCACTGTCATCGCTCGCCGGCCGCCCGGGGGCTCGCCGAGCGAATCTGTGGATGGACGGGGCCTTTGTGGACAACTACCCGCGTCTGCTCGCCCTCGCCACTCCCGTTTCGCGCTCTTTTCCTTGCTGTGAGCGCGAAACGGGAAGGGCAAGCACACGATGGGGTGGAACTAGGAGATCTCGATCGGCGCGGTGGTTCTGACGCCGTTGACCACCACGCCCAGCTCGACCTTGCCGGTCCGGAGCGCGGTGAGCGTCCCGGTGGCGGGGTCGAAGGCGGCACTGTGCGCGGACGTGGCGCCCTGGGCCGGGCCGATGTGCAGGTTGGCCGAGCCGAACCAGTCCGCGCTCACGGGGTAGCCCACGGCGATCCTGCGCTGTCCTTGAAGGACGGTCGCCCCCGCCGGTGCCGTGCTTCCGGGCGCGAGGCGCGCGGGAGCGGCCAACTCCAAGCGGTCCACGTGCGCCCTGATCTCCGAGCGCACGGGGTCCCGTTGTTCGGCGGGGTCGATGCGGACCATCGTCCAGCCGGTGAAGCCGCCGTCAGCGGGCGCGGCGGCGGGCGCCTTGCCGGAGTTGCCGTTGATCAGGAAAGGCACACCGTCGGTGCGGCCCGCGTGGAACAACCCCGCGTGCGAGGCGATCGACAGCGCCGTCTTCCCGCTCCGCGCACGGAAATCGGCCAGCCACTGCGACAGCAGCGGTCCTTCGAGCGGATCGGTCAGCTCCGAAGAGCCACCGGGCAGCGGATCGTCGACGGGGTGGTGCATGGCGACGAGCACGCCGCGCACGGACGGGTCGGTCGCGGCCGAGTCCAGGGCTTGGCGCAGCAGCTTGATCTGGTCGAAGCCGCCAGCGCGCAGGGTGCCGAGCGAGGAGTCGAGGAGCACCATCCGCACACCGCCCTGGTTGACGACGCGGAAGGTGTCACCGAAGGCCTTGCGGAACTCCTCGGTGGTGCCGGGGCCGTAGGTCTCGTGGTTGCCGGGGAGGTAGTACCAGGGCACGCCCTTGCCGACCAGCTCTTCGTCGATCACCTTGCGCGCCAAGGCGAAATCGGCCGCAGTGCCCCGGTCGACGAGGTCACCGTTAATCAGGAGAACGTCGGGTTTGGCGGCGAGTGCCTCGCGGAAGGTGCGTCGTGCTTGTGCGACGAGAGGACCTTCGGGGTTGTCGGAGGTGAACTGCGCGTCGCTGACCACTGCGACGCGAAGCGCACCCGGCTTCGCGGGAAGGTCCCCGTCGGTCACCACGACGCGGTCCTTGCGCGGAGCATCGGCGGGCACGGAGATCTCCGACGCCACGGACGCGGTCAGGTCATCCAGCAGGAGACGGCCTTCGTACTGTCTGCTGCCATCGGTTTCCACCACGTAGAGCCGTTGGACGCGCAGCTCTCCCGTGAGCGCTGGGGGCACCTCGGTGTCCACGTAGCGCCAGCCGGTCCAGTCGACCTTCTTGGACAGATCGAGCACCGTCGCAGTGCCAGTGCTGTCAAGGAGGCTCAGCCGCAACCAGGTGCCCTTGCCGTCACCGTTGACCCAAGTCCCCACGCGCTGCGTGCCTGCCGGTAGCACGATGGGCGTGCGCGCGTTGACGTAGGCAGCCCTGGTAACCGTGGCGCCCGTGAGCCGGTAGTCCAACGCGATCGCGTTGCCGGTCCTACCTTCCACAGTAGACAGAGATGCGCCCACGACAGCCGGGAACACGGTGGCGTTCCACGGGTCAACGGAGTCCATAGTGGACACACCGATTGCCTTTGTGCCGATCGTGACGCCGAAGTGCGTGACGAGGCCGCCGACGTTCACGGTGATGACAGCACCACCAGACGGCGCTGCGGCAGACACCGCGAACCCGTCACCGTCCGGCGTGACGTGCACGATCCGCTGGTCGTAGCTCAGCTGGACGTCGCGCGGCTCCACCCACGTGGTGAAGCCCTCCGTGTCCTGGCCCATAACGCGGAAGCGCCCGCTCGCGCCAAGGCCGGACAACGAAACTCGTTCAGTGTCAGTGTCCACGCGCACGGGTGCACCGAGCACAGTCATGCCCAATTCACCGCTGGCGCTACCTGATGAGACGGAGAGCTTCGCGGCGCCTGGTTGCCCCGCGCGGAACACGCTCAGCCCTGAAGCCGCTTCGAGCTTGCCCGCACCGGACGGACTGACCTTCCATCGCGGCGAGGCGTTCACCGGAGAGCCGGTCTCGTCGTGACCCCAAGCCCCAACAGTGCGGCTGAGGCCTGCGAGCACGCGGTTCGACTGGTCGCCCGCAGTCCCTGGTTCGACGCGGAACCCGGTCAGGCGCCCACTCCCGCTGGCGCTGGTCAGGCCGAGACCGTTGGGCACGATGCGCTGTCCGCCGTCGGAGGGCGAGTTGTGCACGGACACCGCGCTCTGACCGGGCAGGCGTGCGACAAGGGTCGACGATCCGCCGCCGTCGAGATTGAGCGCGTCGTCGGCACCGAGGGACTTCATGTACTCACCGAGTTCGCGGTAGGTCATGCCGCGACTGGAGACCTGCCTGCCGTCGATCGTGACGAGCCACATCTTGCGACCGTCAGCGGAGAATCCGACTGCGGTGCGCGGGTGGATCGCGGTGTCCGTCTGCGGCAGAACGACACCGTCGCGCAGCAGCGAGAGGTTGCCGCCGATGGCCACCTTCAAGGGGTCGCCCTGATGCCGCGGTTGGTAGCGGACATCGACCTTGTCGCCGACCCGTAGGGCTTCAAGTGATCGTGCGCCAGTGTCGATTCCCAGCAGCACCAACGTGTTCCCGGCAATCGGCCCCTCTCCCGTGGTGGAGCGGAGCGCGCTGACGACACCGTCGCGGATCTCGACCTCGCGGACCTGGTTCGCGCCCACAGCGGCCCAGGAGCGCGGCTGCGTGCCCCACAGCGACGTGAAGATGCCGACGCCGTTCTTGGCCACGTCCGGCGAGTTGAAGTTCGTCGCGGTGATCGAAGACCCGTTGGGCAGGGTCACGCTGGCTTGAAGAAAGACTTCGAGCATGCGGCCGACACCGTTGCCGTTGATGCCAACGCCGTGGTTCCAGCCGCTGGCGGGCGCGTGCCGCAGTGCGCCGTTGTCGATACCGATGCCCCGTGGCGCCCCGGTCTCGTTGATGTCGAAGAAGTCACCGTTGACGCCCGCGATGGCACCTGTGCGCGCGGCCTGGTCCGTGAGCACGGTGCGCGCGGCGACCGGGCCGGGGCTCAGGTACTGCGCTTTGAGGCTCGGCTGTGACAGGTCGGCCGTGAGCACATCACCCTGAATCCAGCCAGTGGGTCGCAGACTGCGGAACTCGCTCAGCGCCAGACCGGGGGCGATCGGCCGCTCGGCCCTGCTGACCACCAGGTCCTCATCGGTCGCCGCGACGCGCGCGGCGGGGGTCTGCGGGAGCAGTTGGACCGGTCCGTCCACGGAGGACGAACCGGGACGACCCTCGACCGGCTCCGGCCCGAGCGCGGCGGTCGGGGCGGCGACGCCCAGCCCGGTACCGCCCAGCGTCAGACCGAGCACGGCGAGGACCGCGGAGACGACGGCGGTGCCACGGGTGCGCACAACGTCCTCCAGCGACTAGGTGAATAACTCACCGGAAGCACACTGTATGGAGGTGAACTTTGACTATCCACCAGAGGAAGGACGACTTGCCGCTGGACGGCCGAAAGGCCCCCTCCCCTGACGGGAAGAGGGCCCTTCGCGAGGTGGGTCAGCGGCCGAACGCCGCCAGGAAGGCCTGCTTGCCGCCGAGGGCGGGCAGGACGATCCGGGTCTGGTTCAGCGTCACGGCGAGGCCCGCGCCGGGCTTGGGCCGCAGCGTGTAGTCGTAGTCGCTGGACAGCAGCACCAGCCCGAGCTTGTTGCCCGCGGGCAGGACGTAGTCCATCGGCTGCATCTCCACGCTGAGGGAGTACTGCTCCCCCGGCTTCACCGGCTCCGTGCGGTCCGGGCGCGCGCGGTTCTGCGGGTCGGTCCACCCACGCGTGATGACCTTCGTGGTGCCGTTGGGGGCGCGATCGACCAGCACGGCGGTCACGTTCGCCGCAGGACGGTCGAAGGCGACCTTCAGGTCAGCCTTCACGGTGCCGCTGATGCGCAGAGCCTGCTTGGCAGCGGGGGTCGCGTAGGACAGGCGGTTGCCGGAGCTGGGCAGCGCGAGCAGCTGGTCGACCTTCTTGCTCGCGTCGTCGGCGAGCTTCTCCACGACGGCGCTGCCGGGGACGGACGCGGTGGCTTCGAGGTTGCCCGTGGAGGTGCCGCCCGGCCACGGGTACACCGAGACGTCACTGCTGCCAGGAACGGGCCATTCGGCTTCGTTGACCCAGGTGCGGTCCTCGCGCTGGATAGTCGCGCGGGGCTCCGCCTCCACGTTGTTCTGCTGAGCGAACAGGTAGCGGGTGTACCAACGGTTGAGCGTCTTCAGCCACTCGTCGCGGCGCAGGCCCAGCGGGTCCGTGTGCCCGGACTGGTGCCACCAGATCTTGTGCGGCACGTTGTTGGCCTTCAAGGCGTCGTACCACTGCGCGGCGTGCTTGGTCTTGACGTTCCAGTCCTTGAGCCCGTGCACGACCAAGGTCGCCGCGCGCACCTTCTTGGCGTCGTTGAGGTAGTTGCGCTCGTCCCAGAAGGGGCCGTAGTCGCCCGTGACGCGGTCCTGCTGCCGCACGATCTCGTCGATGACCGGCTTGCAGATCTCGCGGTCGGAGCGGCTGTACACGTACTCCGCGAGCACGTCCGCGTCCTCGCCCTGGTAGCCACCGGGGGCGACGACCGCACCGTCAGCGCGGTAGTAGTCGTACCAGCTGGAGATGGCCGCAATGGGCACGATCGCTTCGAGGCCCTGCACACCGGTGGAAGCAACCGCGTTCGGAAGCGTGCCGTTGTAAGACACGCCCATCATCGCCGTCTTGCCCGTGGTCCACGAAGCGACTGACGGCTTGTTCGCGGTGTCGCGCGCCGTAGTGCGTCCGTTGAGCCAGTCGACCACCGAACGCGCACCGATGGTCTCGTTGCGACCGCCGGTCGTCGGGCAGCCCGTGGACTCACCAGTACCGAGCGACTCCGCGTAAACGACGGCGTAACCGCGCTCCAGAAGGAACTTCTCGTAGCTCGACGGGCCGATCACTCCGGGGTTCGGACCGGCAGTACCGAGCGCGGCCGCGATACGCGGGTCTTGTTTCGGGTCGGTGCCGGGGCTGTCGCGCCGGTTGTCGTTGCGCGGCCCGTCCGGCACGTGCAGCTCGACATCCACGTTGTGGTTCGGCACGTTGTTCCCGCCCGCGTAGTACGGGCTCGGGAGGTACACCACGGGCAGCTTCACGCCCTGCGTGGTCACGCGCTGGCGCACCACGTCCGCGCGCACCTCGTCGTCCTTGCCGTCCCGGTCACTGTCGATCGGAACGCGGATGAAGACCTTCTCCCGCACCACGTCCGTCGCGTCGTAGACGGGCTGCGCCTCACCGTCGGCGAACACCGGCTGCTGCGGCGGAGCGGCCGCCAGCGCGTGCGCACCGGTCAGCGGCAACACCACCATCGCGGCCAGCAGGACTGTTCGTGCACGCCTCATCGGCTTCTCCCCTAGCAGGTTGGGTACCTGCGCACCTTCGCGGCGGGAGACGACGGGGTCAATACTCCAAATGTCCTTCTAAATCCACACTGAGTCGTGAAAGACTGCGTCGGTGAACGTGAGCGTGTTCCTGGCGGGCCTGGTGGCCCTGCCGCTCTACGGAGCCGATCACGCGCGGACCGACCTCGCGTGGTGACTGGGGCCTGACTGCCCGCACCCGCACATCCCATTTCTTGGAAGGTCTGTTTCCGCATGTCCAACGACATCGCGGCGTTCGTCGCCGCGCTCCCCAAGACCGAACTGCACGTCCACCTCGTCGGCGCGGCATCTGTACCGACGGTGCTCGAACTCGCGCGCCGTCACCCCGACGGCGGCGTTCCGACCGATGAGGCGCAGCTACAGGACTTCTACGTCTTCAGGGACTTCGCGCACTTCATCGACGTGATCCTCGCCGTCAGCGCCTTGGTGCGCACCGGCGAGGACGTCGTGACGCTGGTGACCGGTCTCGCGCGCGACCTCGCACAGTGCACAGTGCGCTACGCCGAGGTCACCGTCACCCCGCACCTGCACCTGCTGGCCGGGATCGAACCGGACGAACTGGCCGAAGCGCTGGAGACCGGTCGCAAACGCGCACTGGACGAACACGGCGTCGTGCTGGCGTGGATCTTCGACATCCCCGGTGAGAAGGGCCGTACCGCGGGGACGACCACCGTGCGGTGGGCGCTGCGCCATCGTCCTCAGGGGACGGTCGCGTTCGGGCTGGGCGGGCCGGAGATCGGGGTGGGGCGCGCGCAGTTCGCCTCGATGTTCACCCTCGCCAGGGAGGCCGGGCTGCGCAGCGTGCCGCACGCCGGGGAGACCACCGGCCCGGCGACGATCTGGTCCGCCGTGCACGACCTGGGCGCCGAGCGGATCGGTCACGGCATCTCGGCGATCCACGACCCGCGCCTGGTGGAGCACCTCGCGGAGCGTCAGATCGCACTGGAGATCTGCCCGACGTCGAACCTGCGCACGCGCGCGGTGCCGACGATCGCTGAGCACCCGCTGCCGCGATTGGTGCAGGCGGGCGTGCTCGTCACGCTGAACACCGACGACCCCGGCATGTTCGACACGGACCTCAACCGCGAGTACCTGTTGTGCCACAAGGAGTTCGGGTTCGACAGGAACGACCTCGCGGAGCTCGCCCGCAACGGTGTGCGCGCGTCGTTCTGCGACGAGGACGTGCGCGGGCGGATCCTCGCGGAGATCGACGCGGTGGTCTGACCAGGCGCTCCGGCACGGTGCTCCGAGCCGGAGGCCCCACCCGAAAGGGGTCGTACCCAATGTGGCATTTGTTGCGTCTGGCGAAACAAATGCCACATTGGGTTCACAACGTCAGCGGGGGCGGCGGCAGACGTAGGTGATCGCGGGCGGCAGGTTCGCCCAGACCACGCGGGTCAGCAGAACCTCGTCGAAGGTCGATTCGAGCAGGCGGCGGAAGCGGCGGGCGTTGTCCATGCCCAGCGCGTGCACGTAGGCGAAGGTGGTGAACACGCCGTGCGGTTGCAGGGTCTCGGCGACGTGGCCGAGGATCTCGCGCTGCCCCTGCTCACCGATCAGCGCCCACGGCAGGCCGCTGACCACCGCGTCCACCGCGTCGACACCCCGGTCGGCGAGCAGCTTGCCCAGCTCGGTGGCGTTGGCGTTGAGGACCTCCATGTGCGGGTAGTTCTCCCGCAGCAGGCCGGCCAGCTCCTCGTCCAGCTCCACGCCCAGGTAGCGGCCGCGCGTGCCGAGGCGGGCCGTGATGCCGTCGCTGACCGCGCCGCTGCCCGCGCCGAGCTCGACGACGACGGGGTCGCCGGAGCCGGGGATGACCGAGGCCAGCCGGGCGGCCAGCGCGGGGGAACTGGGCCAGACGCCGCCGATCAGGCTGGGGCGGCGCAGAACGGCCTGGAAGAACACGCGTGAAGCGTTGCGGGGGCTCGACACCCGTCCTAGCCTGCCCTGTCGCTCCCCGGCCGTGCCACCCACCCTCCGCTAAGAAGCGCTGACCAGCATGTCTTCGAGGATCTTCGCCATGACCGCCTTGTCGGTGGCGAGCGTGAGGTACGAGTGCTCGCGCGTGGCCGGGCTGACCCACTCGTTCGCCCCGCCCGCACCGATGCGGTTGGAGCCGCCGCGCACCTCCGTGAAGTGCTTCGCGCCGCGCACCGCGTAGTACATCGGCAGCACGTCCCACAGCTCACCGTCGACACCAGCGCCGAAACCGATGCGGAAGGTCTCCGCGAGCGGGGATTGGCCAGTGATCCGTTTGCCGAAGGACACCGACAGCTCTCCACCGCTGAACACGACCGGAGTTGGCCAGTCGTGCACCACGCGTGCCGTGGCTGCCGGATCGAGTGCGAAGTTGAACTCCGGCTCCGTGGTGCTGCGCGGGTATTGACCACCCATCACGACGAGCCGCGAGACCTTCCTGCGCACCAGATCCGCGTCTGCGTCCAACAGGTTGCGCAGGTTCGTCGTGGCCCCTAGGGACACCACAACGACACTGTGGTCTCTTTGTGCGACAAGCAGTTTGCGGTAGAGCGCGGTCGCTTCGGGCGCCGCGCTGCCGCCACGGAGGTCGTGCGGGAACTTCTCCGCGAGCTGCGGCGCGTAGTTGTGCGCGAACTGCTCACATGTGGAGTTGTCCGTGGGCTTAAGGGCACCGATCGGAATGTTCGGGTGCTTGTAGTGCGTGTTGACCACGTCGACCGCCGCAGCGCCTGCCTCGCCCTTGGTGTCGACCATGACACCGAGCAGCTTCGCCTCGCGCTTGCTGTGCATGAGGTTGGCCATCGCGAGCGCGGGAACGTCGTCCACGGCCGCGCAGATGTCCGTGTCGATGATCAGGGGCACCGGGGCCGTGGTGGTGACCGGGACGACGAGCGTCGCGGCCACCACCACCGCGCTGAGGATCGAGAACACGCGCAGAGACTAATACGATGCGTGCTCGCGTCCTTCGAAGCATCTTGCGCTCAGAGGGCGTGCAGGACCTCGGCGAGTTCCTTGGGAGCGGTGACCATCGGCCAGTGGCCCGTGTCGATGTCGACGCGGTGCCACGCGGGCGCGACGAACTGCTGGAAGCGCGGCATGCCCGTAGCGACCAATCCGCGGAAGTCGTCACACGCGATCACGACGCGCTTGTAAGTCGGCTCCTTGTCGCTGATGCGCAATGCCTGCGCGTACGCGCCGTAGGGGTGGCCGACCGCCTTGGTGCTCAAGAAGTCGTAGGTGTCCTTGTCGATGCCCGCGTCCTGGCTCAGCGCCTCGAAGGACGGGTACGGCAAGCGACCGTCGACGTTCGGGACCGGACCCGTGAAGTCCAGCATCGCCTCGCCGTTCTCGAAGGGCGCCGAGTCGAGGTAGACCAGCTGCGCGAGCCGTTCGCCGACGCGGTCCGCCACGCCCGTGATCACCAGGCCCGCGTAGCTGTGACCGACCAGGACCACGTTCTCGCGGTCGCCGATCACCTCGACCACGTCCGCGATGTGCGTCTCCAGGTCGATCGAGGCCGCGTCCCCACCGCCGTCCAAGCCGCTGAGCGTGACCGCGTGCACCTCGTGGCCCTCGGCGCGCAGCAGGTCAGCGACCTCCGCGTAGGCCCAGCCGCCGATCCAAGCCCCGGGAACCAGCACGTAAGTGGCCATCTCGTCACTCCTCGGTCGATGTGGTGCTCGATGTCGTTGGGAGAACCGTAGGATCAAAACCGGACAGAACACGTCCGGATTGAGGTTGTGACCCGTGCCACATCCCACTACCCGCCTCCTGGCGATGCTGGAGCTGCTCCAGGCGAACCACCACCTGACCGGCCGGGACCTGGCCGAGCGGCTCGGGGTCGACGAGCGCACGGTGCGCCGCTACGCGAGCCGACTGGTCGAGTTCGGCGTCCCGGTCGAGGCCGGGCGCGGGCGCTACGGGGGTTACCGCCTGCGCCCCGGCTACAAGCTGCCGCCGCTGATGCTGAGCGATGACGAGGCCGTCGCGGTGACGCTGGGCCTCACCGCCAGCAAACGGATCGGACTGGCGACAGCGGAGCCCGCCGTCGAGAGCGCACTCGCCAAGATTCAACGCGTTCTCCCGTCCGCGCTGCGTGAACGCACTCAGGCAGTGCAAGAAGCACTTGGCTTCACACTGTTGCCCCGCGAGGGCAAAGCTCCGGCCACCGACACACTGCTCGTCATGGGCGAGGCCGTGCGCCGTAGGACACGCGTGCGACTCCGTTACCGGTCGTGGCGCGAAGAGGAGTCCGAACGCGAACTTGACCCCTACGGTGTCGTCTTCCACTCAGGCCGTTGGTACGTCACGGGGCACGACCACCGCCGTGGCGAACTACGCACCTTCAGACTCGACCGTGTGCAGTCGGTTTCCTTACAAGACAAGACGTTCACGGTCCCGGCGGGCTTCAACGCCGTGGAGCACGTCACGCAGTCGCTGGCGGGCGTGCTGTACACGTGGGAGGTCGAAGTTGTTGTGGAGGGACCAGTAGACGCTGTGCGCAAACGCATCCCACCGACGACGGGAACTGTCGTCGAAGAGCACGGCGTCGTTCTTCTGCGCACGCGCGCGGAGAAGCTCGACGGGATGGCGCGGATGCTCGCGAGCTTGGAATGGCCGTTCGTCATCCGCAAGCCCGTCGAACTCCGCAGCGCGCTGCTCGACTTCTCCCGTCACCTAGCCGCACTCGCGGAGCGAAGAGAGTCCTTATAGGGCAACCTGATGCGCATGGAGAAGCTCAACCCGGTCGCATCCGCGTGCATGCTCATTCGCAGGCCAGCGGAGGACGCGTTCCAAGCCTTCGCCGACCCCACCGTCACGTCGCGGTTCTGGTACAGCAAGAGCAGCGGCGCGATGGTTCCCGGCGCGGAGCTGCACTGGGAGTGGGAGACCTACGGAGCGACCGCCGACGTCCGGGTGAAGGAAGTCGAGCAGTACCGGCTGATCCGCTTCGAGTGGGGCAACTACGCGCAGCCGACGACGGTCGAGCTGAAGTTCACTCCGCGCTCCGCGAATGCCACCTTCGTCGAAGTCACCGAAACGGGCTTCACGGGCACTGACGACGAGACCCTTCAGTGGGTCAACGACACCGTCGGCGGCTTCAGCACCGTTCTGTGCTCGATGAAAGCGCTTCTAGAGCACGGAATCGAACTCAACGCGGTCCCCGACCACCACCCCGCCTAGAACGCGTCCAGCAGGCCTGGGCGTGGTCCTGCGAAGGCGGCGTCCAACAACGCGTCCGTACGGCCGTCACCGCCGTGCAGCAAATCGGAGCGCCGTAGAGCCGCAGTGCTCGCACCGCCGCCGTAGAGCACCGCGAGCCCACGGCTGCCGATGACCACCTCGCCGCTGCCACCGGGCTCCAGCGACGCCGAGCCTGCCGCGACGACCAAACGGTGCGGTCCCGCGTTCCACGGGCACACGTCGTCCACGATCTCCAGGTCCACGGTCGCGCGCAGCTCCGGCCACCCGCGTGCCGCGATAGCCGCGCGTGCGTCCACGAGCCGCAGCATCCACGCATCGGTGGACGCGCGCTCCAGATGCACAGGCAAGCCCCACGTGAGTTCGTCGGGCACTGCGAGGCGCAACTCCGTCGTAGGCGCCACAGTGCCCCAACTGCCGAACTGCGCGATCAGTGCCGTGAGCGCACGATCGGTCAGCGTGACCAGATCGGTGACAACGAGCTTCGCGCCGGGACCGTAGTTGTCAGTGCGCTGCCAGCTCGCGTAGCCCTCCGCGCCGTCAGGGCCCTCAACCAACGTCATGCGGTAAGCGTCGAGCACTTCGGCGGGAGTGGCCTTGAACAGCGGGCCGCTGCGCTCCATGAGGCCGTTCCCAGCGCGTGCGTAGGCGCGGTAGACCTCCGCGACGGTCGGGAAGTCAGAAACAGTCACGGGGCGCACGGTCACTCCGGCCGCAGAACGCACCGATTGCAAGGCAGTGGTCGCAACACGCTCGTCGACGATCGCGCCGACCTGCTCCCACCCAAGCTTGCGGTAGAGCCCCGGCACGCTAGGCATCAACGTGCTGATCGCCGCACCACGGTCGCGCGCGGCGCCGAGCATGTGCTTGAGCAGCTTCTGCGCGACTCCGCCCCCACGGGACTCCGGAGCCACCGCGACGCCCGCGATGCCGCTCGTGGGGACGAGCCGCCCGCCGAACCACTGGCCCTGTTCACGGTCAGCAGCGTCCGCGACGAGCGTGCCTCGCGCGTCGAACACGCCCCACCAGTTCATGCCCGCCTGGTCCGCGATGCGCGGCAGTGTCGCTTGAACCTGGGACAACGGCTTGGTTCGCCCGAACGCAACGCTGTTCAGCTCGTAGCGGGCGGGCACGTCCTCGTCGGCGAGTGGCCGGATCGTCAGCTCCACGCGCTCATTCTTGACCACCGGCACGCACTCCGACCACCAGAAACATCGGCGAGCAATGACGTCATCCGGCGTCACCGCCAGGAGCTCGCGAGAGCGTGCCCTGCTTTGGGGCATTCAGCTCCACAACGGCGGCTTTCCTGCTCTTCACGATCAGCAGCGACAGGGCGGCAGCCACCGTGCTAAGCCCCGCGGCGACGTACCACGCCACGGTGTACTCGCCGAGCGAATCGCGCACCAGGCCTGCTGCAGTGGCCGCGATCGCCGCGCCGACCTGGTGCGAGGCGAAGACCCACCCGAAGACCACCGCGCCGTCTGCGCCGAAGTGTTCACGGCACAGCGCTACGGTCGGCGGAACGGTCGCCACCCAGTCCAAGCCGTAGAAGATGATGAACACCAACATGCTCGGGTGCGCGGTCGCGTCGAACAGGCTGGGCAGGATCGCCAAAGACACACCCCGCAGGCCGTAGTAGACGGCGAGCAGCACACGGGAGTCGATCCGGTCCGTCAGCCAACCGGAGAACACAGTGCCCGCGATGTCGAAGATGCCCACCAAAGCGAGCAGTCCCGCCGCAGCCGTAGTGGGCATGCCGTGATCGTGCGCGGCGGGGATGAAGTGCGTGCCCACCAAACCGTTCGTAGTCATGCCACAGATCGCGAAGCCGCCCGCGAGGTACCAGAACGTCTTGGTGCGCGCGGCGGAGAACAACGCACGAACAGCCCGTCGCGCAGCTCCCCCTTCAGACGCAGGCGGTGCCACTACGGGGCCGGAAGCACCGTAGGCGGTCAAACCGACCTCGCTGGGGTGATCGCGCAACAGCCACAACACAAGCGGCACAACGGCTAGCGCGGCCAACGCGACCGTGAGCGACGCGAAGCGCCACGTGCCTTGTTCGACGATCAGCGCGAGTACGGGCAGAAACACCAACTGTCCCGCCGCGCCACCCGCGGTGAGCACGCCGGTCACGATGCCGCGGTGCTTCACGAACCACCGGTTGGTCACTGTCGCGACGAACGCCAACGCCATCGATCCAGTGCCCAAACCGACGAAAACGCCCCAGAACAGGATGAGCTGCCAGGACTGCGCCATGAACACCGTGAGCCCACTGCCCGCCGCGACCAACAACAGCGCCCACGCGACCACCTGCCGGATACCGAAGCGGTCCATCAACGCGGCGGCAAACGGTGAAGTCAGGCCATAAAGCAGCAGGTTGATCGAAACAGCGAGCGAGATCGTGCTCAGCGGCCAGCCGAACTCCTCGTGCAGCGGGTTGATCATCACTCCGGGGGTGGCCCGGAAGCCCGCCGCGCCGACGAGCGCGACAAAAGCGACGGCGGCCACGATCCAGGCGCGGTGCGGTCGCCCGCGATATCTCTGTGTCACCGGACGAGCTTCAAGCAACGGTTTCACTCGGACGAGTGGCCTGATGGTCAACCTGTGTCAGGATCGGGCCATGACCGGACCGCACCGCATCGCCGTGCTCGCCCTGGAGGGCTCGGTGGGATTCGACCTCGGAGTGCCCGCGCAGGTCTTCGGCTGCGCGCGGGACGAGAACGGCGCACCGCTGTACGAGGTGCGCGTCTGCACCCCCGACGGTGGCCCGATCCGCTGCGCGGCCGGGTACCGCGTCCATCCCGAGCACGGCCCGGAAGCGCTGGACTGGGCGCAGACGGTGATCACCATCGGCATGCAGCAGGGCAGCCCGGTCAAGGACGGGGTGCTCGACCAGCACGTCATCGACACGCTGCGCCGGGCGGCGGGCCACGCGCGGATGATGTCGATCTGCACCGGAGCCTTCGTGCTCGCCGCCGCCGGGTTGCTCGACGGCAGGCCCGCGACGACGCACTGGGCCTATGCGCGGCGGTTCCGGCGGCTGTTCCCGAGGGTGCTGCTCGATCCGGACGTGCTGTTCGTCGACGACGGCGACGTGCTGACCTCGGCGGGCGTCGGCGCGGGCCCTGACCTGTGCCTGCACGTGATCCGCCGCGACCACGGAAGCGGCGTGGCCAACCGCGCCGCGCGCCGCTGCGTGATCGCCCCGTGGCGCGACGGCGGGCAGTCGCAGTTCATCGAGCGGCCGCTGCCCGAGCCGGCCGAGGCCAGCACGGCGGCCACCCGCGAGTGGGCGCTGCACCGCCTCGGCGAGCCGCTGACCCTGCGCGAGCTGGCCGAACACGCCCGGATGAGCGTGCGCACCTTCACCAGGCGCTTCCGCGAGGAGACCGGCTCCAGTCCCGGCCAGTGGCTGGTGCACCAGCGCGTCGAGCACGTGCGGCGGTTGCTGGAGGACACCGACCTGCCGGTGGAGAAGATCGCGGCTCGGGCCGGTTTCGGCACGGCGGCTTCGCTGCGGCAGCACCTTCGTGCCAGGCTCGGGGTCGCGCCGAGCGCGTACCGCAGGTCCTTCCGGCCCGCGGGCTGAACAGAGCTGGAACCCGACGACCGTCCCGCTCGTTCACCGGGCGGGGCGGGCCAGAGGGGGGATGGATGTCCACTGTGGACACACGACGGGAAGAGAAGCGGGAGCAGCGCAGCGAGCAGGTGATCGCGGAGTTCCGCCACAGCCCCTCGGTGCGCAGGCTGAGCAGGCCGATGATCGAGGGCGGCTCGCGGCGGTTCGAGCTGACCTACGTCCGCGAGGGCAGCAGGGGCGCGACGCCGCTGCTGGTGCTGCCCGGCGGGCCCGGCCTCGCCTCGGTGCTGCCCTACCACCGGCAGCGGGCGCTGGCCGCGCGCCGCGAGTTCGACGTGATCATGGTGGAGCACCGGGGAATCGGGCTGTCCCGGCACGACGAACTGGGCCACGACCTGCCCTTCGGCGCGCTCACCGTGGACGCTGCCGCCGACGACCTCGCCGCCGTGCTCGACGACTGCGAACTCGAACGCGCGATCGTGCTCGGCAGCTCCTACGGCGCGTACCTGGCGCAGACCTTCGGGGCCAAGCACCCCGAGCGCGTCGCCGGGATGGTCCTGGACTCCACCTACTCCACCACCTCGGACTTCGCGGTCGCGCGGGACGAGGTGCGGCGGTTGCTCTGGCACGGCGAGGACCCGGCGACCAGGGGCGTCGCGGCCAAACTGCGCGAGCTGGTCGCGAGCGGTGTGGTCCCGGCCGAGGAGACCGGCAGCGTGATCCCGGCCTTCTACGAGCTGGGCGGGCCCGCGATGGTGGACCGGCTGCTGGACGCCGTCGCGGCGGGCCGGTGGGGTCCGTGGCGCTGGATCCACCGGGTCGCCGACGACGAGCTCGGCAAGCCCAGCCGGTACGTGCTGGAGCTGGACCTGGTCTCGGCGATGAACTACCGCGAGCTCTACGACCTGGAACCGGACGGTCTCCCGCTGGACCAAGCCGTTGCCTTCGCCAAGCACGCCAAGGGTTTTCCCGCCTTCGAGGGCGAGCCGCGCTGCCTGCTGAGCGCTCTGGAGAACTTCACGTGGCCGACCGCGGTGCTGACCGCCGAGCGCGATCTGCGGACCGTGCGCCCGGTGGCCGAGCGCACCGCCCGGCTGCTGCCGGACGGTGTGCTCGTGCCGTTCCGGGACATGTCGCACAGCGTGCTGGACAACCACCCCGTCGCCGCGCTCAACGCCGCCAGGGGGGTCGCGCTGCGCCAGCACCACCGGCTGCCCGCGATGGCCCCGAAGCTCGCCGCGCTGCCGAGCGGATCGGCTCGCTCGCTGCTCGGACTCGGCCTGCGCGCCTGGCTGACGATGGCCAGGAACTAGGACCGCGTCATCCGGTTGGCCAGCGTGGACATCGTGTAGGTGCCGATGCCCAGCACCACCTCCAGCGCGTTCTGCTTCGTGTAGCCGTGCGCGAGGAAGTCCTCCAGTGTCTCGTCGTCCACCCCTCCCGCGGTCTCCAGCACGGCGATGGTGAAGCGCCGCAACGCTTCCAGCCGTTCGTCGGGCAGCCTCGCGCGCTCGCGCAGCGCCGTGACCAGCTCGGGGTGCTCGGCGAGCTTCGCGGAGTGCATCTGGACGCAGATCTCGCAGCCGTTGCGCACCGCCACGGTCATGATCACCGTCTCGCGGGAGACCATGTCCAGCGTCGTGCTCTCGAAGATCCCGCTCATCCTGAGGAAGCCGTCCAGCAGGTGCGGCGACTCGGCGAGCCGGGCGACCGCCGTGGGCACGTGGCCCAGCTTCGCCCTGGTCGCCTCCATGGCCCTGCGGGAGGCGGCGGGTGCGGTCTCGATCGTGTGGTCGGTGAACATGGGGCCCCCAGGGGTAAAGTCGACAACGTGGTTGACGAAAAGGTAAACCAGGTTGTCGAGTTGCGCAAGCCCCCGGGCTTCGAGCTGCCGTTGCTGCTGTTCGCGGGCTTCCGCTCGCTGATCGACCGGCTGCACGCGGAGCTGGCCGTGCAGGGCCACCCCGATCTGCGCCCCGCGCACGGTTTCGCGATGCAGGCGATCGGCGCGCAGGGGGCCACCGCGAGCGACATGGGCAGGCGGCTCGGCGTCTCCAAGCAGGCGGCGGGCAAGACCGTGGACCGCCTGGCCGCGCTGGGCTACGCGGAGCGGGTCGAGGACGCCGCCGACGCCAGGCGCAAGCACGTCCGGCTCACCCCACGCGGCGTGGACGCGCTCGCCAGGTCGGCGGCGATCTTCGACGAGCTGCGCGCGACGTGGGAGAAATCCCTTGGCGCACAACGACTCCAGCAGGTCGAGTCGGCGCTGCGGACGATGGCGCCCGCCGAGGGGGTCCGGCTCGACGCCGCGAGCTGGTTCGGGATGTGAGCCCCGCTCAGCCCTGGGAGATGTAGGCCTGGAGCTGCTCGCCGTGCTGCTCCAGCTGCGAGATCCGGCTCTTCACCACGTCGCCGATGCTGACGATGCCGACGAGCGCGCCGCCGTCGAGCACCGGGACGTGCCTGATCCTGCGCTCGGTCATCTGCACGGTGAGCGTGTCCACGGACTCCTCCGGCCCGCAGGTGAACACGCGGCTGGTCATGATCGCCGAGACGGGGCCGGTGAGCACCTCGGCCCCGCGCTCGTTCAGGGTGCGCACGACATCGCGCTCGGAGACGATCCCGGCGAGCCCGCCGTCGGCGTCGACGACGACCAGGGCGCCGACGTTGTGCTGGGCCAGCGCCGCGAGCAGTTCGGTCACCGAGCTCCGCTGCTCAATGGTGGCCACGGCCGAACCCTTGCCGCGCAACACGTCCGCGATCCTCATCGGGGGTACCTCCGGTGCTCGTCGCCAGCGGTGCCTACCCTCCGGCACGCTAGCGACTCCGCCCCGCGCCGCGATACCCCGAATGTCCGGGTTCACCCACTTCGCCGCTGTTCAGGCGACTTGGGCGGAAGGGGCGTTGTAGGTGTTGCAGGCCGAGGTCGTCCGTTTCCGGAACCCGTCGGTGCCCCAGCGCACCTGGTTGGGGAGCTTGCCGTGCGTGTCGTCGGCGACGGAATCGTTGAACGAGCGGACAGCGGCGTCGGCGAGCTGCTTGGTCACGGTGCCCCGCCCCGACGCCGCGGCGATGAACAGCCCGGAGAAGCAGTTCGCCTGCAACTCCTGGCGGCGGATCAGCTCCAGCCCGGCCGGGGTGTCCTCGCCGGCCTTGTGCACGGCGCTGCCGTTGGCCAGCGCGATCCCGCTGAGCAGCTGCACGTGGTGGCCGTACTCGTGCCCGAGCAGGTTCAGGTGGCCCGCGCGGTGGGACTCCACGGCGTCGAGCACGGTCGCCCTCGGCACGTAGATCGTCCGGTCCGCCCCGCAGTAGAACGCGGTCGCCTCGTTGTCCGAGGGCGCGGGCCCGCAGCCGGTGGTCGGCTTGTCCTCGATGTTCAGCTCCGGCGAGCCGAACGGCAGGTTCGCCTGCTCCAGCGCGGGCCGCCACGCGTCGTCCATGCAGGTGATCATGGCCTTGTAGTAGGCGCGCAGCTGCTCGGCCGCCCTGCCGAACTTCGGCAGCTCGCAGGTGATCTCGCGCAGCCCGATCCCGTTGCCCAGCAACGGGTTCTCCGCCGTCTTCAGCACGGCCCGAGCGACCGGGCGGGTGGTCGTGGTGACCGTCGGCGCCGGCGGGGGTGGTGCCTCGACGGCGACGCCGGTGACCTTCCCGGCGTCGGGCCCGAACACCAGCACGGCGACGAACACCGCCGCTGCCGCCGCCGCACCGATCGCCCCGCTCACTCGCATCGGGACAGCATATTCAGCGAGTGCCGCCCCGGGTGGGTCGATCAGCGATCTCGTCGTTGAGCCTGCGGAACCTGCGGTAGTCGCCTGCGCTGACGAACATCGGCGGCACTCGCAGCAGGAACCACGCCAGCACCAGGTCGGCCTGCCCGTAGGTGGTCCACTCGCCGCCGAAGCGGGTGAACAGCAGCATCCGCCAGCGCACGCGCTCGCGGAACAGGTCGACCTCGGCCTCGGTGAAACCCCAGTACCGCAGGTCGTCCTCGATCCGCTCCTTGACCTCGTCGTAGTCGCGGTCCAGGAACGGCTCCAGCAGGTGGCCCCACACGTCCGGGCGGTGCGCCAGGGTCACCCCTGCCGCCCACAGCCGCTCGGCCAGCTCCTCGCTCTGCTCGGCGGCGAGGAAGACCGTCCTGCCGTCCTGTAAGCGCAGTTCCGGCGGGGTCGTCGAGGGATCGGCGTCGCGGATGTCCGACCAGGCCACGAAGTCGCCGACGTAGCTCGCCTCGGCGGAGCCCGTCCGCCATTGCAGCCGCATGCCGTCCGGTTCGAAGCGCACGGGACCGGAGACGGGGAGATAGGCGAACACGAAGGCCAGTTCTACCACCTCCTACCGACGACACCCGGAATTTCAGCCTCGCGCCAGCAGGTCGGCACCCATCCGGATCACGGGAGCGGTCGCGACCGGTCGCGCGTGCGCCCGCCGAGCGCGACGATCAGGCCGATCGAGGCGACGACCACGTTGCGGAACGCGGCTTCCACGCCGTTCCACTTCGAGGACTGCCACATCTGGAACCACTCGCCGCCGATCGCGATGAAGCCGCCGCCGAAGAGCAGCACGGCCATCACCCACCCCAGCACGGACAGCCGCCGCGCGGTCTCCTCGCCGCCGCGCCGCAGCCACGCGACGAAGGCGGCGACGAGCACCAGCGCGGTCACCGCCTCCCACGCGATGATCAGCACGTAGGCGATGGTGACGGCGGTGGGGCTGGTGATCGCCCGCCACATCACGTCGGGGTCCTGGAACGTGGTGTCCATCGCCAGCACGTGCACGACGAACTGTTCGTTGGTGCCGTAGTCGGTCACGTTGCCGAAGACGATCAACGCGAAGTACAGCGCCGTGACACCGGTCAGCGCGGTCAGTGCGACCCGCGCCGTCCCCAGCCTCGCCAGAGCGTTCATGTCCTTGTCCCCCTTGGCATGGGCGAGTCTCACCTGCGGTTACGGTACGCCGCGGCGGCCGATCCCGCGCCCATCATCACCATGACGACGGTGGCGATGGCCCACTTCCGCGTCGGCGTGATCGAGGACTGCGCAACCTCCTCCTTCTTGAGGTCCGTCACCGGCAACGGCTTGGACTTCGGCTTCGGCGGCGGGGCGGGCGGCGGCGCGGTGGTCGGGGGCGGCGGCTCCGTCGTGGGTGGCGGCGTGGTCGTCGTCGTCGTCGGCGGCGCGGTGGTCGTCGTGGTCGGGCGGGGCTTCGTCGTGGTCGGCGGCGGGGGCGGAGGAGGCGGCGGAGGCGGAGATGGCGGCGCCGCAAGGCATCCGGCCGCGTCCGTCGCGACGAGCCGCGGCCCCTGCGCGACCTCGCGCGTCGCTCCGGAGCCGTCCAGGGAGATCTGGAAGACCCGGCTCGCCCCGTGCGTGTTGTTGTTGAGCGCGTACATGGTCCGCGCGGAGTCGATCACCACGGCGCCGTAGGTCGAGGAGCCCGGCAGCGCGGGGTGCGTCGGCAACTGGGTGACCGCGCCCGTGGACGGGTTGATGCGCACCAGGATCCCGTGCAGCGGCCCGCTGGAGGAGACGCCGTAGAGCTGTCCGTCGGCCTCGTTGACCGCGAAGTCGTCGACGCCCTCGACCGGCCAGCTCGGCCGCATCCGCACCGAGCTGAGCACGCCGAGGAAGGTCGGGCTCGCCGGGTTGATGTCCAGCGCGTACAGGGTGGAGTCATCGCGCAGGTAGAGTCGGCTCCCGGAGACCGCGCCCGCGTAGGTGTCGAGGAAACCGCTGTGCGGCAAGCGAACCGGCCCCGTCGTGCGCACCGGCCCGAGATCGGTGGCGCGGCCCTGGTTGTCGATGGTCACCACGTGCGCGACGTGGCGGAACGGCCCGCTCCGCCCGCGCGAGGCGATGCCGTAGGTCAGCCCTTGGGAGCGCGCGAAGCCGATCGCGTTCACCGCGAAGTCCAGCTGTCGCTGGGAAACCGGGTTCCACGACGGCGACTGCACGCGCAGCAGGGTGGACAGCGAGCCGCCGCTCGCGGTGCTCACCTGGTAGGCCGTGCACAGCGGCGGGGCCGCCTCGGCGCTGTCCTGGCCGTCCGGCAGCGGGACGGAGACGACCAGCACCAGCGCCGTGCCGCACACGACGACGATTCGACCCCGCCACCGTAATGGAGCAACGGAATACGACATTCGAGCACCACTTCCGGTATCGCACCGTGTTTTCACCCGGCGCGGACGCCTTCTGTCCCATCTGTTCAGCGACTGTACGGCCCCAGCGCGCCGTGATGTAATTCTGCACCAGAAAGGGGCCGAATTGAATATCTACACCATTGGGTTACTTTGGGTCCTGGGTGCTTCGGCCGTCGCCGCCACGATCGCGGTGGTGCTGCAGACGAAGTTCGGCTGGGACGACGAGCGCAACAACTCCTCGGCGGGCAGCGTCTTCGCCGTGGTGGGCGGGCTGCACGCGGTGCTGGTGGCCTTCGTGCTGATCTCGCTGTTCGACGCGGCGGCCAAGGCGCGCTCGGACTCCGCGGAGGAGGCCAACGCGCTGGTCGCCGTGCACTGGGCCGGCAGTTCGCTCCCCGAGCCGACCAAGGACCTCGTCAAGGAGCTGAGCAGGTCTTATGCGGCCACCGTGCTCAACGAGGAGTGGCCGAGACTGCGCGAGGGCGAGCCCGTCGCGACCTCCGGCGCGCTGACCCTGGAGCGGCTGAAGAACGTCATCGCCGAGGCCAAGCCGGACGGCGACTGGCAGGAGAGCAGGCAGGCCGAGGCCGCCAACCAGCTGTGGCAGGTCTACCAGTCGCGCCAGGCAAGACTGGAGGCGGCGGGCAAGGGCGTGAACAGCGTGGTGTGGTTCGCGCTGATCATCGGCGGCATTATGTCTGTTTCATTCCCGTATCTTTTCGGCGGCCCCAACCTGATCCCGCACGTCATTATCGTGGTGGCGCTGACCGCGACCATCACACTGCTGCTCTTCGCGATATCGCAGATGGAGAATCCGTTCAGCGGCGGCGCCCAGGTCAACCCGGACGCATTTCGCGCCGCCACCGAACGGCTCCTCTAGGGGGTGCCGGAAAAGCTCCCCTCACCAGCCGGGAAGCGGTTCCCTCGCGGCCAGCCAATCTCTCGGAACCGCCGTTCGGGTGGCCACAACGCCGCCGACGATGGCCCCCGTCGTGTCGACGTCGCCGCCCGCCTCGACGCACGCGGTGATCGCCGCCGCGTAGTCGTCGAGGTGGGTCGCGGCCGCCCACAGGGTGAAGGGAACCGTGTCCTGCGCGGTCACCCTGGACCCGTTACCGAGTTGGTACGCCGCCTCAGCGGTAGTGCAACCGAGCAGCGCGGCGGCTTGGGCAATTCCCTGTCTCACTTGGCCTTCAGCCATCTGGTCTATGACGGCGTCGAGCAGGTCGCGCGCGGTCACCGAGGGGTCGGCCGCGTGCGCCGCCGCCAGGGCGACCGCGACGGCTCCGGCGACGCCTTCCGGGTGCGGGTGCGTGACCTCGGCCGACAGCGCGGCCTCGGTCGCCGCGCGGCCCGGGTCGTCGGCGAAGTGGGCGCCGAGCGGGGCCACCCGCATCGCCGCCCCGTTGCCGCAGGACCCCTGGCCGCCGAAGGCTTCCCTGGCCACTGTGCGCCAAGGCTCGCCCTCGCGGATGCGGCGCAGCGTCACCACCGCGCCAGGGCCGTAGCCGCGATACGGCTCGCAGCGCTCTGCGAACGCCAGCGCGAGCCGATCCTGGTGCACAGAGCCATGATCTCGGAGTTCGGCGGCGAGGGTGCACGCCATCTCGGTGTCGTCGGTCCAGGGCCACGGGGGCGCCGGGGTCGTACCGAGGAGGAGGTCCGGCACGGAGGAGCCGGGAACGAAGAACTGGGCGCCGAGAGCGTCGCCGACGGAGAGCCCGTCAAGAGAGTCGGTGGTGCGTTTCCCTGAGGTCGAGGTCGATGTCATCGCGGCGGATCATGCCAGCCCCCGCGGTGTTCCGGTAGCAGCAACGAGTCGATGTGCGCGAGGACAACCGCGCGCACGCGCTCCGGCGTCATCCGCTCCGGCTCTGTCGCGACCTGCACCGACAGCCCGTCGAACAGCGCGTGCAGCCGGTCCGCCTCCAGGCCCGCGTCGAGCCCCTCCGCCGCCATGCCCGCATCGCACAGCCCGCCGATCACCGTCGCGAACAGCTCCGAGGTCTCACGCGCCGTCTGCGAGTTGAAGGCCCGCGCGTCCGCGTCGATGAGCACTCGGGACAGGAAGGCCACCCACAGCTCCGTCGCGACGCGCGCGTCGGAGTCCAAGGGCAGCAAGCGTTCCACCGTCGTGAACACCAGCGACCTCGGGTCCTCCGGGTTCGCCGAATCCTCCCGCAGCCGCTGTTCAGCCCCGTCCACGGTCATCCGCATCGCGAACGTCAGCAGCTCGTCCTGAGTGGCGAAGTAGTACTGCACCGAGCTCGGCGACCAGCCCGCTTCCCGGGCGACCGCCCGCACCGAGGCCGCAGCCACCCCGTCCCGCCGAACCACCGCCCACACCGCGCTTGCCAGCTCCCGCCTGCGCTGCTCGTGGTCCACGATCTTCGGCATGTGCCCATCCTACATCTTTTCTGTACAGTCGTACGGAAACGAGGAGGGACAGCATGCATCCGTACTTCCGGGCGCTCCTGGGCACCGCCGTCTTCGCGCTCGCCCTCGGCGTCGCGGGAGCGAGCGGGGTCGGTGGGCTGGGCGCCGCGCTGGTGTGCTCCGCCATCGCCGTCCCGCTGATCGTCCTGCTGCGCAAGCGCGTTGACCGCCAACCACTGTCCGATTTGGACGTTCGCTGGTCAGCGCGCTCCTTCGGGCTCGGCGTCCTCGTCACCGCGAGCGCCGCGACGATCACCATCGGCACCGCGACCGCACTCGGCTTGCTGCGCTGGGGCCCGGTAGACCTGTTGGCACTGGTGGGTTTCCTCGGCACCAACGCGCTGATCGCCTTCGCGCTGGAGGCACTGCCGGAGGAGCTGGCCTTCCGCGGCTACGTCTTCCAGAACCTGCGCTCGCGCCACCGCCCGGGCTGGGCGATGTTCTTCACCACCGCCCTGTTCATGATCGCGCCCGGACTGTCCACAGTGGTCAGTTTCGGTGTCTCCACCCTGCTCGGCCGATCAGCACAGCCGCCCTCGATCGCCCCCGTCGGCGAGGAACCGGTGTCCTACCTGCCCCTGCTCGCACTCTTCGGCTACACCCTGCTTGTCGCCAGGATCGCGACAGGATCACTGTGGACCAACATCGCCCTGCACCTGACCTTCTTGTCCGTCAACCGAATCGTCCTCGGCCGCGCGTCCGGTGCCCCCGTCGAGATCCTCGCCCCTGAAGCACTGCTCGCCGTCCCCGCCTACCTCGTCCTCACCGTCGTCGCGTTCAAGCTCATCGCGCGCTACTCAACGACCTCGTCCGCGAGCCTGCGCAAGTAGTCCGCGAACCGCTTGCGATCGGCCAGGTCCCAGTGCGCCACCAGGCTGTCGAACCGCTCCTGCTGCCAACGATGCGAGGCGTTCAGCAACTCCCGCCCCGCGCCCGTGAGCTTCACCGCCACGCGGCGCGCGTCGACCTCCGACGCTTCGCGCACCACGTACCCCGCCGCCCCCGCTTCGGTTTCCGTCAGCTCGTCCCGAGCCCGCGATTCCCCTGGAAGGCACGGAAATCCGTCTCTCCGACCAAAGCTTCGGCCGCGTCCCGCGCGTCTACGTCGAGTGCACTCGTGACCGCGCGCTCGGCATCGCCACCCAGCGCCGCATGCACACCGCCCTACCCGGCGTCCAGGTCCACACCCTGCCGAACGGCCACTCCCCGTTCCTCTCCATGCCGACCACCCCGCAGCCTGCCTGCAAGACCTCACCCACGCCTAGACCGCGAGCGGAGCACAGGGTTCGCCAGTCTTCAAGACCACCCAACCCCCACCCCAGCCGTCTTCAACCGCAGCAAACCCTCACGGAACGCCGGGTGTGCTGCGGTTAACGATGATCAACAGGAGGGTATGCCGGTCTTGAAGACACCCCAACTCGAGGCGAAGTCGGAGTGCTCAGTCGGGGTGCTAGTGGTCGACCAGCGCGCGCTGGCATGATCGACGGGCCACGGAAATCCGCGAGATGCCCGTCATTCTCCCTCGGCCCAGAACCTCTGCAGCCTGGCCGCCGCTTCTTCCTTGCTCATCCCGGCGACTTCGGACTCTTCGAGGCCGACGCGGGTTATCAGCAGGTGCACGAGTTCAACGGGCAGCGCCTCCGCGGACGGCTCGGGCACTCCTCTCGCGGGCCTGACGCCGTCTCGCGCACATGCCCAGAACTCCGGTTCGCCGACCTCGAGCTGATCACGAAGGGTGTGCTTCCACATGCTCGCCCCGTAGCCACTGCGGTCCACGGGATGGGAGATGCGGGTTCGCAGAATCCTGCCGTCAGCGAGATCGAACTCGTAGGTGACGTGGTGGGTCCCGGTGCGCCCGCGAGCGTCCCGCACCCGACGCCATTCCTCGACTCGGCAGAACGTCTCGTGATCCTTGCGCGTCGGCTGGGGCCAGGACGTCACCGCGCGCCGCCGACAAGCCACTCACGCACCTGCTCGTCAGAACTGAGGCTGACCAACTGCACCAGCCCCCAGTTGTCACGGTGGTTCGGCGCGTCGAGCAAGCGCTCCTGCCAGTCCTCGGCGTACTCCCGCAGGGCATCGACCATCTCGCCGATCGCTTCGTCGAACGAGGTGCCGTCGGCGGCGACCGGCAGCCCTGGGATGAACACCGACCAACCGCCGCCCTCCGGCACGACCTGAGCACGTGACGGTACGTTCGACGAGAGAAAGTGACGCAGACGCTCGACGTCCACGACGGCGGTCACGGCCGCGTCACGCCGAACGGTGGCGACCCGTCCTTTCTCAGCGGCGTCCAGCAGGTCCTTCAGATGCGCGCGAGCCTCGGTGTAGCTGTCGAAGTGGACAGCGGACATGTCGGCCTCCCCAGTGGTGTCCCAGCAGCACGCTTTAAGTACGTGACGTACGTCAAGCACTTAGCTCAGTCCGGCATGCTGGTGGAGTGGTCGCTGACGTCGACCAGCAGGGCGGGAACCCACAGGAAGACCTTCGGATCGCCGAGCCCGGACGTCGTGAGCCACGCCGCGGCCCGACGAGCCTCCTGCTCGTCCTGGATCAACCCCCATCGCCCCGGCCGAACGCCCGTCGCCTGCCGAACGTCGTCGACGAGCCCGCCGAGGCAGGTCCACGTGTGCCAGGCGCCGACGTCGAAGCCGACCAGCTCGAAGCCGCTCGCTCGGCCGGAGCGGACGTCGGGGAAGGCCTCCCGCCGGGCCAGGCGTCCCATCATCCCGCCCGCGTCCGGGCCGTAGCCCGCTTCGGCCATGTCCTGGAGCACGGCCGGGGCGTCGGTCGCGGCGATGCCGACGGCGAGCACGCGCAGCCCTGGTCGATCCGCGTGAGCGCGTGATCGTTCAGCCGAAACCGGGTCGTCGAACCAGTCGTCCCAGCCGTCACGATTCGCAGGCACCACGTCCACGACGCAGTCGCTCATCGAGATCAGGTCGGCGCCGGGCAGCCCCGCGTCCTGCCAGTCCGTCCTGACACCTCTCGTCGCCACCAGGTAGCCGGCCAAGAGCCGATCCGCGTCCATCAGAACTTCCCTGTCGTCCGTACGACCACGAGCGGACAAGGTAGAACCGGGGCCGACGTGGCGTCGACCCCGGTTCCGAACAGCTCATCCAGACGCGTCTTGATGCCACAGGTAAAGCTTCTCGTTCACAGCCGGCGATCACGGAGGCGAGCTGAATGGATCCACGAGGCGAACTCCGGTTGA
This sequence comes from Allokutzneria multivorans, assembly GCF_039537405.1. NCBI lineage: Bacteria > Bacillati > Actinomycetota > Actinomycetes > Pseudonocardiales > Pseudonocardiaceae > Allokutzneria > Allokutzneria multivorans. The sequence continues at coordinate 159,105 of NZ_BAABAL010000009.1, read as the reverse complement.
CGCGACATCGCTCGTGTTGCGAGTGACAAGGGTCCAGCCACGCACCAGCGCAGTGGCCGCCAGCAACCCGTCGATGGCAGGCACGGGATTGGGAACGTTGAGCCGCCCCCACGTATCGGCGATCTCCGTAGTGATCGGGACGATCCTGTCCTCGTAAGCAGTTACCAGTTGCTTGAGCCAACGCTCGAGAACTTCAGCCTGCGTCGCGTCACGCCGCGCCAACCTCTCGATCCCCTGCCGGATCTCGCCGACGACGAGAACACTGAGGAACAGCTCGGTCGCCGGAACAGAACCGAACCAGTCAAGCACGCCTGCGTTGGGTGTTTTCTTGCGAATCTCGGACACCACGTTGGTGTCGAGCAGAAAACTCACGCACCCTCACCCAGATCAACGACACGGGAAAGTTCCGAAGATCGTTCGATCTCCAAAGCGCTGAGATCCGGCCCTGATCGCAAGAAGTCCTTGAAGTCCTGCGCGCCACCACGCAGACGCCGGTACTCGACGATGTCGATGACGACTGCGACTTCCTGACCGTGCCGCGTGACGAACTGCGGACCGTCAACCTCTACCGATCTGATCAACTCGCTGAAGCGCTGCTTGGCTTCTTGCAACTGCCAGTGCCCGTTCATACACCCTCCCGCACGGTATCTAGACAGTCTAGACAGAACGTCCGGGCTTGTCATCCACAGTCGATGCGGGCTGGCAGTTCGGGGCGATCTTTCCCCTCTTCTGCAAGGTGCTGCCCTGGTCACAGGCCCAGGGCAGCACCGATCACTTCTTCTTGGCTTGCTTCGGCGTCTGCGACAGCGCACTAGCAGCCGCAGCCTTCGCTGCGCCTGATGCCTTCGGGTTCGATAGCGTCTTACCAGCAGCCGAGGCTGCCTTGCTGCCTGTCTGGCGTGAGTTCTTAGCCATGGCCTTCACCTCCTTCCACCGTTTGATCGGCGGCTCGGAAGGTGATTCGATGCAGGCTCTCACACCAAGCACGACACCCTCCGGTCACCCGGATGGCCAGTTCCCTGCGGAACAAGCCATCCGCTGCCCGAACGTCATAGTGACGATCGGCGCATCCGGTCGAGGTGACCCGGCCCGCTTGGCAGCGAGCCGGGTCACCTCCGCTTCTCGGCGAACGAGCCCCTAGGCAGAGGCAGCTTTCCAGCCGTCAGAACCGATGCCGCACCTGTTGTGGAGTCCAGGCGTCAGCTGCAGCCCGAGGTGGAGCCGCAGCCCTCGCAGACGTAGCAGGAACCGGCGGGCCGCATCTTGGTGCCGCAGGTGAAGCACAGCGGCGCGTCGGCGGCCTTGCCCTGGCGCAGTTCCAGCATCTCCATCGAACTGCCGACCTTGCCTGAGGAGTCGGACTTGGCCTTCTCCACCTGCGGCGCGGGCTGCGGGGTGGCGTCGACGGTGGTCCGCAGGCCGGTCAGGTCCACGTCGGAGCCGTAGCCCTGCTCGACCTGGGCGGTGCGCTCGTCGGCGGTGAAGATGCCGAGCTCGGCGCGCTTGTCCAGCGGCAGGTGGTCCAGCGCGAGCCGGCGGAACAGGTAGTCGAGCACGCTGGTGGCGATCCGCACGTCCGGGTCGTCGGTCATGCCCGCGGGCTCGAAGCGCTGGTTCATGAACTTCGAGACGTAGAACTCCAGCGGGATGCCGTACTGCAGGCCCACCGAGATCGACATCGAGAACGCGTCCATCACCCCGGACAGGGTCGAGCCCTGCTTGCCGAGCTTGACGAAGATCTCGCCGAGGCCGTCGTCGGGGAAGGACCCGGCGGTCAGGTAGCCCTCGGCGCCGCCGACGGTGAAGGACACGGTCTGGCTGGGGCGCTTCTTCGGCAGGCGCTTGCGCACCGGGCGGTACTCGATGACGGTCTCGGGCTGGGTCTCACCCGAGGCCTTCGCGCCCTTGCCCGCCGAGAGCGGCTGGCCGACCTTGCAGTTGTCGCGGTAGATCGCCAGCGCCTTGAGGCCGAGCTTCCAGCCCTCGAAGTAGATCCGCTCGACCTCCTCCACCGTCGCCGACTCCGGCATGTTGACGGTCTTGGAGATCGCGCCGGAGATGAACGGCTGCACGGCGGCCATCATCCGGACGTGGCCGATCGGGGCGATCGAGCGCTCACCCATCGCGCAGTCGAAGACCTCGTAGTGCTCGGGCTTCAGGCTGGGCGCGTCCACGACGTGGCCGTGCTCGGAGATGTACTCGACGATCGCCTCGACCTGCTCGGACGGGTAGCCGAGGGACTTCAGCGCGCCGGGCACGGTCTGGTTGACGATCTGCATGGAGCCGCCGCCGACCAGCTTCTTGAACTTCACCAGCGCCAGGTCGGGCTCGATGCCGGTGGTGTCGCAGTCCATCATCAGGCCGATGGTGCCGGTGGGGGCGAGCACGCTGGCCTGCGCGTTGCGCCAGCCGTTGCGGGCACCGATCTCCAGGCAGTCCTGCCAGGCGATCGTGGCCAGCTTGTGCACGGCGGAGTCGTTCTTGTGCATGGTGCGCACGAGGTCGTTGGCCGCGGCGTGCTGGCGCATGACCCTGCGGTGCGGCTCGGCGTTGCGCGCGAAGCCCTCGTACGGGCCGACGACCCCGGCGAGCTCGGCGGAGCGCCGGTACGCCACACCGGTCATCAGCGAGGTGATCGCCGCGGCCAGCGTGCGACCGCCGTCGGAGTCGTAGGCGTGGCCGGTGGCCATCAGCAGCGCGCCGAGGTTGGCGTAGCCGATGCCCAGCTGGCGGAACTTCCGCGTGGTGTCGGCGATCGGCTCGGTCGGGAAGTCGGCGAAGCAGATCGAGATGTCCATCGCGGTGATGACGATCTCGACGGCCTTGGCGAAGGTCTCGGCGTCGAAGGTGCCGTCGGCGCGCAGGAACTTCATCAGGTTCAGCGAGGCGAGGTTGCAGCTGGAGTTGTCCAGGTGCATGTACTCGCTGCACGGGTTCGACGCGGTGATCCGGCCCGACTCGGGGCAGGTGTGCCAGGCGTTGATCGTGTCGTCGTACTGGATGCCGGGGTCGGCGCACTCCCACGCGGCCTTGGCCAGCTTGCGGAACAGGCCCTTGGCGTCGGTGGTGGACACGACCTCGCCGTCGGTGCGCGAGCGCAGGCCGAAGGAGCCGCCGTCCTCGACCGCGCGCATGAACTCGTCGGAGACGCGGATGGAGTTGTTGGCGTTCTGGTACTGGACGCTGGTGATGTCCTTGCCGCCGAGGTCCATGTCGAAGCCGCCGTCGCGGAGGATGCGGATCTTCTCCTCCTCGCGCGCCTTGGTCTCGATGAACTCCTCCACGTCGGGGTGGTCGACGTCGAGGATGACCATCTTGGCGGCGCGGCGGGTGGCGCCACCGGACTTGATGGTGCCCGCGGAGGCGTCGGCGCCGCGCATGAAGGAGACCGGGCCGGAGGCGCTGCCGCCGGAGGAGAGCAGCTCGACGGAGGAGCGGATGCGGGAGAGGTTGACCCCGGCGCCGGAGCCGCCCTTGAAGATCAGACCCTCTTCCTTGTACCAGTTGAGGATCGACTCCATGGTGTCGTCGACGGCCAGGATGAAGCAGGCGGAGACCTGCTGCGGGGAGGGCGTGCCGACGTTGAACCAGACCGGGGAGTTGAAGCTGAAGACCTGGTGGAGCAGCATCCAGGTCAGCTCGTGCTCGAAGACCTCGGCGTCGGTGGCGCTGGCGAAGTAGCCGTGCTCGACACCCGCCTTCACGTACGTCAGCACCACGCGGTCGATGAGCTGGCGCAGGCTGTGCTCGCGCTTGTCCGAGCCCACGGCCCCGCGGAAGTACTTGCTGGTCACGATGTTGACCGCGTTGACCGACCAGCTGTCGGGGAACTCGACCCCGCGCTGCTCGAAGTTCACCGTGCCGTCACGCCAGTTGGTCATCACCACGTCGCGGCGTTCCCACGTGACCGAGTCGTAGGGGTGCACGCCCTCGGTGGTGTAGACGCGCTGGACGCGCAGACCACCGTCCTCGCCCCCTGACGCCGCCGTTGTTCCGCCAGCGCCGACGGTCTCCGTCATGGACTTCCCTCTCTCCTGCTGCTCCACCTGGGCACGCGCGACCTCGTCCGAGCTCCCCGTCCGGTCCGGTCGCACCTGCTGCTTGTTGGACGCCGTGCTCGGCGTCGCGACGGCACCGCCGCTGTCGGTGCCGCCCTTCTGCTTCCCGCCACGCCGTTTACCGGCGGCGGGGGCAGCGGTCGCGGTGCCGCGCTTGCGTCGCGGCCTGTCCTCTTCTGACCCCGCGCTCATCCGCTGGTCGCCTCCGCTGATTCACCCGCTGTGTCGCTGTCGGAGCCTGCCTGCCGCAGGTCCGCGATCTCCTTCTCGAAGTCCTCCACCGAGGTGAAGGACCGGTAAACGCTGGCGAAGCGCAGGTAGGCGACCTCGTCCAGCTCGCGGAGGGGGCCGAGGATCGCCAGCCCCACCTCGTGACTGGGCACCTCGGCCGCGCCGGTGGAGCGGATCGCCTCCTCCACCCGCTGGGCGAGCTGCTGGAACGCGTCCTCGTCGACCGGCCTGCCCTGGCAGGCCCTGCGCACGCCGGTGACGACCTTCTCCCGGCTGAACGGTTCGGTGACCCCGGAGCGCTTGACCACGGCGAGGATGGCCTCCTCCACCGTGGTGAACCTGCGGCTGCACTCCGTGCAGGACCGCCTGCGCCGGATCACCTGGCCCTCGTCCACCTCACGCGAGTCGACGACCCGGGAGTCGGAGTGTCGGCAGAACGGGCACCGCACCCGGCTCACCCCTTCCCTCATGACGCGGGTTCGGTGGTCGCGCGGCGGGCGTCCGGGGTGCGGGCACGACGAACAGAGCGTGCCGGAAGCGACACGCTGTGAAGATCGCGTGAACCCAACCTGTGGACTAGCTGCGCCGAAGCAACCACTAGATGTTGGGGTAGAACCTAGGCACCGAGGCAGCCAGATGCAACTCGCCTGGCCAGGACACGGGCGTGCGAGTCACTCGAAATGGGTGACTTGGTCGCCCGGCAGGGGGAAGCCCCGGGCGTGGCGGCGTGCTACTGCGGCGCACGGCCGTCCGGCACGCGCAGCGGCTGCCCCGGGTGGACCACGTGGTCGGACAGTTCGTTGAGCTCGACGATGCGCTCGATCACCGCGCCGGAGGGCGAGTCCGGGGCGACGCGGCGCGCCAACTGCCACAGCGACTCGCCGGGGCCGACCTCCACGATGGAGACCGCCTCGGGCACGCCAGGCCCGTCGCCGATGCCCCTGAGCTGGGCGAGCAGACCGAGTGCGACCACGGCGACGGCGGTGAGCGCCAGCGCCACGAGAACCCCGCGGACCCGCTCGGCCACGCTCCGGCGGCGCACCCGGCAAGCCACCGCCCGGGAGGCGATGCCGGCGTGGCGTGCGACTGGCACGATCACCGTCCCGCGGCCAGGATGCGCACGGAGGGGGCGGCGGTGGAGCTCGACCACCACCCGGCGGGCGCACCGCTCCCCCTCGGCCCGGGTCTCGGTCCGGGTTTCCGCTGTCCGGGTTTCCGCTCCGATACGCGCCAGCACGGTCATGACACGCCTCCTCGTCCTACCGCTCGCCTCGGTCACCCAGTAAGATCGAACAGACGTTCGATCGAACTGCTGTGCGAATGTCTACCACCCGGGGCGGCGGAAATCGAGCCGAAACCCGCCCGAAGCTCCGGGGCGACCCGAACGCGTGGCGTTCGAACACCTGTTTGATCTCTCGCCCGGTGACGGCTAGCGTTCACGGGGTGACGCACACCAGCGACCAGGGAGGGCGAGGACGGTGACACGCGAGGGAACCGGCGAGCGGACCGGCCCGACCGCCGAACTCGACAGCAGCGCCGGAGCGCGGGCCGAGGTCCGCGTCTTCCCCGACCGCGGCGACCAGCTGGCCACCGCCGGGGTCACCGGCGACGCCGCTGACGACACCGCGCTCACCCCACGGCAGCGCCGGGTGCTCGAGGTGATCCGGGACTGGGTGGAGCGCTTCGGCTACCCGCCGAGCGTCCGCGAGATCGGCGAGGCGGTCGGCCTGACCTCCACCTCTTCCGTCGCCCACCAGCTGCGGGCGCTGGAGCGCAAGGGCCACCTGCGCAGGGACCCGAACCGGCCGAGGGCCTACGGCGTGCGCTCCCCGGAGCCGGACGCCCAGGCCGAGCAGGCAGCGGAGCGCCCGGTGCCCGCCTACGTCCCGGTGGTCGGCCGCATCGCCGCCGGTGGGCCGATCCTGGCCGAGCAGGCCGTCGAGGACGTCTTCCCGCTGCCGAAGGAGCTGGTCGGCGAGGGGTCGCTGTTCCTGCTCAAGGTGGTCGGCGACTCCATGGTCGACGCGGCGATCACCGACGGCGACTGGGTCGTCGTGCGCCAGCAGCCCACCGCCGAGAACGGCGACGTGGTCGCGGCGATGATCGACGGCGAGGCCACCGTGAAGACCTTCAAGCGGCGCGACGGCCACGTCTGGCTGTTGCCGCACAACCCCGCCTACGAGCCGATCCTCGGCGACGAGGCGGCGGTGCTGGGCCGGGTCGTCGCGGTGCTGCGCCGCCTGTAGTCCCGGTCCTCCCAGACGCACCCGCCCCGGGGACTCCCTCCCAGCTCCGGGGCGGGTACAACCCTGTTCGGGGGTTTGCCGCCGCGTCAACTCACCGGCCGGGTGGTGGTTGGTCACCGAGGGCGGTGGACGCAGGCCCGCCAGGCCCGTTCGGCCCTCGCGCGAGACCTGCGAACGGCGGTAGTCCGCATCCGGCGCCCGCACGTACATTCGGGGGCGATGATCACCCAACCAGAGCAACGTATGACGTCCACTCCGGGGTCGAAGCTCGCCGACCTACCCCAGGTGAGCAGGCTCGCGCCCGAGCTGCGCCGCGACATCGCGGTGGTCAGCGCCGTGCTGCCGTTCAAGGTGAACAACTACGTCCTGGACGAGTTGATCGACTGGTCGGCCGCGCCGGACGACCCGATCTTCCGGCTCACCTTCCCGCACCGGGACATGCTGCCGGACTCGATGTACCAGCACGTCGCGTCGATGCTGGACGCCGGAGCCAACCGGAGCGAGTTACGCGCGGCCGTGGAACCGCTGCGCAAGGAGCTCAACCCGCACCCCGGTGACCAGATGGAGAAGAACGTCCCCGGCGATGACGAGGGACAGCTCTCCGGCGTCCAGCACAAGTACCGCGAGACCGCGCTGGTCTTCCCGGCCAACGGCCAGACCTGCCACTCCTACTGCGGTTACTGCTTCCGGTGGGCGCAGTTCGTCGGCATCTCCGAGCTGAAGCAGCAGGTCGACCGGCCGGAACGGGTGTTCGGCTACCTGCGCCGGCACTCCGAGGTCTCCGACGTGCTGCTCACCGGCGGCGATCCGATGATCATGAAGACCGAGCTGCTGGCGCGCTACGTGGAACCCCTGCTGGAGCCCGGTCTCGAGCACGTCCGCAACATCCGCTTCGGCACCAAGGCCCTGTCGTACTGGCCGTACCGCTTCACCACCGACCCGGACGCCGACGCCCTGCTCCGGCTCTTCGACCGCCTCGTCGCGCAGGGCAGGCACGTCGCGGTGATGGCGCACTTCTCGCACCCGCAGGAGCTCAAGACCGATGCCGTGCAGGAGGCCGTGCGGCGCATCCGCAGCACCGGCGCCGTGATCCGCGCGCAGGCGCCGATCGTCAAGCACGTCAACGACAACGCCGACGCGTGGGCGACGATGTGGCGCGAACTGGTCCGCATCGGCGTCGTGCCGTACTACATGTTCGTCGAGCGCGACACCGGCGCCCGCGACTACTTCGCGTTGCCGTTGCACCAGGTCCTGGACATCTACCGGGACGCGATCAGCCAGGTCTCCGGGCTGGAGCGGACCGCGCGCGGGCCGGTCATGTCGGCATCACCGGGCAAGGTGGTGCTCGACGGCACCGCCGAGGTCGGCGGCGAGAAGGTCTTCGTCTGCCGGTTCCTCCAGGCACGGGACCCCAGCAAGGTGAACCGGCCGTTCTTCGCCGCCTACGACGACCAGGCGCTGTGGTTCGACGACCTGAAGCCCGCGTTCGGCAGGCCCGACTTCCTCGACTAGGGCTTGTCCTGCAAGTGGTTGCGCTGTGTATTCCGGTCACGGTGTCGCCGGGGGTTGGGGTGTCTTCAAGACCCGCAAACCCCGCTGTTGATCATCGCTAACCGCCGCAAACCCTGCGGTGTTGCGGGGTTTGCCGTCGTTGAAGACGGCTGGGGTGGGGGTTGGGTGGTCTTGAAGACCGGCAAACTCGGTGACTTACAGGACAGGGCCTAGGCACACGGGCGCAGGACATCAACGACGATGTCCTGTGCCCGCCCGGTGGCCTGGCGGGCAGGTCCTAGGACTTTGCCTTGCGGCGGCTGAAGAAGAAGACCACGCCGAGGGCCAGGAGACCGGCAACGGCGAGTGCGCTGACGGAGGAGCTTCCGGTCTCGGTGGGCGGCTGAGCCTGGCCGGAGCCGTCGGGGCTGGGCGAGGGGGCGGTGCGCTCGGTGCCGCCCTGGCTGCGGGCGAGTTCGACGGCGCCTTCGATCGCGCGGATCGGGGAGTTCTTGCCCTCGGAGCCCGACAGCAGCGAGCCGTCGGTGTCGAAGGCGATGGCCTCGCCCTGCTCCTCGTTGGGCAGTGGGACGCGCACGGGCTTGCGGGCGAGCGCGGCGGCGATGTCGCCGTCGGGCGCGGAGAACAGGTAGGCCTCGGTGTAGGTGCGAAGCGCCACAACGGTTCCGTCGGCGTTCACGGCACCGCCGGTCACGAGCACGGAGCCGATCCCAGCGCCGACCGGACCACCGGGAGTGCTGGTGGAGCGCAGGGAGACCGCGCCGACCTTCTCCAGCGGAGTGGGGCCGGGGGCGGAGAGCTTGCCCGAGGGCCGGTAGACCTTGGCCTCGCCGAACGGTTCCTTGGACACCAGGTACGGCACGTTGTCGCGGTCGAGCAGCAGCGCTTCGACGTCGTGCGGGCCATCGGGGTAGGTCAACCGGTACAGGGTGGACTTGCCGTTGGGGTTGAGCGCGTGCAGCGCGACTGTCTCCCGTTGCTTGCGGTTGTCACCGGTGTCGGCGAGCCACAGCGTGCCGTCGGAGGCCCGCGCGAGGTCCTCGACGTCGAAGGGGTCGGTCGCGTTGGTGATGGTGCGCTGCACGGCACAGCTCTTGTTCAGCACGTAGACGGTCAGCTTGGTGCCGCCGTCGTTCATCGCGTACCAGTTCTTGCCGTCGGCGGCGAGGCCGGACAGCTCTCCGATGCGCTTGTCGGAGATGCGGCACCGCTCCACCGGGTCGGCGGAGGCAGGTGTCGCGGAGAACGTCAGCATCACGGCGACAACACCGATCAAGGCGCGCAGCCGACCCACTCGTTTACCCCCCACGTCGGAGAAGACGCATGAAACACCAGTGGGTTCAGTGGCGCACGACGAACTCGTCGAGGGCTCCGGCCAGCGGCGGCAGCACGCGGGCGCGCAGCTCGGTGCCGTCGTCGGTGTGCTTCTCGTCGAGCACGACGCCCTCGGCGTGCACCCTGGCGACGACCTCGCCCCGGGCGTACGGCACGAAGACCTCCAGCTCGACGTCGGTCCTGGGCAGCCGCTCGGCGATCACCTGGCGCAGGTGCTCGATGCCCTCGCCGCTGTGCGCGGAGACGAAGACCGCGCCGGTGAACAGGTGGCGCAGCCGGGTCAGCGTGACCTCGTCGGCGGCGTCGATCTTGTTCACCACCAGCAGCTCCGGCGGCATCGGGGTGTCGCGCTCGGCGATGATGTCGTTGAACACCTCGCGCACGGCGGAGACCTGGCGCTCCGGGAGCGGGTCGGAGGCGTCGACCACGTGCACGAGCAGGTCGGAGTCGGCGACCTCCTCCAGCGTCGAGCGGAAGGCCTCGACGAGCTGGTGCGGCAGGTGCCGGACGAAGCCGACGGTGTCGGTCAGGGTGTGCACGCGCCCGTCCGGGGTCTCACTGCGCCGGGTGGTCGGGTCGAGGGTGGCGAACAGCGCGTCCTCGACCAGCGCGCCCGCGCCGGTGATCGCGTTGAGCAGGCTGGACTTGCCCGCGTTGGTGTACCCGGCGATGGCGACGCTGGGCACGTCGTTGGACTTGCGCATCCCGCGCATGGTCTCGCGGACGGTGCCCATGGCGCGCAGTTCCTTGCGCAGCTTGGCCATCCGCTTGTTGATGCGCCGCTTGTCGGTCTCCAGCTTGGTCTCACCGGGACCGCGGGTGCCGATGCCGCCACCGGTGCGGCTCATCGCCTGACCCCAGCCGCGCAGCCTGGGCATCATGTAGGACAGCTGGGCGAGCTCGACCTGCGCCTTGCCCTCCTTGGAGCGGGCGTGCTGGGCGAAGATGTCCAGGATCAGCGCGGTCCGGTCGATGACCTTGACCTTGAGCTTCTCCTCCAGCTGGCGCAGCTGGCCGGGCGAGAGCTCGCCGTCGCAGACCACGGTGTCGCAGCCGGTGGCGATGACGATCTCGCGCAGCTCGGCGACCTTGCCGGAGCCGATGTAGGTGGCGGTGTCGGGCCGGTCGCGGCGCTGCACGAGGCCGTCGAGGACCTCGGAGCCCGCGGTCTCGGCCAGCCGGGCCAACTCGGTCATGGAGGCTTCCGCCTCCTGCGCGTCGCTGCCGGTCCACACGCCGACGAGGACGACGCGCTCCAGCCGCAGCTGGCGGTACTCGACCTCGGTGATGTCCTCGAGCTCGGTGGACAGCCCGGCCACGCGGCGCAGTGCGGCGCGGTCGGCCAGCTCCATCTCGCCGGTCGACACGTTCGCGCGGTCGAACCGGTTGGGCTCGCCGATGTCCCGGTCGTGCTCGGGCAGGCTCATGTGCTCACTCATACGTCTTCCAGTGTCCCACGCCCCGCACCCGATTTCCCCCCTCGGTGTTCACCCGGACCGGTAGCGGGCGAAGAACAGGCTCACGGCCTGCGCCTCGGGATGGCGCGAGAGCGTGCCACGTCCAGCGACCAGGACAGCCCTGTGCCTCGGCAGGGGATCTCCCGCGCAACCTGCCGGTGTCAGCCCGCTAGCCACCACGAGTCGGACAGCGTGCCCTCGGCGACCAGGACAGCGGGGCCGGTGAGCGTGCTGGTGTCCTCACCGATGGACACGCAGACCTGACCGCCGGGGATGTTCACCAGGAGCTGACCGGAGGCACGACCGGCGCGGTGCAGGAACGCGGCGGCGGCGGCCACGGTGCCGGTCCCACAGGAACGCGTCTCGCCAACACCGCGCTCGTGGACGCGCATGCGCAGCTCGGAGTCGGACAGCTGCGAAATGAACTCCACGTTCACACCGTGCGGGAAAACCACCGGATCGTGGCCAGGCGGCACCGTGAGGTCGAGGTCGGCGATCTCGACATCGGTCACGCAGACGAGGTGCGGGTTGCCCACGTCGACCGCGATGCCGTGGAACGCACGACCAGCAACAGTGGCCGTGGACTCACCAACGATGCGTGCGGGACCCATGTCTATGGTCACCGTGCCGTCTTCGTTCACCACGACGGGCTTGTCACCGGCGCGCGTGCCTACAAGGAAGCCGCCGGGCTTCGCGAGCTTCTTGTGCACCAAGTAGTTCGCGAACACACGGACGCCGTTGCCACACATTTCCGCGATGGAGCCGTCGGCGTTGCGGTAGTCCATGAACCACTCCGCCTCGGTGCCCTCAGGCGCGTCCACGACGTGTTCGCTGCGCACGACGCGGAGCACGCCGTCAGCGCCGAGGCCGCGGTTGCGGTCGCACAGCGCGCGCACGCGGTCGTCGGTCAGCTCCAGCTTGCCCTCGGCGTCAGGGAGCACCACGAAGTCGTTCTGCGTCCCGTGGCCCTTGGCGAACTCAATACCCACGCTGTTCAGCGTAGTTACTGAGCACCACATCAAGCAGGTCGGGCCTGGCAGCATCGAGCCAGGTGATGCGTTTGTCACGTCGGAACCACGAGCGCTGACGGCGGACGAAACGCCTGGTCGCCTGCGCGGTCACCGCGATGGGATCAGGCACGGCCTCAAGGATCTGCTGGTAGCCAAGGGCTCGTGCCGCCGTGCTGCCCTTGCGCAGCCCAACTGCTTCCAGTCGGCGAACCTCCTCCACGAGACCGCCGTCGAACATGCGCACAACGCGGTCCTCGATGCGCTTGTCCAGCTCAGTGGTGTCGCGGTCCAGACCGATCAGCAACGCGCCGTAGCGCGGAGGACCGGGGCGCGGCAGCGTCGCCGAGAACGGGCGGCCGGTCACCTCAATGACCTCCAGCGCGCGCACGATGCGACGGTCGTTGGTCGGCAGCACCGCCTCAGCCGCAGCCGGGTCGAGCCGGGAAAGCCGCTCATAAAGCACGCCCAGCCCCGATTCGGCCGCTTCAGCCTCCAAGCGCGCCCGGACCTCCGGATCGGTGCCGGGGAACTCCAAGTCGTCCACCACCGACTGCACGTACAGCCCGGAACCTCCGACCAGAACCGGAACTCCGCCCTCCGCGAGCACTGTCTCAATGTCAGCGCGCGCATCCTGCTGATAAGCCGCGACGGACGCGTTCTCAGTGACGTCGAGGACGTCGAGCTGATAGTGCGGAATCCCGCCGCGCTCCGCCTCGGTGAGCTTGGCGGTACCGATGTCCATGCCCTTATACAGCTGCATGGCGTCGGCGTTGACGACAGCGCCGCCAAGCCGCTGCGCGAGCGCCACGCCGAGGTCAGACTTGCCGGTACCCGTCGGCCCGATGACCGCGATCAGCCTGCTCACGCGGCCGGTTCCCAACGCGCCACGTGGTAGCCGACGCCGTAGGGGGCGCCGGAGTAGTCGACCGCGCCGCGCCAGCTCACCCCGGAGCTCTGCGCGACGCTGGCCAGCACTTGCCACGCGGAACGACCTCGCGCGCCCAGTTCGGCGGCCAGCTCGGTGTCGATGTCCATCAGCGCGTCGGCGTCGGCGGCCGCGAGCGCGTCGCGGACCTTGTCGTCGAACTCGCCCGCGCGCGGGTCGGGCCGCCCGGGGGCGCGGTCGCCGTGCCGGGGCGAGGAGTCGCCGAGGACCAGCAGCGCGACCGGCTCCGGCCCGGACAGCGCGTCCACCAGCTCGTGGCCGACCAGCCAGCACTGGTCGGGGTCCAGGTCGGGGGTCACCAGCCGCACCCGGACCTCCTCAGCCCCGGAGTGCTCGCGCAGCCAGCCCGCGATCAGCGCGGGCAGCGGCAGCAGCGGATCGGCCCTGCCCTCGCCCTCGTCCAGCTCGGCGAGGCTCACCGGCACGTCGACGCCGAAACCCGCGAAGCTGCCCCGCGTCGCGGGCTCGATCACCCGCGAGCCGACCTCGTCCACGGCGACGGCCGACCACCTCGACGTCGCCTCGGCGAGCCAGCGGGCGGCGTCCAGGCACGCCCGGCGCAGCGGTTCGGTCTCCTCGGTTGCACCCGCGACCAGTTGCGGCACGAGCAACGGTGGGTGCGGCAGCACGGCGGCGCGAACGATCACGTTCGGGCAGGCTAGTGCCCCCTCACACGTTCGGCCGAACACACCCGGGTGGGCGGTGCAAGGTCATGGGTAGGTCACAACCCGGCCTCGAAGTTCCGGCGGGCGCCCTGACCTGTTTCAATCCCCCTTCAGGGATCGCGGGCCACACCGGTCCGGATGCCCGGTTGCCAGGCCCCGCCGCCAAGCGGGGCGCCCGCACGCGGTGCGGGCGGTGAAGCTAGGAGGAGCCGGCGATGACGGACCAGGAGACGACCCAGGCCGACGGGCAGCAGGGTCGGGCCACTCCGGACACCACGGCCCAGGACAACGCGGCCCAGGACAACACGACCCCGGTCATCCCGCCCCCGGCGGCCGTCGCCGCGCCCGCCGCCCCGGTGGTGCCGACCGCGTCGGAGCACCCGGAGCGCTGGGGCCGGGTCGACGACGACGGCACGGTCTACGTGCGCACCGCCGACGGTGAGCGGTCGGTCGGGTCGTGGCAGGCGGGCGAACCCGCCGAGGGCCTCGCGCACTTCGCGCGCAAGTTCGACGACATGCTCACCGAGCTGGGCCTGCTGGAGGCGCGACTGCACTCCGGCGCCGGTGACCCCAAGCAGGCGCTGGCCAGTGCCAAGCACCTCAAGGAGGCGCTGGTCGAAGCCGCCGTCGTCGGCGATCTCGCCGGGCTGGCCAAGCGGGTCGAGCACGTGATCGGCCGCGCCGAGGTGGCTCTGGAGGCGGGCAAGGCCGCCAAGGAGCAGGCCAGGGTCGACGCGATCGCGCGCAAGCAGGCGCTGGTCGAGGAGGCCGAGGGGCTGGCGAACGACTCCACCCAGTGGAAGACGGCCGGTGACCGGCTGCGCACCATGCTGGAGGAGTGGAAGTCGGTGCGCGGTGTCGACCGCAAGACCGACGAGCAGCTGTGGCGGCGCTTCGCCAAGGCCAGGGACGCGTTCAACCGCAGGCGCGGCTCGCACTTCGCCGACCTCGACCGGCAGCGCTCGACCGCCAAGCAGCGCAAGCAGGAGATCGTCGAGGAGGCCGAGTCGATCGCCACCTCCAGCGAGTGGGGCGACACCGCCAACCGCTACAAGGAGCTGATGACGGACTGGAAGGCGGCCGGGCGCGCGCCCAAGGACGCCGACGACGCGCTGTGGAAGCGGTTCCGCGCGGCGCAGGACCAGTTCTTCGCGCACCGCTCCGAGGCCTTCAGCGAGCGGGACGCGGAGTTCTCCGCCAACGCCAAGCTGAAGGAGGAGCTGCTGGCCGAGGCCGAGTCGATCGACCCCGCGGCCAACGGCCTGGAAGCCGCGCGCAACCAGCTCTACAAGATCCAGGAGCGGTGGGACCAGATCGGCAAGGTCCCGCGCGAGCGGGTGCGCGAGCTGGAGGGCAAGCTGCGCTCGATCGAGGAGCGCGTGCGCTCGGCGGCCGACGCGCAGTGGCGGCGCACCGACCCGGAGGCCGAGGCCAGGGTCTCGCAGTTCCGCGAGCGGGTCGAGCAGTTCGAGGCCCAGGCCGCCAAGGCCCGCGCCGCCGGGGACAAGCGCCGCGCCGAGCAGGCGGAGTCCCAGGCCGCGCAGTGGCGCGAGTGGCTGGCCGCCGCCGAGAGCTCGGTCGCCAACCGCTGAGCCGCAGTGGCAGTGCCGGAGCCCCCGCCCCCCTCGGGCGGGGGCTCCGTCTGTTTCAGCAGGACCAGCCGTGCTCGCACATGCTCTTCACCACTGAAGTGAGCGCGGCGACGGCCTTCGGATCGGCCGTGCGCAGGTCCGGTCGCGGTTCGTTCTGCGGTCTGCGCGCGTAGAGCAGCACCGCGTTGCCGATCCGGGTGGCCGCGCGGAACAGGCCGTCTCCCGGCTCGCCGACGGCGACGGCACCGGAGAACTTGCTCCTGCTGAAGCCGCCCGAGCCGACGGGGATGTCCACCGCCGGGCCTTCCTGGCCCGTGCACGACTCCCCCGCCCGGATCTCCGCCAGCGCCTTGGCGGCCGTCGCGTCGTCCCGGTACGTCGCGAGCTGCCAGTGTTCCTGGGAGGCCAGGGGATCGCCGCCCTTCGGAAGGACGACGCCGCGCATGTCCAGCCGCGCCGAGTCGCTGGGCCGGTCGTCCGTCGGCTCGCACGCGTTCGCCGCGTCCCACGGCCGCATCGCTCGGGTCAGGGTTCCGGTGTCCTCGTTCGGGAGCCGGAACGTCGCCGGGATGCGCGGCGGGCTCGACCGCGCGGCCTTCTCCACGAACTCGACGATGTCGTTCTGCACGCCGATCCGCCCCTTCAGGTTCGAGTGGGAGCAGGTCGAGGTGAACACCTTCAGCAGTCCGCCCGGCTCGCACTCCTTCACCTTCCGCCCGTCGCTCCGCTGCTCGGCGGTCGCTGACGAGACCGAGACGAACGGGTCGCCCATGTCGAAGTCGGCGATCTTGGGGTCGGGGAGCAGGACGAGCTTGAGCGTCCAGCGGTACTTCGTGTTCCCGGCGACCGTCAGCAACGGCAGGTCGCGTGGCCAGGGCGGCAGTGCCTTGATCTGCGCGGAGTCGATCGTCAGCGCCCTGCCGACCGGCTGGCTGATGACCGCGTCGATCGTGCCGCACAACGAGTTCGGCTTCTTCTGGAACTTCTTGCAGAGCGCGAGCCCCGCGCGCAACGCCAGGTGGTCCCCCGGGCGGAGGTTCGCGGCCCCGCCGTGCAGACCCTGCCCGACCGACAGCAGCAGCGAGCCCCGGAACGGCGTCCCGACCGTGAACACCCCCGCGACACTGTCCCTGACGGTGCCGAGCGCGTACTGCGTGACGAGTCCGCCCATCGAGTGCGCTCCGACGATGACCTGCTTGCCTGAAGCGACGGCGAGGCACTGGACGGCGCGCGCCAGCGCCGGGCCGATCCGGTCGTTCGTGACCCACTGGTCGGAGACCTCGGAGTAGTCGAAGGTCCACAGCGTCACCGACGGCAGCCCGCGCAGCCTCCGGTGCAGATCCGCGAGATCGCTTCCACCCCAGTGGTTCCGGCCGCTGAGGATGCCGTGCACGAGCAGCACCGGCCGACTGCCCGCGAGCACGGGCTGGGTCCCCGCCACCGGCGTGACCTGGCTGCCGCAGGGACGCTCCTGCGCAGCCGCCGACGCGGGCACCAGCAGCCCGGCGAGGAGGAGAAGGGCGAGCAGCGAGCGCATCACAGCTCCTCCTCGAACAACAACCGCCACAGCCCGTCCGCGCGTTCGAACCCGAAGACCACCCTCCGGGGAGCCTGCCCCGGCAGCGTCACGGTCGCCGTCGCGCTCGCGTACGGCGAGGCATCACCGCTCCACCCGTCCGCGTCGAGCACGAGCTTGGTCCCCGGCGGGAGCGTGGCGGCGGCGCCGACGAGCTCCCGAACCTCCGGGCTCAGCGCGGAGTCGCGTTCGGCCCGGTCGCCGGACAGCAGCCGCCGCACCGTCTCGGCCGCTTCGGGCGGGGGCGGTCCGCCCGCGTCGAACTCCTCGGCCGTCGCGGGTCGCTCGGGGGTCAGCAGGTAGCCTGCGAGCCCGCCGAGCGCGGTGGCCAGCACCAGCGCGAAGATGATGATCATCGTGCGGCGTCGGGCGGATGCCATGGTCGACTCCTCGGTCGTGCCCTTCCTGCGTTCGCGGGATCGGACCACACTCCGGGCCCGACCGGTGATCATCCGATGGCCGTTCACCCGAACACCCCGAGCCGTTCAGCGGCCCGAACGCAGGTCAGCCCCGCCGTGTCAACGAGGAGAAAGTGCACGTGAGCGCCCCGGAAGCTCCTGGTAGGCCCGCCAGCCACGCCGAACTGCGCGAACGGCTGCTGCGGCTCTACGAGGAGTCCGACCGCCCTAGCTACAAGGCGATGGACACCGCCGCGCGCACCCACGGCGTGGCGCTGGCCAGGGCGACCCTGTCGGACCTGCGCAACGAGAAGTACCGCGACCGCCGCAACGGCTGGGACGTGGTGAAGGCGGTGGTGGTCGGCTGCCTGCTGTGCCGGGGCGAGACGGAGGAGACGGTCGCCGCCGAGCTGGAGCGCTGGCGCGGCTGGTGGTCGCACGTCTCGGTCGAGTCGGGCGAGGTCGTCAACCGCAAGGCCGCCGCGAGGCCGGAGCCCCCCGCGCCCGAGCCTGTGCGCGGGCGCGGCTGGTTCGCGCGGAGGTGGCGAGTGCTGCTCGCGTGCGTGGTCAGCTTCGTGCTGGGCATCGCCGTCGGGGTGCTCGCCGCGACGTGGGAGGACGGCTCCGATCCCTCGCTGGCGTACGACGCCTGCGGCGAGGCGGTGGCACCGACGAGCCAGCACGGGAGCCTGGCGCTGATCGCCGAGACGGGACCGCCGAAGAAGGTGGTGCGCGACCGCCTGATCCAGCTGAAGGTCCAGCTGCACCCCGCCCACGGCTGGATCGCCTGGGCGCACCTGGAGAAGACGGGCGATCCCCAGGACCGGCTCTGGCTCGACTGGAGCTACCAGGAATCGCCGAAGGACCACTCCAGGTGGCGGCAGTGCGGCGCCCAGTCGATCAGCGTGGGGGTGGACACCCCGGCGCTGCTCGTCAAGGACGCCGGAGGGCGTGAGCGCTGGTTCCGCGCCTGCGGGCAGGTCCCGGACTGGCACCGCGCTCCGACGGCGAACGGGACCTTCTGCACGAGCTGGACCAGGCCGAGGACCTGACGAGCGTTCGCCGCTCCGAACGGCCCTCACCCGTTCGGTCGAGCAACGCCGAACCCGGTTCCCCTCGCGGGGCCCGTGTGCTGCGGTGTCGATCATGAGACGCGCCACCGCCCTGCTGGGACTTCTCCTGTTCGCCGCGCTGGCCCTCTCGGGGTGCGTGCGCTACCGCGCGAACGCGGTGATCGGGGTCGACGAGACCGTGAGCGGATCGGTGATCGTCGCCTACTCGCCGCAGGGCCTCGGCATGGCGCAGGGGCCGGGGCGCGACGGTGTCGCCGACCTGAAGCGCTTCCTGGAGCGCAACGCCACCACGGTGAGCAAGGGGACCGCGAGCGTGCGCCCCTACACGGCGGAGGGCCACCGGGGCTACGAGACGATCTTCAACGGTGTGTCCCCCCAGGACTTCCTCTCGCTGCTGCGCTACGAGGACGGCGGGCAGGGCGTCGACATCTCGCTGGCCAGGACGCCGGAGGGCTACGCGTTCTCCGCCAAGGAACAGCAGGACAAGCGCGGGCAGATCCCCCTTCCGGCGGAGGCCTTCGAGTCGGTGGAGATCACCTTCTCGATCACCTTCCCCGGCCCGGTGCGGCGCGCCAACGGCGAGGTGTCCGGCACCACGGTGACCTGGCGGCCGAAGCTGCGGCAGTCGATGACCCTGGAAGCCGTCGGCAGCGCGACGACCGCGCCCCCGATCGCCGACCCGGGCACCGCGGCCCCCGAACCCGGTGGTTCCGAAGATGGCTTCCCGGCGGGGATCGTGGTGGGGGCGCTCTGCGGACTGGCCCTCGCCGTGGCCGCGGTTCTGCTGCTGCGGCGGCGATTCTCCCGCTGACCGTCCACTAAGGACAGTTCACGTTCAGGAAAGCGCATGCAAGCGTTGTCCAGAAGCTGGGACTCCTTGACACTGCAAAACGTCACGTCCTAGCGTCGGCCCCATGGAGCGAGGAGTTCGTCTGGTCACGCGGGGGCACATCGACCTCGTCCGCGTGGCGTCCTCCCTCTGTCGCTGATCCCGCACAGTCGCTCGTCCACCCGCCAGACACCGACGACACGTGGGATTCGAATCCATGACGCTGACCGCAGGCAACCAGAACGCCCTCGCGGTGCCGGAGCCCTCCCCGGAACTCACCGAACTGCTGCGCACCGGGCCGTTCCCGGCGGCGCTGCGCGCGGTGATCCAGGCGAGCGGGCTCAGCCTGGACCGGGTGCAGTACCGCCTGCGCGCCAGGGGAGCGTCGGTCAGCGTCGCGACGTTGAGCAACTGGCAGTCCGGCCGCCGCCAGCCCGAGGGCGACGCGTCCTTCGCCGTGCTGGCCAACCTGGAGGGCGTGCTCGGCCTCGCGCCGTCCGCGCTGCGCGCGCTGGTGGGCCCGCCCCGGCCGCGCGGCAGGTACGCGCCGAGCACGACCAGCGCGCCCGCCATCGAGGAGATGTGGACGGCGAAGGACGGCCTGGCCACCCTTCTGTCCACAGTAGACACCAGCTCGGACGCGCTGCTCACCCGGCTCAGCCAGCACGACCTCGTCGAGGTCGACGCCTCCGGCGCCCAGCGCGGTGTGCGCGTGCGCCAGGTGCTGCGCGCCGACGCCGACGGGGTCGACCGCTGGGTGGTCGTCTACGCGCCCGGCCACCCCCTCGGCGAGGCCGCCGAACTGGTGCCGCTGCGACACTGCGCGCTCGGCCGGAGCGCCGTCGACGACACCGGCCTGATGGTCGCCGAACTGCTCTTCGAGGTCCCGCTCGCCAGGGGCGAGACGATCATGATGGAGTACGACCTGGTCAATCCGGCGGGCATGAGCGGGCACAGCTCCGACGTGTTCACCCGCAAGTTCCGCAGGCCCGTGCGCGACTACCTGGCCGAGGTGCAGTTCGACCCGGCCGCGCCGCCCCGCCGCTGCACCCAGATCAGCGCTCCGCTGGAGCAGCCGACCCAGTTCCGCCGCAGGGCGCTCACCATCAGCCCCGCCGGGGCCGTGCACGCAGTGGGGCTGGACGTCGGACCGGGCACCTTCGGCATCCAGTGGGACCTCTAGGGCGCTAGCGGCGGGAGCTGGCGACCTTCACCCACATGATCGCCAGCGCGATCGCGGCCAGCTCGGCGAGAACGAGACCGAACCCCGGTCCGGGCCCCGGCACCTTGTTCGACCTGCCGGTCTGCTGGGTCCAGATGGAGAGCATGCCGAGCACCGCCGCCGCGCAGCCGCCGACCGCGCACACCCAGGCCAGCGCCCAGTTCCGCAGCGCCAGCGCCAGCCCGGAGCCGAGCACGCCGACGCCGAGCAGGAAGGCCGCGAACAGCACCGGCAGCACGCCGACCCGCACGTCGCCGAAGAGCACCTGCCAGCCAGGCGTGTCGCCGACCCACGGCAGCACCGAGGTCAGCAGCACGACAAGCACCGCGACCGCGATCCGCACCGCGCGCATGCCGGGGTCGATGCGGCGGTTCACCCGGTGCTCGACCTGGCGCAGGTCCGCGTGGAACTGCTCGAAGTCGTTCCCGTTCGCCGTCACCGGACCGCGCACCCGTTCTCAGCAACGGCGGGCAGGGGCTGCGGGGTGCCGAAGCCGGGCAGGCCGAGGCTGACGCCGGAGGTCTTCGGGCGGATTCCGGCCTCCCAGTGGTCGCCCGCCCTGGTGCGCCGGTGCGCCAGCAGATCGCCGTCGGCGTTGAGGTGGTGCGGGGCGCCGTAGGTCACCACGGTCTCCACGATGTCCCCGGGCCGGATCTCGCGGTCCACCACCGAACCGGTCGGCGCGAAGTGCACGAGACGACCGTCCCGCGCGCGACCGCTCATCCGGCGGGTCTCGGTGTCCTTGCGGCCCTCGCCCTCAGCCACGAGGACCTCCAGCCTGCGGCCGACGATCTCCCTGTTGAGCTCCCAGGCGACCTGCTCCTGCACCTCGATCAGGCGCATGTAGCGCTCCTGCACGACGGCCTTGGGCAGCTGCTCGTCCATGTCGGCGGCGGGCGTTCCCGGGCGCTTGGAGTACTGGAAGGTGAAGGCGTTGGAGAAGCGGGCCGCGCGCACCACGTCCAGGGTCGCCTGGAAGTCCTCCTCGGTCTCCCCGGGGAAGCCGACGATGATGTCGGTGGTGATCGCCGCGTCTGGCATGGCCGCGCGCACCTTCTCGATGATCGAGAGGTAGCGCTCGCTGCGGTAGGAGCGCCGCATCGCCTTGAGCACGCGGTCGGAACCGGACTGCAACGGCATGTGCAGCTGGTGGCAGACGTTGGGCGTCTCGGCCATCGCCGCGATCACGTCGTCGGTGAAGTCCTTGGGGTGCGGGGAGGTGAAGCGCACGCGCTCAAGACCCTCGATGTCGCCGCAGGCGCGCAGCAGCTTGCCGAAGGCGAAGCGGTCGCCGAACTCCACGCCGTAGGAGTTGACGTTCTGGCCGAGCAGCGTCACCTCCAGCACGCCCTCGGCGACCAGTGCCTCGACCTCGGCCAGCACCTCGCCGGGGCGGCGGTCCTTCTCCTTGCCCCGCAAAGAAGGGACGATGCAGAAGGTGCAGGTGTTGTTGCAGCCCACCGAGATCGACACCCAGCCGGAGTGCGCGGAGTCGCGGCGCGCGGGCAGCGCGGAGGGGAAGACCTCCAGCGACTCCAGGATCTCCACCTCGGCCTTGGCGTTGTGCCGCGCCCGGTCCAGCAGCGCGGGCAGCGAGCCGATGTTGTGCGTGCCGAAGACGACGTCGACCCAGGGCGCGCGCTTGACGATCTCGCCGCGGTCCTTCTGCGCGAGGCAGCCGCCGACCGCGATCTGCATGTCCGGGTGCTCGGTCTTCACCGGGCGCAGGTGGCCCAGGTTGCCGTAGAGGCGGTTGTCCGCGTTCTCGCGCACCGCGCAGGTGTTGAACACGACCACGTCGGCGACGTCCTGCTCGTCGGCGCGGACGTACCCGGCGTCCTCCAGCAGCCCGGAGAGGCGCTCGGAGTCGTGCACGTTCATCTGGCAGCCGTACGTCTTGATCGCGTAGGTGCGAGGGTCCTGCATCGTGCTCACGCGTTCCACCATATCCCCTGGTCAGCGGCAGTCCTCAGCGCGGCAGCCGCGAGCAGGGTCACTGCGGGCCGCGAGGAGGTGCCCGTTGAGCATGGTAGGCACCGCGCGTCCGGCGGTCAGCGCAGGGCGGCCAGCTCGCTGACGTGACGCGACGGCTCACCGAGGAAGACCTCAGCGCTCGGCGTTCCATGAGCGATGTTGAAGGTGTCCATGCGGTAGGACCACTGACCGCCGCAGGAACACGGGCTCGCGAAGCGGTAGTTGACCTGCCACCGCAGCCACTCCCCGCGCGCGAGCCGCACCGCGGGCGGGCGACGCCTCCGCTTCGGCATGCCGTACGGCGACACGACCAGCTCGACCCTCAGCAGGCCGTCGACCTCGCGGAGCTGAACGCCCACGTCAGACACGTCTTCCCGGGTCGTGGACCTCGGGGAGAACTCGTCGTGCTCATCCATCAGGACCTCGTGCGCGAACGGCGCCCGTGTGCTCGGCGGCAGCGCGAAGGCGACGGGAGCGGCATTGCGGCGCGCGGCCTCCTCACCGCCGCGAGACCGCTTGGTCCACGACGTGCGCACGAGCTGGAGCACCGCTTCCACCGGGCGATCGTGGGCCATCGGCGGCCGGGACCGCCACCGAATTCGCCCGCTCACCGAACTCGTCATTGATCTGGAATTGATATGGGCCGTTGTCCTGGCACCATGTGCGGGTGCTTCGGAGGACAACGCTGACGGCCCTCGTCCTTGTGGTGGCGAGCCTGCTCGCCGGCTGCCAGGCGAGCTTCGCCGACCTGCGGCTCAAGGTGGCGGCGGGCGCCCGCGGCGGCGTCTACTACGGGCTGAGCAACACCCTCGCCACGGTGTGGAGCCGCCAGCTGGCGATCCGGCCACCGGAGGTGCTGGCCACCGAGGGCTCGGTGGACAACCTGCGGATGCTGCGCGAGGGCCGTGCGCAGGTCGGCTTCTCGCAGGGCGACACCGCCTCCGACGAGTTCGCGCGGGAGGCCACCAACCCGGCGCTCGCGGCCAACGGGCTGCGCACGCTGACCCGGATGCACGACGACTACCTGCAGATCGTGGTGCGCGCCGACTCCCCCATGCGCAAGCTCTCCGACCTGCGCGGCAAGCGCGTGTCGATCGGCGCGATGAACTCCGGCGTCCAGGTCATCGCGCAGCGCCTGCTGGACACGGCGAAGGTGCGGGTGGAGAAGGACCTCGTCGCGGTGCAGTACGGCGTCGCCGACTCCGCGACCGCGCTGCGCGAGGGCCGCATCGACGCGTTCTTCTGGTCCGGCGGCCTGCCGACCGAGGCGGTGGGCGCGCTGTCGAAGGCGGTCAAGCTGCGCATGATCGACCTCTCCGACGTGCTGCCGGAGCTGCGCAAGCGCTATCCCGGCTACGGGGCGGCGAGCCTGCCCGCCTCCATCTACGACCTCGCCTCCGGGCCGGTGGCGACCCTGGTGGTGCGCAACTTCCTCGTGGTGACGGCCTCGATGCGCGACGACGTGGCCGAAGCGCTGACCAGCAGCGTCTACGCCTCGCTGCCCGATCTGGTCAGCGCGAACTCGGCGGCGCGCACCATAGACGTGCGCGGAGCAGTGGAGACCGACCCGCTCCCGCTGCACCCCGGCGCCGTCAACTACTACCGCTCGGCGAAGCTCTAAGCCCCCGGGCGACCGGCCCGAGGTGTGCGGCGGCGCGCAGGGGTTCGCCGGTCTTCAAGACCACCCAACCCCCACCCCAACCGTCTCCAACGACAGCAAACCCCGCAAGGCCGCCGGGTTCGAGGCGGTTGACGATGATCGACGGAGGGGTTCGCCGGTCTTGAAGACCCCCCACCCCGCACGGGACCGGGCGGGCTAGCGGATCGAGCGGATCGAGCGCTCCGGCGGGGCCAGCGGCATGGTCACCACGACGCGCAGGCCGCCGCCCTTGGGCAGCTCCAGGCGGACGTTGCCGTCGACGCGCGCCACGATCCGGGTCACGATCGCCAGGCCGAGACCGGAACCGGGCACGTTCTGGTGGCTCGGGCTGCGCCAGAACCGGTCGGTCGCCCGCTCCAGCTCCTTCTGCCGCAGGCCGGGTCCCTCGTCGCGCACGCTGAGCTCGACGCGGTTGTCCACCCGCCGCGCGCCCACCTCGACGACGGTGCCGTCGTGGGTGAACTTCAGCGCGTTGTCCAGCAGCGCGTCCAGGATGCCCTCCATACCGCGCGGGGTGAGCATCGCGACGAGGTCGGTCTCGCCGGTCTGCACCAGCTCGACGTGCCGGGAGTCGGCGACCGCGCTCCACGCCTGCAACCGCTCGATGACGATGTCGTCGACGTCGATCGGCACCGGCTCCAGCGAGCTGGCCTCGGCCCGCGCCATCACCAGCAGCTCGTCCAGCAGGCGGTTCAGCCGGTCGGTCTCCTCGATGGCGGCCTCGTGGTGCACCTCCGCCTCGGCGTCGACGTGGCCCTCCAGGTTGCCCAGCCGCAGCCGCAGCGCGGTGAGCGGGTTGCGCAGCTGGTGCGAGGCGTCGGCGACGAAGGCCCGCTGCGCGGCCAGCACGTCCCCGACCGCCGCGGCCATCTGTTCGAAGGAGCGGGTCAGCATCCGCAGCTCCGGCGGGCCGCCGTTGCCGCCGACCGGCTCCACCGGGCGCCCCATGACCAGCGCGGTCACCATCTTCCCCGTGGCCTGGTCCAGTCGCTGCACCGGCTTGAGGATCCAGCGGACCACCGGCAGCGCGAACAGGATGCCCGCGCCGAGCGCCAGCAGGCTGCCCAGCAGCAGCGCGCCCCACCACACGACGACCCGCCCGCGCGCCGACGACGTCGGCGAGATGATCAGCGCGGCGCCGCGCACCTCGCCGTCGGCCAGCACCGGGGCGGCCAGCACCAGCGGCGCGTCGTGCCACGGCAGCATCAGCTCGCCCGGCTCGGAGTGCCGCCCGGCCAGCGCGAGGCCGACGCGGTCGATCACCTCGCGGTCGGTCAGCTCCAGGCCCGGCCGCGAGCGCGCGACCACGGTGCCGTCCCGGTCGGTGATGGCCACCGCGATCCGGTAGACCTCGTCGTAGCGGCGCAGCTCGCGCTCGATCACCGAGGGCTGGTCGTCGATGATCGGCCGCTGGGCCAGCGACGCGAAGCGGGTGACGTCGGTCAGCCGGTCCAGGAACAACCGCTGCTGCTCAGCACCCGCCACCGTGGCCGCGAGCGGGACGCCGAGCCCCGCGAGCACGAGCACGAGCAGGGACAGCACCGTCGTCAGCAACCGGGAACGCACCCGACCACCCTTCCAGCGGCACCCACTGCCGCGAAACCCTTACCGGACACCCGAACCACAGCGAAGATCCACTCGATCGGGTTACCCGGCCGGGGTCGCGGCGGCGAGGCGGTAGCCCACCCCGCGCACGGTCTCGATGAGGTCCGGGCGGCCGAGCTTGGTGCGCAGCGTGGCCACGTGCACGTCCAGCGTCCGGTTCACCCCTGACCAGGTCCGGCCCCAGACCTCGGAGATGATCCGCTCCCGCGTGCACACCGAGCCGCGCGCGGCCACCAGCAGCGCGAGCATCTGGAACTCCTTGCGGGACAAGGCGATCGCCTCGCCCGAAACGCGAACCTCGTGCCGGTTCAGGTGCACCTCGACATCACCGATCTTGACGACGTCGTCGGTGCCCGCGTGGCCGCGGCGGCGGCGCACCGCCTGCACCCGCGCCATCAGCTCGCCCACGTCGTAGGGCTTCACCAGGTAGTCGTCCGCGCCCGCGTGCAGCCCGAGGATGCGGTCGTCGACCTCTCCTCTGGCGGAGACGACGATGATCGCCACATCGCTGGCCGCCCTGATCGCGCGGCACAGCGCGACACCGTCCACATCGGGCAGTCCGAGGTCCAGTAACACCACGTCCACATCGGACAGGCTCTCCAGGACTCCCTTACCGCCGGGCAGCCGGGACACGGTCATCCCGCGCCTGGTGAGGGCCGGTTCCAGCGCCTCGGCGACGCGGTCGTCGTCCTCGACGAGCAGTACCCTCACGGGTGGTACCTCCCTTGAGCCTGCGAGGCTCATCCGTGACAGAGTTGAGACCCTAAGTCTTGCTCAACCGATCTGGACTGGTGTGGTCACCCACACCTAGGTTTCCGCCAACTGAATCACCCTTGTCGACGAGGAGCGCCGATGACCGCAGCTGCCCCCACCCCGCCGATGATCCGGATGGCGGGAGTGGACAAGCATTTCGGGCCGCTGCACGTGCTCAGGGGCATCAACATCGAAGTGCCCAAGGGTCAGGTGGTGGTGGTACTCGGTCCGTCCGGCTCTGGCAAGTCCACGCTGTGCCGGACCATCAACCGTCTCGAACCGATCGATTCCGGTGACATCGAGGTCGACGGCGACCGCCTGCCCGAGGAGGGCAAGGCGCTCGCCGCGCTGCGCGCCGACGTGGGCATGGTCTTCCAGCAGTTCAACCTCTTCTCGCACAAGACCATCATCGAGAACGTGATGCTCGCGCCGATGAAGGTCAGGGGCGTCAAGCAGGACGAGGCCCGCAAGCTCGCCCAGCAGCTGCTGGAGCGGGTCGGCATCGCCAACCAGGCCGACAAGTACCCCGCGCAGCTCTCCGGCGGTCAGCAGCAGCGGGTGGCCATCGCCCGCGCGCTGGCGATGAAGCCGAAGGTGATGCTCTTCGACGAGCCCACCTCCGCGCTGGACCCGGAGATGGTCAACGAGGTCCTGGACGTGATGACCACGCTGGCCAAGGAGGGCATGACCATGCTCGTGGTCACCCACGAGATGGGCTTCGCCCGCAAGGCGGCCGACCGCGTGGTGTTCATGGCCGACGGCGAGATCGTCGAGGACACCACCCCGGAAGAGTTCTTCACCGCCCCCAGCTCCGATCGCGCCAAGGACTTTCTCGGCAAGATCCTGCCGCACTGATCATCCTGATAGCAGGCGGACGCGGGCGGCGTCCGAGAGAGTCAGCAGAGTCGAAAGAAGGAAGCAGATGCGTTTCAGCAAGGGACTGCGGATCGGTGCGGCGGTCGCCGCGCTCGCGGTGCTGGCGGCCTGTGGCGGTGGCAAGAGCGGCGGCGGTGGCGACAACCTCGTCGAGAAGGCCAAGAGCAGCAAGAAGCTCGTCATCGGCGTCAAGATCGACCAGAACGGCCTCGGCCTGAAGACGCCGGACGGCAAGTTCGTCGGCTTCGACATCGACGTGGCGAAGTACATCGCCAAGGAGCTGGGTGTCGAGGAGAGCGGCCTGACCTTCGTCGAGGCCCAGTCCTCCCAGCGCGAGTCGATGATCAAGAAGGGTGACGTCGACTTCATCGCCGCCACCTACTCGATCACCGACAAGCGCAAGGAGGAGGTCTCCTTCGCGGGGCCGTACCTGCTTCCCGGCCAGGACCTGCTGGTGCGCGCGGACGACAACTCGATCACCGGCCCCGAGTCGCTCAACGGCAAGAACCTCTGCTCGGTCAAGGGTTCGACCTCGGCGCAGGCGGTCAAGGACAAGTTCGCCAACCAGGCGCAGCTCAAGGAGTACGGCGGCTACTCCGAGTGCCTGACCGGTGTGGAGAACAAGGCGCTGGACGCGGTCTCCACCGACGACTCGATCCTCGCGGGCCTGTCGGCGGCCAACCCCGGCAAGTTCAAGCTGGTCGGCAAGCCCTTCACCAAGGAGCGCATCGGCGTCGGCCTGAAGAAGGGCGACACCGTCGGTCGCGACGCCATCAACAAGGCGCTGGAGAAGATGTACGCCGACGGTTCCTGGAAGGCCTCGCTGGAGAAGCACCTCGGCCCGTCGGGCTACAAGATCCCGAGCCCGCCGGAGATCACCGAGAAGTGACCTCCTAGCGCCACAAGTTCGTCAGACTCCGCTGTGCCGGGTGCGCACAACCGCACCCGGCACAGCGCTTTCAAGGACCCGCCGAGGGAGACCATGCTGGACTTTCTGAGCGAATACGACGTGCTCGGAGCGTTCTGGGGCACCGTGCAACTGACCTTCTACTCAGCGGTGGGCTCGCTCATCTGGGGAACCGTTCTCGCCGCGATGCGGGTGGCGCCCGCCCCGATCATGCGGGCCTTCGGCACCGGCTACGTCAACATCGTGCGCAACATCCCGCTCACGGTGATCATCATCGGCTGTTCGCTCGGTCTGAGCGACACGCTCGGCCTGGTCCTCGCCAAGCAGGGGTCCCCGACCTCGCTGGCGGACAACGGTTTCTGGCTCGCCGTGCTCGGGCTCGTCGCCTACACCGCGACGTTCGTCTGCGAGTCGCTGCGCTCGGGCATCAACACCGTCCCGGTCGGCCAGGCCGAGGCCTCCAGGGCGCTCGGCCTCGGCTTCACCCAGACCCTGACCATCGTGGTGCTGCCGCAGGCCTTCCGCTCCGTGGTGGCGCCGCTGGCCAGCGTGCTGATCGCGCTGACGAAGAACACCACGGTCGCCAGCGCCATCGGCGTCGCCGAGGCCTCGCTGCTGATGGCGGAGATGGTCGAGAACGAGAGCGACGCCCTGCTGCTGGTCTTCGCGACCTTCGCGCTCGGCTTCGTGGCCCTGACCCTGCCCACCGGCCTGCTGCTGGGCGCCCTCGCCAAGAAGGTGGCGGTGAAGCGATGAGCGCCCCCTCCGTCCTCTACGACGCCCCCGGCCCCAAGGCCAGGGCCCGCAACATCGGCTACACCGTCGTCTTCGGTGTCGTCGCGGTCGCCCTCGCCTGGTGGGTCCTGGCCACGCTGAGCGAGAAGGGGCAGCTCGCCCCCGAGCTGTGGTCGCCGTTCGTCAGCGACGGCCGGGTCTGGACGCAGTTCCTGCTGCCGGGCCTCGGCAACACCCTCTTCGCCGCGTTCCTGTCCGTGGTGCTCGCCCTGCCGATCGGCTTCGTCTTCGGCATCGCCCGGCTGTCGGACCACAAGTGGATCCGCGTGCCCGCGGGTGCGGTGGTGGAGTTCTTCCGCGCCATCCCGGTGCTGCTGCTGATGGTCTTCGCCTCCGAGCTGTTCTCGCTCTACACCGACCTCGACCGCGACTCCAGGCCGCTGTTCGCCGTGGTGACCGGTCTGGTGCTGTACAACGGCTCGGTCATGGCCGAGATCGTCCGCGCGGGCATCCTGTCCCTGCCGAGCGGCCAGGGCGAGGCAGCCTCCGCGCTGGGCCTGCGCAAGGGCCAGACCATGCGGATCGTCCTGCTGCCGCAGGCGGTCACGGCGATGCTGCCGGCCATCGTCAGCCAGCTCGTGGTCATCCTCAAGGACACCGCGCTCGGCGGCGCGATCCTGACCTTCTCCGAGCTGCTGCGCACGATCCGGCCGATCGCGGCGAACTACCACAACAACGTCATCGCGACCCTGGTCGTCGTCGGCCTGATCTACGTCGTGATGAACACCCTGCTGACCACCTTCGCCACCTGGCTGGAGAAGCGGCTGTCCCGCAGGGGCCGTCCGACGGTCGGCGGCGGCCCGATCGAGGAGCAGGCACCCGGCATGGAGTTCACCGGTATGCGGACCGGCGAGAACACGGGAGGTGGCACCCTCTAGGGTGCTCTGGACCCGGTACGACCCGCGAGGGGGAGAAATGCCCATGCACCGTCGATCCGCACTCGCTGCGGCGGTCGTGATGGGGGTTCTCCCCCTCGCGGCGTGTGGTGGCGGTTCGTCCGAGACGCCGACGCCCACCGAGGCGCCGAGGACCTCGGTCACCGAGGACGGCTCCGGCTCGCCGACGATCGACAAGATCCGGCAGAACGGGCGCCTGCTCATGGGCACCACCGACAGCCTGCCGGGGGTGTCGGTGCAGGAACAGGGCAACGGCAAGTACTCCGGCTTCGACACGCAGCTGTCGGCGGCCATCGCCAAGGAGATCGGTCTCAAGGACCCGGACCCGGTGCGCTACCGATCCGCGAGCCTGGACACCCGGCTGAACTCGCTGCGCAGCGGTGACGTGGACCTGGTGGTCGGCGCCATCAAGACCAACCAGCCGCAGCCGCAGATCGCCTTCGTCGGCCCGTACCTGAAGGTGGCGCAGGACCTGCTGGTCCGCTCCGACAGCGGGATCACCACGGCCGCCCAGCTCGCCGACAAGCCGGTGTGCGTGGTCGCCGAGACCGGCGCGGCGCAGAAGCTCAAGGCCGCGCGGGTGACGCAGAACGTGGTCGAGGAGAACCTGGGCAGCCGCTGCGTGGAGTCCTTGCAGGCGGGCCGCGTCTCGGCCTTCTCCGCCGACGACGCAGTGCTGCGCGGCTACGCGGGGCAGGCCAAGGGCGCGTTGAAGGTCCTCGGCGTCAAGCTCACCGACGAGGGCTACTACATCGGCATCCCGGCGCGCGACAAGGAACTCCGGCGCCAGCTCGAAGCGATGCTGAAGAAGGCGTTCCAGGACGGTTCCTGGGCGCGGATGTACGGCGAGGTCTACGGCACCGCCGAGCCCGCCCCCACCCCGCCCGTGCTGAGCCCGGCGCCCGTCACCACCACGCCCTCCAGCACCACCGCCACGACCACCCCTCCCCCGCGCTAACCGCTGTCCTGCGAGCGGCTGAGCCGCGCGTCCCAACCGCAGAGCCGCCGGGGTCCGCCAGTCTTCAAGACCACCAAACCCCCTTCTCGATCATCGCCAACCGCCACAAAACCCCCGGCGCTCGGTGAGGGTTCGCCGTCGTCACGAAGGCGCGAGGCATAGCCCAAGTCGTCGCCACAACACCGAGCGCGCGAGCGAGGGTGGCTTTCGTACGCCTGGGGGTCCCCCCGCTTTCAAGCGTGGCGCGCAGTGGTGGTGGACGACAACCGCGTGGGCGGGGTGGGCGGATCTCCGCTCACCACGTCGGCGGGAGTTGTGTACCCAATGTGGCATTTGTTACGTCAGACGCAACAAATGCCACATTGGGTACAACGGTCACTTCTTGCGGATGCGGCGGAACAGGTGCTGGAGCGGGTCGTAGCGGCGGTCCGCCACGCGCTCCTTCAAGGGGATCAGCGCGTTGTCGGTGATCTGGATGTGCTCGGGGCAGACGTCGGTGCAGCACTTGGTGATGTTGCAGAAACCAAGCCCGTGGTCGGCCTGAGCGGTCTCCACGCGGTCCTCGGTGTCCAGCGGGTGCATCTCCAGCTCTGAGATGCGCATGAGGAACCTGGGGCCGGAGAAGGACTGCTTGTTCTCCTCGTGGTCACGGACGACGTGGCAGGTGTTCTGGCACAGGAAGCACTCGATGCACTTGCGGAACTCCTGCGAGCGCTCCACGTCGACCTGCTGCATGCGGTACTCGCCCGGCTTCAGCCCCTCCGGCGGCTTGAACGAGGGGACCTCGCGCGCCTTCGTGTAGTTGTAGGACACGTCGGTCACGAGGTCGCGGATCACCGGGAACGTGCGCAGCGGCGTCACGGTGATCGTTTCTTCCTCGGTGAAGGTGGACATGCGGGTCATGCACAGCAGGCGCGGGCGGCCGTTGATCTCCGCCGAGCACGAGCCGCACTTGCCCGCCTTGCAGTTCCACCGCACCGCGAGATCGGGCGCCTGCGTTGCCTGGAGGCGGTGGATGATGTCGAGGACGACCTCACCCTCGTTGACCTCCACCACGAAGTCGGTCAGCTCGCCGCCCTCGTCGTCCCCGCGCCACACGCGGAAGTTCGCCTTGTAGCTCATGGAAGCTCCCGGTGTCCGGCCAGTTCGGGGTCGGTGTAGTACTTCTGCAGCTCCTCGCGCTCGAAGAGGTCGAGCAGGTCCGAGCGCATCTCCAGCTGCGGCAGGCTGGTCACCGAGACCCCGTCGCCCTCCACCTCGCAGCGCAGCAACTGCTTGCGCCACAACGGGTCCATGCCGGGGAAGTCGTCGCGGGTGTGCCCGCCCCTGCTCTCCGTGCGCAGCAGCGCGGCCCTGGCGACGCACTCGCTGACCAGGATCATGTTGCGCAGGTCGATCGCCAGGTGCCAGCCGGGGTTGAACTGCCGGTGCCCCTCGACCGCGGCGTTGCGCGCGCGGACCTTGAACTCCTCCAGCTTCTCCAGCGCCTTCTCGATCTCGCCGCCCTTGCGGATGATGCCGACGAGGTCGTTCATCGACTGCTGCAGCTCGGTGTGCACCGTGTACGGGTTCTCCACCTCACCGCCCTCGGCCGCGTCGAACGGGGCCTGCGCCCACCGCGCCGCACTGTCCACATCGGACTGCTGGATCGACGGCCTCGCCGCGAGACCGTCCACATAGGACGATGCCCCGAGCCCTGCCCTGCGCCCGAACACCAGCAGGTCCGACAGCGAGTTGCCGCCGAGCCGGTTCGAGCCGTGCATGCCGCCCGCGACCTCGCCCGCGGCGAACAGCCCCGGCACGGTGGACTGCGCGGTGTCCGGCTCGACCTCGACGCCGCCCATGACGTAGTGGCAGGTCGGGCCGACCTCCATCGCCTCGGCCGTGATGTCGACGTCGGCCAGCTCCTTGAACTGGTGGTGCATCGACGGCAGCCTGCGCCGGATCTCCTCGGCGGGCAGGCGCGTTGACACGTCGAGGAAAACGCCGCCGTGCGGGGTTCCGCGCCCGGCCTTGACCTCGGAGTTGATCGCACGCGCGACCTCGTCCCGGGGCAGCAGCTCAGGGGGCCTGCGGTTGCTGTCCGGGTCGGTGTACCAGCGGTCGGCCTCGGCCTCGTTGTCGGCGTACTTGTCCTTGAACACCTCGGGGATGTAGTCGAACATGAACCGGCGGCCCTCGGAGTTGCGCAGCACGCCGCCGTCCCCGCGCACCGACTCGGTGACCAGGATGCCCTTCACGCTGGGCGGCCAGACCATCCCCGTGGGGTGGAACTGGATGAACTCCATGTTGATCAGGCTGGCCCCCGCGCGCAGTGCGAGCGCGTGACCGTCGCCGGTGTACTCCCAGGAGTTCGAGGTCACCTTGAAGGACTTGCCGATGCCGCCCGTGGCCAGCACGACCGCGGGCGCCTCGAAGAGCACGAAGCGGCCCGTCTCCCGCCAGTAGCCGAAACCGCCCGCGATCGCATCGCCGTCCTTGAGCAGCTCGGTGATCGTGCACTCGGCGAAGACCCTGATGCGCGCCTCGTAGTCACCGGTGGCGCGGAAGTCCTGCTGCTGCAACGACACGATCTGCTGCTGGAGGCTGCGGATCAGTTCCAGGCCGGTGCGGTCGCCGACGTGCGCGAGCCTCGGGTACTCGTGCCCGCCGAAGTTGCGCTGGCTGATCCTGCCGTCCTTGGTGCGGTCGAACAGCGCGCCGTAGGTCTCCAGCTCCCACACGCGGTCCGGGGCCTCGCGCGCGTGCAGCTCGGCCATCCGCCAGTTGTTGAGGAACTTCCCGCCGCGCATGGTGTCGCGGAAGTGGACCTGCCAGTTGTCCCGGGAGTTCACGTTGCCCATCGCGGCGGCGATACCGCCCTCGGCCATCACGGTGTGGGCCTTGCCGAACAGCGACTTGCAGACGATCGCGACGCGCTTGCCCTGTTCCCGCGCCTCGATCGCCGCGCGCAGCCCGGCCCCACCGGCACCGATCACCACGACGTCGTAGGCGTGGCGCTCGATCTCAGTCATAGAAGCAAAACCCTCGCTCTTCAGTTGAACAACCGCAGGTCCGTCAGCACGCCGCTGGCCACCAGCGCCACGTAGAGGTCGGTGAGCCCGACGGAGATCAACGAGGCCCAGGCGAGCTGCATGTGCTTGCCGTTGAGCTTGGAGACCATCGTCCAGAGCCGGTACCGGACCGGGTGGCGGGAGAAGTGGGTCAGCTTGCCGCCGACGATGTGCCTGCACGAGTGGCAGGACAGGGTGTAGGCCCAGATCAACGAGACGTTGACCAGCATGATCAGCGTGCCGAGCCCGACACCGACGCCACCGTCGGCGCCCTTGAAGGCGATCACCGCGTCGTAGGTGAGCACGCCCGCGACGGGGATCGCCGCGTAGAAGAAGTACCGGTGCAGGTTCTGCATCACCAGCGGGAAACGCCGCTCACCGGTGTACTTCGCGTGCGGTTCGGCCACCGCGCACGCGGGCGGGGACAGCCAGAACGAGCGGTAGTAGGCCTTGCGGTAGTAGTAGCAGGTGAACCGGAACCCGAGCACGAAGGGCAGCACGAACAGCGGTGGCGTGATCAGCCAGCCCAGGTCCGGGAACCACCTGCCGAAGTGCGCCGCGCCCTCGACGCAGGCGTCGGACAGGCACGGCGAGTAGAACGGCGCGAGGTAGTTGTACTGGGGAACCCAGTAGTTCGCGTTGGAGAAGGTGCGGACGAGACCGTAGACGACGAACGCCGTCAGCCCCGCAGCGGTCAACAACGGCGACAGCCACCACCGGTCGGTGCGAAGCGTGCGCGCCTCGATGCGCGCCCGGCCGGTGGGGCCGGTTGAAGCGGTCATAGTGTCCTCGGTCTGCGCGGTCGGGACACCAGTCCTACGGACGGCAGGACCCGACCGCGGACCGAACGCTCATCTGCGGTGCGGGCGATAACCTCCGACGCCTTCGTCGTCCGCGCCGTCCCACAGCTGCGGGTCGTACGGCGTGTCCGGGACGACGACCATCTCGGCGTGCCTCGGCATGGGGGCCATGCGCCCGCCTGCCAGCTCGGCGGCGTCGATCTCCAGCCGTTCGATGTCGTTCGCGATGCGTCGCACAGCAGGGGTGTCGCCGTACCGCCCGCGGAGAGCGGACATCGTCTGGCGCAGCTCGTCGATGGAGCGTTGCAGGGCAGTCAGTTCCGTGTTCGGCATGCCGAACACCTCCGTCGGCGCATCGTGGTGGTGGGCAGACTCTGCACCCGCTCACCCCCGTGTGACAAGGGACACACGCCGCGAACCCCCATTGATCGCAACGGTGATCGAGATCACCCTCAAGGCGGCGCGGCGTCGCTACAAGAGAGTGACCTGCGGCACAGCGTTTCCGCAACCGGGATGTCAACCTTCTGGATCGTTTTTGTGGTTACCTACGTGTAACCCGTAGAGTGTGAGGTCTGTCGCACCCGAGTGGCGCCATCGTCGTCGTCAACCGGCCCGAAACACCCCTTTCGAGTCCGTGACAACGACGAGGAGATCCGTAGATGAACGCGCCCTTGCACCCGGCGATCGCCGCGGTGACCGAGCGCATCGCAGCCCGCAGCGAACGCACCCGCTCCGCGTACCTGCGCAAGATCGCCGCCGCCGCGTCCGAGGGCCCGGCCCGTGGCGCACTGGGCTGCAGCAACTTCGCGCACGGCTTCGCGGGCTGCCTCGGCGAGGACAAGCAGTCCCTGCGCGAGCTGCGCGGCGCCAACGTCGCGATCGTCTCCTCCTACAACGACATGCTCTCCGCCCACCAGCCGTTCGCGGAGTACCCGGACTGGCTGAAGGACTCCATCCGCGCGGCGGGCGGTGTCGCGCAGTTCGCCGGCGGTGTGCCCGCGATGTGCGACGGCATCACCCAGGGCCGCGCGGGCATGGAGATGTCGCTGTTCAGCCGCGAGGTCATCGCGATGGCGACCGGTGTCGCGCTGTCGCACGACATGTTCGACGCCGCGCTGCTGCTGGGCGTCTGCGACAAGATCGTGCCCGGCCTGATGATCGCGGCGCTGTCCTTCGGGCACCTGCCGACGATGCTGATCCCCGCCGGCCCCATGGCCTCCGGCCTGTCCAACCCGGAGAAGAGCGCTGTCCGCCAGCTCTTCGCCGAGGGCCGTGCTGACACCAAGAACCTGCTCGACGCCGAGGCCGCCTCGTACCACTCGCCCGGCACGTGCACGTTCTACGGCACCGCGAACTCCAACCAGCTCGTCATGGAGGTCATGGGCATGCACCTGCCCGGCGCCTCCTTCGTCGCGCCCAACACACCGTTGCGCCGCGCGCTGACCGAGCACGCTGGGCGCCGTGTGCTGGAGATGACCAACGGCGGCGACGAGTTCACACCGGTCGGTGAACTGGTCGATGAGCGCGTTGTCGTCAACGGCGTCGTGTCGCTGCTGGCAACCGGTGGCTCGACCAACCACACGATGCACCTGGTCGCCATCGCGGCGGCTGCGGGCATCAAGCTCACGTGGGACGACTTCTCCGACCTGTCAGCGGTCGTCCCACTGTTGACCCGCGTGTACCCCAACGGTTCCGCGGACATCAACCACTTCCACGCCGCAGGCGGTGTGCCGTACCTCGTCGGGCAGCTGCTCGACGCCGGTCTGGTGCACGGCGACGTGAAGACGGTCGCGGGCTTCGGGCTCGACCGCTACCGCCAGCAGCCCGAGGTGGTCGACGGAGAGCTGCGGTGGGTCGACGCGCCTGCGGTTAGCGGTGATGAGTCGGTGCTTCGCCCGCACACCAAGCCTTTCGCGGCCGACGGTGGACTGCGTGTGCTGCACGGCAACCTGGGCAACGCGGTCATCAAGGTGTCGGCGGTGAAGCCGGAGCACCGGATCGTGCTCGCTCCCGCGCGCGTGTTCACCGACCAGGCCCAGTTCAGCGCCGCGTTCCGGGCTGGCGAGTTCACCGGCGACATGGTCGTCGTACTGCGCAACCAGGGGCCGAAGGCCAACGGCATGCCGGAGCTGCACGGGCTCACCCCGTCGCTGGGTGTGTTGCAGGACAGGGGTTTCAAGGTCGCGCTGGTGACCGACGGCCGGATGTCCGGCGCCTCCGGAAAGATCCCGGCGGCCATCCAGGTCACCCCGGAGGCCGCTGCGGGCGGACTGCTCGCCAAGGTGCGCGACGGTGACATGATCCGGCTGGACGCCGAGAACGGCGCGCTTGAGGTGCTGGTCGGCGACGCCGAACTGAACGCGCGCGAGATCGTCGACGGCCCGCCCAGCGACGACGAGTGGATCGGCACCGGACGCGAGCTGTTCACCGCGTTGCGCCGCGCGGTCGGCCCTGCCGACGGTGGCGCGATCGCGTTCGGCACGATGGACCAGAACCAGACGCACGTGGAGGCTTCCCGGTGACAACGTCACTCGAACTGCTCGACCTCTCCCCCGTCGTGCCGGTGGTGGTCATCGAGGACGAAGCGCACGCGGTGCCGCTGGCCCAAGCGCTGCTGCGCGGGGGCATCGGCGTCATCGAGGTCACCCTGCGCACGCCCGCCGCGCTGGCCGCGATCGAGCGGATCGCCGAAGAGGTTCCGGACATCGTGCTCGGCGCGGGCACCGTGACAGCCCCGGAGCACGCCGCCAAGTCCGCTGCGGCAGGCGCGCGGTTCCTCGTCACGCCCGGTACCACGGACACGCTGCTCGCGGCCGTGAAGGACACCGGGCTGCCGTTCCTGCCCGGCGCCGCCACTGTCTCCGAAGCGATGCGTTTGGCCGAGCAGGGTGTGGAGGCGCTGAAGTTCTTCCCCGCCGAGCCCAGCGGTGGCGCGGAGTTCCTCAAGGGCCTCGGCGGACCGCTCCCGCACCTGAGGTTCTGCCCGACCGGCGGCATCACCCCGCAGAGCGCGCCGAAGTACCTGGCGCTGCCGAACGTCGGCTGCGTCGGCGGTTCCTGGCTCACGCCGAAGTCCGCTGTGGTCGCGGGCGATTGGTCCGCCGTCGAGGCGCTCGCGAAGGAAGCCGCCGCGCTCCGCTGACACATCGCGCACGGGCGGTCGTCGCCGCCCGTGCGCGGACAGCCCTAGGCGGGCTGGATCAGTTGCAGGGCTTCGGGGATGGAGTCGGCGACAGGGGCTCCCGTGGCTTCCAGGGCCGCGCGGCTCATCACGCCGGTCGTGACGAGGACGCAGCGCGCGCCGACCTGCTGGGCCGCGAACGCGTCGTCCACCACGTCGCCGATGAGCACCGCGTCGGCCGGGTCGATCTCCTGCGCCTGGAGGTGGTGCGCGAGGTGGTCGGCCTTGGAGTCACCGCCCACCTCCGTGCGCAGGCCGTCCACGCGCTGGAAGAGGTCGAGCAGCCCCATCTCGGTGATCAGCGGGACGAGCCGGTCGTGGAACCACATCGACAGCAGCGACTGGGTGCGCCCCGCGTCCCGCCACTCGTGCAGCAGCTCAGGAACTCCGCGCGCGAGCCCGCACGTGTGCAGCAGCCGCTCGTAGCGGTCGTGGTAGAGCCCGTCGATCCGAGCCCAGTCGTCGGTGCTCAGCGGGCGGTCCAGAACGCGCTCGTAGCACTGGAGCAGCGGGCGGCTGAACAGTCCGCGCCACTCGTCCAGGGTGAGCGCTTGGCGACCGAACCCCGAGCAGACGTCGTTCACGGCGGCCAGCACCGCGTCGTTGTCGTCGAGCAGTGTCCCGTTCCAGTCCCAGACAATGTGCTTGGCGCTCAGCGCCATCCCAAGGCTCGTCACCGCACCGAGCCTAGGCACACCCCGCCCCGACCCCCAACGTGATTCCCGCCCCCGCTTTCCCCGTTCCGCACTCCTGGCGCCTGTCCCGTAAGTGGTTGCGCTGTGCATCCCGGTCACGGTGCCGCCGGGGTTGGGGTGTCTTCAAGACCCGCAAACCCCTCTGTTGATCATCGCTAACCGCCGCAAACCCTGCGGTCTTGCTTGAAGACCAACGAACCTGATGACTTGCAGGACAGAGCCTGACGGCCCCTGCGAGCGCCCTCTCCCGTGATGGGTACGGAACGGAATGAGACGCCGAAGCAGGAGTTCCGTCTTGTACTCCTGGCAGGTGCGGGGAAACGGGGGCTAGTCGTCCAGGAGGGTGGTTTCGGATCCTGCTTCGCGGAGTTCGTCGCGGACGACGCGGTAGGCCATGCCTTCGGGGTAGCCCTTGCGCGCGAGCATGCCGACGAGGCGGCGGACACGGGCGGTCTCGTCGACGCGGAGCACCGAGGGGATCTTGCGGCGGACCAGGGCGCGCGCCCGCTCCTCCTCGGCCTCACTGTCCACTGTGGACGCCGCTTCGGCCGCGGTCTCGCCGTCGACGCCCTTGCGGCGCAGTTCGGCGACGAGGGCGCGGCGGGCCATGCCCTGGTGGGTGTGCCGGGAGCGCACCCACAGCTCGGCGAACGCGGCGTCGTCGACCAGTTTGAGGTCGCTGTAGCGGTCGAGCACCGCCGCGATCACGTCCTCGGGGATCTCCTTGCGCCGCAACGCCTGTTCCAGCTCCACGCGGGTGCGAGGGCGCACCGTGAGCAGCCGCAGGCAGATGTCGCGCGCGTGCTCCACCGGGTCACGCGGAGCCTGCTGCCGACGCTCGGCCGAAGCACCCGTGCCATCGCCAGGGCCGGGGCCGTCGGGAGCGTCAGAGCCGGAGCGACCGGCAGCGGAACGGCCGGAGCGACCAGTGCCGGAGCGGCCAAAGCCGGAACCGCCGCCGAAACCGGAGCCGGAGCGGCGCCGGGGACGATCGGGCCGGGTCATGGGAGATCACCTCGGTCCTGGCGTTCCCTCCCGCCGGGGTGCCGGAGCACCTGGGCTCCCAGGCTCGGGAGCACCGGCGCCCCAGCGGCACCCCGGGCGGGAGGACGAACGCGGTCGCGCTGCGCGGAAAGGGCTAGAACTCGACGGGGGCGGGCGCGGCGTCCTCGCCCTCCACCACGACCTGCTGGCCGATGTTCAGCTTCTCCTTGATGCGCTTCTCGACCTCGTTGGCGATATCGGGGTTCTCCCGCATGAACTTGCGGGCGTTCTCCTTGCCCTGGCCGAGCTGGTCGCCCTCGTAGGTGTACCAGGCGCCGGACTTGCGGACGATGCCCTGGTCGACGCCCATGTCGATCAGGGAGCCCTCGCGGCTGATGCCCTGGCCGTAGAGGATGTCGAACTCCGCCTGCTTGAACGGCGGGGCCATCTTGTTCTTCACGACCTTGACCCTGGTGCGGTTGCCGACCGCGTCGGTTCCCTCCTTCAGGGTCTCGATCCTCCGGACGTCCAGCCGCACCGACGCGTAGAACTTCAGCGCCTTGCCACCGGTGGTGGTCTCGGGGCTGCCGAACATGACGCCGATCTTCTCGCGCAGCTGGTTGATGAAGATCGCGGTGGTGCCGGAGTTGTTCAGCGCGCTGGTCATCTTCCGCAGCGCCTGGCTCATCAGCCGGGCCTGCAGACCGACGTGGCTGTCACCCATCTCGCCCTCGATCTCCGCGCGCGGCACCAGGGCCGCCACGGAGTCGATGACCAGGATGTCCAGCGCGCCGGAGCGCACGAGCATGTCGGCGATCTCCAGCGCCTGCTCACCGGTGTCCGGCTGGGACACCAGAAGCGCGTCGGTGTCCACGCCGAGCGCCTTGGCGTACTCGGGGTCCAGGGCGTGCTCGGCGTCGATGAACGCCGCGATGCCGCCGAGGCGCTGGGCGTTGGCGACCGCGTGCAGCGCGACCGTCGTCTTACCGGAGGATTCCGGCCCGTACACCTCGACGACGCGGCCCTTGGGCAGGCCGCCGATGCCCAGCGCCACGTCCAGGGCGATGGAGCCGGTGGGGATCACCGCGACCGGTGGCCTGGTGTCCTCACCGAGGCGCATCACCGATCCCTTGCCGAACTGCTTGTCGATCTGGGCCAGGGCAAGCTCAAGAGCCTTGTCCCGGTCGGGTGCTACCGCTGCCATGGGCTTCCTGCCTTGCTTCACTGCCTCGCCTTTTGCCGTCAGATGGGGCCCTCTACCGGGTCGTGGTCGACGCTACGGCGTAGGTCTGACAGTCAGCGCGGAGAGGTCGGGATCTGTGGATAGCTGGTGCCGATGTGGACAACACCATAGCCGAACAGGTGTTCGAGTCCAGTCGAGACACGCCACAGGGTGAGGCGGCGAGGAGAAGCGCTGGTCAGCGCCGTTCCGGTGGGACGTCGAAGGCCTCGCACACGGCGAGCCAGATCCTCTTCGGGTCCATCCCGGCCTCCATGGCCTCCTCGACGGTGCGGCCGCCGAGGGAGGAGAACACGTGGGTGCTGGCCATCAGCTCGGCGCGGACCTGGCCGAACTCGTCGGTCATCCGGCTGCGGAAAAGGGTGATACGCATCGCGAGCAAGGCTACGCTCGGCGCGTGTTCACCGAAGACGACCCCACCGGCCTCTCCTCGCCGCTCGGCCAGCTGATCATGGCGGGCGGCCTCATCGGCGTGATCGTCTACGGACTGATCTGGTTCCGCCAGAACCGAAAGCGCTGAGCAGGCAGAGCACCAGCAACGGCAGCGCGAGCACGCCGACGAGCAGGCCGAGCACCTGGTAGGACCACACGGTCACCACCAGGCCCGCCGTGAGCCCGCCGAGCGCGCCGCCGACGTTCATCGCCAGGTCGGACATGCCCTGCAGGGCGGGCCGATCGGCCAGCGGAACGGACTCGGTGAGCAGCGCCGACCCGGACACCAGCCCGGCGGACCAGCCGAACCCGAGCAGCACCAAAGCGATAATGAGCTGCGGCGCCGTGCTCATGCTCGACCCCGCAAGCGGGTCTTCGGAAGGCGAGGAGGCTGTCCCCGCAACACCGGCCGCCGCCACCACGA
Source organism: Allokutzneria multivorans (assembly GCF_039537405.1). Classification (NCBI taxonomy): domain Bacteria; kingdom Bacillati; phylum Actinomycetota; class Actinomycetes; order Pseudonocardiales; family Pseudonocardiaceae; genus Allokutzneria; species Allokutzneria multivorans. The sequence goes on along the minus strand of NZ_BAABAL010000009.1, from coordinate 117,722 downwards.
GCCCCGCCCCCAGAGCGAGCACGGGCACCCGGCCCCAGCGGTCGGCCATCCACCCGAACACCGGGCTCGCCGCGTACATCCCGGCGATGTGCAGGCTGATCACCACTCCGACCAGGCTCAACGAGGCGCCGCCGTGGTCCATGTGCACCGGCGTCATGGTCATCAGCCCGACCATCGCGGTGTGGCAGAGCACGATCCCCGCCAGCGCCAACCACCCCATCGGGTGAAGCTTGGCGAGCTTGCCGGTCCACCGCAGCGGGGCCCCGTGCGCGGGGCAGGACGGAGCGGGGTCGACGACCTCGACCGACCGCGCCAGCACCAGCGGATCGGGCCGCAGACCGAACCACACCCACGCCGCCGCGGCGCTGAAACCCAGCACCGACACCAGGAACGGGCCGGAGCGCTCCGCGATGCCGAGCCAGCCCGCCAGCCGCTGCGCGGGCTCGGCGAGGTTGGGGCCCGCCACCGACCCGATCGTCGTCGCCCACACCACCAGCGACAGCGATCGGGCCCTGCGCTCCGGGGCGGCGAGGTCGGTCGCGGCGTAGCGGGCCGCCAGGTTGGCGGTGCTGCCCCCGCCGACCAGCACGAGCGCGGCGAGCAGCAGCGGCCACGAGCCCAGCGCGATCGCGGTGGCCGCCAGCGCGGCACCGATCGCGGCCAGGCCGTAGCCCATGATCAGCGCGGGACGGCGGCCCCTGCGCTCGGCCAAGCGCGCGGCGGGCAGCGACAGCAGCGCCGCGCCGATCACCGCGCTGGTCTGGGCGAGCCCGCCGACCACCTCGGAGCCGGACAGGGAGGCCGCCGCCAGCGAGCTGACGGTGACACCGGTGGCCACGCCGACCCCGCCGAGGACCTGGCTCGTGGTGAGCGTGCCCAGGACCTTGCGCTGCACGGCCGCGACGGGGCGGCCGAGGAGTTCGGTCACGGCCGCTCTTCCAGGCCGAGCGACCGGCCGATGATCTCCTTCATGATCTCGTTGGTGCCCGCGTAGATCGCCTGCACGCGCCCGTCGAGGAACAGCTTGGAGATCTGGTACTCGCTCATGTAGCCGTAGCCGCCGTGCAGCTGGAGGCACCGGTCGGCGGCCTTCCTGGCCAGCTCGGAGGTCCACAGCTTGGCCATGGCCGCGTCGGTGGCGGACAGCTTCCCGGCGTTGAGGTCGCGCACGCAGCGGTCGAGGAAGACCTGGGTGACCCAGTACTCCGTCTCCAGCTCGGCCAGCTCGAAGCGGGTGTTCTGGAACGCGCCGACACTGCGCCCGAACGCCTTGCGCCCGCGCACGTACTCCTTGGTCAGCTCCAGCGCGGTGCTCACCGTGGCGATCGAGCCGACGGCGACGGAGATCCGCTCCTGCGGCAGCATCGCCATCAGGTGGTAGAAGCCGCGGTTGGCCTCGCCGAGCAGGTTCTCAGCGGGCACGCGCACGTCCTCGAAGAACAGCTCGGCGGTGTCCTGCGCTTTGAGGCCGATCTTGTCGAGGTTGCGGCCACGGGAGAACCCGGCCATCCCGCGCTCCACGGCGAGCAGGCTCAGTCCCTTGCTGCCGGGGGCCTCCGGGTCGGTCTTGGCCACGACCAGCACCAGATCCGAGTTGATGCCGTTGGTGATGAAGGTCTTCGAGCCGTTGAGCACGTAGTCGGAGCCGTCACGGCGCGCGTGCGTGCGGATGCCCTGGAGGTCGGAACCGGCGCCGGGCTCGCTCATCGCGATAGCGGTGATCAGCTCGCCCGAGCAGAACCCGGGCAGCCAGCGCGCCTTCTGCTCCTCCGTGGCCAGCTCGCGCAGGTACGGGCCGACGACGTCGGTGTGCAGGCCGAAGCCGCACCCGGTCGAGCCGGTGCGCACGAGCTCCTCGCCGACCACGGTGTTGAACCGGAAGTCGCGCTGCCCGCCGCCGCCGTGCTCCTCGGGCATGTCGAAGCCGAGCATGCCCAGCTCACCCGCGGCGGTCCAGACCTCCCTGGGGACGGCCCCTTCGGACTCCCACTGCGAGTGCTTGGGCACCACCTCGTCGGCGAAGAACCTGCGCACCATCTCGCGGAACGCGTCGTGGTCGGCCTCGAAGAGATCACGCTGCATGACCCGATCGTGGCACGCGAGAATCGCCCCGGCATAGCTCCGGTCAGGTCCCGGGCTGAACCTGCTTCTCGAAGTAGTCGGCCAGCTCGTTGGCCTTCGGGCCCGCGCCGGAGGGGTTGATGACGGTCATCATCCCGAGCACGGGGCGGTCCTTCACCGTGAAGACGAGGTAGCCGACGCTCTCGTTGGTGGTGGCCTGGTAGTGCCCGGTGAGCCCGTTGCCGCCCCAGTCCGCCTCGACCTGCTCGGTCCTGGACTCGCCGACCACGGAGTTGGCGATGCCCTGCACGACCTCCATCGAGCCCGCGTGCGCGTAGGCGATGGTGAGCGTGGGCGCGCCGTTGCCCGCGGGCAGCTGGCAGGTCACCTTGACGCCCTGGATGCGGCCGAGCGCGTTCTGTGCGAGCCCGCTGACACCCGGTTGGCACTCGACGTTGTCGGCCAGATCGCCCGCGAGCTGGCGCATGCACGAGGTGAAGCCCTTGGGGTCGGCCTCGCCCGGCTTCGCGCAGTCGCCCGCGCTCGGCAGACCGGAACCGCCGAGCAGCACGATGCCCAGCACCACGGCGAGCACCACCACGACGGAGGACGCGACGCCGATCAGCAGCTTGGAGTTCTTCTTGGGCTGCTGCTGCTGTTGCTGCGGGAACTGCGGGTAGCCGCCGTACTGCGGCGGGACCTGGTGCTGCTGTTGCTGCACCGGCTGCGGTCCGGTGTTCGGGTAGGCGGGGGCGGTGGTCATCGCCGTGGGGTACGGCGCGGTCACACCGCCCGGGTACATCTCCTGCGGCGGGAGCTGGCCGGTGCGGGCACTGGTGCCGTCCTGCGGCACGTGGTGCGCGCCGAGCGCGACGGCGGTCTCCGGCTGGTCGAGGCTCGTCGGGACGACGCGCAGCCGGTCGGAGATCAGCTTGGCCACCAGCGGGATGCGGCTGGAGCCACCGACGAGGTAGATGCCCGCCAGCGACTCCGGGGTCATCCCGGCGGAGCCGATGGTGTCGGCGAGCAGTTCGATGCTGCGCAGCAGGCTGGGGCGGATCAGCGCCTCCAGCTCCGCGCGCGTGACGAGCACGTCGTCAAAGGGCTCCGGCATCGGCACTTCGGTCTGCGGGTGCCGCGACAGCGCTTCCTTGGCCGCGCGCACGTCTTCAAGGAGCGTGCGGCGGGCACGGCGGTCAGCAGTGGACTCGGGGCGCAGAACGCGCTGCCACTTCTCGGGGTCGCGGTAGGACACCTCGCGTCCCACGTGCACCAGCAGCGCGTGGTCCACGTCGAGACCACCGAGGTCCGGCAGGCCGTTCTCGGCCAGCACGACGAAGCCGGTGGGGGTCGCGCCGACCACGGCGACGTCGAAGGTGCCCGCACCGAGGTCGTAGACGGCGAGCGCCTGTCCAGGTGCCAGCGAGCGCTCCGGGAAGGAAGCGAAGTGCGCGGCGGCCGCGACGGGCTCCGGCACCAGCGTCAGCTGCGGGCCGAAACCGGCCAGCCGCGCGGCGGAGAGCAGCACGTTGCGGCGGATCGCGCCCCACTGCGCGGGATGGGTCAGCCGCACCTCGTCCGGCATGGCGTCGCCGAGCTGGCGCTTGGTCTCGTCCGCGACGCGCTGGAGCACCGCGGCCATCGCGTCGGTCACCGTGATGACGGTGTTGCCCAGCAGCAGCGTGGTGTCGTCCACCCGGCGCTTGGGGTTGGGCTCGAAGCGCGACGGGTCGAGCCGGGCGCGCCGCTCGGCGTCGCGGCCGACCACCAGTCCGCCGTCCTCTGAGGCGAAGACGGCTGACGGCATCGTCGCCGAGCCGTCGACCTCGACCACGCGCGGTGGCCTGCCGTGTGCTGACAACACGGCAACGGTGTTGGACGTACCCAGGTCCACCGACAGGACGCGCACTGCTTTCCCCTTGTCGCCACGGGACGCACAGCGTCCGGTTTGGACGCTGGGGTGTGATGCTGCCATGTCGGGGTTAGGCCATGTGGCGGGGTTGCCAAGATTGGCGGCTACGGTCGGCGACATGGGCCCGTTGCGCACTGATCGCCTCGACCTCGTTCCGCTCTGCGTAGAGCACGCGGAGGAGATGGCGGAGGTCTTGGCGGACACGGCGCTGTACGAGTTCACCGGTGGCACGCCTGCCACTGTCGAGCAGTTGCGCAAGCGCTACGCGAAGCAGGTCGACGGCTCCTCCGATCCGGCCGTGACCTGGGTGAACCTCGTCATCAGATCGCGCGCGGAGAACTGCCTCACGGGTTACGTGCAGGCCACTGTCGCTCACGGCAGCGCGGAGATCGCGTGGGTCGTCGGTACGCCTTGGCAGGGCCGTGGCATCGCATCTGAGTCTGCGTGCGCGTTGGCGGACTGGCTGCGTTCAAGTGGTGTGACCGAAATCGTGGCTCACGTGCACCCCGGGCACGCCGCGTCGGGCGCGGTTGCCGCAGCGGCCGGTCTCACGCAAACGGACACGGTCGTTGACGGTGAGTTGCAGTGGCGTTGGAGTACAACCAAGTAGGACGTGAAGGCGTCCTTTAAGGCGATGACTTTCAACCACAACGACTTCTATCACCGAAGACTCCTGAAGCACGTGCCTTCGCATTGCGCTGACGCACTAGATGTCGGTTGCGGCACTGGCACGTTCGCGAGGCGTCTGGCTCGTCGAGCCGGTTGGGTGGACGCGATCGACGCGTCTGCCGGGATGGTGGACGTGGCGCGCACGCGGTCCATGGGCGCGGCGAACATCGAGTTCCGTCCCGGCGATCTCATGGACGTCGAGCCCACGCGCTACGACTTCGTCTCGTGCATCGCGACCGTGCACCACCTGCCGTCGTTCCCTGACGCGCTGGAGCGGCTTCGCGACTCCCTGCGACCAGGCGGCGTTCTGGCGATTCTGGGCCTCTACCGCGAGAAGACCGCGTCGGATCACGCGCTCAGCTTGGCCGCCGTGCCGGTGAACCTGGTGCTCAACGCCGTGTCCAAGAAGGACGACGGGGTCTCCGCCCCGATCAAGGGCGCCGAGCTGACCTACGCGGAGATCCGCGCCGACGCCGAACGCGTTCTGCCTGGTCATCAGGTGCGGCGGCACCTTTTCTGGCGGTACCTGCTGACCTATCGCAAGCCGTAGCCCGGCGACTGTCAGACCCCTGGTTCAGGATGGGGTCATGTCCGAAGTGCTGGAGAAGTTCTCCGCGCCGACCAGGGAGTGGTTCCGGGGCGCGTTCGCCGCGCCGACCGATGCCCAGGTCGGCGCGTGGAACGCCGTCGCGGACTCCGAGCACGCCCTGGTCGTCGCCCCGACCGGCTCGGGCAAGACGTTGGCGGCCTTCCTCTGGGCGCTGGACCAGCTCGCCCGCTCCGAGCCCCCCGCCGAGCCGAAGCACCGCTGCCGCGTCCTCTACATCTCCCCGCTCAAGGCGCTCGCGGTGGACGTGGAGCGCAACCTCCGCGCGCCGTTGACCGGCATCAGGCAGGCATCGCACCGGCTGGGCCTGCCGGACCCGGGGATCACCGTGGGCATGCGCACCGGCGACACGCCAGCGGAGGAGCGCAGGTCCTTCGCCCGCCGACCGCCGGACGTGCTGGTGACGACGCCGGAGTCGCTGTTCCTGCTGCTGACCTCGGCCGCGCGGGAGTCGCTCGCCGGAGTGCGCACGGTGATCGTCGACGAGGTGCACGCCGTCGCCGGCACCAAGCGCGGCGCGCACCTGGCGCTGTCCTTGGAGCGGCTGGACGCGCTGCTGGAGCGTCCGGCGCAGCGGATCGGGCTGTCCGCGACCGTGCGGCCGATCGAGGAGATCACCTCCTTCCTCTCGGGTGGCCGTCCCGTGCGCGTGGTGCGGCCGGAGAACCGCAAGACCGTCGAAGTGCGCGTAGAGGTCCCCGTCGAAGACATGTCCACTTTGGACAGACCTGCGGAGCCGCTCTCCGAGGAAGAGGAGATCACCGGCTCGGCCGCGGGCGCGGCGCGGCGGCCTTCGATCTGGCCGGCCGTGGAGGAGCGCATCCTCGACCTGGTGCGGCAACACCGGTCCACGATCGTCTTCGCCAACTCTCGGCGGCTCGCGGAACGGCTGACCTCGCGCCTGAACGAGCTGGCCAGCGAACCGGCGGAGCTGGAGCGCTTCCCCGCCGAGGCCGTGGGCGGCTCGGGCATCACGACCGGCGCGAGCGTCGTGATCGCCAAGGCGCACCACGGTTCCATGGCCCGCGAACAGCGCACCCTGGTCGAGGAGGAGCTGAAGGCGGGCGTGCTGCCGTGCGTCGTCGCGACGTCCTCGTTGGAGCTGGGCATCGACATGGGCGCGGTGGACCTAGTGATCCAGGTGGAGGCGCCACCGACTGTGGCCTCCGGGCTGCAACGCGTCGGCCGTGCGGGGCATCAGGTCGGCGCGGTGTCGAAGGGCGTGGTGTTCCCGAAGTTCCGTGGCGATCTGGTGTCCTGCGCGGTGGTGGCCGAGCGGATGGCCTCCGGCTCGATCGAGGCGCTGCGCTATCCCCGCAACCCCCTCGACGTGCTGGCGCAGCACGTGGTCGCGATGACCGCGATGGAGCCGTGGACCGTCGACCAGCTGGCGGCCGTGGTGCGCGGCGCGGCGCCGTTCGCGTCGTTGCCGGACTCCGCGCTGCACGCGGTGCTCGACATGCTCGCCGGGCGCTATCCGAGCGAGGAGTTCGGCGAGCTGCGCGCGCGGATCACCTGGGACCGCGTCACCGGAGTGCTCAACGGGCGGCCGAGCGCACAGCGGCTCGCGGTGACCTCCGGCGGCACGATCCCCGATCGCGGCCTGTTCACCGTCAGCACGCCGGGCGCGGACGGCAAGGGCGGCTCGCGCGTCGGCGAGCTGGACGAGGAGATGGTCTACGAATCGCGCGTCGGCGACGTGGTGCTGCTGGGCACGTCGTCGTGGCGGATCGAGGACATCACGCACGATCGCGTGATCGTGACCCCCGCGCCGGGTCAGCCCGCACGGCTGCCGTTCTGGAAGGGCGATGCGCAAGGCCGCCCGCTGGAGCTGGGGCGCGCGCTCGGCGCTTTCGTCCGCGAACTGTCCACTTTGGACAACGCGGAGGCGGTGCGGCGCGCCACCGATGCCGGGCTCGACGAGTGGGCGACGCAGAACCTGTTGGCGTACTTGGCGGAGCAGCGCGCGGCCACCCGGCATCTGCCCAACGACAAGACGATCCTGGTCGAGCGCTTTCGCGACGAGCTGGGTGACTGGCGGCTCGTCGTGCACTCGCCGTTCGGCGCGCGGGTCAACGCCCCGTGGGCGCTGGCGATCGGCGCACGCCTGAAGGAAAAGCACGGGTGGGACCCGCAGCTGGCGCACTCCGACGACGGGATCGTGCTGCGGCTGCCGACCGTGGGGTTGGACGACGGCTTCGAGGACGCGGGCGCGGACATCCTGCCCACGGCCGAGGACGTGCTGGTCAACCCCGAGGAGGTGGAGCAGATCGTGGTCGCCGAGCTCGGCGGCTCCGCGCTGTTCGCCGCCCGCTTCCGCGAGTGCGCCGCGCGGTCGTTGTTGTTGCCCCGGCGCGATCCCCGTCGCCGTTCGCCGTTGTGGCAGCAGCGCCAGCGCGCGTCGCAGCTGTTGTCGGTGGCCGCGAAGTACGAGCGGTTCCCGGTCGTCCTTGAGGCGATGCGCGAGTGCGTCCAGGACGTCTACGACCTGCCCGGCCTGCGCGAGCTGATGGCGGAGGTCCGCGCGCGCAAGGTGCGGGTCGTGGAGGTGGAGACGCCGACCGCTTCGCCGTTCGCGCGCAGCCTGCTGTTCGGCTACGTGGGGATGTTCCTCTACGAGACCGATGCGCCGCTCGCGGAACGGAGAGCCGCCGCGCTGTCGCTGGATTCGGCGCTGCTGGCGGAGTTGCTGGGCTCCGAGGCGATCCGCGAGCTGCTCGACCCCGAGGTTCTGGCCGAGGTCGAGGCGCAGCTCCAGCGGCTGAGCCCGGAGCGCAGGGCCCGCACTCTTGAGGATGCGGCCGACCTGCTGCGCGCGCTGGGCGAGCTGTCTTCTGAGGAGGCTCTGGAGCGCGGTGTCGAGCCGGAGTGGTTGACGGAGCTGGAGAACCAACGCCGGGTGATCCAGGTCAGGATCGCCGGGCAGATGCGGTGGATCGCGATCGAGGACGCGGGGCGGGTCCGGGACGCGCTCGGCGTCGCACTGCCGGTTGGCGTGCCCGAGGCGTTCACCGAGCTCGTCGCCGATCCGCTCGGCGACCTGCTGGCCCGCTACGCCCGCACGCGCGGCCCGTTCCCGGCTGCCCAGGCGGCTGAGCGGTTCGGGTTGGGCGTCGCGGTGGTGACCAGTGTGCTGGAGCGGCTCGCGGGCACGGGGCGGCTCGTGCGCGGCGAACTTCGGCCGTTGGTGGCGGCGGACGACGCGGGCATGGAGTTCTGCGACGCCGAGGTGTTGCGGCGGCTCAGGCGTGCGTCGTTGGCGAAGCTGCGTGCTGAGGTCGAGCCCGTCGAGCAGGCCGCCCTGGGCCGGTTCTTGCCGTCCTGGCACGGGATCGGCGGGAAGCGGCGTGGTGGCCAGTTCGCGCCTCGGACGGCTGCGACCGTCGATGACCTGATGACCGTGGTGGAGCAGCTCGCGGGCGCACCGCTCCCGGCGAGCGCGGTGGAGTCGCTGATCCTGCCCGCGCGACTGCCCGGCTACTCGCCCGCACTGCTCGACGAGCTGACCGCGACCGGTGAGGTGTCGTGGACCGGCTGCGGTGCTTTGGCAGGCGGAGACGGCTGGATCGCCCTCGCCCCAACGGATCTGGCCGACCTGTTGCTGCCCGAGGTGGACGAGGAGGTCCCCGACGGCCCGCTGCACCGCGCGCTTCTGTCCACTTTGGATGGTGGGGCGCAGTTCTTCCGCCAGCTGACCGATCGCGTGTCCGGCGCCGTGTCCGGTGTCACTGACGAGCCCGTCGATGATCCAGCGGTGATCGCCGCGCTGTGGGACCTCGTGTGGTCAGGGCAGGTCACCAACGACACGCTCGCCCCGCTGCGCGCTCTGGTCTCCGGTAAGGGCGCCGCGCACAAACCACGCCGTGCGGCACCGCGCGGTCGCTACGCCCGCCTGCGTGCTCCTCGCCCGACCATGCCCAGCCGCACCGGTCCGCCGACTGTTGCCGGGCGGTGGTCCCTGGCCCCGGAGCGCGAGACCACGCCGACTCGACGCGCCCACGCTCGCGCGGAGGCTTTCCTTGAGCGCCACGGTGTTCTGACCAGGGGCGCCCTGGACACCGAGCGCGTGACCGGCGGGTTCAGCGGCGTCTACCGGGTGCTCCGCGCCATGGAGGAGTCCGGCCAGGTCGTGCGCGGCTACGTCGTCGAAGGGCTCGGCGCCGCCCAGTTCGCCGCGCACGGCGCCGTCGACCGCCTGCGCGCGCTGTCCACTTCGGACTCCAGCTCCGTGCGCGACGTCGAACCCGTCGCCGTCGTGCTCGCCGCCGCAGACCCCGCCCAGCCCTACGGCGCCGCGCTCGACTGGCCCGCCGCCCTCGGCGACACCAAGCACCGCCCCGCCCGCAAGGCAGGGGCGATCGCCGTCCTCGTCGACGGCCGCCCCGTCTTCTACGTGGAGCGCGGCGGCCGCTCGCTGCTCTCCTTCACCGAGGACGAACCCGCACTGCGCGCCGCCGCCGACGTCCTCGCCGGAGCCGTCCACGACGGGTGGCTCGGCCAGCTCGCCGTGCAACGCACCGATGGCGAACAGGCACTCGGCTCGCACCTCTCCGCCATCCTCCGCGACGCCGGTTTCCGCGCCACCCCCAAGGGCCTCCGCCTCCGCGCCCAATAACCCGCGAAAAAAGGGGTGCTCAGGGGAAGAGGGCGGAGTAGGCGTTGAGGGCGGGTTGGCCGCCGAGGTGGGCGTAGAGGACGGTGGAGTCCTGGGGGATCTCGCCGGAGCTGACGAGGTCGATCAGGCCCGCCATGGACTTCCCCTCGTACACGGGGTCGGTGATCATGCCTTCGAGGCGGGCGGCGACGCGCATGGCGGCGAGGGTGCGCTCGTCGGCGATGCCGTAGGTGCCCGCGTGGTAGCGGTCGTCCAGCTCGACGGGCGGCAGGCCGGTGACGCCGAGCAGTTCGGCGGTGCCTTCGGCGATCCGGACGATCTGGGTCTCGGTGGCGGCGGGCGCGGCGGAGGCGTCGATGCCGATGACGCGCCGGGGCGGGCCGTCGAGCGCCGCGAAACCGGCGATCATGCCCGCCTGGGTGGAGCCGGTGACGGAGCAGACGACGACGGTGTCGAAGAAGACGCCGAGCTGGCGCTCCTGCTCGGCGACCTCGGCGGCCCAGCCCGCGAAGCCCATGCCGCCGAGCCGGTGGTCGGAGGCGCCGGCCGGGATCGCGTAGGGCTTGCCGCCGCCCTCGCGCACCTCGGCGAGGGCGTTCTCCCAGCTGGGCCGGAGGCCGATGGTGAACTCCGCCTGCACCAGGCGGACGTCGGCGCCCATGAGCCTGCTCAGCAGGATGTTGCCGACGCGGTCGTAGACGGAGTCGGGCCACTCCACCCAGCTCTCCTGCACCAGCACGCAGTGCAGCCCGGCGCGGGCGGCAGCGGCGGCGACCTGGCGGGTGTGGTTGGACTGCACTCCGCCGATGGAGACGAGCGTGTCGCAGCCCTCGGTGAGCGCGTCGGCGAGCAGGTACTCCAGCTTGCGGGTCTTGTTGCCGCCGTAGGCCAAGCCGGAGTTGCAGTCCTCCCGCTTCGCCCAGATCCGCGCGCCGCCGAGGTGGGCGCCGAGCCGCTCCAGCTCGTGCACGGGCGACGGCCCGAACAGCAACGGGTACCGCGACAACCCCGCCAGCCCCTCGCGCAGTTGGCCGACCGACGACGACATGGCCCCTCCTTCACCTCGTGGCCCAGCGAACCCCGCAAGTCATGGGTTCGCCGGTCTTCAAGACCACCCAACCCCCACCCCCACCGTCTCCAACGACAGCAAACCCCGCAAGGCCGCAGGGTTTGCGGCGGTTAACGATGATCAGCAGCGGGGTTTGGTGGTCTTGAAGACACCCCAACCCCAGCGACACCGTGACCGGGATGCACAGCGCAACCCCTTGCAGGACAGGCCCTACGCGGTCGCCAGGCGGAGCAGTGCCCAGAGCTGCGCGGTGGCGTGGCGGTCACCGATGAGGCGGACGGTGTGGTCGGGCGCGCGGCCCCACAGCCAGCGGTACACGGCCGACGGCGCTCCGGTGATCACGGCGTCCACGTTGGTGAGGCCGGTGGGCGCGGCGCGGAACACCGAGATGCCCTCGGGCTCCACGCGGACGTACCACGCGTGCTCAGCGGCGCGAATGCCGAGCGAGCAGCGGTGCGGGCCGGTGATGCCCCTGGTGCGCAGGCGATGCCCGAGCCACAGCAGCAGTACCTCGTCGACGCCGTCCAGCGCCACGTCCTCGGGCACGTCGAGCACGTGCCCGCCGAGCGCGGCCTGCACGTCGATGCGGTGCACGGTGCTCTCGTGCGCCATCCGCCGCCGCCAGAAACCGTAGGTCTGGTCCTGCGGCCACCACGTGGGGCAGGGCTCGTCCGGCTCGTGCTCGCCGAGCTTCACGACGAGGTCGACGAGCCCCGAGCGCAGATCAGCCACCCCCGGCTGGGCTCGGGGGTCGGACGCGCGCTGCTCGGGCACCGGCCACGCGGGAACGCCGCGGTCGCGCATCCAGGCGAGCGCGCCGCGGTAGCCGTCACCGGCTTGGCGCAGCACGGTGCCGACCGTGATCCCGGGGCGCCCCGGGATCGGCAGGTCCATCGCGTCGGGAGGTGCGGAGTGGGCGAGCGTCTCGCCCTCGGTCACCAGGACGTCGAGCAGGCGGCCGTGATCGATGAGAGCCGCCCCGCTCACCGCCCCGCCCCGTGCACGATCCGCCGCACCAGCTGGAGGAACTCCCCCGTGCGCCGGACGAGGTCGTCGGCGGTCGCGGCGTCGACCAGCCTGCTGGCGCCCGCCTGCACCGCGGCGCGGCGCGAGGAGCCCGCAGCGAAGAACGCCGCCCATTCACGCAGCTCTGGCGCGTTGCGGACGAGCAGCTCCCACACGCTGGCCGGGCGGGCCCGCGCGCGGTGCGGACGCCCGCGCATGGCGAGCACGGCGGCCGACCCGCGGATCGCGGCGAGGTAGGCCGTCGAGTAGCGGTCCGCGGGCGTGGTGGAGCCCTCTGCCTCGCGCAACGTGCGCACCGCGTGCGCCAGCAGCGAGACGGCCTGGGGGTTGCGCGGGGCCGGGATGGCGGCGGTGCGCGCGTCGTCGGGATGGCGGGGGGAAGGGACCGGGAAGTGCAGAGGAACGGACATCTCGGCCTCCTGGGGACGTCAGGGAACGACGGTGTGCCGAGGGGAAGCCGGCGGTGCCGGGCGGCGGGGTGCTTCCCCCACTCCGCCGCCCGGCGTGTTCGGACGGGTGCTCGAGAACCGGCGGAGCCAGGGTGCTGGCACCCCGTCGGGTCAACCAGCAGGTCACTCCTCCAGCAGGTCACTCCTACTGCCTCGAACACTCGTTCGAACAAGACCAACGATACCCGGGGGGTCTGACAGTCTCAAGCGACCTGCGGCGCGACCCTGCCGGGGGAATGCCAAGGGCCCACCACCGGTGCGGCGGTGGGCCCCCGGCACCCGGCACCGCCCGGCCCTATCGGACCCAGTAGGTCCCGCTCACGAAACCCTGGCGGCGACCGCCGAGGTACAGGGCCTCGATCTGCACGGTGATCGTCCGGTTGGTGTCGTTGTGCCAGAGCAGGAACTCGGCGAAGAGAGCCGGGTCCTTGACGGCGAGCAGGTGGTGGCCGTCGGCGTTGTACGCCCTGAGGCTCGCCGGATATCCGCTCGACGTGTATTTGACCGAAACGGACTTGCCGGACGGCACCTGGAACGGCTTCCCGCATTCCTTCGCAAGCATCTGCGGCGTGCAGGAGAACTTGCGCGGTCCGGCGGAGGCGGGCGAGCTGAGCGCGATGACGCTGAGCAGCGCGAGGCCGAGCGCGGTGATGACACGAGACATGGAATGCCTTTCACGGTGGTCCCCCGACCGCGATTCAGCGTATTCACGTGAAGAATCCGCACAAATCAACGCGAGCCGCTTTCGCGTCACCGCAAAACGAACGGAACGCGCGGATCAGGGGGCGGGACGGGCTCGACCGCCCGGGGCATGGTCTGATGAGCCGGTGAGCGCACAGGACCACCCGGGCATCCACAAAGTCACCACCGCGCTGGCCGAGGCCGGACTCGACTCCGCGGCGACCGGGGTCCGCGTGCTGACCGACGCCGTCCGCACCGCCGCGCAGGCGGCCGACGCGCTCGGCGTCGAGGTCGGCGCGATCGCGAACAGCCTGGTCTTCGTCGCGGACGGGGCGCCGTTGCTGGTGCTCACCTCCGGCGCGCACCGGGCCGACACCGCGCTGCTGGCCGAACTGGCCGGGGTCGCGGAGGTGGGCAGGGCGACACCGGACTTCGTCCGCGAGCACACCGGCCAGGCCATCGGCGGCGTGGCACCGGTGGGCCACCCCGCCCCGATCCGCACGTTCGTCGACAGCTCGCTGGCCGCGCACCCGGAGATCTGGGCGGCCGCCGGTCACCCGAAGGCGGTCTTCCCCACCACCTTCACCGACCTCGTCGCCCTCACCGGCGGCACCCCCGCGGAGGTGACCCGGTGACCGCGGCGCCCCGCCCGGAACAGCTGCGGCTGATCGAGTTCTCCGCCGCCGACCTGCGGCCCCGGCTCGACGAGGCGCTGGAGCTCTACGTCGCCGCGATGGACTACCCGCCCAACACCGTGCGCCAGCGGGCCCCGATGTGGTTGGCGCACATGATGCGCGACGGTTGGCGCTGCGTGGTCGCGCTGGACGAGAACGAGGCGCTCGCCGGGATCTCCTACGGCTACCGGGGCGCGGTCGGCCAGTGGTGGCACGAGCAGGTGCGCCGGGGCCTGAACGCGCGGACGAACTCCAATCAGTCCTTTGTGGACGAATGGATGCGGGACTACTTCGAGCTGACCGAGCTGCACGTGCGGCCGGACGCGCAGGGGCGCGGCCTCGGCGAGGGGTTGCTGCGGCGGCTGGCGGGCATGGTCGACTCCGAGCGCGTGCTGCTGTCCACGCCGGAAGGCCCCACGCGCGCGTGGAAGCTCTACCGGCGCCTGGGTTTCCAGGACGTGCTGCGGCACTACCAGTTCACCGGCGACCCGCGCCCGTTCGCGGTGCTGGGCCGCGTGCTGCCGATCGAGGAGCACGCGGAGAACGCTGTCAGCGGTTGAGGTCGGCGACCACGCTCGCCGGGCGCGTTCCCGACGTGGGTTGCTCGTAGAAGTCCACCGAGACGAAGTTCGGCTTGCGCCCGGCTGCCGGGGTGCACGTGTCCCGCACGCGCTTCGCCAGTTTCTCGCCGTTGTCCGAGCGCGCCGCGAAATCCGCGGGCACGTCGCGGAAGTGGTTCATCACGAACAGCCGCTTGAAGTTCGGCTCCTGCTTGTTCAACGGCACGTCCGACCACCGGCTGACGCAGTCGAGCTTGTCGCCGAGCGGGCCGAGGCTCCAGTAGTTCTCGACGGTGTAGTCCTTGCCGTGGAAGACACCCATCGATTCGCGACCGGAGGCGCTGGACAGCATGAGCAGGCGTTTGTTCTGCGCCACCATGTCGCTCAGCTTCGGCCAGCCCTGCTCGCGCACCTTCCACTCGTCAGGCCGGAAAATCAGATCGTTGAGCCCGGGAACACCGTTGAGCGCGCGGCTGAGCGCGGGCGCGTCCGCGTAGTCCTCCAGCAGCAGCGTGACGATCTCGCCGCGGTTCTCGTTGAGGAAGTCGACGATCGTCCGCAGCGATCCGGCGAAGGTCTGCCTCGGCGTTCCGTGGTGCAGCCCCGGCACGGGACCGCATTCGCGGCCGTCGTTGTGGCACAGGTGCACTTCGTCGCCGTACATGTGCAGGTCGAGCATCAGCCCGCGCACGCCGTCGGTGAGCTGCTTGCGCAGGCTCTGCCCCTGGTTCGGCGGCCACCACTTCGCGTCGCCCGTGCTGACGTGCGCGTTGTGCGTGGTCAGGTAGGTCGTGTCGGCGAGCGTCTTCTCCGCCTGGGCCGGGGCGGGGAGCACGGTCAGGACGGCGGCCAGGGCCACGCGCAGCACTGCGGACATACACCCTCCTCGATATGAATCAATCTCACATCAAGGAGGGTGCGTCCGACACCGCCGAAAGTCGCGCTCAGCCGATCATCTGCTCGCGGAGCAGGTCCAGCCCCATCGCACCAGCGCGCAAAGCCTTGGTGTGGAAGGACTTCTGGTCGAACGCGGCACCTTGGACGGCCTTGGCCTCCTCGCGCGCGGCCAGCCACAGCCGCTCGCCGAGCTTGTAGGACGGCGCCTGCCCCGGCCAGCCCAGGTAGCGGTCGATCTCGTCGCGCACGTGCGTGGGGTCGGAGATCGTGCGGGTGAGCATGAACTCCAGGCCCAGGTCGGGGCTCCAGCGCTCGCCCTCGTGGAAACCGGTGCCCTTCGGGATCTCCAGCTCCAGGTGCATGCCGATGTCCACCACCACGCGCGCCGCGCGGAACAGGTGCGCGTCCAGCATGCCCAGCAGGTCGCCGTCGTCGTCGAGGTAGCCCAGCTCGCGCATGAGCCGCTCCGAGTACAGCGCCCAGCCCTCGCCGTAGCCCGACACCCAGCACATGAGGCGCTGGAAGCGGTTCAGCTCGGCCGCCTGGTGGACCGCCGTGGCGATCTGGAGGTGATGGCCGGGGACGCCCTCGTGGTAGACGGTGGTGACCTCGCGCCAGGTCGAGAACTCCTCGCGGTCGGCGGGCACCGACCACCACATGCGGCCAGGACGGCTGAAGTCGTCGGTCGGGCCCGTGTAGTAGGCGCCCACGCCACCGCCGGGCGGAGCGATCTTGCACTCCAGGCGCATCAGCGGCTCGGGGATGTCGAAGTGCGTGTCGCGCAGCTCGACGAGCGCGGTGTCGGAGAGCTTCTGCATCCACGCGGCGAGCGCGTCCTGGCCGTGCACGCGGTAGCGCGGGTCGGCGTCGAGCGCGGCGGCGGTCTCGGCGAGCGTGGCGCCCGGTCGGATGCGGTTGGCGACCTGCTTCATCTCGGCCTCGATGCGGGAGAACTCCGCCCAGCCCCACTCGTAGGCCTCGCGCAGGTCCAGCTTCGCGCCGGTGTAGTAGCGCGATTCGAGGCGGTAGCGCTGCTCGCCGACCGCGTCGCGCTCCGGAGCCCGCGGCGCGAGGTCCTCGCGGAGGAAGCGGGCGAAGTCCCCGTACGCGGCGGAGGCGGCTTCGGCGGCGGCGCGCAGGTCCGAGCGCAGCCCGTCGCTGACCCCGTCCACCTTGTCAGCAGCCGCGATCATGTTGGCGAAGAAGGAGGTTCCACCGCGGCGGCCCGCCCAGGTCTCGCACTGCTCGGCGACGCCGGAGACCTGGCGGATCGCCGAGACGTCACCCTTGTTGGCGGATCCCTTGTTGGCCGAGTGCAGCAGAGAGGCGCGCACGCCCGCGAGCGCGTCCGGGGTCTTGGCCAGCCTGGAGGCGATCACCGCCCAGTCCTCGGCCGTCTCGGTCGGCATCAGGTCGAACACCTGGCGCAGGCCCTGCGGCGGGCTGTCGATGACGTTCAGCGAGGACGTGTCCAGCCCGGCCTCGTGCCGCTCCACGTCCAGCCCGACGCGCTCCTGGAAGACGGCCTTCGCCAGCCGCTCGGCGTCCGAGGCGGGTTCGGCGGCGTCGAGCTCGCGCAGCGCCCGCGCGGCCAGCTCGGCGCGCGCGGCGTGGCCGTCCGGGGAGTAGTCGGTGAGATCCTGGTCGTGCCCGGTCACCCCGAGGTAGGTCGCCGCGATGGGGTCGAGCGCGGCGTAGTCACCGACGAAGTCGTCGCTGATCTGGTTGATCACGCTGGCTGGCATGACCGGCACGCTACCCGACCTCCGCGCCCTCGGACCGCGCCGCGAGAGCGTCCTGGCGGGCGTGGGTTTCACAGTCTTCAAGACCCGCGAACCCCCGCGTGCACGGCGGGTTTGCTCCCTGAATGACTCATTCAGGGAGTTGAGCGTCCTGAATGAGTCATTCAGGACGCTCAACGCACCAAAGGCGGCGTTCGCGGCGGTTGACGACCGTGGCGACCGGGGTTGGGCGGTCTTGAAGACCGGCAAACCCCCCGCGTACTGGGGTTCGCGGCGGATAGCGACCGCAGTGACCGGGGTTCGGCGGTCTTCAAGACCAGCAAACCCCCCGCGCGCTGAGGTTTGCGGCGGATAGCGACCGCAGTGACCGGGGTTCGGCGGTCTTCAAGACCAGCAAACCCCCCGCGCGCTGGGGTTCGCGGCGGTTAACGACCGCAGTGACCGGGGTTCGGCGGTCTTCAAGACCAGCAAACCCCCAGCGCGCTGAGGTTTGCGGCGGATAGCGACCCGTGCGACCGGGGTTGGGGGGTCTTGAAGATGCGCGAACCCTGGGCGGCGGCTCGGGCGGCGGTGTGGTCAAGAGTCCTCGATGAGGGTGTTGTGCGGCCTGCGGCGCTGGCACGATGAGCCGGGTGCCGTCCCGCGTCCGCCGTCGTGCCGTCCTCGTGCTGGCGCTGCTCGGGGTGCTGCTGCTCAGCGGTTGCGTGCGGGCGCGGATGACGCTCGCGGTCTCCGAGGACGACCGGGTCACCGGCGACCTCCAGGTGCTCGCGGCGCCGCAGCGGGAGGGCGACGCCGGGCCGCAGCTGGTGGTGCCCGCCGGGCTCACCGGGCGGGCGCGGGTCACGAAGGCGACGGCGGCGGACGGTTTCACCGGCTCGCAGCTGACCTTCACCGGGCTGACCTTCGAAGAGCTGCGGCTGCTGTCGGCGACCGCCACCGGCGACAGCGGGAAGTACCAGTTCAGCCTGCGCCGCTCGGGCGGGATCGTGACGCTCTCCGGCTCGGTGGACCTGACGCAGCTCAGCCCCGACCGCACGGACGTGCAGATCAAGGTCAACTTCCCCGGCAAGGTGAACAGCGGCAACGGCCGCGCGCGCGGCAACGAGGTCACCTGGTCGCCGAAACCGGGGCAGGTCACCGAGCTGAACGCGCTGGCCCGCTACGCCGACGCCACCTCGGAGGCGTGGGTGCGCTGGGCGCTGATCGTGGGCGGGGCGACGGGCCTCGCGGCGGTGATCGTGATGGCCATGGCCTACACCGTCCACCGCCGCGAGCTGCGGCTGTCGCCGGCCTAGCTAGCTCCGCGCGCGGGCGGGAAGCAGGCCGAGCCGGTCGAGCACCTGCACGGTCGAGTTGGACCGGTTCATCGTGTAGAAGTGCAGCTGCTTCAGTCCCTCGTCGAGCAGCCGCTGCGCCAGCTCGGTGGCGATGTCGACGCCGACCGCGCGCACGGCTTCCAGGTCGCCCGCGTGCGGCTCGACCCTGGCGATGACCTCCGGCGGGATCTCCGTGTTGGCCATCTCGGCCATCTTCTGGATGCCCTTGACCGAGCGGATCGGCATCAGCCCGGGCAGCAGCGGCACCTCGTCCAGGTCGATCCCGCGCGCGGCGATGCGGTCGCGCAGCCGCAGGAAGTCCTCGACGCGGAAGAACATCTGCGACACCGCGTAGTGCGAGCCCGCGCGCAGCTTGCGCACGAAGAACTCGGCGTCGGAGTCCAGGTCTGCGGAGCGCGGGTGGCCGAACGGGTAGGCGGCGACGCCCACGCAGAAGTCACCGAGGCCGCGGATGAGCTGGACCAGCTCCTCCGCGTAGGTCAGGCCCTGCGGGTGCTTGACCCACTCGCCGTTGGGGTCGCCGGGCGGGTCGCCGCGCAGCGCGAGGATGTTGCGCACGCCGACCGAGGCGTAGGAGCCGATGACGTTGCGCAGTTCGGCGACCGAGTGGTTGACCGCGGTCAGGTGCGCGACCGGGGTCAGCGTGGTCTCCTGCGCGATGCGCCCGGTGACCCGGATCGTGCGGTCGCGGCTGGAGCCGCCCGCGCCGTAGGTCACCGACACGAAGGCGGGGTCGAGCGGTTCCAGCTCCCTGATGGCGCGCCAGAGCTGGCGCTCGGCCTCGGCGTCCTTCGGCGGGAAGAACTCCACCGAGAACACCGGGCGATCACTGTCACTGCTCACGCGGAGCCGGTCAACCACCGCCGTCATGGGTCAAGGTTACTCGGGGTGTCCGCTGGCCGGACATGGAGTTCCACTAACTGGAAGAAGGTACAAAGCACCCTTGACGGGCGAACGGGAGACGCCTGGCGTGAGGTGGGCGATATCGGGGGACCTCTCTTGTGTCTCGTGCGTCTTCCGTTCACCGGAGCAGGCAGGCACACCCCGACTTGGCCGCCCCCCACCACTAGGCAGAGGATGTCTCCGTGCTCGAACAGCAGGTAGATCGGCACTCTGACGTGGACGCCACCCTCACCGCGCACGTGGAGCACGAGCTCCGCGTGTTCCTGGGGCAGCAGCGGAGCACGGCGGCCGACATCGACGAGGCCTTCGCCAGCGCGGTGGGCGCGCTCTCCGACTTCGTGATCTCCGGGGGCAAGCGCATCCGGCCCACCTTCGCCTGGTGGGGCTGGCGGGCGGCGGGCGGCGACCCGGAGGACCTGGACGCGGTGGTGCCGGTGCTGCGCGCGGTCAGCTCGCTGGAGCTGATCCAGGCGTGCGCGCTGGTGCAGGACGACCTGATGGACGACTCGGACATGCGCAGGGGTCAGCCGACGGTGCACGTGGCCTTCGCCGCCAAGCACCGCGAGCTGGGCTGGTCGGGCGGCGCGGAGCGGTTCGGGCTGTCGGCGGCGCTGCTGCTCGGCGACCTGGCGCTGGTCTGGGCCGATGACATGGTGCGCTCGTCGGGGCTGAGCCTCGAGGCGCTCGCGCGGACGAACGAGGCCTGGCGCGGCATGCGCACGGAGGTCCTGGCCGGGCAGTACCTTGACGTGCTCGCGCAGGCGCGGGCCGCCACCGACCTGCACAGCGCGGAGCAGGTCAGCCGCTACAAGACCGCCGCCTACACCGTGGACCGGCCGCTGCACTTCGGCGCGTCGATCGCCGGGGCGGACCCGGAGCTGATCGCGGCGCTGCGGCGCTACGGCGCGGACATCGGCATCGCCTTCCAGCTGCGCGATGACCTGCTCGGGGTGTTCGGCGACCCGGCGGTCACCGGCAAGCCCGCCGGTGACGACCTGCGCGAGGGCAAGCGGACGCCGCTGGTGGCGCACGGGCTGGAGCTGGCGCGCAAGGCGGGCGAGACGGCGTCGGCGGAGCTGATCGAGAGCGCGCTGGGCGTCCCCGAGCTGGACGGCGGGCTGCTGGAGCGGGTGCGGGCCACGCTGATCAGGCTGGGCGCGGTGCGCGCCGTGGAGGAGCGGATCAACCGGCTGACCGGTTCCGGGCTCGCCGCCCTCGAATCGGTGACGATCACGCCCGCGGCCGTCACCCGACTGCGTGAACTCGCCCAGGAAGTCACCCACCGCAGCTACTGACGGTCGCCGCAGCCGTCGGGCGAGGCGTTGCGTACAAGCGCTCCCTGGGGCTATGGGACCATGGCCAGCGATGTCCACCATGTCCTCTCCGCCCATCACGGGTCCCGGCGACGAGCCGGACTCGAGCGAACCCGGGGGGCGCACCCGGGTCGCCGAGCGGCCAGTCGAGCGCGCGCACCCGGGCCAGGTCGCCGACTCCGGCACCGGGACCTCGGGGACCTCCCGGACGGCAACGGCCACCGGGATCCCCAGCCGCACCATCCTGCTCGGTGTCATCGGCGCCTGTCTCGCGGCGCTGGGGGCACTCGGGGCGGGCGGCATCCTGGTCAGGGACCCCATCCTGTCCGGGACCCCACTGACCTGGGTCCGCTTCGGGCACGGCAAGAACCTGGCCGAGCTCGTGGTCTACCTGGGCGTGGGCCTGCTGGTCTGGGCCTGGGTGCGACTGGGCAGGCACGTGCGCGCGGGCCGCGTCGGCCGCAAGGGCGTGCTGCTGGCCATCGGCGCGTGGTGCGTGCCGGTCATGCTGGGCCCGCCGCTGTTCACCAGGGACGTCTACAGCTACCTCGGCCAGGGCCTGCTGCCGCTGGAGGGACTGGACACCTACGCGCTCGGCCCGGCCGCGGTGGACGGCCCGATCGCGGAGAACGTGGCGTGGATCTGGCAGACCACCCCGGCCCCGTACGGGCCGCTGTTCATCCTGATCGCCAAGGGCGTCGTGGCGATCAGCGGGCACAACATGATCGCGGGCGTGCTGCTGATGCGCGTCGCGCTCATCGGTGGCCTGCTGATGCTGTGCTGGGCGCTGCCGAGGCTGGCCGAGCGCGTCGGCGGCAACCCGTCGGTGGCGCTGTGGATCGGCGTCGCCAACCCGCTCGTGGTGGTGCACCTGGTCGGCGGGCCGCACAACGACCTGATGATGGTCGGCCTGCTCGCCGTCGGCACGCTGATGGTGATGCGCCGACAGCACGTGCTGGGCATCGTCCTGGTCACCCTCGGCGCCGCGATCAAGATCCAGGCCGTCGTCGTGCTGCCGTTCCTGGTCTGGATCTGGGCGCGGCACCTCAGGGGCACCGACCTGGCGCGCTTCACCAGGGCCGCGGGGACCGGGGCCGCGGTGTTCTTCGCCGCCTTCGCCGCCTGCCAGCTGGTCGCCAACGTCAGCCTCGGCTGGATCCCGGCGCTCTCGGCGAACTCCGTGGTGATCAACTGGACCTCGCTGCCGACCGGCGCGGGTCAGCTGGCGCACGGCATCGCGAGCTGGTTCTACAGCCCCAGCCACAGCCTCTACTACAACACCGCGCGCACCCTGGGCATGGCGCTGCTCGGCTACATCGCGCTGCGGCAGTGGTGGAAGTCCCGGGACGGCGAGGAGGCCAACGTCCTCCGGCGGGCCGCGCTGGTGATGCTGGGGATGTCGGTGCTGTTGCAGACCACCTTCCCCTGGTACTTCACGCTGGCGCTGGCGCTGGCCGCCGCGCTGCCGCTGTCGGAGTGGGCCTCGACGGTGATCGTCTTCGGCTCGGCCTTCCAGATCGCGATCAGCTACCCCGACGGTGACGCGGCGAGCAACAACTACCTGCACGTCGCCGTCCTGGTGCTGCTGGCGTGGCTGGCCGCCACCTCGCTGGTGCGGCCGGACCCGCTGAAGTTCTCCAGGCGGAGCAAGGGCGCGCACCTCTAACGCGCACCACGCCAACGGCCGAACGGCGCTGCCCCTCGCGTACGGGGCAGCGCCGTTTGTCGTTGGTGTGGTGGGAAGAAGGACTAGAAGGCGAGGGCCTGCGCTCGGCGCTTCACCTCACGGCCGCGGTCGCCGCGCAGCGCGTCGATCGGCGTTCCGGGGAGGGTGTCGTCCGCGGTGAACAGCCACCGCAGGATCTCCTCGGTGTCGTATCCGGCGTCTCGGAGCACGGTCACGGTGCCGGAGAGGTGCTTGACCACGCCCGTCTCGGTGAGAAAGGCGGCGGGAACAGCTCGGACTCCGTTGCGGCGCACCGCGAGCAACTGGCCGTCTCGAAGCATCTGGTGCACTCGCGTCACCAGCAGGCCGAGCCGTTCCGCGACGTCTGGCAGCGGGAGGACCTCCACCTCGGCGTCGAGCACGTCCGGGGAGGTAGGGATCTGACTCACAGCGGTCCAGCCTGCCACAACGCGCAAGTGCATGCCGTCGCGCGGGTGTGTCACACCGACCGCTTAACATCAGGCGTTGTGGAATCGAGGGGTGCCGAACTGAGTGGGACGCTGCTGGAGCGGCGCTACCGCATCGACACCATGATCGCGCGCGGAGGCATGTCCTCGGTCTACCTGGGCCTGGACACCCGTCTCGAACGGCCCGTGGCGATCAAGGTGATGGACTCCCGGCTGTCCGGGGACCGGTCCTTCCTCGACCGGCTGGAGCGCGAGGCGCGCACGGCCGCGCGGCTGCACCACCCGAGCGTCGTGGGCGTCTACGACCAGGGTGTCGACCACCGCGAGGACGGCGAGATCGCCTACCTCGTCATGGAGTACATCGAGGGCGGGACGCTGCGCGACGTGCTGCACGAGCGGGGCGAGCTGCCGATCCCGCTGGCGCTGAGCGTGCTGGAGCCGATCCTGGCCGCGCTCGCCGCCGCGCACGAGGCCGCGCTGGTGCACCGCGACATCAAGCCGGAGAACGTCCTCATCGGTCGCGGCGGCACCGTCAAGGTGGGCGACTTCGGCCTGGTGAAGGCGATCGCGGGCGCGGGGACCACCAGCGACAGCGTCATCCTCGGCACGGTCGCCTACCTCGCGCCGGAGCAGGTCGCCACCGGCGCCGCCGACGCGCGCAGCGACGTGTACTCGGCCGGTCTGGTGCTCTTCGAGATGCTGACCGGCACGCCGCCCTACACCGGCGACACAGCGCTCTCCGTGGCTTATCGGCACGTGAACAACGACGTGCCCGCGCCGAGCACGCTGCGCCAGGGCATTCCCGCCGAGCTCGACGAACTGGTCGTGCGGGCCACCCGGCGCGACCCGTCCGTGCGGCCCTCCGACGCCACGGCGTTCCTCAACGAGCTGCGCCGGGTCCGCTCCGCGCTCGGGCTCCACCCGGTGCCGGTCCCCGTCCCGCCGAGCAAGGTCGCGGCCAAGCTGCCGTCCTACAAGCCCGCGCGCGACGACGATCCGCCGACGGAGCAGATCACCGCGATCACGGACTACACGGACGGTCCGACGGTGGTGAAGCCTCGCCAGCAGCCCGCCAGCGCGGGGCCGATGGGCACGCGGACGATGAACCGCTCCGACCTGCCCGCGATGCCCCAGCACCCACCACCGGCCGAGGCGGAGCCCGAGCCCGCGCAGCAGCAGCAGCCCAGCAAGCGCCAACGCGAACGGGCGCGCGGCAAGCGGCTCGCGCTGATCTGGTCGATCGTGATCATGGTGCTCGTGGCCGGGGTCGGCGGGACGGCGTGGTGGCTGGCGTCGGGGCGCTTCACCGACGTGCCGGTGCTCGCCGGGCAGACCCTGGTCAAGGCGCAGGAGCGGCTGCGCACCGCGGACCTGGTCGCCAAGGTCGTGCACGAGCCGCACGACGAGGTTCCGATCGACGAGGTGATCCGCTCAGACCCGCAGAGCGGCTCGAAGATGTTGCGGGGCAACGAGGTCACGGTCATCGTCTCCAGCGGGCTGCCCGAGGTGCCCCGCGTGGTCGCGGGCGCGAGCCTCACCGACGCCGAGCAGGCGATCCGCGAGGCGAAGCTCCAGCCCGCGCAGAACGCCTCCGTCAACGACTACAGCGTCGAGGTGCCGGAGGGCTTCGTCCTCAGGCTCGTCCCGGACCCGGGCGTGAAGCTGAAGGTCGGCTCACCGGTCACCATCGCGCTGTCCAAGGGCAAGCCGCCCGTCGCCGTGCCCGCGGTCGCGGGGATGACGAAGGAGACCGCCTACGCGGAGCTGCGCAGGCTCGGTTTCGAGCCCGAGGACGGCGGCCAGGACTTCAGCGCCGACTACGAGGCAGGACGCGTGGCGCGGACCGATCCGCCCGCGGGGACGAAGCTGGACTCGAAGTCCTCCAGGCGGGTGAAGGTGTTGCTGTCCAACGCCATCACTGTGCCCAACGTGACCAACCAGAAGGCCAGCGACGCCGCGAAGACCTTGCGGGAGAAGGGCTTGGACGTCGAGGTCCGGCACGTGCTCCCCGGCGGCGGCCGCGACGACGCCACCGTCGTCTCGCAGTCGGCGGCGCCCGGCACCAGGGTCAAGCCCGGCACCAAGGTCGTCCTGACCTGCCTCTTCTAACGCCCGGTAAGTGGTTGAGCTGGGGATTCCGGTCACGGGCGTCGCTGGGGTTGGGGTGTCTTCAAGACCCCCCAACCCCCCTGTTGATCATCGTTGACCACCGCAACCCCAGCAGCCTCGCGAGGTTTGCCGTCGTTGAAGACGGCCGGGGCGGGGGTTGGGTGGTCTTGAAGACCGCCGAACCCGGTGACGTACAGGACAGGCCCTAGTCACCCGGGCGAGGGCCGCGCCACGTCTGTCCCCCGTGGACGCCCCCACGCACCACCGGCACGCATCCCCTCAACCTCTTCAGCGTGGACTGACGTACCCAATGTGGCATTGGTTGCGCCAGACGAAACAAATGCCACATTGGGTACGTAAACGAGCTGGGAGCTGGGTGTGCGAAAGGCCCGGACACCTCCACTGTGGAGGTGTCCGGGCCTTTCGACGAGGTGGGTCAGGAGCGGAGCATCTCCGCGACCAGGAAGGCCAGCTCCAGCGACTGCTGGGTGTTCAGCCTCGGGTCGCAGGCCGTCTCGTAGCGGCCTGCGAGGTCGACGTCGGAGATCTCCTGGGCGCCGCCGAGGCACTCGGTGACGTCCTCCCCGGTCAGCTCGATGTGGATGCCGCCGGGGTGGGTGCCCAGCGCGCGGTGCACCTCGAAGAAGCCCTGCACCTCGTCCACGATCCGGTCGAAGTGCCGGGTCTTGTAGCCGGTGCTGGCCTCGTGGGTGTTGCCGTGCATCGGGTCGCACTGCCAGATGACCTGGTGGCCGGAGGCGGTGACCTTCTCGATGATCGCGGGCAGCACGTCGCGGACCTTGCCGTTGCCCATCCGGCTGATCAGCGTCAGCCTGCCGGGCTCGTTGCGCGGGTCGAGCCGCTCGACGTACTCCACGGCCTGCTCGGGCGTGGTGGTCGGGCCGATCTTCAGGCCGATCGGGTTGGCCAGCAGCTCGGCGAAGGCGATGTGCGCGCCGTCGAGCTGGCGCGTGCGCTCACCGATCCACAGGAAGTGCGCGGAGAGGTTGTAGAGCTTGGACTCCGCGCCGGAGTTCTCCAGCCGCAGCATGGCCCGCTCGTAGTCCAGCACCAGCGCCTCGTGGCTGGCGTAGATCTCCACGGTGTGCAGCGGGTAGGCGTCGACCCCGCACGCGGACATGAAGCGCATGCCGCGGTCGATCTCGGTGGCCAGGGCCTCGTAGCGCTCGCCGGCGGGCGAGGTGCGGACGAAGTCCTTGTTCCAGTCGTGCACGCGGCGCAGGTCGGCGACGCCGGAGCTGGTCAGCGCGCGCAGGAGGTTCATCGCGGCGCTGGCGTTGGCGTAGGCGCGGACCATCCGCGAGGGGTCGTTGACCCTGGCCTCCGGGCTGGCCACGATCGAGTTGATCATGTCGCCGCGGTAGGACGGCAGGCCGAGGGAGTCGGTGGCCGAGGAGCGCGGCTTGGCGTACTGGCCCGCGATCCTGCCGACCTTCACCACCGGCATGCTCGCGCCGTAGGTCAGCACGACCGACATCTGCAGCAGGGCGCGCATGTTCGCCCTGATGTGGGGTTCGGTGTTGTCGACGAAGGTCTCCGCGCAGTCCCCGCCCTGGAGCAGGAACGCCCGGCCCTGCGCCACCTCGGACAACCGCTCGCGGAGGCGGTCGACCTCGGCGGGAACGGTGATCGGGGGGACGCTCTCCAGCACGGTCCGCACGTTGCGGGCCTGCTCGGCACTCGGCCACTCGGGCTGTTGAGCAGCGGGGCGCGACAAAGCGTCATCGAGCCGAGCACGCAGCTCCGGCGGCAACGGGGGCAGCTCGGGCAACGTGTCGACCGGCACATCCACGGTCCAGTTCACCCAACAAGCCTACGGCGTGACGGCTATCTCCTGGCTATCGGTACTCCGGTTCCACCAGCTGGGAAGGGCTGAACTTCGTTCGCGTGCGGCCGATCGGGCGCTGTGGGCGCGCACGGGGCGGGGCAGGATGGGTTTCCATGGCCTCTCGACTGGACGACGACACCGCCGCCAGGCTCCTCTCGGTGGCGCTGGAGAACGTGCTGCGCGACCACCCGGTGCACTGGACGCACCTGATCTCCTCCGACGAGGAACTGGTCCCGCAGAGCCAGCTGCACCCGGTGTTCGCGCGCAGCTACGACTGGCACTCCTGTGTGCACCAGACGTGGCTGATCGTGCGCCTGCTGCGGCTTCGTCCGGCCCTTGCCGAGGCGGCGCGCGCAGCCGACGTGCTGGACAGCCTGCTCACGGTCGAGGGCTGCGAGAAGGAGGCCGAGTTCTTCCGAGGGCCGCGCGGCGGATACTGGGAGCGCCCGTACGGCTGGGCGTGGCTGTTCGTGCTCGACGCCGAACTGCGGTTGTGGGCGGCGCAGCTGGGCGGTGAACGCGCGGGCACGTGGGCCGACGCCCTGCGTCCACTGACGGAGGTCCTGCGCACGCGCTGGCTGGAGTGGACGGGCAAGGCGCGGTGGCCCGTGCGCAGCGGCGTGCACTCCAACACCGCGTTCGCGGCGGGCCTGGTGCTCGACTCCGCGCGGGCGGTCGGTGACACCGAACTCGTCGACGCGACCGCGGCGGCGGCGCTGCGGTGGTACGGCGCGGACGCGGGCTACGGCGGCTTCGAGCCGAACGCGTCGGACTTCCT
Organism: Allokutzneria multivorans; assembly: GCF_039537405.1. Taxonomy (NCBI): domain Bacteria; kingdom Bacillati; phylum Actinomycetota; class Actinomycetes; order Pseudonocardiales; family Pseudonocardiaceae; genus Allokutzneria; species Allokutzneria multivorans. The sequence goes on along the minus strand of NZ_BAABAL010000009.1, from coordinate 90,335 downwards.
CTCCCCCGCGTTGACGGAGATCGACGTGATGCGGCGCGTGCTTCCCGAGCCCGCGTTCCTGGACTGGCTGGCGGCGTTCTTGCCAGACCTTGAAGCGCCGAGGTGGAGCGTGCTGCGCGAGCCGGTTCCGGTTGACGACCCGTCCGACCCGCACGGCTCGCACATCTCCGGCCTGATGCTGTCCAGGGCCGCCGCGTGGCGCTCGCTGGCCGCCGTCCTGCCCGCTGAGCACCCGTACCGCGCCATCGCCGACGAGGCGGCCCGCACGCACGCCGAGGACGGCTGGCGCTACGTGTTCGGCTACGGCTACGCGGCCGACCACTGGCTGGGCACCTTCGCGGCCTACCTGGACATCGGGGCGCTGTTAGCAGACCCACACTGACCTAGAGATTAGGTAAGGCTAACCTTGGCGACGTGAGTGCTCATCAGCGTCGCCCGCTGCGGATCGCCGTCGTGGGGGCCGGTCCCGCCGGTATTTACGCGGCCGACATCCTGACGAAGTCCGACACCCCGGTCAGCATCGACCTCTTCGAGCGGCTGCCCGCGCCCTACGGCCTGATCAGGTACGGGGTCGCGCCGGACCACCCGAGGATCAAGCAGATCGTGCACGCGTTGCAGCGCGTGCTGGAGAAGCCGGAGATCCGCCTGCTGGGCAACGTGCACTACGGCCTGGACATCACGCTGGAGGACCTCCGCAGGCACTACGACGCGGTGATCTTCTCCACCGGCGCCGCCAAGGACCGCGACCTCGACATCCCGGGCATCGAGCTGCCGGGCAGCTACGGCGGCGCGGACTTCGTGTCCTGGTACGACGGGCACCCCGACGTGCCGCGCGACTGGCCGCTGACCGCGCGCAGCGTGGCGGTGCTGGGCGTGGGCAACGTGGCGCTGGACGTGGCGCGCATCCTGGCCAAGCCCGCCGACGAGCTGCTCTCCACCGAGATCCCCGACAACGTCTACCGGGGCCTCGCCGCCAGCCAGGTCACCGACGTGCACGTCTTCGGCAGGCGCGGCCCGGCGCAGGCGAAGTTTACGCCGCTGGAGCTGCGCGAACTGGACCATTCGCCCAGCGTCGAGGTCCTGGTGTACCCCGAGGACATCGAGTTCGACGACGGCAGCATGGCCGCGATCCACTCCAGCAACCAGGTCCGCCAGGTCGTGAAGACCTTGCAGGACTGGGCGATCCGCGATCCCGGGAACCGTCCGAGGCGGCTGCACCTGCACTTCCTGCACCAGCCCGTCGCGGTGCTCGGCGCGGACGGCGTGACGGGTCTGCGCACCGAGCGCATGGAGCTGGACGGCAACGGCGGCGCGCGCGGCACGGGCGCGTTCCACGACTGGGACGTGCAGGCCGTGTACCGCGCGGTCGGCTACCTCGGGTCGCACCTGGCGGACCTGCCGTTCGACCACTCCTCCGGCACCGTCCCGCACGACGCGGGCCGCGTGCTGGACCAGGACGGCCAGCAGCTGCCCGGCTGCTACGTCACCGGCTGGATCAAGCGCGGGCCGGTCGGGCTCATCGGGCACACCAAGGGCGACGCGCTGGAGACGGTCGGCAGCCTGCTCGCCGACCTGCCGACGCTGCGCACCGCGCCCGAGCCGGACCCCGCCGCGGTGCTGGACCTGTTGGAGCGCAGGGACATCCGCTACACCACGCACGAGGGCTGGAACCGGCTGGACGTGCACGAGCTCCGGCTCGGTGACGCGCGCGGCCGAGAGCGGATCAAGGTCGTCTCGCGCGAGGAGATGCTGGCGATCTCCCGCGACGAGGTGATTCACGCCCGATGAGGCAGCCCTAGGAGCAAACGCTTCTCCGCGTGGCCAAAGGCTTCGAGACTCGCGGCCATGTGGAAACGCCTGTTGCTCGCGACGATCCTCGTCGTGCCGGGTGCGACGGCGGTGGCTGAGACCCCGCTGTCGCACCGCACGTCGTGGCTCGGGGAGACCCTGTCCGCCGAGGACGCAGCCTCCCTCCACCCGACCGACCAGGGCTGGCCCGGCTACGGCAGGAAATGGGTCCAGGTCCGGGTCGCGTCGGTTTTCGTCGACCCACAGAGCACCGATGGCTTGGCGTACACCAATTCCGTGTACGACGAGATGTCACGGGAGAAGGGCGTCTACCGCTTCGGGGTCGGGGCGACGGCGCGGCCGGTGGCCCAGCTCTACCCGCAGGGCTCCGGCGGGACGGTCGTGGCGGGCGACGACAAGTACTTCTACGCCGACCACACCCGCTGGGGCGAGCGGTTGCCGGACGGCAGCCTGAAGAACCTCGGGCAGGTGCTGACGCGGTTCCAGCGCGGCTCGGTCCCGCACAAGAACCCTTGGTACGGCGACACGATCCCGATGTCTGACTTCGCGGGCGGCGACCCCGTCGCGTCGAGCTGGACGGCCGGGCGCAACCTCACCGGTGTGCCGGGCGGGCTCACAGCGGGACTCGGGTTCGTGTTCGTGTCCCGCCCTTCGGAGAACCTGATTTACGTCTACGAGCGCGAAAAGATGACGCTCGTCGCCGAGTACCCCGCGCGCAACCCCGGCGCGCTGACTTTCCGCCACGCCACGAACAGTCTGTTCGCCTTGTCCGACAACGCATCCGGCAAGCGCGAGGCGCGGGAGTGGAAGGTCCAGCCGACCGGCGCGGTCACGGCGGGCGCCACGATCACCGACGTGGGCACGTCGCCGATGGCGTTGGCCGCGAACGCCAACCGGCTGCTCATCGCGGACAACCACGTTGCGGCACAACAGGTTCGGCTCTACTCCGAGCGCAACGAGCTGATCGGCAAGCTCGGCCAGCCGGGCGGAGTCGTTGCACACAAAGGCGTTTACGGCGACGACCGCTTCGACAACCTCGCCGGGGTCGGCATCGACAAGGCGGGCAACATCACCGTCGCGGCGAACGGGCGCGGCACTTATGGCTGGCTCGACATCCGCCGCTTCACGCCGAACAACGTGTTGGACGGCAAGGTCGTCAACCACGTTTTCCTCGACGCCGCCGTGCCGGACCCGCGTGATCCGACGCAGGTGTACACGGCGTTCAACAGGTACACGCTGAACTACTCCACGACCACGCCCGGCCAGGAGTGGTCGCCGAACCGCACGCAGCTGACCGTGAACCGCGCGACCTGCCCGCACGACGGCCGGAGTCCGCATCCGGTCACCGGAGCGACGTCGCAGACGCAAGCCGTGGCGCTGCGGTACCTGAAGGGCTCAGACGGCATCGAGCGGAAGTACTTGTTCGTCCGTCCGCAGGGGCAGGCGTTCACGAACTTGGGGATCTACAAGGCCGATGGCGATGAGATGCGGCCGTCCGTGTTGTTCTCCGAAGGCGTCAACGCGTGGCCGGACGGCACCCCGGCGACTCCCGGGCGGCGGAAGTGGGTCGACACCAACGCCGACTGCCGCGTCAGCCCCGGCGAGATCACCGACATGGCCGACGGCCGCGACTGGATCTCCTTCGCGCACTCGATCGACGTGAAGGGCGGGGTGTGGGGAACCGGCCCCAACCTCAAGTACGTGCACCACTTCCCGCTGCGCTCGTTCGACGCCGCCCAGAACCCGCAGTACGGCAGCGCGGAGAACATCCTGCTGGCCGACGCGCCGATGGACAAGATCCTCAACGTCCACTACGTCGACGCCACCGACACCATGTACCTCTACGGCTACCGGGGAGCGCCCGCCGGGCCGACCGCGTCGCCGCGCTACATCCTCGCGAAGTACGACAACTTCAGCACACCGCAACGTCGGCTGAGCAGGTCGGTCGACATGGACTACAAGCGCTGCTGGTACTCGCAGTGGAGCATCGACCCCTGCTCGCCGATCGGCATCGCGGTCGCCGGGAACCGCGTCTACGTGGCCGATTCCGGTGCCGGAGAAGGAGATCCGGCGGGACGCGTGCGCACCTTCAGCGCCGACTCCTTGACCTACCGCGGTTCCCTCGTCGCCGGTCCCGAGGTCGGGCGCCGCGCGGGCTGGGTCGACGTCGCCGTCACCGGCATCACCGCCACCGCGCTGCCCAACGGCGAACACGTGATCTTCCGCGAGGAGGACGCCCTCACCCGCGTCCTCCTCTACCGCCACACCCCCACCACCTGAGGCCGTGGTCTTGAGCCCTGAATGACTCATTCAGGTACCTCAACTCCCCGAATGAGTCATTCAGGACCCTCAACGCACCAAACGGGCCAATGGCAGGCCGTGGTGGTGGACCTCAATGAGTCATTCAGGGCCTCAGATGCACTGAACGACCCGTTCAGTGCGTTGAGCGCGCTGAACGGGTCGTTCAGGTGTTGAGCGAATGCCTGGGTCAGCCGAAGAAGACCTCGGCCTCGGCGTAGCGCTCGGTGGGGACGGTCTTCAGTTCCGCGGTCGCCTCGGAGAGCTTGACGCGGACGATGTCGGTGCCGCGCAACGCGACCATGACGCCGAAGTCGCCGTCGTTGACCGCGTCCACCGCGTGCAGGCCGAAGCGGGTGGCCAGGACGCGGTCGTAGGCGGTCGGGGTGCCACCGCGCTGGGTGTGGCCGAGCACGACGGCGCGGGACTCCTTGCCGGTGCGCGCGGCGATCTCGTCGGCGAGCCAGGTGCCGATGCCGCCGAGGCGCACGTGCCCGAACGCGTCCTTCTCGCCGCTGACCAGGATCTCGGCCCCGTCCTGCGGCATGGCGCCCTCGGCGACGACGATGATCGGGGCGTACTCGCGCTCGAAGCGGCGCTGCACCCACTCGACGACCTTGTCGACGCTGAACTTCTTCTCCGGCACCAGGATCACGTTGGCGCCACCGGCGAGGCCGGAGTGCAGCGCGATCCAGCCGGCGTGCCTGCCCATGACCTCCACGACGAGCGCGCGGTGGTGGGACTCGGCGGTGGTGCGCAGCCGGTCGATGGACTCGGTGGCGATGTGCACCGCGGTGTCGAAACCGAAGGTGTAGTCGGTCGCGCCGAGGTCGTTGTCGATCGTCTTCGGCACGCCGACGACGCCGATGCCGTCGTCGGTGAGCCTCTTGGCGACGCCGAGGGTGTCCTCGCCGCCGATGGCGATGAGCGCGTCGACCTGCTGCTCGGCCAGGGTCTTGCGGATGGCGTCGACGCCGCCGTCGACCTTGTACGGGTTGGTCCGCGAGGACCCCAGGATGGTGCCGCCCCTGGTCAGGATGTCCTCGACCTGGTCGAGCCCGAGCGGGCGGGTGTGCCCCTCGATCGGCCCCTTCCACCCGTTGCGGAAGCCGACGAAGTCATGCCCGTAGACCTCGACGCCCTTGCGGACGACCGCGCGGATGACCGCGTTGAGGCCAGGGCAGTCCCCGCCGCCGGTGAGCACGCCGATGCGCATTTCATCGCCTCCTCGCTGCGCCGGATGCGCGCAGAGTGTGACCGTCGTCGCGCTCAGCCTGTCAGGAGCTTGATCGGTGCAGCGAGGCGGGTCCCCCTTGGGGCCTGTCTGGCAGGTCCGTGTTCGCGATGGCCGGGCCGAGCCCGCCCCTGGCGGCGCCGTCGGAAAGCCCACGTACAACACCGGTACGCGGTCTTCCCGCCGTCTTGCCAGGAACGACCTCGATCCCGACCCTCATCGAACGAGACCCACCAGACAGGCCCCGGGCTCAGCCCCGCTTCCAGAGGGGTTCCATGATCTTCCAGCGGACCAGGTTGTGCCTGGCGTCGGCCAGCGCGGAGTGCGCGTCGGCGGGCGGCGGGGTCAGGCGCGGGCGCTTGAGGTCCTCCCAGCGCTGCCGCAGGTCCTTGGTGTAGCGCGGGATCTCCCTGGGCAGCGCGGGCATGGCGCCCCACAGCTGCGCGAGCGCGACGTGGTCGTAGGCGGCGAACCACGCCCACAGCTCGATGTCCTCGCCGGGTTCGTTGAGGAACTCCAGCAGGTCGTCGCGGATCTGCTTGCGGCTGCGCCACGCGGGATCGGCAGGCGGCGGGAGCTTGTCCAGCACGTTCTGCCGCACCCACAGCCCGGCCCGCTCGGGGTCGAACTCGGTGGACACCGCGTAGAACTCGCGGCCCCGCTCGTCGACGACGCCGATCGACACCAGGTCGATCGTCACGCCGTCCTCGATGAACTCGGTGTCGTAGAAAAACCGCACCGCAGGGACTCTAGAGTCCGCTCAGCCCGCCTTGGCCCCCGGTACCCGGTCCGCGGCGGGCTTGCGCCGCTGGGGCGGGACGGGGTCCTTCAACTTGGCCGCGTAGACGTCCACGTACTCCTGGCCGGACATCTCCATCAGCGCGTACATGATCTCGTCGGTGACCGAGCGCTCCACGAACCGGTCGCCGCCGAGCCCGTCGTAGCGGCTGAAGTCCAGGGGCTCGCCGATCACGATGCGGATGCGGTGCGGGCGCCACATCTTGGAGCCGATGGGGTTGGCCTTGTCGGTGCCGACCATGACGACGGGGATGACCGGGACCCCGGCCTCCATCGCCATCCTGGCCACGCCGATCTTGCCCTTGTAGAGGCGGCCGTCCGGGGAGCGCGTGCCCTCGGGGTAGATGCCGAGCAGGTGGCCCTCGCGCAGCAGCCGCACCCCGGTGTCCAGCGCGCCCTGGGCCGCGGCGGCGCTGGCCCTGTCGATCGGCACCTGGCCGACCCCGCTGAAGAAGGCCCGCTTGAACCGGCCCTTGATCCCCTTGCCGGTGAAGTACTCCCGCTTGGCCAGGAAGGTCACCCGGCGCGGGATCATCAAGGGCAGGAAGAACGAGTCGGCGACCGCGAGGTGGTTGCTCGCGAGGATCGCGCCGCCCTTGCGGGGCACGTTCTCCAACCCCTCGATGGTCGGACGGAAGAACAACCGCAGCAGCGGCCCCAGAATGACGTACTTCACCAGCCAGTAGAGCACTGTGAAGACCGCCTCCTCCCTGCCCTCAGCGTGACGCGCCAGCCTACGGAGCGTTCCTTACCGAACACAACGCGGAACAGCCAACCACAGTGCCCAACTCGATGAGATCTGCCGCACCGTCGGTGACGCGTGGGACTATGGAGGGCGGCGTCTCGCCGTCACCCAGCAAGAGACCAGGGAGGCCATGGTGCCCGTGCTGACCGGTGCGGAGCCCTTCGCTCACGAGGGCTCCGACGACATCGGTGTACTGCTCTGCCACGGTTTCACCGGAACGCCGCACAGCATGCGGCCCTGGGCGGAGCACTTGGCCGCCGAGGGCTTCTCGGTGCGCGTTCCGCTGCTCCCGGGGCACGGGACGCGGTGGCAGGACATGAACCGCACCCGGTGGCAGCACTGGTACGACCGGCTCGACACGCACTTCGGCCAGTTGTCCGCGCGGTGCCGCTCGACCTTCGTCTTCGGCCTGTCGATGGGCGGGACCCTGGCGCTGCGGCTCGCGCAGCGGCACGGGGCCGAGGTCGCCGGGCTCGCGCTGGTCAACCCCTCGCTCACCACGCTCCAGCGCGGCGCGCGCCTGGTCCCGCTGCTGTCCAAGGTGTGGCCGTCGGTGGCGGGCATCGCCGACAACATCGCCAAGCCCGGGGTGCACGAGGTCGCCTACGACCGCACCCCGCTGCGCGCGGCGGCCAGCCTGCAACAGCTCTGGGGCGTGGTCCGCGACGACCTCGGCCGCGTGCAGCAACCGCTGCTGCTGTTCCGCTCGGCCGTGGACCCCGTCGTGCCCGCGATCAGCTCGCGACTGCTGCTGGACGGGGTGACCAGCGACGATGTGACCGAGGTCGTGTTGCCGGACAGCTACCACGTCGCCACGCTCGACCACGACGCTCCGACGATCTTCGCGGCGAGCACGGAGTTCGCGCGCCGCGTGCACGAGTCCAGGGTGGGGGAAGCCGCTTGAGCAAGAAGGCAGAGGAGACCGGCGGTCCCGAGGACGTCGACGCCGCGTTCGCCGCGATCGTGGCCGGACTGCAACGCGAGGGGGTCTCCGCCGACTGGCCCGACAGCGAGGCCGGGACCGGCGAGAAGAAGGCCGAGAAGAAACCCAAGGCGCAGGAGCCGGAACCCGACTCCGCGGCGGCACCCTCCGGATCAACGCCCGACCCCGCGAGCGGGTCTTCGGGGTCCTCGGCGTCGTCGGCGTCTTCTCTCGACGACCACTTCGTTCCGCCGGAGCCGCCGCCCCTGCCCCCGCTGCGCCCGGCGACGCTCGGCGCGTTCGCCCTGCTGTGCGTCGGCGCGCTGCTGCTGATCGCGCCGAGCGTGCTCGGCATGGCGGCGAGCTCGGCCACCCCGCTCGCCCTGCTGGCGATCAGCGGCGGCATCGGCTGGCTGGTGCTGCGGATGCGCAAGGGACCCCCGCCGGACTCCGGCTGGGACGATGGCGCACAGGTCTAGACCACTACGCAGAGTGGTCCAGACCACAAACCGTGGGCCAACTCGGTGAGATCGAGCACGAAAGTGATTTTCCGCTTGTCACAACGATTCAGTGCTGCCGTAACGTGATCGCGGGCTCCGGGGCACAACCCCGGGACCCGCGCACCGGAGGGAGTGACTCATGGATCAGTTGCAAGCCTTCGTGCTCGTGCGTGCGCTGTCCCGGGCCGCCGAACAGCGGTCCGAGCGGCGCACGCACCACTCCACCGAGAAGCCGCGTCGCCGGTTGCTCCGCCGTCGCAACCGCTAGGGCCTTCTCCGCGAGAGCACGACGAGTGAGCGCTGTCGGCAGCGTCGCCGGCCGCGTCCTCCTCCAGCTCGACATCCTCAGCGGGGGTTGAGCCGCCGCCCGGCGAGATCGGCCGCGAGCGAGGCGGCTCCCACTATCCCGGCGTCATCGCCCAGCTGAGCGGTGCGGATGCGCGCGAGCGGCCGGTGCCCCGCCCCCGTCACCAGCGACGCGTAGCGCTCGCGAGCGTCGTCGAGGAACAGCGGCGCCGACTGCGAGACCCCGCCGCCGATCACGATCACCTCGGGGTCGTAGACGTCAGCCACCAGCGCCAAGCCCTGACCGAGCCATTTCGCCAGCTCGTCCATCGCCCGCTGTGCCAACGGATCGCCGTCCAGCGCGGCCCCCGCGACCTTCCTGCCGGTGACCGCGCGCATGTCGCCCGCGGCCTCCCGCGCGAGCAGCGTCGAGCAGCCCGGGTCGCGCGCCAGCATCTCCACGGCGGTCGCGGCGAGCGCGGTGCCGCTGCAGTACCGCTCCCAGCACCCGCGCTTACCGCACGGGCACGGCCGACCGTCCGGCACCACGCGCAGGTGACCCAGCTCGGGGGCGACGCCGTAGGCCCCCCGGAAGATCTCGCCGTCGATCAGCAGCGCGCCACCGATGCCCGTGCCGAGCGCGACCAGCGCGGCGACTCGCGTCCCGCGCGCGGCACCGAAGCGGTACTCGGCGAGCGCGGCCGCGTTGGCGTCGTGCTCCAGCACCACCGGCAGCCCGAGCCGCCCGGAGATCCGCTCGGCCACGTCGGCGTTGCGCCAGGCCAGGTGCGGGGCGAAGCGCACTCCCCTGCGGTCCGCGGTGACGAACCCGGCGACGGCCAGCCCGAGCGCGGTGACCTGGTGCCGCGAGGCCAGGTCCTTGACCTCCGCGACGATCGCGTCCTCCAGCGGCGCTTCGCCGCTCGGGGTGGGCGCGACGGCGGTGTCCAGGATGGCGCCGTACGCGTCGACGACGCCCGCCCGGACGCTCGTGCCGCCCACGTCGACGCCGACGGTCAGCACCGGTCGACGCTGATCTTCTGCACCCGCGGCGCGGGCTCCGGGCGGGGTTCGGGTTCCGGCGCGGCCTCGGGCTCCGGCTCCGGGCTCTGCGGTTCCATCGACGCGCGCAGCACGGTCAGCAGGCCGCTGAGGTGCTCGGCGGCCTTCGCGGCGAGTTCCGGCCGCTCCCCGCGAGCCAGGGAAATGGCCGCGCACAAGGGACACCAGGTGCAGCTCGCACGGTGTTCGGCGTCAGGATCTTGGGCAATCTTCCGCAGCCAAGGCTCAGCGCGCTGAGCAACGGCGTCCAACAGCTGCCTCAGCTCCTGGTTCACGTTCTCGCTCATGTCACCGCATCCACACTCGGGGGTCGGGGCGGAACCGCACCGTGATGCCCTCGTCGTCCGCGCTCGCGCCGACGATCTCGCAGCGGCACAGCACGGCGGGCAGCGCCACCAGCCTGCGGCGGCCGTCGAGGGTGATCACCAGCTCATCATCGACCCTGGCCAGGTCCAGCTGCGCGTCGGCGGCCAGCGGCAGGTGCAGCCGCATCGCGTACTCGGAGTCCAGGCCCTTGCCGCCGCCGGTGACCTCGATCAGCTCAGCGCCGACCGCCCCGCCGAGCGGATCACCGTCGCCGTACAGCTCCGCGGCGACCTCCAGCAGCGCGAGCACCCCGATGGGCTCCTCAGCGCGGTGGCCGACCGTGTTCAGCGGGGTCCGCACGTCGCCGCCCAGCTCGCTGAGCACGGCGTCCTGCTCGGTGCGCCTGGTGCGCAGCCACGCGGCCGCGACGCCCTCCTCGCCCTCGACCTCGGGGAGCAGGCGGTTGGCGACCAGCCGGTCGACGCGGATGCCCTGCAACGCGAGCGCGGTCAGCGTGCGACGGGTCTCCGCCGCGACGACGCGCTCCGGCGTGAGCACGAGGCGGACGCTGGTGACGTTCTGGTCGATCAGCATGGCGCGCAAGGACTCCAGCCGTTCGGCCAAGCGGCCCAACGCGTCGGCCGCGGAGTCCCAACGCTCCACAGTGGAGCTTCCGGCCAGCCCGGCGAGCAGTCCGCGCACCACCCTGCGGTGGGTCGGGAACAGCCGCTCCAGGTACCCGGCGAGCGCCTCCGGCAGCGACAGCAGGCGCAGCGTCTCGGCGGTCGGCCCGCAGTCCACGACCACGGTCTCCCAGGGGCCGGTCGCCGCGAGCCGCTGGACCTCCGACAGCGCCAGCAGCTCCTCGACGCCGGGCAGGACGGTCAGCTCCTCGGCCTGCACCTCGTCGACGCCCGCCCCGGAAAGCACGGTGTGCAGGTGCACGCGCAGCTCGCGCCACGCTCCGTCGACCAGGGACCTGGCGTCGACCTGGGCCGCGAACAGACCCGACGGTCCCGCTTCCGAGGGCTCCGCCCCCAGCGGGACGCCGAGGGCGTCGGCGAGGGAGTGCGCCGGGTCGGTGGAGACCACCAGCGCCTTGTGGCCGTCCGAAGCCAGACGAGCGGCCGTCGCGGCGGCGAGGGTCGTCTTGCCCACGCCGCCCTTACCGGTGAACAGCAGGACGCGCACGAGGGACGATTGTCCGTGACGGCGGATCAGGCCGCGCTCTCGGCCCTGTTCTTCAGCTCCTTGAGCGCCACGTCCATGATCATCTTCTCGGCCTTGCGGCGGAACAGGCCGATCATCGGGATGGTCAGCTCGACCGACAGGGAGTAGGTCACCTTGGTCGAGCAGTCGCTCTCGGGCGCGAGCACGTAGCTGCCCGCCTGCGCCTTCTGCATCTGGCCCTTGACCAGGTTCCAGCTCACCGAGCGGCCGTCCGCCGCCCAGTCGTAGTCGAGCACGTACTCGTCCTTGATCGGACCCGCGTCGATGACGAACCGGACCTGCTCACCGCGCCCGGCGGAGTCGCTGCTGAGCACCTCGGTGTGCTTCACCGCCTCGGCCCATTCCGGGTACTTCGCGAAGCCCGAGATCACCGCCATGATCTGCTCAGGGGTGGCGTCGATCACGATGGACTGAGTGGACTGGTCGGCCATGCCGCGCAGGTTACCCGTACGCCTACCACCGCAGTACATACGGCTGACGGGTGCGCTGGAAGTGCCCGACGTTCACGCACTCCGTGCGCCCCACCCTGACCCGCCGCGCGAGCGGCTGGTGCACGTGGCCGAACAGCGACCAGCGCGGCGCGTGCTTGCCGATCGCCTCCAGCAGCGCTGCCGAGCCGTACTCCGAACGCGTCGCGATCACGTCGTAGGTCAGCTCAGCGACCGCGGGCGGCACGTGGCTGCACAGAACGTCCATCGCGGGCAGCGCGCGGACGGCCTCCGCGTGCTCCTCGACCGGGCGCACGTAGGGGACCCACGGCGCGTCACGGTTCAACGTGAAACCAGGAGGGATCAAGGTCCCGCCGACGAAGCCGAAGTTCAGCCCGCCGATCTCCGCCGTGCCACCGTCGACCAGGTGCACGCCCTGACCCGCGAACTCCGGCCACAGCTCGGGCAGGTCGACGTTGCCGGGGATCGCGTAGGTGGGCGCGGTCATCGCCGCGAACATCTCCGCGTACTGCTGCCGCGCCGCGTCCCGCACCACCGCCGCCGGATCGTCCAGCGTCGCCCACAGCGAGCGGACGTAGGCGCCCGCCTCGCGCCCGTGACCCCGGCGCAGCTCCGCGAACCTGGTGACCTTCTCGGCGCCGAACACCGAGCCGAGGATGCCCTTCGAGTGGTCGAAGTAGTCGACGAAGTCGATCAGGTCCCCGAGCACCACCACTGCGTCGGCGCCCTCACCCGCCCTCGCCAGCGCTTCGGCAGCTCCGTGGACGTCGGACACCACATGGACTCGCACAACCCGACCTTAGCGACCGCGCCCCACCCCCCGGTGTTGCTCCCTGAATGACTCATTCAGGTACCTCAACGCGCTGAATGACTCATTGAGGGAGTTGAGCGTCCCCAATGACTCATTCAGCTACTTCAAGCGCACCAAACGACCCGTTCAGCGCGCTCAACGCACCAAACGGGTCGTTCGGGCGTTGAGCGGGGGCGGGAGGGGGCGTTGGGGGTGGTTGGAGATGATCAAGCGAGCGGGGGTGGTGGGTGGCCGGGAGGGCGTCCGGCCTCCAGCCTGGACTTGAGGGCGAAGCCGACGCGCTTGGCGGCGAGCTGCCTGCGCTGGGCCTCGCCGGGGCGCACGCTGCCGCCCGGTGGTGGGTCGGCGCGGAGGAAGTAGTGCAGCAGGGTCCCGTCGAGCATCGGCTCCAGCCAGACCTCCTGCGTGCCCACGAGGGCGCCGTCCACCGTCCAGCGCAGTCCCTCCACGCCCCGGTCGGCGTAGACCTCAAGCCGAAGATCCGGCCAGAACCGGCGCCACACAACGGAATCCGCGAAGACCGCGGCGACGGTGGCGGGCGGGACGGCGAGGAAGATCTCGTCGAGGACGTCAACCGATGGCATAGCGGCAGCGTGCCACGGACGGGAACATCTGGGTTACGGCCTATTGTCTGCGCGTTACCGCGCGCTACGTTAACCCGTCAGTAACACCTGTCACCCGGAGGTCATGACGTGCGTGAGTTCAGCGTCCCCGCCACCGCCACCGTGGCTGAGGAAGAAAACCTCACCGACATGGTGTGGGCGAATGCCGAGCGGTTCGGCACGGCGGTGAGCTTCCGCCGCCGCGTCGACGGGACCTGGGTGGACGTCACGGCCGCCGATTTCGCCGCCCAGGTGCTCGCGGTGGCCAAGGGCCTTGTCGCCGCCGGGCTGGAGCCGGGTGACCGGGTCGGTCTGATGTCCAAGACCCGCTACGAGTGGACGCTGATCGACTTCGCCATCTGGGCGGCGGGCTGCGCCACCGTGCCGATCTACGAGACCTCCTCGGCGCACCAGGTGGAGTGGATCCTGTCCGACTCCGGCGCCAAGGCGGTGTTCCTGGAGACGGCCGCGCACCGCAGCACCGTGGACGGCGTGGTCGACCGCCTGCCCGAGGTGCGCCACGTGTGGCAGATCGACGGCCCCGGCGCCGGCGGACCGGACCGCGAGAACACCGCGGGTGCGGTCGACGAGCTGACCGCGCTCGGCGCCGACGTCACCGACTCGCAGGTGCACGACAGCCGCAAGGACGTGAAGGCCGACGACCTCGCGACGCTGATCTACACCTCCGGCACCACCGGCCGCCCCAAGGGCTGCGAGCTGACCCACCGCAACCTCCTCGCGGAGGTGCGCGCCGAGATCGCCGCGTTCCCCCGCCTGATGCAGCCGGGCAACTCGCTGCTGGCGTTCCTGCCGCTGGCGCACGTGCTGGCCCGCGCGATCACGATCACCGGCGTCTACGCGCGGCTGACCATCGGGCACACCGCCGACGTGAAGAACCTGGTGCGCGACCTCGGCTCGTTCCGGCCGACCTTCGTCGTCGCGGTGCCCAGGGTCTTCGAGAAGGTCTACAACAGCGCCAAGCAGAAGGCGCACGCCGAGGGCAAGGGCAAGATCTTCGACGCCGCCGAGGCGACCGCGGTGGCCTTCAGCCAGGCCCAGGACGCCGGTGGCGCCGGGATCGGGCTCAAGCTCAAGCACCTGGTCTTCGACAAGCTGGTCTTCGTCAAGCTGCGCGCCGCGCTCGGCGGGCGCTGCGTCGCGGCGGTCTCCGGCGGCGCCCCGCTCGGCGAGCGGCTCGCGCACTTCTTCCGCGGCGTCGGCATCCCGGTCTTCGAGGGCTACGGCCTCACCGAGACCTCGGCGGCGGCGTGCGTGAACACCGAGCAGGCCTTCCGCGTCGGCACGGTGGGCAGGCCGGTTCCCGGCACCTCGGTGCGCATCGCCGACGACGGCGAGATCCTGGTCAAGGGCGACATCGTCTTCGAGCGCTACTGGCGCAACGAGACCGCGACCGCCGAGTCGGTCCAGGACGGCTGGTTCCACAGCGGCGACCTGGGCAAGCTGGACTCCGACGGCTTCCTGAGCATCACCGGCAGGAAGAAGGAGATCATCGTGACGGCGGGCGGCAAGAACGTCTCGCCCGCGATGCTGGAGGACCGGCTGCGCGTGCACCCGCTGATCAGCCAGTGCATGGTGGTCGGCGACAAGCAGCCGTTCATCGCCGCGCTGATCACCATCGACCCCGAGTTCTTCCCGGCGTGGAAGGAACAGCGCGGCAAGCCCAAGGACGCCTCGGTCGAGTCGCTGGCCACCGACGCGGAACTGGTCGCGGAGATCCAGGCGGCGGTGGACGAGGCCAACCAGGCGGTGTCCAACGCGGAGGCGATCAAGAAGTTCCGCATCCTGCCGGTGGACTTCACCGAGTCGGGCGGCGAGCTGACGCCGAGCCTGAAGCTGCGCCGCAACGTCGTCGCGGAGACCTTCTCCGGCGACATCAAGGCGATGTACACCAGGTGAGCGCGAGGGGCGGCCGGTCGACCCGGCCGCCTCGCTACAGCCGGACCGGCAGCGCGACCGGGGTGCGGAAGAGGTAGTCCGGGTCGTAGTCGGCCTCCGGCCCGGGCAACGCGAGCCGCATGTGCGGGAAGCGTTCCCGCAGCACGCTCAGCGCTTCACCGATCTCCAGCCGGGAGACCTCGCGGCCGATGCACAGGTGCGGTCCCGCGCCGAAGGTCAGCGGCTTGGGTTCCTGCCGCTGCGCCCGGTCGAGCCGGATCCGGTGCGGCTCCTGGAAGTGCTCGGGATCGCGGTTGGCCGCGCCGAGCATCACCAGGATCTGCCCGCCCGCCGGGATCTCGGAGTCCCCGAGCCGCACGGCGTCCTTCGCCTTGCGCTTCCAGCCGGTGAGCCCGGTCTCCACGCGCATCAGCTCGTTGGCTAGCGCGGGCACGATCTCCTTGTCCTGCAAGGCGTCCCAGTGCTCGCGCCCGCCGTCGGACAGCAGGTAGCGCATCGCGTTCAGCAGCGTTCCGTAGGTCGTGGAGTACCCGGCGGCCATGATGTTCATCAGCACGGCGGCCGCGCGCTTCTCCGGAAGTCCTTGGCGCAGAAGGTGACTGGCCATGTCCTCGGCCGGAGTCCGCACCCGCTCGGCGACCAGGCGCCTGCACGCGCGCGACAGGTCGCTGAGCCCGCGCACGCCCGAGACCTGGCCAGGACGGTCGAGCACGCGGCCCAGCAGCGAGGTCTGACCGTCGCTCCACGAGCGCACGCGCTCCTCGTCGGACTCGGCGAAGCCGACGATCTCGCTGATGATCCCGGCCGACAACGGGCGCGCGAAGACCGCCGCGAAATCGACGATCCCACCGTCCACAGAGGACTTCTCGACGTCGTCGGCAACCGCGGCGACCCGGCGCCGGATCAGCTCGCCGAAGCTCTCCTCGTTGACGGCGGGGCTCAGCGAGAGGCCGCCGGGCGGGGCGAAGACCGCGCGCCGCACGGCTTCGTGCGCGGCGCCGTTGGAGTTCGCGGTCGCCTTCGGGACGCCGACGAGGTGCACCAGGCTGGAGTACGTCCCCGGATTGGCGGCGAAGCGCGCCATGGGGGTGAGCGGGTCCAGGGTGTTGGCGTTGGTGACCCCGGGATCGGCGCCCTTGAGGATGTTCTCGACGAACTCGTAGCGCCACACCGGGTGCAGGCCCGAGTCCGCGTCGCGGAACGTGCCGAGCCCGGAGGCGTGCAGCCGGTCGTACAGCGCCGCGAGCGCTCCGGGGGCGTGGGCCCCGGGGTCGGTCAGCGGCAGTCGCCAGGTCATGCGGCCCCCAAGTGCGTCGCGGAAGTGCGGCGGAGGCTAACACTGGCAAATGCCCGAACGAAATGCTTCAGGTACCGCCGAAAGTAGTAATGAGGGTGACCCGCGCCTGGTTCCCCCCTGGCGCGGATCACCCTCGTCTCCCTCGTGACCGCGGTGTCCAGCACCGGTTCATGGCTACCGGTGCTCGTCCCCGGATCACCGCCTCCCCGCGCACGGGCCGTCGACGCGAAGCGGCGGGTTCACCGGGCAGTCCAGGCTGGGGGACCTGGGAAAGCCCGGTGAGGGAAATCCTGGGGTGAGGGTCATTGGATGGCCCGCACCGAGTCCCCCCGGCTCCTGTGCGGGCCATCCCTCCCCCACGAACAGAAGCTTGTCAGCCGGTTCTGTCGTATCGCTGACGCCGGACCGACGCGGCCTAGGATCGCTGCGGGCCGTCGTGGTGGGGGAGGACGAACGTGCAGACGATCTTCCGGGTCCTCGGACCGATGGAGATCGCCCGGGACGGGGAGCCGGTGGCGCTGCGCCCGGCCAAGCAGCGCGCGCTGCTGGCCGTGCTGCTGTTGCGGGCCAACGTGGTGGTGCCGGTGGCCACGCTGGTGGACTGCCTCTGGGAGGACGTCCCGCCCGCCGGGGCCAAGGGCGCCGTGCAGGCGTACGTGATGCGGATGCGGCAATCCATCGGTGACCACGGCGCGAGCTTGGTCAAGACACGCCCGGACGGCTACGTGCTGGAGACCGCCGCCGAGAACGTGGACCTGCACCGGTTCCACATCCTCGTGACCCGCGCCCACACCTCGCGCGAGGCGACGGAGCGGGCCGCGACGCTGCGCGAGGCGGTCGGGCTGTGGCGCGGCCCGCTGCTCGACGACGTCGGTGGCGCCGCGCTGCGCGAGCGCATTCCGGACATCCCGATCCACTCCGAGGCGCGGTTGCAGGCGATGGAGCAGTGCTTCGACGCCGAACTCCAGCTCGGCGGGCACGAGGAACTGCTCGACGAACTGCACTCCATGACCGCCGAACACCCGCTCAGGGAACGGTTCTGGGGCCAGCTGATGATCGCCCTCTACCGCGCGCACCGGCAGCAGGCCGCGCTCGCCGCCTACGACGAGGTGTCCCGGCGGCTCGCCGACGAGCTCGGCATCGACACCGGCGCCGAGATCCGCGCGCTGCGCGACCGCATCCGAGACGGCGACTTTCCCCTTGCGCCCCAACCTCCTCGCGCCTCCGCGGTGGTGCCGTCGCAGCTGCCCGCCGACCCCGGAGAGCTGCCCGGGCGGGCGGAGCTGGTCGAGGAGATCACCGAGCTGCTCGTGAACCCCGAGGAACGGCCGACCGTGCCGCTCGTGGTGCTGACCGGCAGCCCGGACGGCGGTCGGGCGCAGCTGGCCGCGCGGATCGCTCACCAGGCTCGCCCAGCCTTCCCCGGCGGCCAGCTGCACGCCACGCTTCGCCAGGGCATCGACACCGCGAGCGTCCTGGTGGGTTTCCTGCACGCGCTCGGCGTCCGCGAGGAGCAGGTGCCGCCCGAGCCCGAGGAGCGCACCGCGCTCTACCGCTCCCTGCTCGCCACGCGCCGCGTTCTGGTGATGCTGGACTCCGTGGCCGACCCCGACCAGGTCCGGCCCCTTCTGCCGGGCGACTCCGGCTGCGCGATGCTCGTGACCAGCGAGAACGACCTCCGAGGACTGACCGCTCTGCACAGCGCGCGTCAGTTCCGCGTGGCCCCGCCGCGATGATCGAGGAGCTGGAGTTCCGCGTCCTCGGACGCCTCACGGTCACGCGTGGCGGCGAGGAGGTGGCCATCCGCGCGACCAAGCACCGGGTGCTGCTGGCCTGCCTGCTCGTCTCGCCGAACACGGTGGTCCCGGTGCGGCGGCTGATCGACCGGATCTGGGACGGCGCGCCGCCGGAGGACGCGCGGGCGGTGGTGCACACCTACGTCAGCAGGCTGCGCGCCACTCTCGGCCGCACCGGGCTGATCGAGACCGTTCCCGAGGGCTACCGCATCCACGTCGAGGCACAGCGGCTCGACCTGACGCGGTTCCGCGCGCTGGTGCGCGACAGCGCCGCGGAGAACGATCTTGCGACCTCGATCTCCTTGCTGCGCAAAGCTCTTGGCGAGTGGACCGGCCTCCCGCTGTCCGATGTGGAGTCCGAGGAGCTGCACCGCGTCGAGGTCGCGCGGCTCGACGCCGAGTGGAGCGCCGCCAACGAGAAGGTCGTCGACTTCATGATCAGGTCCGGGCGGCACGGCGAGGTGCTGCCCCTGCTGCGCTACCTGGTCGACGAGAGCCCTCTGGACGAACGGCTGCGCGGCCAGCTGATGATTTCCTTGTACCGCGACAGCAACCAGGCCGAAGCGGTGTCGTCCTACCACGACCTGCGCGAACGGCTCGGCGGAGAACCAGGCCCGGCACTGCGCGGACTGTACCGGGGGATTCTGCGCGCCGAGCCCTCGCTGCTCGCCCCGGCCGCTCCCGACCCGGAGACCTGGTGGCCCGCGTGCCAGCTCCCCTCGGCCTCCGGTGATCTCGTCGGGCGCGCGTCGGAGCTGGCCACGCTCACCACGGACTTGGCTGGCTCGACAGCGCTGGTCACCGGCCCGCCCGGCATCGGAAAGACCGCGCTCGCGATCCACGCCGCGCACGGCGTCAAGGCCGCTTTCCCCGATGGCCAGCTGTACGCCGACCTCACGCGAGAACGCGCACTCCCCCGGTTCCTGCGCGCGCTCGGCATGCTGCCCGGGGAGATGCCCGCTGAGAAGGCGTGGCACTCGGCGAGGTATCGCGGTCTGCTCGCCGGACGACGCGTGCTGATCGTGCTGGACAACGCGACCAGCATCGACCAGGTCCTGCCGGTGCTGCCGATGTCGCCCGGCTGCGCCGTCATCGTGACGAGCCGCTACGAGCTTCGCGGGCTGACCGCGTGCCGCGTCCGGCTCGGTCAGCTCTCCACCGCCTCCTCCCAGGAGTTGGTGGATTCGGTGCTGCGCCGCCGCGAGCGCTCCACCGCGATGAGCGAGCTGATCGAGCTGTGCGACGGTTTCCCCTTGGCGCTGCGCATCGCCGCCTCGAACGCGGACGATGAGTCCTATGTGGACAGACTTCGCGCCGACCTGTCCGCGCTGAGCGTCCCCGGCGATGAGGCGGCCGACCTGCCCGCAGTGTTCTCCCCGTCTTATGAAGCACTGTCCCCTGATGCGCGCCACGTGCTGAACACCTTGGCAAATGCCCACTTCAGCGACTTCCGCGCTGAGCAGGTCGCCGCCCTCGTCCGAACCCCGGTTGCCCCCGCACTGGACCAGCTCTGTGACGCGAACCTGCTCCAGCGCACCGCCGCCGATCGCTTCCGACTGACCTCCCTGGTGCGCCGGTACGCGCTAGCGTTCGGTAGGTGAGTGGGGGAATCGAGTTCCGCATCCTGGGCCCGTTCGACATCACCCGCGGAGGTGAGCCCGTGCGGGTGGCTGCCACGAAACACCGGGTGCTGCTGGCGCGCTTGCTCGCCGACGCGAACCAGGTCGTTCCGGTCGCCAGGCTCGTCGAGTGCTTGTGGGACAACGACCCGCCCGCGACCGCGCGCGCCGTCGTGCACACCTACGTCAGCAGGTTGCGGCACGCCCTCGGCTCGGCCGAGCTGATCGAGACGCTGCCCAACGGCTACCGCGCCGTCGTCCGGGAGGACCAGCTCGACCTGCTCCGGTTCCGCTCGCTGGTCCGGCTCAGCCGCCAGGCGGGCGATCCCGTCGCCGAGTCCGCGCTGCTGCGCGAGGCCTCAGACCTGTGGCGAGGTCCGGCGCTCGCGACCGTGCCGTCCGACGCGCTGCTCACGGAAGCCGCCCGGCTCGACACCGAGGAGGTGGCCGCCGCCGACCGCCTCGTGCCGCAGCTGCGCGCGATGGTGGCGCGTCGGCCATTCAGTGAGCGCCCGCTCGGGCGATCTTCGAGGAGCTCGGCATCCCGGACGCCGAGGACATGGCGCGGCTGATCGAGGAGAACCGGTGATCAGCCGAAGGTCTTGCGGAGGAACTGGCCCCAGCCTCGGATGATCTCGGCGCGGTCGGTGTCGAGGACGTCGCGCAGGACGCCGTCGACCACGCCGTCGGGGACGCGGCCGACCCCGGCGAGGCGGCGGTAGAGCTCGACGACCTTGGCTTCGCCGTACTGCTGCGACAGGAAGAGCATCGTGGTCCACGCCGTCTGGTAGGCGAGGTCGAGGCGGCTGCCGCCCGCGCGGAAGTCAGCGTCGGAGGGCAGGGCGAGCGGCGGGCCGGAGATGCGCAGCTGCTTGGCGAGGTCGGGAGCGGCCTCGCGCGGGGAGATGCCGCTGTCGCGATACCCGACGTAGTCAGCGAAGCCTTCCAAAAGCCACATGGGAGCGCCGTCGACGGTGTCGGAGCGGGCGGCGATGTGGGTGATCTCGTGACGCAGGACCACGCGCAGCGAACTGGCGGACAGGCGGGATGCGGTTCGCGGATTGAAGACCACGCGAGCGCCTTCGACGATGTCGCTGTCGTGGTCGACACGATCGGCGACGGCGACGGCGGCGATGGCGTCAACGGCGAACTCGGTGCCGACCATGGCCTGGAGCTCGGCGGTGGTCTCGGGCAGCATCACCGCGACGCGTTGGGTCCACTGCTGGCCCCACACCTCGGAAACCGCGCGGATCGCCGCGTCGAGTTCACCAGCGACGCGGTTGGCGAGCGCCTGGTTGCCGCCGTGGCTGAGGACGATCCCGAACTCGGTCTTGTCGACCCGGCAGTTCCCGAAGTCCCACGGGCCGCGCCACGTCTTGCGCCCGCGATCGGCCAGCGCGGTGTCGGAAGTGAGGTACCAGTCGTTGCCGCGCCTGGCGAAGAGGTAACCCATGGGGCGGCTGGTCGCGGCGCGGTCGACGCCGTCGAAGGCGTAGCTCAGCTCGACGCGCGGCGCCCACAGCTCATCGGGCGGGCGCTCACCGAAGAGGGAGTCCAGCTCGGTGAGCGAGTCGGTGGAGTCGATCCGGTAGCGCCACTCGCGCAGCGGGACTCCGCGCAGATTGGCGAAGACCGCCTGCTGCGTCGCGAGGAACTTCGGGTCGGCGAGCGGGTCCAGGGTGCCCATGAACGCGGCGAGGTCGCGGCTCTGCACCGCGTCGGCCCGCCGCCGGAGCAGGTCGGTGACCGAGGAGATCCGGCTGCGCCCCAGTTCCACCGAGGGCTCGACTGCGGGCTCCGGCGGGGCTGGGCGGGCGTTGGGGTCCAGCGAGGGCGCGGCCTGCTCGGCGGGCACGACGGGATCGGCCGCGGGCAGGGACACCACCGCCAGCCCTGCGAGGAGGACGGCGGCGACCGCCGCGGCCAACCAGTTCCGATAGCGGCCCTGCCAGCTCACCCTCGAATCGTAGGGCCACACACACGTCGAGGCCGGTAGCCCACTAGGGGGACCGGCCTCGAGGTGTTGCTCACAAGCTGTGGATCAGCCCATCCGGCGAACGCCGGAGAGCCCGCTCTGCACCTTGTCGAACTTCAACGGCTGACCGGTCGTCGACGCGTGAAACTGCATGCCGTTGCCAGCGTAGATGGCCACGTGGTGGACCCTGTTGCCGAAGAAGAGCAGGTCGCCCGGCCGCCAAGCGTCCCGGTTGTTCATCGGGACGGCCGCGCCGACCCTGGCCTGCGCGGCGCTGGAACGGGGCAACTTGACGCCGACCTTCGCGAACGCCCAAGACGTCAGGCCGGAGCAGTCGTAGGAGTCCGGCCCCTCGGCACCCCACACGTAGGGCTTGCCCTTCTGGGTCACTGCGATCTTCAGTGCCGCCGCGCCGATGCCACCGTCCGGCAGGTTGGACAGGTCGATGTCCAGACCGGCGTCCTGGAGCTTCTTCTTCTCGGCGGAGCTCAGGCGGTCCAGCGCCTGCTTGGCCTTCTCCTGCTTCTGGGCCGCTTCCTTCTTGCGGTTCTCCAGATCGCCCTTGATCCGGGCGGACTCGGCGGCGGCGGCCGCGGCCTTCGCCTTGGCCTCGTCGGCCAGGCGGGCGGCGGTCTTGGCCTGGTTGATCGTCGCGTTGAGCTTGTCCAGCGAGTCCTTGCTCTCGCTCGTGATCAGATCGACCATCGAGAGCTTGTCGAGGAACTCGTTCGGGGACCGGCTCAGCAGCAGGGCGCTGATGTGGTTGACCCGGGTGCCCTGGAAGTTGGAGCTGGCCAGCTGGTCGACGCGACCGCGCAGCTCGCCCTCCTGCTTCTTGGCGAGCTCACCCGCAGCATTGGCCTTGGTCAGCTCTTCGTTGGCCTTGGTGACCTCGCCTTCCTTGGCCTTGAGGTCGTCGTTGGCCTTGTGCAGCTCCTCGGTGAGCTTCTCGGCTTCCTCACTGAGGGCCTTGAGCTGCTTGAGCGCCTCGGAGGCGTTCGCCGGAGTGTCCGGGTCGGCGACAGCCGGGGCCACCGGGACCATGCTCACGGCCACTGCGACAGCACCGGCGGCTAGTGCTCCGCGCATGGTGCGCTTCAGTCGGTTCGACGCCACGTCGACGCATTGCTCCTTCGTGCTCCGACCGCCTACCGAGTTAGCTGACGGGTTCGGGCCGGAAGCTGCCCTACCGGCCCGCAGGCCGGATTCACCCCAACTCACTGGGTCCCCGGTTCGGCTCCCCGACAGGCCGATTCGGCGGTGATCACGCGGAGTCGCCCGGTGTGGACGACTGCCCGCCGCGAAATCTCGGCTAGGTTACGAAACGTGAGACCTCGCGTCCACCGGCGTCAACGAGAAAGTCGTGAAAACGCGCACAAGGCATCGTTCGGCGTAGCGACGGCTGCGCCTGGTGACCGGTTGCGCTGATCAGCCCACCTGACGCCTTGCCCGTTCGGCGTCATCGGCCGACCGCTCGGCCGCGCGGGTCCGCAGGGGTTCGAGCGGGATCAGCCGCAGTACCGGCAGCTCGACCGCGGACGGCGCCATCACCTGCGGTTCAGGCCCCTCGACGAGCTCCGGCGGCACGCCGATCAGGACCGCGAGGACGCAGTCGTGACAGCCGGGGCCGCGCCGTGGGCACCCGTCGCAATCGATGATCACGCCGTCGACCTCCGTTCGATCATATGTTCGAACGGAAGCTTAGGGTTCCGCGGCGAACTTGTCTAAAGAGAGCTGCGTCTCACACCCGTCCGAGGCGCGCGATCAACACGGCAGAAGGAACGGGATGCGCCCCGCGCCGCCGCACGGAGTCGGCCACGGCACGGTCGGACGTGGCGACCACGACCGGTCTACCTTCGGGTTCAGCCGTAACCAGAGCGCGAATCACGTCGTCGGCGAGCACACCGGGGTCACTGAACAGGACTCGCACTCCGCGCGGCGGAGCTTGAGGCACGGCAACGACTCCAGCTCCGTCGAACACGACGGTGACCTCAGCGCCGGTGCGCGCGGCGAGCGCGGCGAGCTGCTGGTTGAGCCGGTCACGCTGCCCGGAGAGCGTGAGGTCCGGGTAGCCGGTCTTGGTGACGTTGTAGCCGTCCACGACCATGTGGACGCTCGGCAGCGCGAGCAGGCGGTCCAGCGCGGCGGGGTCCTCGACGCGGCCCACGGTGCCGTGCGCGGTCGTCGCGCCGCGCACCATGTCCGCCGGGCGTGGTCCACTGCCACCGAGCGCGAGTTCCCTGCGCAGTCCGGTCACCGCTCCGGCGAGCGTGTCCACCAGAAGCTCCAGGCGGACCTCGTCGGCCTGGCGGGCTTCCCTCGCGGACTGACGCGCGATCTCCGCGTCCTCCTTCGCCCGCGCGGCGCGGTTGCGCTCCAGTTCCGCACGCTCGCGCTCACGGTCCCGCGTGGCGCGCAACGTCTGCGTCTCCGCCTCGAACTCGGCGCGACTGCGCTGGAGTTCCTCCGCCGCTGCCGCTGCTTCGTCCCGGGCCTGCTTGAGCCGGACTCCCTGTTCGCGCAGTCGCTTGCGGAGCTTCTCCAGCTCCGCCTCGCGATCAGTGCTGACCTGGTGCGCCGCGCCCTTGGCGATGTCGAGCTCGGCGTGCAGCTTCTCCGCCTCAGCGGCGAGCTTGTCCGCCTTGGTGATCGCCGCGTCGCGGTCGGCGCGCAGGTGCGCGTCCTCGGTGCGGCGCGCGACCAGCTCGATGTACAGCTGCGCGGTGTCGGCCTCGACCAGCACGGCGGCGGCACCAGATGCCACCGCGTCGGCGGGGTTCAGGTCCAGCACGGAGGGCCGGTGTTCGCGGCACCACTCCACGACCGCCGTGCGGAACGCCTGGTTGTCGCGGAGCGCGGCCAGCAGCGGGCCCGCGCCGAGGCGTGCGCGCTTGGCGGGGGCGAACTTCGCGACGGCGCGCAGCGTCTGCGGGATGTCGACCCTGGACAGCGTGCCGAGCGCCTCGGCCGCAAGTTCGGCGAGGCGCGCGCGGATCGGATCGGGGATCCCGCTCCAGTCCGGGACCTCCTCGGTGCCAGCCTGGTCCGCGACTTCCGGCTGACCGTCCATCGTGGACTGCCGGTCGTCCGGATCAGGCTGTTCGCCGCCGGAGGGCTGTTCTTGGGCTGACACCGTCCCAGGCTACGGCCTGCCGCCGCGCCGACGCAGCTGGCTTCCCGGCCGTCGTGTTGTCAGACCCCTGCTCTAGCTTCACCGGCGATGACGATCACGGCGCCGGGTGACTCTGGTGACTCCTCGGGTGCCCAGCTCTCCTTCGACGAGCTGGGCACCCCGTTGCGCGACACCACCTTCGTCGTCGTGGACCTGGAGACCACCGGCGGCAGCGCGGCCGAGGACGCGATCACCGAGATCGGCGCGGTGAAGGTCAGGGGCGGTCAGGTCATCGGCGAGTTCGCCACGCTGGTCGACCCGGAGCGCGGCATTCCGCCGAACATCGTCGCGCTGACCGGCATCACCCAGGCGATGGTCATGGAGGCGCCGCGACTGGTCAGCGTGCTGCCCGCGTTCCTGGAGTTCGCGGGCTCGGCCGTGCTGGTCGCGCACAACGCCGGCTTCGACATGGGATTCCTGCGTGCGGCGGCTGAACGTCACGGTCACGTGTGGCCCAAGCGCACCGTGCTGTGCACCGTGAAGCTCGCCCGGCGGGTGCTGTCCCGGGAGGAGGCGCCGAGCTGCCGCCTGTCGGCGCTGGCCGAACTGTTCGGTGCTGCGACGACTCCGACGCACCGAGCGCTCGACGACGCCCGCGCGACCGTGGAGGTGCTGCACGCGCTGCTGGAGCGGGTCGGCTCGCTGGGCGTGCAGTCGCTGGAGGAGCTGCTCGGCTACCTGCCGGACGTGTCCCCCGCGCAGCGCAGGAAGCGCGAGCTGGCGAAGGACCTGCCGAGCGCTCCAGGGGTCTACCTGTTCCGGGGCCCGCGCGAGGAAGTGCTCTACGTCGGCACGGCGAGCGATCTCCGGCGGCGGGTCCGGCAGTACTTCACCGCGAGCGAGAACCGGCGTCGGGTGCGCGAGATGGTCGGCATCGCCGAGCGCGTCGACGTCGTCGTCTGCTCGCACTCGCTGGAGGCGGAGGTGCGCGAGTTGCGGCTGCTCGCGGCGCACCGGCCGAGGTACAACCGCCGCTCCACCAACCCGCACCGGCGCTGGTGGGTGGCGTTGACCGACGAGCCCTTCCCGCGCCTGTCCATCGTGTCCACGCCGAAGCCCGGCGCGTTCGGCCCCTTCGGCTCGCACGGCGCGGCCACCGAGGCGGTGGAGGCGTTGCAGGACGCGCTGCCCGTTCGCCGCTGCACACAACGGATTTCGGCTCGCTCCCCGAAGGGCGTGCCGTGCGCGCTCGCCGACCTGGGGCGATGCGCGGCCCCGTGCGCCGGTCGGCAGAGCGTCGAGGACTACGCCCCGGCCGTGCACGAGGTGCGGCGGTTGTTCACCGGGGATTCCGTTGAGGCGCTGGACATCCTCGCCGGACAGCTCGACCGGCACGCGATGGCCGAGCGCTTCGAGAAGGCCAGCGCCGAGCGAGACCGACTGATCGGCTTGATCAGGGCGTTGGACCGGGGACAGCGGCTCGCCACCCTGGCCGCGCTCGCCGAGGTGGTGGCCGCGCGGCCCGACGGCACCGGCGGGTGGGACTTCGCCGTGGTCCGGCACGGGCGGCTCGCGTCCGCCGGGTCCGCGCGGCGCGGAGTGCGGCCGATGCCCGTGGTCGACCAGATCGTCGCGGCGGCCGAGACCGTGCTGCCCGACGACGGTCCGCTGCGCGGCGCCTCAGCCGACGAGGTGTCCGTGGTGCTCCGCTGGCTGGACCGCCCCGGCACGCGCTTGGTCCACTGCGACGTTCCGTGGGCCGAGCCCGCGCGCGCCGCCGCTTCCTGGCGCCCGTGGGTCGCCCGCGCCGAAGCAGGACGCGTCGCCCACACCCCACCCTCCGAACGCCGGTGAACCAGACGTAACCAACGCCACATTGGTTACAACCCCGGCCGCCCCGAACGACCCGTTCAGTGCGTCTGACGCACCAAACGACCCGTTCAGGGAGTTGAGTGCACTAAACGACCCGTTCAGCGCGCTCAACGCACCAAACGGGGCGTTGGGGTGCGGGGGAAGGCGTTCTGGGAGAACGTGCGGGACGGCCGCGGTCACGACAGGCGCCGCGCTCCGCGTCGCGTGCTGAACGAGTCATTCGCGTGCTCCACCAAAGCCCTGAATGACTCATTGAGGTACTTGAGCGTCCTCAATGAGTCATTCAGGGCACTCAACGCAGCGAACGGGGCATTGGTGGAGCGCGGAGTGCGGGTGGGCGTCAGTCGTCGAGGCCGATGCTGAAGGCGGCCTCGGTGTCCCGCTTGGAGTAGGAGCGGAAGGCGATGTGGGTGTCGGTGTTGAGCACGCCCTCGACCTTGCCGATGCGGCTGGGCACCAGGTCGGCGAGGTCCTCGTGCGAGGGCACCTTGACCAGGGCGATCAGGTCGACGTCGCCCGCGCAGGAGTAGACCTCGGTGACGCCGTCGATCTCGGCGATCTCCTGGGCGATCTCCGGGATGGCGCCTGCCTCGGCCTGGATCAGCACGATGGCGTTGATCACGTTGAGCTCCTTGGAGAAGTCCTGGGGAAAGTCAGCGGAGGAGTTCGGCGCGCACTGCCGTGGAGCGCCGCGCCCAGGTCTCCAGCAGGCGCGCGGCGGCGCCGGAGTCCACGGCCTCGGCGACCCGGGACATCCCGGCGCGCAGGTCGGCGACGAGGTCGCCGGAGGTGCCGGTGTGGGCGGCCACGGCCCCGGCGGCGTTGAGCAGCACGGCATCGCGCACGGCACCGCGTTCGCCGTCGAGCAGCTTGCGCACGGCGAGCGCGTTCACCGACGCGTCACCGCCGAGCAGGTCAGCGGGCTCGCACGGCGGCACGCCGAGGTCGGCGGGGTCGAGTGTCTCCTGGCGGACCTCGCCGTCGCCGACCACCCAGACCGAGCTGGTCGTGGTCGTGGTCAGCTCGTCGAGCCCGTCGTCGCCGCGCACCACGAGCACGCTGTGCCCGCGCTCGGCGAAGACCTCGGCCATCAGCGGCGCGATCCTCGGGTCGGCGCAGCCGATCAGGCCCGCAGACGGCTGCGCGGGGTTGCTCAGCGGCCCGAGCAGGTTGAACACGGTGGGGATGCCGATCTCCCGCCGCGCCTGCGCGGTGTAGCGCATCGCGGGGTGGAAGACCGGGGCGAAGCAGAAACCGATGCCCAGTTCGGCGACCGTGCGCTCCACGCCCGCGGGAGGCAGGTCGATGGCGACGCCGAGCGCCTCCAGCACGTCGGCGGTGCCGCACTGCGAGGACGCGGCGCGGTTGCCGTGCTTGACCACCGGAACCCCGGCGGCGGCCGTGACCAGCGAGGCCATCGTGGAGATGTTGACCGTGCCGGAGCGGTCACCGCCGGTACCGACGATGTCGACGGCGCGGACGTCCACCCGCACCTTCCGCGCGTGGTCGAGCATGGCCGCGGCCATGCCCGCCACCTCGTCGGCGGTCTCGCCCTTCGCGCGCAGCGTCACCGCGAGCGCGGTCACCTGGGCGATCGTGGCGTTGCCGGACATCACCTGGTCCATGGCCCAGCGGGTCTCCTGCGCGGAGCAGTCCTGCCCGTCGACGAGCTTGCCCAGCAGCGCGGGCCACGTGCGGTCGGTGCCGGCCATCGCCGAGCGCCTCAGCCGCGCACCGCGGGGAGCCGGTGGGAGCGCAGCACCTCGGCCACGGTCTCCGCCGACGCCAGCGGGTCCAGGGGGTGCACCAGCACCGCGTCCGCCTGCGACCAGGTGGCGAGCCAGCGGTCGTCCTTGCGGCGCACCGCGACGATCACCGGGGGGCAGGGGTCGATCTCGTTCTTGACCTGGCGGGACAGGCCCATGCCACCGGTCGGCTGCGCCTCGCCGTCCAGGATCGCCAGGTCGACGGCGCCGGAGTCCATCTCGGAGAGCACGTCGGCGACGGTCTCGGCCTCGATGTAGCGCACGCGCCCCAGGTCGGGGGCCGGCCTGCGGCCCACAGCGGTGATGATGGCCTCGCGCACCTCTGCGCGGTGGCTGAACACCAGAACGGTCATGGCCTGCGTGCTCATCGGTGGATGTCCTCCCGACAGTGCGATCCCAAGACGCGATCCCAAAGACTGCGATCCCGACGAGCCACGATGCTATAGCTCTCCCCCGACACCTCGGCGGTCGTGCCCGGGGAAGGGCGCTCCGGTGCTCACCCGGAGTGCACCGGAGCACCACGCACGGTGCCCGTCGCGGACCCTCGCGCGCGGGGTGCGGACCCGGGCCAGCGTGCGCCATCCCTGCAAGACATAATGCGTCGCGTGACAACGGCTGCGCCCTCAATCGGCCAACGGGTGCACTCGCTGAACCGTCCCAACATGGTCAGCGTGGGCACCATCGTCTGGCTCTCCAGCGAACTCATGTTCTTCGCCGGCCTCTTCGCCATGTTCTTCACGGTGAAGGCCCAGAACGAGGGCGCGTGGCCACCCGCGCCCACCCATCTGAACCTGCCCTACGCCCTGTTCTTCACCGTGATCCTGGTGGCGTCGTCCTTCACGTGTCAGTGGGGCGTCTTCAAGGCGGAGCAGGGCGACGTGTTCGGGCTGCGGCTCTGGTACACGATCACCCTGGTCATGGGCGCGATCTTCGTCGGCGGCCAGGTCGGTGAGTACGTCGAGCTCGTCGAGCACGGCACCACCATCGCCAGCACGGCCTACGGCACGGTGTTCTACCTGACCACCGGCTTCCACGGCCTGCACGTGATCGGCGGCTTGATCGCCTTCGTGTTCCTGATCTGGCGCACGAAGCTGAGCAAGTTCACCCCGGCACAGGCGACGGCCGCGATCGTCGTGTCCTACTACTGGCACTTCGTCGACATCGTCTGGGTCGGCCTCTTCGCCTGCATCTACCTCATTCCCTGACGTGCGTGCCCACCCCCCGGGCGGCGACGCCCGGTACGCACGCAACGAGCCCCGAACTCGACAGCAAGGGTTGCCGCAGACATGACCACCAGGAAAGACGCCGCCTCCGCGGAAGCGGGAGGACGTGGCGCAGAACGGAACCGCAGGCCGCGCACCAAGCTGCGGCGTCGGCTCTCCGGTCTGCTGGCGCTGGGTGTCGCTCTCGTCGGAGCGGGCGCGCTCTACGCGGGCGCGGTGACCCAGCCGCACAAGGCGCAGGCTGCGGCCGATCCCGCAGTGGTCCGCCAGGGCGAGCAGATCTACAACAACGCCTGCATCACCTGCCACGGCGCGAACCTGCAGGGTGTCGAGGACCGGGGCCCGAGCCTGATCGGCGTCGGGGAAGCGGCCGTGTACTTCCAGGTCTCCTCCGGCCGCATGCCGATGGTGCGCCAGGAGGCCCAGGCCGCGCGCAAGCCCGTGAAGTACACCCCGGAGGAGATCGACGCGCTCGGCGCGTTCATCCAGTTCACCGCGGGTGGTCCGGAGAAGCCGCGCGAGAGCGGCGCGCAGCTGCGCGGCGACAACCCGGCGCGCGGCGGTGAGCTGTTCCGGCTCAACTGCGCCTCCTGCCACAACTTCACCGGTCGTGGCGGCGCGCTGTCCTCCGGCAAGTTCGCCCCGCACCTGGACGGCGTGACCGAGGAGCAGGTCTACACGGCCATGCTCACCGGCCCGCAGAACATGCCGAAGTTCTCCGACCGGCAGCTCTCGCCGGACGAGAAGAAGGACATCATCGCCTACGTCAAGTCGGTGACGGACGGCAACAACAACCCCGGCGGCAACCCCCTCGGCGGCTTCGGCCCCGGCACGGAGGGTCTGATCGCCTGGATCATCGGGCTCGCCGCGCTGGTCGGCGTGACCGTGTGGATGGGAAGCAGGGCATGAGCGAGCAGCAGCGCAGTTACAGCGAGGCCGAACTCGCTGAGATGAGCCAGGAGGAGCTCGTCGCCGCCGGCCTCGAGGCCGACCACGTGGTCATCGCCAAGCGGGTCGAGCGGTTCCCGGTTCCCGGGACCCGCGCCGAGAAGCGCGCGATCCGCGGCGTGTCCGCCTGGTTCGCGCTCGCGGCGCTGTCCGGCCTGGCCTTCATCGTCGTGTACGTGGCCTGGCCCAGCGAGTACCGGACGCCGGACACCCACGGCAGCTTCTGGTACGACCTCTACACCCCGATGCTGGGCGTGACCCTGGGCCTGAGCGTGTTCGCGCTCGGCATCGGCGTCATCGCCTACGCGAAGAAGCTGCTCCCGGACGAGACCGCGGTGCAGCAGCGGCACGCCGAGGGCTCCCCGGAGTTCGACAAGCGGACCACCGCGGCGATCCTGGCCGACGCGGGCGCCACCAGCGGCCTCGCCCGGCGCAAGCTGATCACCCGCAGCGCGGGCGCGGCGGCCGGTGTCTTCGGCCTCGGCGTCGGCGTGTTCGCGCTCGGCGGCCTGGTGAAGAACCCGTGGGCCAAGGGCGACAAGTCCGACCTGCTGGTCACCGGCTGGGCCTCCGACAACGGCGAGAAGGTCTTCCTGCGCCGCGACGTCGGCGACCCGCACAAGGTCGTGCTGGTGCGGCCGGAGGACCTGGACGCCGGTGGCTTCGAGACGGTCTTCCCGTTCAAGGAGTCCGAGCGCGGCGACGAGCACGCGCTGATCAAGGGTGTGCGCCGCTCCGACAGCCCGGTCATGCTGATCCGCCTGCGCCCCGGCCAGAAGGTCGGCAAGCGCAAGGGCCAGGAGGACTTCAACTACGGCGATCTCTACGCCTACTCGAAGATCTGCACCCACCTGGGCTGCCCGACCTCGCTGTTCGAGCAGCAGACCGGCCGACTGCTCTGCCCGTGCCACCAGTCGCAGTTCGACGTCTTCAACTACGCCAAGCCGATCTTCGGCCCGGCCACCCGGTCGCTGCCGCAGCTGCCGATCACGGTTGACCCCGAGACCGGCTACCTGATCGCGCGCGGCGACTTCATCGAGCCGATCGGCCCCGGTTACTGGGAGCGTAAGTCATGAGTTCCATCACCACGCCGACCAAGTCGGCAAGCGCCGCCAGCAAGGCGGTCGGCGGGGCTGCGAAGTGGGCCGACGACCGGTACCACCCCGCCGCTGGCCTGCGCCGCCAGATCAGCAAGGTCTTCCCGACCCACTGGTCGTTCATGCTCGGTGAGATCGCGCTCTACAGCTTCATCATCCTGTTGCTGTCGGGCGTGTACCTCGCGCTGTTCTTCGACCCCTCCATGGAGGAGGTCCAGTACGCGGGCTCGTTCACCAACCTCCAGGGCATCTGGATGTCCCGGGCGTTCGAGAGCGCGCTGGACATCTCCTTCGAGGTCCGGGGCGGCCTGTTCGCCCGTCAGGTGCACCACTGGGCGGCGCTGCTGTTCATGGCCGCGATCGTCGCGCACATGCTCCGGGTGTTCTTCACCGGCGCGTTCCGCAAGCCGCGCGAGGTCAACTGGGTCATCGGCATCCTGCTCTTCGTGCTGGGCATGTTCGAGGGCTTCACCGGCTACTCGCTGCCCGACGACCTGCTCTCCGGCACCGGCCTGCGGATCGGCTCCGGCATCGTGCTCTCGATCCCGGTCATCGGCACGTGGATCCACTGGGCGCTCTTCGGCGGCGAGTTCCCCGGCACCGAGATCATCCCGCGCCTCTACACCATCCACATCCTGCTGCTGCCCGGCATCATCCTCGGCCTGGTGGCCGCGCACCTCGCGCTGGTCTGGTACCAGAAGCACACCCAGTTCCCGGGAGTCGGGCGCACCGAGAACAACGTGGTCGGCGTGCGCATCATGCCGCTGTTCGCGGCCAAGGCGGGTGGCTTCTTCGCCGTCACCGCCGGTGTGATCGTGATGATGGCGGGTCTGTTCCAGATCAACTCCATCTGGAACTTCGGGCCGTACAACGCCGCGCAGGTCTCCGCGGGCTCGCAGCCCGACTGGTACATGGCCTGGACCGACGGTATGAGCCGGTTGTGGCCCGCGTGGGAGGTCTACCTCGGGGACTTCATGCTCCCGGCGATCTTCTTCCCGCTGGTGCTGGGCATGGGCATCGTGTTCACCCTCGCGGGCGCCTACCCGTGGATCGAGGCCAAGCTCACCAAGGACAAGGCCCCGCACCACCTGTTGCAGCGCCCGCGCGACACCCCGGTACGCACCTCGCTGGGCATGATGGCGCTGACGTTCTTCATGGTGATGGCACTGTCCGGGTTCAACGACCTCATCGCGGACAACTTCAACATCTCGCTGAACGTGATGACCTGGGCCGGCCGCATCCTGACGCTGCTGGCGCCGCCGATCGCCTACTACGCCACCTACCGCATCTGCATCGGGCTGCAGCGCTCCGACCGCGCGGTGCTGGAGCACGGCGTGGAGACCGGCATCATCAAGCGCCTGCCGCACGGTGAGTTCATCGAGATCCACCAGCCGCTCGGCCCGGTGGACGAGCACGGCCACCCGCTCCCGCTGGAGTACCAGGGCGCGTCCGTGCCGAAGAAGATGAACAAGCTCGGCTTCGCGGGCAAGCCGGTTCCGGGCAGCATGCTCCGCCCGGACCCCGCCGAGGAGACCGCGGCGCTGGAGCGGGCCGCCAAGACCGGCGAGGGCGACCTCACCCCCGGCAACGGCTCCGCCAAGAAGGAGATCTCCGCGGGCAAGCCCCAGCAGCCCAAGGACTGACTCCCTCGCACGCACCACGAAGGCCCCCGCCCACACCGGCGGGGGCCTTCTCCTTTCCCACGCCCATCCCCCGCTCGCGCCGAAGTAGCTGAATGACTCATTCGGGTACTTGGGGACCCTCAATGACTCATTCAGGACGCTCAAGTACCTCAATGAGTCATTCAGCTCGCAAGCGGCGGCGGTTAGGCGTGGTTGCGGCGGCGGCGGGCGGAGGTTCCGGCGGCGGCTAGGAGAAGGCCGAAGACGGCGATGGCGATGTGGGCCCACGGCGAGTAGGGCGTGGCCCAGCGCATGAGGAACCACTCCTGGCCGTTGAACGCCTTGGTGATGACGAGCGAGCCGATGCCCTGGACGATGAGGATGATTCCGATGACTTCCCGCATGGGGTCAACGGTGCCCGCGTGGTCGGCCCGGCCCATCAATCGACGGGGTTAGCGCGGTGTCGGCCGACCGGTTGACCCGAAGGCTCTGCGGTACGCGCTCGGATTGGTGCCGCGCAGGCGCGTGAACTGGTGGCGCAGCGCGGCGGCGGAGCCGTAGCCGCACGCCACGGCGATCTCGTCGACGCTGAGCGCGGTCTCCTCCAGCATCCGCTGCGCGCGGTCGAGCCTGCGCTGGGTGAGCCAGCGGTGCGGCGTGGTGCCGGTCCCGGCGGCGAAGCGGCGCAGGAAGGTCCGCTCCCCCAGGCCGGAGCGCCTGGCCAGCTCCGCGACGGTGACGGGCTGGTCGAGCCTGCGTTCGATCCACTCCAGCACCTCGGCGAGCACGTCGTCCTCGGCGGCGGGGACCGGTGTCTCGACGAACTGCGCCTGGCCGCCTTCGCGGTGCGGTGGGGCGACCATCCTGCGGGCGAGCACGGTGGCGGCGCGCAGCCCCCTGGTGCGTCGCACGATGTGCAGGCACAGGTCGACGGCGGCCACGGTGCCGGCGCTGGTGAACACGCCGGAGTCCTCGACGTAGAGCGCGCTGGGATCGACGAGCGCGCGCGGAAACCGTTGGCGGAACTCGGTTTCGTAGACCCAGTGGACGGTGCAGCCGCGCCCGTCGAGCAGCCCGGCGTGCCCGAGCATGAAGACCCCGGAGCAGAACGCCGCGACCAAGGACCCGCGAGCGGCGGCCCCGGTGATCAGCTCGGCGACGGCGGGCGAGGGCGCCTGCGTGCGGTCGACGCACGTGGGCAGGATGATCAGGTCAGCGGCGGCGGCCACGTCCAGGTCGGCGAGGTCGGTCAGCCCGAAGCCGGACCAGCCCCGCGTCGGACGCCCGCCCGGCGAGCACACGGCGAAGTCCCACCCGGCGATGCCGTCGGCGCTGCGGTCGGTGCCGAAGACCTCGCACGCGACGCCCAGTTCGAAGGGCGACACCACGCCGTCGACAACCACCGCGACCCGGTCAACGCTCAGCTCGGCCATACCGGACAGGCTACGTCAGAAGCTTTGCGGTGCATGTCATCTCTGCCACTCGTCGCCAAGCCCCGCACAGCGGAGCATTTCGGTCATGACAAGCACCATGACCAGCACGAACACCAAGCGCGCGACCCTGGAGTGGGCGAGCGCGATGGCACTCTCCGGCACGATCGGCGTCGCGGTGGTGGAGTCCGGCGCAGCGGCGCCCGCCGTGGCCTTCGCGCGCTGCCTCGTCGGCGGGCTGATCCTCGCACTGTGGTGCGCGTGGAAGGGCTGGCTGCGCCTGTCCGCGCGGGACCTCCGCCTCGCCGCGCTCGGTGGCGTGCTGCTGGTGGCGAACTGGGTGCTGCTGTTCGCCTCGTACTCGCACTCCTCGGTCTCGGTGGCCACGGTCGTCTACCACACGCAGCCGTTCCTGCTGCTGGGCTTGGCCGGGGTGGTCCTCGGCGAGAAGGTGCGCGGGCGCGACCTCGGCCACGGCGCGATCGCCTTCGCGGGTGTGGTGCTGATCTCCTTGGGAGGCCAGGGAATGAACGGCAAGCCGGTCGACGTCGTCGGCATCGCGCTCGCCCTCGGCGCGGCCGCCCTCTACGCCGGGGCCTCGCTCGTGGCCAAGCAGCTCTCGCACGTGAAGCCGCACCTGGTGGCCGCCGTGCAGTGCGCGGTCGGCACGCTCGTGCTGGCCCCGGCCCTGCTGTTCACGCCGCTGCCCGCCTTCGGCGCGGGCTGGTGGTGGCTGCTGGTGCTCGGCGTGGTGCACACGGCGCTGATGTACGTGTTGATGTACCGCAGCATCGGCGTCCTGCCGACGGCGACGGTGGCCCTGCTCTCCTTCCTCTACCCGGCCGTGGCGCTCGTCGTCGACGTCGTGGTCTACGCGCACCACGTGACGCTGCTGGAGGCGCTGGGCATGCTCGCGATGCTCGTCGGCGCGCTCGCGCACAAGCTCCCGGCCAGGCGATGAAAAACGGGGGCGGGCGCATCAAGCGCCCGCCCCCGTCACAAGCAGGAGATCAGTGGTGGTCGGGACCCACGTGGTACTCGAAGAGCAGCCCCGCGACCATGATCAGCACGACGACCAAGCCGATGCCGATCATCCACGGCTCGAAGAACGCCAGCGACACACCGGTGAAGGCCGCCGCCAGCGCGAGGCCGAACGGCCAGTAGCTGCCCGGGGAGAAGAAGCCCAGCTCGCCCGCGCCGTCACTGACCTCGGCGTCCACGTCGTCCTCGGGCCGCTGCTCGATGCGGCGCGCGACGAAGCGCAGGTACGTGCCGACGAGCAGGGTCAGTCCGCCGGTGAGGCTGATCGCCACCGTGCCGACCGGCTCGTGCGACAGGACGCCGTAGGCGATCGCCGCCACTACGCAGAACGCCGTGACCAGATCGAAGATCCGTGCCTCGGTCCTCATGGAATTGCCCTCGCTCTCGAATCCGGCTCGACGGTCAGCGGCCGGACGCGGTGCCCGCGGTGCGGTCGGTGTTGAACGGCTTGGTGGTGATCGCCTGCGGGGAGCACAGCTCGCCGCAGTTCAGCTCAGCCAGCGCCTCGGCGGCGGTGTAGAGCTTGGCGGTCTTGGCGTTCTCCTTGAGCCGCAGCGCCATGTAGCGGTCGAAGACCTCCGACGGCAGGCCGCGGACCTCGAAGTTCATCACCGCGTGGTAGGTGCCGCAGAGCTCGGCACAGCGGCCGACGAACGCGCCGGGGGTGTCGATCCGGTTCTGGAAGACGTTGTCCTGGTTGTTCTTCTTCGGGTACGGGAAGGTGTCCCGCTTGAAGAGGAAGTCCGGGACCCAGAAGGAGTGGATGACGTCCTTGGACTGCAGGGTGTAGCGCACGTTCTTGCCGGTCGGCAGCACCAGCAGCGGGATCTCCGAGCTGGAGCCCACGGTGCTGACCTGGCGCTGCTGGTCGATCTTGTACTTCGGGTCGGTGTAGGTGAACTCCCAGTTCCACTGGAACGAGGTCACCGTGACGTTGACGTCGGCGGGCTCGTCCTTGGAGTTGACGAAGTTCTGCGTCACCGCGGTGAAGTAGAAGAGCACCACGACGATGATCGTCGGGACGGTGATGTAGACCATTTCCAGCGGCACGTTGTACTGCGTCTGCCGCGGGAACTCCTCGCTCTTCTTCCTGTGGAAGATGATCGACCAGAGGATCAGGCCCCAGACCAGCACGCCCATGGCGAGGGCCGCGACGACCGACCAGGTCCAGAGCTGGCGCATCTGCTCGGCCTGCGGCGTGACGCCCTCGGGCCACCCGAAGCGCAGGACCTCCTCGGTCGAACAGCCGGTGGCGACGAAGGCCACCACACCGACCAGGGCGAGAACCTTGGTCAGGCGCGCTGCGCGTGCCGTGAGCACGTGACGCTCCTCCTTGCGGCTCACTGCCGACGCCTCCTCGCTGCGGTTGACGGCCCACCTACGACGTCGGCGGAGATCGGAGCTCACAGGCTGCGACCTGCGCCAACAACGGGCCGACGAAGTCATGCGGGAGCCTAGCTCAGCGGGTGCGCGCTCACCTGCCCGGGGTTGCCTGCCTACGGATGCGGTTTCCCCTGACGCGACAGGCCTGTCAAGCCCCCGAGCGACTTTCGGCATACTGGGCGCTTGGGCGCGTTCAGCCACACGCCCTGGACCGAGGAACGACACCCCCGACGGCGGGACCCCTCCCCCGGGCGCCGCTGTTCGACACGAGAGGTGCGCGAGAAGCGTGTGCGGCCTGCTGGGACTTGTTTGCGCTCCCCACAACAACACCGCGGCGGCGGTCAACGCCGTCGCCAACGCCCTGCACTGCCAGCGGCACCGCGGCCCGGATGAAAGCGACACCTGGCACAACGAGTCGGTGGTGTTCGGCTTCAACCGGCTCTCGATCATCGACATCGAGCGGTCCCACCAGCCGCTGCAGTACGCGAACGGGCGCTACACCATCGTCTTCAACGGCGAGATCTACAACTACCTGGAGCTGCGGGCGGAGCTGGTCGCGCAGTACGGCGCGCGCTTCGCCACCGACGGCGACACCGAGACGATCGTCGCGGCCTACCACCACATGGGCCCGTCCATGGTGTCCCGGCTGCGCGGCATGTTCGCGTTCATGATCTGGGACGCGGAGAAGCGCGTCATCTTCGGCGCCCGCGACCCCTTCGGCATCAAGCCGCTGTTCTACGCGCAGGGCCCCAACGGCATCGCCTTCGCCAGCGAGAAGAAGAGCCTGCTGGACCTGGCGGGCGGGCTCGGCCTGCAGCCGCAGCTGGACCGGACCGCGCTGCAGCACTACCTGATCATGCAGTACGTGCCCGAGCCCGCGACGATGCACACGAAGATCCGCCGCATCGAGTCCGGCACCTCCTTCACCGTCGCGCCGGGCGGCTCGCTGATCACCGAGCGGTACTTCAACCCGCAGTTCACCGCCCGTCCGCTGCGCGGCTCCAGCGAGGTCGCCCAGCTGCACCGGCAGATCGCCGACGTCATGCGGGACTCCGTCGCCAAGCACATGCGCGCGGACGTCACCGTCGGCTCGTTCCTCTCCGGCGGCATCGACTCCACGGTCATCGCCACGCTGGCCAAGGAGCACAACCCGGACCTGATCACCTTCACCACCGGGTTCGAGCGCTCCGGCTACTCCGAGATCGACGTGGCCGCCGAGTCGGCCGCGGCGATCGGGGTCAAGCACGTGGTCCGCACCGTCTCCGCCGAGGAGATGATGCAGGCGCTGCCGCTGATCACCTGGTACCTGGACGACCCGGTCGCCGACCCCGCGCTGGTCCCGCTGTGGTTCATCGCCCGCGAGGCGCGCCAGTACGTCAAGGTCGTGCTCTCCGGTGAGGGCGCCGACGAGCTCTTCGGCGGCTACACCATCTACCGCGAGCCGCTGTCGCTGGCGCCCTTCGAGAAGGTGCCCGGAGCGCTGCGCTCGGTCATGGGCAAGGTCTCCAAGCGCATCCCGGACGGCGTGCGCGGCAAGGACCTGCTGCGCCGGGGCGCGCTGTCGCTGGAGGAGCGCTACTACGGCAACGCGCGGATCTTCCGCGACGACCAGATCCAGGCCGTGCTCAAGGGCTACGACCCGGCGATCCGGCACACCGACGTCACCGCGCGCCCGTACCGCGAGTCGGCGGGCTGGGACCCGGTGACCCGGATGCAGCACGTGGACCTCTTCACCTGGCTGCGCGGCGACATCCTGGTCAAGGCCGACAAGATGACCATGGCGAACTCGCTGGAGCTGCGGGTGCCGTTCCTGGACCCGGAGGTCTTCAAGGTCGCCTCCACGGTCCCGCTGGAGCAGAAGATCACCAAGGAGACCACGAAGTACGCGCTGCGCAAGGCGATGGAGCGGATCGTGCCCGCGCACGTGCTGCACCGCCGCAAGCTCGGCTTCCCGGTGCCGATCCGGCACTGGCTCAAGGACGAGATGCACGACTGGGCGCGCGAGATCGTGCAGGGCTCCGGCACCGACCACCTGATCGACAAGGCCGCCGTCATGCGGATCCTGGAGGAGCACCGCTCCGGCGTGCTCGACCACAGCCGCCGCATCTGGGCGCTGCTGGTCTTCATGATCTGGCACGGCATCTTCATCGAGCGCTCGATCCAGGTGCGGGTGCCCGAACCGCACTACCCCGTCAAGCTCTGAGGCCGGTCAAGCTCTGACCGCTCGAAACGACAGAAGCCCCCTCCGCGCGGAGGGGGCTTCTTCGTGTCTTGGGTGCTACGCGGGGAGCATCGGGGCGATCTCCTCGGCAGCCTCCGGGCCGTAGGCCTCGCTGAGGCGGCGCAGGCCCTCGGCGCGGTCGAAGCTCCACTCCTGGGTGCCCACGGTCTCCAGCACGTTGACCGCGATCAGCGAGCCGAGCTGGGCGGCGCGCTCCAGCGGCAGGCCGCGGCTGAGCCCGGCGAGGAACCCGGCGCGGAAGCCGTCGCCGACGCCGGTCGGGTCGGTCTTGGCGGTCTCCGGCACGGCCTGGACCTGCAGCGCGCCGACCTCGCGGCCGACGATCTCCACGCCCTTCTCGCCGAGGGTGGTGACGCGCATGCCGACCTGGTCGAGCACCTCGTCCTCGGTCCAGCCGGTCTTCTTGAGCAGCAGCTGGAGCTCGTAGTCGTTGGTGAACAGGAACTTCGCGCCGGTGACCAGCTTGCGGGCCTGCTCGCCGTCCATCCGCGCGAGCTGCTGCGAGGGGTCGGCGGCGAAGGCGTAGCCGCGCTGGCGGCACTCCTCGGTGTGCCGCAGCATCGCCTCGGGGTCGTTCGGGCTGATCAGCACGAGGTCGAGCGCCCCACCGGCGCGCTCGGCGACCGGGGACAGCTCGATCTGGCGGGCCTCGGACATCGCGCCCGCGTAGAACGAGGCGATCTGGCACATGTCGTCGTCGGTGGTGCAGACGAAGCGCGCGGTGTGTTTGGTCTCGGAGGTGTGCACGCCCGAGCAGTCGACGCCGTGGCGCTCCAGCCAGGAGCGGTAGTCGGCGAAGTCCGCGCCGACGGCGCCGACCAGGACGGGGCTGTGGCCGAGCACGCCCATGCCGAAGGCGATGTTGGCCGCGATGCCGCCCCTGCGCACGACGAGGTCGTCCACGAGGAAGCTCAGGGACACACGGTCGAGCTGGTCGGCCACGAGCTGCTCGGCGAACCGGCCCGGGAAGTGCATCAGGTGATCGGTGG
Source organism: Allokutzneria multivorans (assembly GCF_039537405.1). Lineage (NCBI taxonomy): Bacteria > Bacillati > Actinomycetota > Actinomycetes > Pseudonocardiales > Pseudonocardiaceae > Allokutzneria > Allokutzneria multivorans. The sequence goes on along the minus strand of NZ_BAABAL010000009.1, from coordinate 49,955 downwards.
CGATGCTTCCGGTGATCGCGACGGGCACGAAAGGGTCTCCTCGTTCGGCGGTGAAGGCGTCTGACCAGCCGACTCACCCTTTCAGGTGCACACCGGCCAACCGCGAAGACTACTGCTTGGTAGAGCTGTTCCACACCCGCCGTGAGTCATAACGTCCTCGATGTGACCAGCACCGAACCCAGCACCATCGCAGAGTTGATCAAGGACTGCGCGGACCTGCCCGACTCTCTCCGGTCCAGCTCAGCGGTTGTTCCGCAGCAGCGCGCGGCAGCACCGTGGCGGGTGAGCGAGGCCAACACCGCGCAGGTGCGTGAGATGGACGACTACGGCTGTTGAGCCAGAAGTCTGGACAAACGAAGAGGACCGCGAGCCGGGCTCGCGGTCCTCTCGTCGTTCTGGGCCTTTAGTTGAAGGAGTCCCCGCACGCGCAGGAGCCGGTGGCCTGCGGGTTGTCGATCGTGAAGCCCTGCTTCTCGATGGTGTCGACGAAGTCGATCACCGCGCCGTCGACGTAGGGGACGCTCATCCGGTCAACGGCGACCTTGAGGCCGTCGAAGTCGCGGAAGGCGTCGCCGTCGAGCGTGCGCTCGTCGAAGAACAGCTGGTAGCGGAGGCCGGCGCAGCCGCCGGGCTGGACGGCGATGCGCAGGTGCATGTCGTCCCGGCCCTCCTGCTCCAGCAGGGCCTTGGCCTTGGAGGAGGCCGCCTCGGTCATCGTCACGCCGTGGGTCGGCGTCTCGGTGCCGGTTTCCTGCGCAGAAGTCATGGTTCTCCCTCGGTCTTCCTGAGGCGCTACCTCGGCTGCAACGCATCGGATGGCCTGCTTGTTCCACTTCCATGGTGGCACATCCGGATTCAGCGACCGCCCCACTGCCCGGCCACGTGGGCGGCCAGGTCGGCGAGCGTGCCGGCGGGATCGGCGAGCGAGGCCGCGACCGAGCCCGCGTGCTCGGCGACCGCATAGGAGTCCTCGATGCCGACCGCGGCCGATTCGCGCCTTCCCACGCTGACCTGACCGGCCAGGACCAGGCACGGAAGGCCTCGCTCAGCGGCTCCGGCGGCCACCGCGGTGATCAACTTCCCGCGCAGCGACTGCCAGTCGAAGCTGCCCTCTCCGGTGATCGCCAGCTGCGCCGAGTCCAGCGCGGAGTCCAGCCCAGTGAGTTGGCGCACAAGTCCGGCCCCTGAGACGACCTCGGCCCCGAGCGCCAGCAGTCCCGCGCCGAGACCTCCAGCCGCCCCGGCGCCCGCTGTGTCGCGGACGTCCTTGCCCGTGGCTTCGGCGAGCACGTCGGCCCAGCGGCTCAGCGCGGATTCGAGGGCTTCGACCTCGGCGGCGCCGGCGCCCTTCTGCGGCCCGAAGGTGTTCGCGGCGCCGTGCCTGCCCAGCAACACGTTCTCCACGTCGGAGGCGATCACCAGGCGCGCGGGGAACTCGGGGGTCGCCTTGAGCCGGGCGCAGCCGTTGAGCGGTCCGCCTCCGGCAGGCAGCTCCGCGCCGTCCTCGCCGAGCGGGGCGAACCCGAGCGCCGCGAACAACCCGGCTCCGCCGTCGGTGCTCGCCGAGCCGCCGAGGCCGATCACCACCGTGTGCACGTTCTTGGCGAGCGCGTCGTTGACCAGCTCCCCGACGCCGCGCGTGGTGGCGCGGGAAGCGTCGCGGTCGGCTGCGGGGACGAGGTGGAGGCCGCACGCCTGCGCGCACTCGACGTAGGCCGTGCCGTCGTGTTCGAGCCACTCCGCCTCGACGCGCGCTCCGAGCGGACCGGTCACGCCGACGCGGTGCACCGTGCCGCCGAGCGCGGTGCGCAGCACCTCGACGAAACCGGGTCCGCCGTCGGCGAGCGGCCTCAGCACGAGCTCGTCGCCGGGCGCGGATCGCTTCCACCCCAAGGAAATCGCTTCTGCGGCGGCGCGGGCGGAAAGGGTGCCGCCGAAGCAGTCGGGCGCTACGAGAATCCGCACTTGGCGGACGGTACATCCTCGCAATTCGACCTGTCCTACTCTGTACGCCGTGAGGTTCCTTCGCCGCAGCGCAGCCGCCGACCCCGCGAACTCCGAAGAGGAGGTCGTGGAGGTCAACGCGGACGTCATCGACGGCCCGAAGGGGCACACCACCAGCAAGGGCAAGCCCACCCCCAAGCGCCGCGAGGCGGAGAGCCGCCGTCGCGGTCCCGTCCCGCCGCCGCCGCGCACGCAGCGCGAGGCGCTGCGCCGGATGCGTGGGAACCAGGCCAGCAAGGAAGAGCGCCGCAAGGCCGCTCAGTTCCGCCGCGAGCGGATGATGGCCGGTGACGACAAGTACCTGCTGCCGCGCGACCGCGGTCCCGTGCGCGCCTACGTCCGCGACATCGTGGACTCGCGGCGCAACCTCATGGGCCTGTTCATGCCGCTGGCGATCATCGTGTTCATCGCGGTGCTGACGCCGAACCTCGTCGTGCAGCAGTACGCCAGCCTCGCGTGCATGTTCATGCTGCTGGCCATGCTGATCGAGGGCGTCATGCTCGGCCGGATGGTCGCGAAGCAGGCTCGGCAGAAGTTCCCCGACGAGACCTTCAAGGGCTTCGCGCTCGGCTGGTACGCCTTCACCAGGGCGACGCAGCTGCGCAAGCTCCGCGTGCCCAAGCCGAGGGTCAGCTACAAGAAGTAGGTGTCACGGCTCACACCCCTGGAGCGCGCTCCAGGTACTTAGCGAGGCGAACGAACCCGGTCTAGGCTCGGGTCATGGAGTTTCGTCGTCTCGGCCGCAGCGGCCTTTCCGTCAGTGCCATCTCCTACGGCAACTGGATCACCCACGGCTCGCAGGTCGAGGAGGACCAGGCGCACGCCTGCGTGAAGGCCGCCCTCGACGCGGGCATCACCACCTTCGACACCGCCGACGTCTACGCCAACACCAAGGCCGAGTCGGTGCTCGGGCGCGCGCTCGCCGGGCAGCGCCGGGAGAGCCTGGAGATCTTCACCAAGGTCTTCTGGCCGACCGGCCCCGGCGGTGAGAACGACAGGGGCCTCGGCCGCAAGCACATCATGGAGTCGGCCAACGCCTCCCTGAAGCGGCTCGGCACCGACTACGTCGACCTCTACCAGGCGCACCGCTTCGACAAGTCGGTGCCGCTGGAGGAGACGATGCTGGCGTTCTCCGACCTCGTGCGCCAGGGCAAGGTCCTCTACATCGGCGTCTCCGAGTGGAACGCCGACCAGATCACCCGCGGCGCCGCCATCGCCCGCGAGCTGAACGTCCCGTTCATCTCCAACCAGCCCCAGTACTCCGCGCTGTGGCGGATCATCGAGTCCCAGGTGGTCCCGGCCAGCGAGCGCGAGGGCATCAGCCAGATCGTCTGGTCGCCCATCGCCCAGGGCGTGCTCACCGGCAAGTACAAGCCCGGTCAGCCCGTGCCCGCCGGCTCGCGCGCCACCGACGAGGGCGGCGGCAAGAACTTCGTCGCCCGCTTCCTGCGCGAGGACGTCCTGGAGAAGGTCCAGCTGCTCGAACCCATCGCCGCCGAGGCCGGGCTCACCATGGCCCAGCTCGCCGTCGCCTGGGTCCTGCAGAACCCCAACGTCGCTTCGGCGATCATCGGCGCTTCCCGCCCCGAGCAGGTCACCGAGAACGTCAAGGCCGCGGGCGTGAAGCTCGACGCCGAGGTCATGAAGAAGATCGACGAGGCCCTGGACGGCGTCGTCGAGTACGACCCGCGCCTCACCATCACCCCCTGACCGCACACCACCTCAACGACTCGTTCACGTGGTTCACCGTGCTGAACGAGTCATTGAGGTGGTTGAGCGTGCTGAACGAGTCATTCAGCACGTGGGCCAAGCCCCGAACGACCCGTTTGGTGCGTTGAGCGCGCTGAACGGGTCGTTTGGTGCGCTGGCGGCTCCCAACGGGTCGTTTGGTGCGTCAAAAGACCTGAACGACCCGTTCGGTGCGTTGAGCGCGCTGAACGGGTCGTTTGGTGCACTCAAGTACCCGAAAGGGCCGTTCAGGGAGTTGGAGTACCTGAACGAGTCGTTCGGGTACTTGGTAGGAGCTGAATGAGTCATTCGGGGCGCCCAAGTACCTGAATGAGTCATTGGGGACGCTCAAGTACCTCAATGAGTCATTCAGCGCGTTCGACCGACGTGAGTGGTCACTGCTCGGGTGGGTGGAGGCTCATGGGGCCGTAGACGGGGGTGTCTCCGTCGAGGAGGGTGACCTGGTCGACGCCGCCGTCGAGCAGGTCGGGCCAGTTCTCCTCCAGCCACTGCTCGGCCTCGGTCTGGTCGTCGAACTCCTCGACCGGGCCGATCACGTCGACCTCGGTCGAATCCTGGTAGCGCCAGCGGTATCCCACGTCGCTCTCCCTCTCGCTCGGCCGACGCGACGGTGCTCGGCGCAACGGTAACGTGGCGACGGTGAGTCGACGCACGCTCGTGCTCGGCGGCGCCCGCTCCGGCAAGTCGGCCCATGCCGAGGGCCTGGCGCCCGCCGACCCCTCGGTGACCTACGTGGCGACGGCTCGCAGGCGCGCCGACGACGCCGACTGGGAAGCCCGCATCGCAGAGCACGCCCACCGCCGCCCGGAGTGCTGGAAGACGGTCGAGACGGCCGACGGGCCCGCGCTGGCGGACGTGCTGGCCGAGGCCAGCGAGAACGAGCTGTTGCTGGTGGACGATCTCGCGACCTGGCTGACCGAGGAGCTGGACGCAGCGGGCGCGTGGGACGGCGGCCCCAGGGAGCCGGTGCACGCCGAGGTGGAGCGGCTGGCAAGAGCAGTGAACGACACCAAGGCCCGGGTCGTGCTGGTGTCGGCGGAGGTCGGCCTGGGGGTCCACCCCGCGACGCCTTCTGGCAGGCTCTTTCGCGACGAGCTGGGCAGGCTGAACGCCCGCGTTGCCGAGGTGTGCGACACGGTCACGTTGCTGGTGGCGGGAATCCCGCTGCGGCTGCGCTGACCGCCGGATATGGAGGTTCGAGTGCCCGAGCACAGCGCTGGCATGGCCGTGGAGGACGCAGGTGTCTTCCCGCCGATCACCCCGCCCGACGACGAGGTCCGCGAGCGCGCGGTGGCCAGGCACGCGCAGCTGACCAAGCCGCAGGGCTCGCTGGGCCGCCTCGAAGAGCTGGGCGCGTGGGTCGCGGCCTGCCAGGGCGTGTGCCCGCCGAAGCCGTTCGAGCGCGCCCGCGTGGTGGTCTTCGCGGGTGACCACGGCATCGCCACGCAGGGCGTCTCGGCCTACCCCAGCGAGGTCACCGCGCAGATGGTGGCCAACTTCCTCGCGGGGGGCGCGGCGGTCAACGTGCTCGCCGCCGCTGCGGGAGCGACCGTGCGCGTCGCCGACATCGCGGTCGCGGGCGAAACCGCCCCGATGGTCAGCAAGTACAAGGTGCGCAACGGTTCCGGCCTCATCGACCGCGAGGACGCTCTCTCTGCCGAGGAGACTGCGGCCGCGATCCGCGCGGGCCGCGACATCGCCGACGAGGAGATCGACGGCGGAGCGGACGTGCTCGTCGCCGGGGACATGGGCATCGGCAACACCACGCCGTCGGCCGTGCTGATCGCGGCGCTGACCGGGTCGGAGCCGGTGGCCGTCGTCGGGCGCGGCACGGGCATCGACGACCAGGGCTGGATCCGCAAGACCGCGGCGATCCGCGACGCGCTCCGCCGGGCCCGCAAGGTCGGCGCCGACCCGGTCGGTCTGCTGCGCACTGCCGGTGGAGCCGACATCGCCGCCATGGCGGGCTTCCTCGCCCAAGCCGCCGCGCGCCGCACTCCCGTGGTGCTCGACGGCGTCGTGGTCGGCGCGGCCGCCATGGTCGCCGAGGAGCTTGCCCCCGGCTCGCGCGAATGGTGGGTCGCAGGGCACCGCTCGGTCGAGCCCGCGCACACGATCGTGCTCGACCACCTCGACCTGAAGCCGGTGCTGGACTTCGGCATGCGCCTCGGCGAGGGCTCGGGCGCCCTGACCGCGCTGCCCGTCCTCACCGCCGCCACCAAGATCCTCGCCGAGATGGCCACCTTCGCCGACGCGGGCGTGACCTCCAACGACACGTCCAACGACACCTCCGCTGAAACCGCAGTCACCCCCGAACCCCAGTTCACCGAGCCTGAGCCCGTCCCGGACCCGGAACCCGCGCCCCCGAAGTACACCGTCGCGCCGCCACTCGACCTCTAGCCCAGAACAGTGAGCGGAGTGCGGGCGGCGTTCTCGATGTTGAGCGTGCTGCCGATGGGCGCGGCGCACGTCGACAGGAGGACGGCGAGCACAGCGATCACGGTGGCACCGCTCGTCGGCTTGGTGCTCGGCGCAGCGGCGGCAGCGGCGGCGTGGGGCGGAGCGGCGGTCGGCCTGGCGCCGCTGCTGGTCGGAGTGCTCGTCGTGGGACTGCTAGCCCTCACCACGCGGGGCATGCACGTGGACGGGCTGGGCGATGTCGCGGACGGCCTGGGGTGCTACGGGCCCCCGGACAGAGCGCTGAAGGTCATGCACGACCCCGCCGCCGGACCGTTCGCGGTGGTCGCGCTGATCGTGAACCTGGCCGCGCAGGCCACCGCGATCAGTGCCCTCATCGGCCAGAACCGTTGGGGCGCAATCGCGATCGCCGCCGTAGCGGGCCGGGTGGCCTTCGGCTGGGGCTGCCGTCGCGGAGTGCCACCGGCGCAGGAGAAGGGCCTCGGAGCGCTCGTCGCGGGCACGCAGCACGTGCTCGTGCCCCTCACCTGGACAGCAGTCCTCGCGGCAGCGGCGGCCCTGGTGCACCCGTGGTTGGGACCGCTCGCGGTGCTCGGCGCGACGGGCGCGGTGCTCGGCCTGCTGAAGCACACGACCAAGCGCTTCGGCGGCGTCAACGGCGACGTTCTCGGCGCCTGCTGCGAGGTCGCCACGACGGCAGTTCTCGTTGTCCTGTCGGTGAAACTGGATTTTTGAAGCACCGGTTCCGTCGGCTATGTGTGATCAATGACCAAGCCGCTCATCGTGATCACCGGGGCAAGCTCCGGGATCGGCGCAGCGACGGCGCGGGCCTTCTCGGAGCTGGGCCACCCCCTGCTCCTGCTGGCCCGCCGCCTGGACCGCCTTGAGGACCTCAAGCTGCCCAACACCCTCTGCCGCGCCGTGGACGTGACCGACGCGCAAGCCGTCAGCGACGCGGTCGCCGAAGCCGAACTCCAGCACGGACCCGTCGACGCCATCGTGAACAACGCGGGCGTCATGCTGCTCGGCCGCATCGGCGATCAGCCGACGCAGGAGTGGCGGACGATGGTCGACGTCAACGTGCACGGCCTGCTCAACGGCGTGTACGCGGTGCTCCCGGGCATGGTGGAACGCGGCAGGGGCACCGTGATCAACGTCAGCTCGGTCGCGGGCCGCAAGGGTTTCCCGAACCACACGGTCTACTGCGGCACCAAGTTCGCGGTGCACGCGATGTCGGAGAACCTGCGCGAAGAGGTCGCCGCCAAGGGCGTGCGCGTCACCACGATCGCGCCCGGCGCGGTGGAGACCGAACTGCTCTCGCACACCAGCGACGACGGCATCAAGGCCGACTACCAGGCGTGGAAGGAGGCCAACGACGTGCTGACCGCCGAGGACGTCGCGGCCACCATCCGCTTCGCCTACGAGCAGCCGCAGCGGGTGTGCGTCCGCGAGATCGTCGTGGCCGCGACCGGACAGCAGGCGTAACCGGAGTACCCAAAAACAGGGGCTCCGCCGACAGTCCGGCGGAGCCCCTGATCACGACAAGATCAGCCCAGGCGGGTCATCCAGCGGTGGCTGTCCTCGAGCGCGCCGCGCTGGAGGTCGGTCAACCGCTTGCGCAGCTTCATGGTCAGCTCGCCGGAGCCGCCCTCGCCGATGGTGAACTCGCCGCCCGCGTGCTTGACCCGGCCGACCGGGGTGATCACCGCGGCGGTGCCGCAGGCGAAGACCTCGGTGATCTCGCCGGAGGCCACGCCCTTCTCCCACTCGTCGGTGGAGATGCGGCGCTCCTCGACGGGCAGGCCCAGGTCGGCGGTCAGCTCCAGCAGCGAGGCCCTGGTGATGCCGGGCAGCAGCGTCCCGGTCAGCTCGGGGGTGACCACGCGCGCGTCGGAGCCGGAGCCGAAGACGAAGCAGAGGTTCATCCCGCCCATCTCCTCCACCCAGCGCCGCTCCACCGCGTCGAGCCACACGACCTGGTCGCAGCCCTGCTCGGCGGCCTGGGCCTGGGCCAGCAGCGAGGCCGCGTAGTTGCCCGCGAACTTCGCCGCGCCGGTGCCACCGGGGGCCGCGCGCACGTACTCGGTGCTCAGCCAGACGCTGACCGGCTTGATGCCACCGGCGAAGTACGCGCCGGCGGGTGAGGCGATCAGCAGGTAGCGGTACTGCGAGGCGGGGCGCACGCCCAGCCCTGCCTCGGTGGAGATCATGAAGGGCCGCAGGTACAGCGACTCCTCACCGCCCGCGGCGGGCACCCAGTCGCGGTCGACGTCGACCAGCTCGCGCAGCGATCCCAGGAACAGCTCGTCCGGCAGCTCCGGCATCGCGAGCCTGCGGGCCGACGCGCGGAAGCGCTCCGCGTTGGCCTCGGGCCGGAACGAGGCGATGGAGCCGTCGGGCTGCCGGTAGGCCTTGAGGCCTTCGAAGATCGCCTGGCCGTAGTGCAGCACCATGGCGGCCGGGTCGAGCGGGAAGCTGCCGTAGGGCACCACGGCCGCGTCGTGCCAGCCGCGCTCGCGGTCCCAGTCGACGGTGACCATGTGGTCGGTGAAGTACTGCCCGAAGCCGGGCTTGGCGAGTACCTGCGCCCGACGCTCCGCCGAAAGGGGGTTCGGGTTGGAGGTCCGGGAGAAGGGCGCTGTCGTCATGGCAGCACGATAAACCTTCGGATGTGCTTCCGAACATCGCGATCCCGAACATCGGACGCCCGACTATTGCGCGGACCTGGATTCCGCCGCGTCGTGCATGCTCACCAGGCGTTGCGGAGCGGTGCGCCGCCACGCCTCGCGGACCAGCTCGCCGATTTCCTCCGGGTCGGCGAGGCGGAGATCAACGCTCACCCAGCCGTAGCGCCCGACGTAGTCCGCGGCCGCGTAGACCTCCGGCGCCGAGGCGACGAGCGCCTGTTGTTCCTCCGGGGTCGTCTTGACGGTGGCGCGGTGCCCGTCGCCGTCCATCGCCGCGAACATCTTGTCGCGGACGCGGAACGTCGGGTGCCCCCATGTCTCCACCTCCTCCGACTCGAGCAGGTTCAGTGCCACGTCTCGGAAGTCCTCGGCGGAGAGCACGTCAGCGTTCCTCCATCACCTCGTCGGGCAGCGTCGGCAGCGGCCAGCCGGGCTCCGGCCGGAACTCGCACCAGCTCCCATCGAAAGGGAAAAGCCCGGATTCGGCCAGACCGATCATCCGTTCGCCCTCCGCGCGCAGCCGGTCAAGCTGCTCCTGGGTGATCTTCCCTGCGGCCAGCGCCTCGATCGCCTCGTCCTCGTCCTTCCACGACCAGCTGCGGTCCGGTAGAACCTCGACGTCGAGCACGCCGTCCACGCGGCACACGGCGGTGTCCGTGCGCCCCAGCGGGATCTCCAGGTTGACGTACCAGTTCAGGAAGGTGCCGTCGGGCAGGAAGAACCACCAGACGCTGGACCACTCCTGCTCGAAGACCACCCGCAACGTGGACGAGCCGATCCAGGCCGAGCGCACGGGCACGCGCCCCACCCGGAACCGCTGCTCCAGCGGCACGTCGCGCGCGTGCCCGCCGCCTGGCACCCGGGTGGTGCGCACGGGCGTGCCGTCCGGGACCCAGCAGACCAACTGCTCGCCGTCGTCGGCGAGCACGCGGGCCGGAGCCACCGAGCCGGTGCTGCCATCGATGCGCCGGAAGGCGTAGAGGACCTCCTCGCCCGGCGCCCAGAGCCGTCCCGCCACTACTTGACGTTGGTCTGCACGAACGGCGGCTTCACGACCTCGCAGCGCAGCGAGCGCCCGCGCACGTCGAGGGTGAGCTCGTCGCCGATCTTCACCCCGGCGGAGGTGTCCAGCAGCGCCAGCGCGACGCCGATCTTCAGCGTCGGCGAGAAGGTGCCGGAGGTGGACTCGCCGACCTTCTCCCCCGCCGCGTTCAGCACGTTCATGTGCGAGCGGGGCACACCGCGCTCCAGCGCGCGCAGGCCGAAGAGCTTGCGGGCCGGGCCGTTCGCCTTCTCCGCGCGCAGCGCCTCGTGGCCCCAGAAGGAGTCCTTCTTCCAGCCGACCGCCCAGCCGGAGCCCGCCTGCACCGGGCTGATCTCCAGCGACAGGTCCTGGCCGTGCAGCGGATAGCCCATCTCCGTGCGCAGCGTGTCACGCGCGCCGAGACCGCAGGCCCGACCGCCCAGCGGTTCCGCGGCGGCCAGCAGCGCCGACCACAGCGCGGGCGTGTCGTCCCACTTCGGCAGCAGCTCGAAGCCGTGCTCGCCGGTGTAGCCCGTGCGGCAGACGCGAACCGTGCGGCCTTCCCACTCCGCGTCGGCGAAGGCCATGTAGTCCAGCTTCGTCGGCAGGCCGAGCGCCTCCAGCAGCTCCGAGGCCTTCGGCCCCTGGACCGCGAGCACGCCGTAGTCCGCGTGCTGCTCGGTCACCGCGACACCCTCGGGAGCGGCGGCGGAGAGCATCCGGCAGACCTCAGCGGTGTTGGACGCGTTGGGCACCAGGAAGACCTCGTCATCGCTGACGAGGTAGGCGATCAGGTCGTCGACCACGCCGCCGGACTCCACGCAGCACAGCGTGTACTGCGCCTGGCCCGCGTCGATCTTGCGCAGGTCGTTGGTCAGGCAGGAGTTGACGAACTCGGCCGCGCCCGGGCCCGCGACGAGGGCCTTGCCCAGGTGCGAGACGTCGAAGACGCCGACCGCCTCGCGGACCGCGGTGTGCTCCGCGACGACTCCGCCGCCGGTGTACTGGATCGGCATCTCCCACCCGCCGAACGGGGCGAACGTGGCGCCGAGCTCGGCGTGGGCAGCGGCAAGGGGGCTGGTGCGCAGCGTCTCCGTCACAACGCGAGAAACTACCGCCAACGCTGGGAAATCAAAGCCCCCAGGCACGAACCCGCAGCGAGCACGCCGAGCGTGGTGAGCAAGGTCATCGGCGGCAGGCTCATTGCGAGCATCACCGAGATCCCCAACCCGAAGCACGCCGTGCGCATCGGCGCGGTCCGGTCCTGCTCGACCAGCTCCACCCGGGTCGCCGCGTTCGCGAACGCGTAGTGCACCAGCACGCAGCACGCGGCGAGGTGCACGGCATCTGTGGTGTCGAGCAGCGGCAGGGCGAGCGCGACGAAGCCGCCCACGACGAGGTCGACCGGCCAGGTCCGGCCCGCGCGGGCGATCGCCGCCAGCGACGTCGCGACCTCGCGCTCGATCGCCGCCTCCACCACCATCCGCCGCATCGCCGCGAGCACGAGCACCAGGCAGGACGCGAGCCCCACTCCGGCGCCGAACTCGACGAACGGCACCATCACCGCTCCGTCTGCGGCGATCACCGCGTCGCGCAGCGGAGTGGGCGAGAGCGCCAAGCGGGCCGGGCCGAGCTGGCGCAGCAGCCCGATCGCGAGCAGCGCGTAGAGCGCGGTGACGATCCCGACGATCACCGGGATGGAGCGGCGCGTGGTGCGCCAGCCGTGCTGCGGCTCGTCCTTCGCCGGTGCGGTGACGCGCTCGAACCCGGCGAAGCCCAGGAACAGCACCGCGGCCGCCGTCATCAGGCTGCGCGGATCTCCTGCCGGTGGCGCGGAGGTGCCGAGCGGTGCGGGCGGCGGCGGGACGGCGAGGCAGGCGGCGATCACCAGGACGAGCACGACCAGCACGACTCCGCCGATCAGCCACGCCAGCCCGGTACCCCAGCGCAGCAAGCCGCTCGCGTTGCCGAGCACGGCCACGGCGAGCACCGCGAACGCGGCGACGCGCGGCTGGTCGGGCGCCAGGTACTGACCGCAGTACTGGCCGAAGGTCGTCGCGAGCACGACCGCGAGGCAGCCCAGCGCCACGAACCGCCCGGTGGCCGCGACACGCCCGGGCCAGCGGCCCATGTGCTCACGGATCGAGGAGCGCTCGGAGGTGGAGTACATCGCGCAGAGCGCAGCGATCGCGGCGAGCGGAAGCCCCGCCAGCAACCACGTTCCCGCCCCAGCGGCTGCGGGAGCCAGGAGCAGGAAGGGGCCGAGGCCGATCATGGCGCCCATGCCCAGCACGACAACGCCGGGCAACCGGGTCTTGGTGTTGGTGTGTTGGCGCGGCTCTAACACGCTCGAACCTCCAGCATCGCCACGCGCGCAACCGTATGCCCCGCATCACGGTCACGCACAGCCACCTGACGGCCCCGTGGACGTTGTTCGCGTTTACCATCCGGTAGCGAACTGGCCTTTCCAGTGATCGACTCGAAGCAGCGACCAGGTCCGGCACCGGCGCCGGGCCATGACGAGGAGCAAGCGTGACCGTCCCCAAGCTAGCGCTGACCGACAGTGACCCCACCACCGCCGCGACCGACACCGTCGTCATCGGCACCGTGCAGGGGCCGGACGGCCTGGCGCTCGCCGACGGCGCGGCCGCGGTGGACGCCGCTTTCGACGGCAAGCTCGTCGAGCTGCTGGAGACCTTGGGCGCCACCGGCAAGGCCGAGGAGGTCGTGAAGCTGCCCTCGCTCGGCAAGCTCTCCGCCTCGCTCGTCGTCGCGGTCGGCGTCGGCGCCGCCAACGACGAGGGCACCGTCTCCGCCGAGCAGGTCCGCAGGGCCGCCGGTGCCGTGGCGCGCTCGCTGAACGGCACCGCTCGCGTGCTCAACACCCTCGGCTCGCTCGACCTCACCGCCGCCGTCGAGGGTCACGTGCTCGGCGGCTACACCTTCACCGAGTACAAGTCCGAGAAGTCCGAGGACAAGGCCGCCAAGGTCGAGTTCACCACCGCCGCCGGCGCCAAGGACAAGGCCGCCAAGACGAAGCTCAAGGCCGCGACCGCGATCGCCGAAGCCGTGATCACCGCGCGCGACTTCGTCAACACCCCGCCCAACGACCTGTTCCCCGAGTCCTTCGCCGAGCGCGCCAAGAAGCTCGGCGAGGCGGCGGGCCTGACTGTCGAGGTGCTCGACGAGAAGGCGCTGCGCAAGGGCGGCTACGGCGGCATCCTCGGCGTCGGCGGCGGTTCCTCGCGCAAGCCGCGCCTGGTCCGGCTCAGCTACAAGGGCCCGAAGGCGCGCAAGAAGGTCGCGCTCGTCGGCAAGGGCATCACCTTCGACACCGGCGGCATCTCCATCAAGCCCGCCGCCGAGATGCACCACATGACCAGCGACATGGCCGGTGCCGCCGCCGTCGTCGCGACCGTGGTCCTCGCCGCGAAGCTGAAGTACCCGCTCGAGGTCATCGCGACCGTGCCGATGGCCGAGAACATGCCCGGCGGCGAGTCCTACCGCCCCGGTGACGTGCTCACCTTCCTCGGCGGCAAGACCTGCGAGGTGCAGAACACCGACGCCGAGGGCCGCCTCATCCTCGCCGACGCCATGGTCCGCGCCTGCCAGGACGGCCCCGACTACCTCGTCGACACCGCCACCCTGACCGGCGCGCAGGTCGTCGCGCTCGGCAAGCGCACCGCGGGCGTCATGGGCACCGACGAGTTCCGCGACCGCGTCGCCGAGCTCGGCCGCAACGTCGGCGAGCACGCGTGGGCCATGCCGCTGCCCGAGGAGCTGCGCGCCGACCTCAACTCCAACGTCGCCGACCTCGCCAACATCACCGGCCACCGCTGGGGCGGCATGCTCTCCGCGGGCATCTTCCTGCGCGAGTTCGTCGCCGAGGGCGTCCAGTGGGCGCACGTCGACGTCGCCGGACCCGCCTTCAACACCGGCGGCGCGTGGGGCTACACCACCAAGGGCGGCACCGGCACCCCCGTCCGCACCCTCGCGGCCGTGCTCGCCGACATCGCCGAGAACGGCTGATCACTCAGCACCTTTCACGCACCTCATCACGCACTGAACGGGTCGTTCGGGTACTTCACCTCCCCGAACGACCCGTTCAGTGCGTTCAACGCACCAAACGACCCGTTCAGTGCACTCTCCACCCCAGCGAACGCCTCACTTGGTGCGCCCACCACGTCGCGAACGCCTCGTTTGGTTCGCCCACCACGTCGCGAACGCCTCGTTTGGTTCGCTCAACGCCCTGAACGACCCCTTCGGGTACCTCAACTCCCTGAATGACCCTTTCAGGTCCTCAGCGCGCCCTGAACGACCCGTTCAGTGCGCTCAAGTACCCGAATGACCCGTTCAGGACGTTGAAGTACCTCAATGACTCATTCAGCGCGGTGAACCACCTGAATGAGTCATTGAGGGCGTTCAGCGGACCAAACGAGGCATTCGCGGAGCGCGGCGAGCCGGAGCGCAGCGAGCCGGAGCGCAGCGAGCCGGAGCGCAGCGCGAGCAGGGCGCAGCGCAACGCCGACCGGAGGAAGGCGCGTCAGGTGAGGTCGTCGCGTTGGGCGCGCTTGCGGAGGGCGCGCTGGCGTTCGGTGTAGTCGCGCATCCGCTTGGGGTAGCCGACGAGCGCGACGTCGTAGACGGGGATGCTGAGCTTCTTGCCGAGCTTGCGCGCGCCCTCGGGGCCGTCGACGCGCCTGCGGGTCCACTCGCCGTCGTGGGCGATGAGCACCACAGTGGTTTCCGTCACCGTGGTCTTGGGCTCGACGTAGGCCTCGACGCCGCGCCGCTCTTTGGCCCACGCGACGAGGTGGCCGGTGTCGTCGTTGGACGATCCTCGCAGCGTCCCCGGCTTCTGCCGCTTCCGGAACCGGTCGAAAAGACCCATCGCGACGCCTCCTTCACCTGGTCGCCAGATCTTGCCAGTAGGCGTGTGGGGCCGCCGTTGCGATCCATCGGTTGTCATCCGGCGGACGGCACGGGGACTCGCTGACGGGCCGCGTCGCCAACAGAGCCGAACAGGTGACAAGATGGCGCTTGCCCGAGTGACGCCACGCGCGCGCACGGGCGCAGAGACCTAGCAACCGAAACCGTTGCCTCCTCAGAGGAGATGCTGTGACCGACACCTCCGCCGACCTCGTGATCCTCGGCGGCGGCTCGGGCGGGTACGCCTGCGCGTTCCGCGCGGCCGAGCTCGGCCTGTCCGTCGTCCTGGTGGAGAAGGACAAGCTCGGGGGCACCTGCCTGCACCGCGGCTGCATCCCGACGAAGGCCCTCCTGCACGCGGCCGAGGTGGCCGACAACGCCCGCGAGGGTGACCAGTTCGGCGTGAAGAGCTCGCTCGCGGGCATCGACATGGCCGGGGTCAACTCGTACAAGGACGGCATCGTCGGCGGCCTGTACAAGGGCCTGCAGGGCCTGGCCAAGGCCAACAAGGTCACCCTCGTCGAGGGCGCGGGCACCTTCGTCGGCCCGAACACCGTCGAGGTGAACGGGCAGCGCTACACCGGCAAGAACGTGGTGCTCGCGACCGGCTCCTACGCGAAGAGCCTGCCCGGCCTGGAGATCGGCGGCCGGATCATCACCAGTGACCAGGCGCTCAACCTCGACTACGTGCCGCAGAAGGCGGTCGTGCTCGGTGGCGGCGTGATCGGTGTGGAGTTCGCCAGCGTCTGGCGCTCCTTCGGCGCCGAGGTCACCATCATCGAGGCGCTGCCCCGCCTGGTCCCGTCCGAGGACGAGTGGGCCTCCAAGCAGCTGGAGCGCGCCTTCCGCAAGCGCGGCATCACCTTCAAGACCGGCGTGCGCTTCAGCGGTGCCACCCAGACCGACACCGGTGTCCAGGTCAGCCTGGAGTCCGGCGAGTCCCTCGAAGCGGACGTGCTGCTCGTCGCGGTCGGCCGCGGCCCCAACAGCGCGGGCCACGGCTACGAGGAGGCCGGCGTCACCATGGAGCGCGGCTTCGTCCTCACCGACGAGCGCCTGCGCACCAACCTGCCGGGCGTCTACGCCGTCGGCGACCTGGTTCCCGGCCTGCAGCTGGCGCACCGCGGTTTCCAGCAGGGCATCTTCATCGCCGAGGACATCGCGGGCCAGAACCCGCGCGTCATCGACGAGGCGGGCATCCCCCGGGTGACCTACTGCAAGCCCGAGGTCGCCTCGGTCGGCCTCACCGAGGCCCAGGCCAAGGAGAAGTACGGCTCCTCGGTGGAGACCTACCTGTACAACCTGGCGGGCAACGGCAAGAGCCAGATCCTCAAGACCGCGGGCGGCGTCAAGCTGGTCAAGGCCCCCGAGGGTCCCGTTGTCGGTATCACCCTGGTCGGCGAGCGCGTGGGCGAGCTCATCGGTGAGGCGCAGCTGATCTACAGCTGGGAGGCGTTCCCCGAGGACGTCGCCCCGCTCATCCACGCCCACCCGACCCAGAACGAAGCCCTTGGCGAGGCCTTCCTCGCCCTGGCCGGCAAGCCGCTGCACGTGCACGGCTGACGTCGGCACGAAGCGAAGTCAGCCACACGAGCCACGAAAGCGCGAGGAGTCAGCGAGAGATGGCCTTCTCAGTCCAGATGCCTGCCCTGGGAGAAAGTGTCACCGAAGGCACCGTCACCCGGTGGTTGAAGCAGGAGGGCGACCGGGTTGAGGTGGACGAGCCGTTGCTCGAAGTGTCCACCGACAAGGTCGACACCGAGATCCCCTCGCCCGCGGCGGGTGTGCTCCAGCGCATCGTCGTCGCCGAGGACGAGACCGTGGACGTGGGCGCGGAGCTCGCGGTGATCGGGGACGGCGACGGCGGCGGGTCCGCCGAGTCCGCCCCGGAGCCGCAGGCCGCGTCCGCTCCCGAGCCCGAGCCGGAGTCCCAGCCCGAGCCGGAGCCCGCTCCCGCTCAGCAGGAGTCCGCCCCGGCCCCCGCCCAGTCGGGCGGTTCGGCACAGAACGGTTCGGCACAGAGCGGTTCGGCACAGGGCACCGACGTGACCATGCCCGCGCTGGGCGAGAGCGTCACCGAGGGCACCGTCACCCGGTGGCTCAAGCAGGTCGGCGACACCGTCGCGGCCGACGAGCCGCTGCTGGAGGTCTCCACCGACAAGGTCGACACCGAGATCCCCTCGCCCGCCGCGGGGACCCTGCTGGAGATCGTCGTCGGTGAGGACGAGACCGTCGACGTGGGCGCGAAGCTCGCGGTGATCGGCAGCGCGGACGCCAAGCCCGCCGCCAAGACCGAGGCCCCGGCGCCCGCGCCAGCTCCGGCGGCGGCACCGGCTCCGGCCCCCAAGGCCGAGGAGCCCAAGCCCGCTCCGGCGGCTCCGGCCCAGGCGCCCGCTCCTGCCGCCGCGCAGCAGGAGCAGGCCAGCACCAACGGTGACGGCGGCGGTTCGCCGTACGTCACGCCGCTGGTGCGCAAGCTGGCCGCCGAGCACCGGATCGACCTCAACGCCCTGAAGGGCACCGGGGTCGGCGGCCGCATCCGCAAGCAGGACGTTCTCGCCGCGGTCGAGGAGGCCAAGGCGGCGAAGGCGGCTCCGGCCCCCGCGCCCGCCGCTGCCGCTGCTCCGAAGGCCGCCCCGGCTACCGCTCAGCCGTCGGCGAAGGCGCAGGAGCTGCGCGGCAAGACCGAGAAGCTGTCCCGCCCGCGCCAGGTCATCGCGCGCCGGATGCGGGAGTCGCTGCAGGCGACCGCGCAGCTGACCACCGTGGTCGAGGTGGACGTCACCAAGATCGCGCGGCTGCGCCAGCGGGCGAAGGGCCAGTTCGAGGCCCGCGAGGGCGTCAAGCTGTCCTTCCTGCCGTTCTTCGCCAAGGCGGCCGTCGAGGCGCTCAAGCAGCACCCGGTGCTCAACGCCGAGATCAACGAAGAGGCGAAGGAGGTCACCTACCACGCGGAGGAGAACCTCGTCATCGCCGTGGACACCGAGAAGGGCCTGATGGTCCCGGTGATCCACAACGCCGGTGATCTGAGCATCGCGGGCCTGGCCCGCAAGATCGCCGACGTCGCCGAGCGCACCCGGACCAACAAGATCGGCCCGGACGAGCTCAGCGGTGGCACCTTCACCCTCACCAACACCGGCAGCCGCGGCGCGCTCTTCGACACGCCGATCTTCATGCCGCCGCAGGTGGGCATCCTGGGCACCGGCGCGGTCGTCAAGCGCGCCGTCGTGGTGACCGACGAGTCGGGCGGCGACACCATCGCCATCCGCTCGATGGTCTACCTGGCCCTGTCCTACGACCACCGCCTGGTCGACGGTGCGGACGCCGCGCGCTTCCTCACCACGATCAAGCAGCGCCTCGAGGACGGCTCCTTCGAGGCCGACCTGGGTCTGTAACCCGCGCTCCGCACCGCAGAAAGGCCCCCGGGACCACCACGGTCCCGGGGGCCTTTTGTCGGCATCGGCCAAAGAGGCAGTTTCGATCTTGTGGGGTCGAGGTGTGCAAGGTGGCGGGTTGTTGGGGAACATCGGGGTATGCGCGTTGTGATCGCCGGTTCGTCCGGCCTGATCGGCTCGGCCCTGATCCCGGTGCTGCGGCAGGCCGGGCACGAGGTGCTGCGCCTGGTTCGCCGCAAGCCGGCCGCCCCGGACGAGCGGGGGTGGGACCCCTACGCGGGCAAGCTGGACGAGGGGGCGCTGGACGGCGCGGACGCCGTGGTGAACCTGTGCGGGGCGGGCATCGGCGAGCGCCGGTGGACCGAGGAGCGCAAGAAGGCCCTGCTCAGCAGCCGCATCGAGCCGACGCGCCTGCTGGCCGAGGCAGTGGCCGAGCGCAAGGTGCCGGTGCTGGTGAACGGCTCGGCGGTGGGCTTCTACGGGGACACCGGCTCCCGCGTGGTCGACGAGACCGCGACCGCCGGTGCGGGTTTCCTGGCCGATCTGTGCGAGCAGTGGGAGCACACGGCGGAGCGCGCGCAGGTCGGCGGAGCGCGGGTGGCGATGCTGCGCACGGGCCTGGTGCTCTCGCCGTCGGGCGGACTGCTCGGCCAGCTGAGGCCGCTGTTCTCGATGATGCTCGGCGGCCGGCTGGGCAGCGGTCAGCAGTACATGCCGTGGATCTCGCTGGACGACGAGGTCGGCGCGATCCGCTTCGTGCTGGAGAACGAGTCGATCAGCGGGCCGGTGAACCTCACGGGGCCGCTCCCGGCGACCAACTCCGAGTTCACCGCCGCACTGGGCAAGGCGCTCGGGCGGCCCGCGCCGTGGGTGGTGCCCGGCTTCGCGCTGCGCCTGGCGCTCGGCGGGTTCGCCGACGAGGGCGCGCTGATCGGCCAGCGCGCTGTGCCGTCCGTCCTGGAGCGCGTGGGCTACGAGTTCCAGCACCCGACGCTCGAAGCAGCCCTCGACGCCGCGGTGGACCGTTGACGGCTCCATCGAGGCCCCTGCTCGCGACGGTCGGCGGAGTGCTGCTCGCCGCGTGCCTCGTCCTGGGCAGCCTGGTCAACGCGCACCCGCCCACGATCGACGTCTGGTTCGTCGAGGCCTTTCGCGGTGAACACAACGAGCTGCTCGGCCGGATCATCAAGCCGGTCACCGACGTCTTCGGCCCCGCCCTCGCGCTGACACTGATGGTCGGGCTGGTCTTCGGCTTCGGCTACTACACGGGCGTCGGTGACAACGCCCGAGCCGGAGTGGTCGTCCGCGCGGCGCTCGTGCTCGGCCTGTCGTGGGCGGTCGTGCAGCTCAAGGCCGTGTTCACGCGCCCCCGACCGCGCATCTTCCCCGGGGAGAGCTTCCCCAGCGGGCACGTCACCGCCGTCACCGCCGTCGCGATCACGGTGGTGGTGCTCATCGTGTGGAGCGGCCGTGAACTGGCGCGCTGGCTGCCCGGAGCACTCGCGTTCGTGGTGCTGCTGGCGGCGTCGTGCCGGGTGATGCTCGGAGTGCACTACCTGACCGATGTGATCGGCGCTTTCATGGGCGCGCTGGGCGTTGGGTTGCTCGTCTCAGCAGCGGTGTGGCCTCCCGGCAGAGGAGTACCGTTGAACCGTGAGTCGTCCTGACATCTCCTGCCGCGCCACGAGCGCTCCCGTCGAGGTCCGCCACCTCGGGCTGATCGACTACGTCGAGGCGTGGGACCTGCAACGCGAACTCGCCGAGGCGCGCGCCAACGACGAGGGACCGGACCAGCTGCTGCTGCTGGAGCACCTCTCCGTCTACACCGCGGGCAAGCGCACGAAGCCGTCGGACCGCCCGGACGACGGCACCCCCGTCGTCGACGTGGACCGCGGTGGCGAGATCACCTGGCACGGGCCGGGGCAGCTCGTGGGCTACCCGCTGATCCGGCTGACCGATCCGGTCGACGTCGTCAACTACGTGCGGCGGCTGGAGCAGGCGCTCATCGTGGTCTGCCAGTCCTTCGGCCTCGATGTCGGCCGCGTCGAGGGGCGCAGCGGCGTCTGGCTCGCCGGGGACGCCACCCGCCTGGAGCGCAAGATCGCCGCGATCGGCATCCGGGTGCAGCGCGGCGTCACCATGCACGGCTTCTCGCTCAACTGCGAGCCGGACACCAAGGCCTTCGACCGGATCGTGCCGTGCGGCCTGACCGGCGTCGGCGTGACCTCGCTGTCGGAGGAGGTCGGCCGCCAGGTCACCGTCGCCGAGGCGCTGCCGCTGGCCCAGCGCGCCGTGCTGGCCGCACTGGAGGGCGAGATCGAGGTCAGCGAGCTCAACATCGCCCGTACCGAGCCCACCGCCCCCGGCATCACCTTCGCGCTGCAGAACTAGACGCCCCGCCAACCCCCCTCTACTATTCCGGAATTACGGAACAACAGAGGGGGAGATCAGCATGCTCAGCAGAAGGCACCTGCTCGGCGCGGCGGCACTGGCCGTGCCCACGGCGCTCGTCCTGCCCGGCCTCGCACAAGCCGCACCAGCAGGCGCACCCACGACGCCGGAGGCCTGGCTGGAGTGGTTGCGCGGCAACAGGAACAAGGTCGGCGCGCACCTCGACGACGGCAAGGGCAGCGTGGTCCGGCACCGCCCGGACACAGCGCAGCCGCTGGCGTCGGCGATGAAGGTCGTGCACCTGGCCGCCTACGCCACCGCCGTCGCGGAGCGCCGCTCGGACCCGAAGCGTCGCGTGCGGATCGCGGACTGGGAGGCCCACTACCTGCCCAACATGGACGGCGGAGCGCATCCCGCAGCGCTGAAGCACCTGAAGATCCCGTTGGACCCGAGCGGCCTCTACGCCGCCGACCCGCAGCGCGAAGTGAGCCTGGACGACCTCGCGCTCGCGATGATCACCTTCAGCGACAACGCCGCGACCGACTACCTCGCAGTGCTGCTCGGCGAACCGGAGCTGCGCCGCGCCGCCGCCGTGGCGGGCTGGGCGCGCGCAGACGTCCGCATGATCAGCGGCGAGATGCTGATCGCCTTGCACGGCAAGGACCCCGAGGACCGCAAGGAGACCGGTCGCAAGCTCGCGAAGCGCTACGCCGGAGACCCGAAGTACCGCGAGTGGGTCATCGCCAACCTCTACCCGAAGCTGCCGGGCTTCGAGGGGCTCGCGCCGTGGGCGGAGCGCAGCTGGGCCGCTCCGGCGCAGGACCTGGCGAAGCTGCACCGCGCGCTGGCTACCGGGAACTACCGCCCCGCCCCGGCCGCGCCCCTCGCGAGAACGCACCTGGAGCGTTCGTTCGGCCCGAACCCCAGGCCTGGCTTCGAGGCGCTGGGCTTCAAGGGCGGATCGCTCTCCGGTGGCATCCTGACCTTCGGTTTCGGCGCCCGGCGCACCGACGGCACGGTCAGCTCGGGCGCGATCCTGTTCCGGGGACTCACGCTCGCGGAGTTCACCCAGCAGCGCGCGCTGATCGACCTGGTGCTCAGCGCGGCGTTCGACCGGGCGTGGCAGCGGAGGGTGGCCGAAGCGCTCGGGACGCGACCAGGCATTCTCGGGGGATGACCGAGACAACTCCGGGCGACGGCGACCTGGCCGCCCGGGTCGCCGAGCTGGAGCTCCGGGTCGCCGCGTTGGAGGGGCGCGCGGCGGCGCCGGAGCCCGTGCGGGAGGACGGCGGCGGGCTGCTGGCCTACGAGGGCGCGGTGACACTGCACCACGAGCTGGCGTGGAAGATCCGCGTCCAGCCGGAGCCGCTGCTCGGCCTGCCCGATGGCCCGCGCACCGAGGTCATCGCGGCTCTCGGCAGCCCGGTGCGGGTGGCGGTGGTCCGGCTGCTGGCCGCCGAAGGCCCTCAGCCCGCGGCGGCGTTGCAGGCGGCGGCGGGGCTCGGCTCGACCGGGCAGCTCTACCACCACCTGAAGGCGCTCACCGGCGCCAGGATCGTGGAGCAGGATGGGCGCGGTAGCTACCGGCTCCGCCCGCAGGCCACGGTTCCCGTCCTGATCGTGCTGGCCGCCGCGTCCGACATCGCGGGCCAGCTGCACTAACCCATGGAGAGCCCGGATATGCGCCGCCTGACGTGGTCCATCCACAACCACAGCGAATCGCCGATGACGTTGGTGCTCGCGCGGTTGCCCGACACCGCGCGGCAGACCGTCACGTCCTGCACCGTGGAGCCCGCTCCGCACGGCAGCACCGACGACGCGTGGCTGGTGACCGTGCCGCCCGGCAGTCGAGCCAGCATGCGCGCGGAAGTTCTTGTGCACCAAGCAGATCCGGCGCGCGCGACGCCCGAGCTGTCCGAGGACGAGCGCGCCGGGTACACGGCGTCGACCGCGCTCGTCCCGCTGTCGGAGCCCATCCGCGCGGAGGCGCTCCGGCTCGCCGAGGACCGCACCGATCCGGAAGAGATCGCGCGGGCGTTCTTCCACGAGCTGGTCAGCGACCGCTACCAGTACCGCTGGCCGACCGGCGATTTCGGCGCCGAGGCGATGCTGTGGGACAAGTCCGGGGACTGCGGCGCGTTCGCGTTCCTCTTCGTCGCGTGGTGCCGCTCGCTCGGCATCCCGGCTCGCACCGTCTTCGGCACGTGGGCCAACGGGCGGCTCCAAGCGCACGCGTGGGCGGAGTTCCACGTCGCGGGCACGGGCTGGATTCCGGTGGACCCGAGCTTCGCGTGGCTGAACGCGCACCAGCGCTGGCCCGCGAAGAGCCGTGACGCGGTGGAGAGCAACTTCGGCGATCTGCCCGGCGAGCGGATCGTCTTCAGCCACGACGCGGAGTTCCCGCTGCCCGACGGCGTCGAACTGCCCGAGGCCGAGATGGACGTGGACGGCGGCCGCAACAGCAAGCTGCGGTGGGACGGCACGATGCGGATGGCGGGGCGGCGCGTGCACTGGGGCGCGGAGTCGTTGGCGGGCAAGGTCCCCTACCTCCAGCCCGCGTACCCGCTCTACGCCGACGGCAACGCCGACCCGCGCGTCACGCTGGGCAGCTGGATGGTTGAGACGCCGCGCACGCGCCTGCTGGCCAAGACCGGTTACGTGCTGTGCGCGTTGGCCGCGTTGCTCTTGCCGTTCCTGGCCAAGGACACGGGCAAGCCGGTCGCCACGGTGCTCGCGGTCGGCGCGGTCGTGCTCTTCGAGATCTGGCTGATCGCGTCGCGGCGGAGCGTGGTCCTCTCCGCCGCGACACTGGTCGGTCTCCTGGGCTTCATGACCCAGAATCTCTTGACCTAGACCTGCGGGAAGACCTCGGTGGCGATCAGCTCGATCTGGTCCAGGTCGTCGAGGTCCATCATCTGGAAGTAGACGCGGGTGATCCCGGTCTTGTCCTTCCACTGCCCGAGCCGGTCCACGACCTCGGCGGGCGATCCGGCGAGGCCGTTGCGCCGCAGCTCCTCGACCTCGCGGCCGATCGCGGCGGCGCGCTCGGCGAGCTTTGCCCCGTCCTTGGCGACGCAGCCGACGAGCGCGGCCGAACGGACCACCGAGCGCGGGTCGCGGCCCTTCTCCGCGCAAGCCGCCGCTACGCGCTCGAACTGCGTGACCGCGGTGTCCATGTCGGCGAAGGGCACGTTGAACTCGTCGGCGTAGCGCGCGGCCAGCTTCGGCGTGCGCTTGGCTCCGAGCCCACCGATCAGCACGGGCGGGTGCGGACGCTGTGCGGGCTTGGGCAAGGCGGGCGAGTCGGTGAGCTGGTAGTGCTCACCGGAGTAGGAGAAGGTCTCGCCCTCCGAGGTCTGCCAAAGCCCGGTGATCACCGCGAGCTGCTCGGCGTAGCGGTCGAAGCGCTCGCGCACGTCGGGGAACGGGATGCCGTAGGCGGTGTGCTCCTCGGCGAACCAGCCAGAGCCGATGCCGAACTCCACGCGCCCGCCGGACATGTGGTCGACCTGCGCGACGGAGATCGCCAGCGGCCCGGGATGGCGGAAGGTGCCCGCCGTCATCAGGGTGCCGAGCCGGATGCGCGAGGTCTCCCGCGCGAGCCCGGCCAGCGTGATCCACGCGTCGGTCGGTCCGGGCAGCCCCGTGACCCCACCCATCTTCAGGTAGTGGTCGGAGCGGAAGAACGCGTCGTACCCCGCGTCCTCCGCACAGCGAGCCACGCGCAACAGGTCGTCGTAGGTGGCCCCTTGCTGGGGCTCGGTGAAGATCCGGAAGTCCACGGACACCGAACTTAGTGGCGCACGCCACTCATTGCCCAGTGGTGACCGCGCGATCCGTCCACCCGGTCTCCTTGAGCGCGCGCAGCCCGGCCACCACGCTCTCGATGCAGCGGCCGATCTCCTCGCTGGCCTTCTTCTGGTCCTCGGCTGCGACGATCATGGTCGCGCCCCCGGCCAGCGCGCCGAAGAGCAGCCGGGCCATGGGCTCCTCCGGCAGCTCGCCGATCAGCCCGGAGTCCATGAGTCCGCTCACCGCCGTGCGGACGAGCCCGAAGCTGAAGCGCTCCTCGGCCTGCTTCCACGCCTCGTAGCCCATCACCACCGGCCCCTCGTGCAGCACGATCCGCTGGTAGGCCGGTTCCAGGCAGACCTGGAGGTAGGCGCGCAGGCCCTCCATCGAGGTCTGCCACACGTCGCCGGGCTGCGAGACGATCTCCGCGAGCCGGCCGAGCATGTCCTGCTCCACCGCGTCGAACGCGGCCTCGAACAGGCCCTGCTTGCCGCTGAAGTGGTGGTAGAGCGCGCCCTTGGTGACCCGCGCCCGCTTGCACACCTCATCGAGGGACGTGCCCGCGTAGCCGCGCTCGGTGAACAGCACCACGGCCCCGTTCACCAGGGCTTTCCTCGTGGATTCCGAATAGTCCACCCGTCGCGGCCGCGCTGTCGCCATGCTCACAACACTACGACATACCGAGAGTACGTACCGATGGTATGGTGACCGTGTCGGCCATACCGACGGTATGGCGCAAACCAAGAGTATGACCGCGATCACGACTGGGAGGCAGGCCATGAGCTGGGACGACTTCTACCGTCGCCGCGACGCGCTGGACGCGGCAGTGGCCACCGCTTGCACCCACCCGGACACTCAGCTGCCGGTGGTCACCGAAGATCCGCTTGCGGGATCGAGCATGAACGCGATCGAGGACCTCAGCACCGCCGAAGGCGTCGCACAGGCACTGCACTACCGCTGGATGCTGCTGCTGACCTCGCGCGTGGACCTCGCGCTGCTGGAGGCCGAGCGCACCGGCGGCGACCTCGTCGAGGCCGTCACGTCCGCGTGGCACCGCACCGCCGAGACCGAGCCCGCGCTGCGCCGGGTGCTCGACGCCAACCCCGTCCCGGCCGCCTCGCTCGCCCGGGAGCACCGCATGCTCGCGCTCGCGGCCGAACTCGCCTGCGCGGGCGATTCCGACGAGAACATCGAGCGGATCGGCGCCGCGCTGCTCGGCCTGGTGCGCAGCGCGCCGAAGCCCGTCGCGCCGCGTTGCTCCCCGCTCAGCGGACTGCTGCGCAAGCTCGCGCTGAGCGCCTGACACCCTGACAATCCGCACTGGCAGGACTGGCTACTCACAGGTAGGCATGAGACATGTCGAAGTGGACCACGGCCGACATCCCCGACCAGTCGGGCAGAACGATCCTGATCACCGGGGCGAACTCGGGCCTGGGTCTGGCCAGCGCGACGGCGTTGGCCTCCCACGGCGCACGGGTACTGCTCGCCTGCCGCTCCCCTGAACGAGGGACCTCGGCGCTCGCCCAGGTCAGCGAGGTGGCGACCGGGGAGCTGCCGGAACTGGTGCAGCTCGACCTCGCCGACCTGTCCTCCGTGCGCAAGGCCAGCGAGGAGATCCGCGAGCTCACCGGTGACCGGCTGCACGTGCTGATGAACAACGCGGGCGTGATGGGTCCGCCGCTGCGCAGGACCGCCGACGGCTTCGAGTCCCAGATCGGCACCAACCACTTCGGGCACGCCGCGCTGACCTGGCTGTTGATGCCCGCGATCACCGAGCGCGTCGTCACGCTGTCCTCGATCGGCCACCGCAGGGGCGGGCTGCGCGTGGACGACCTCAACTTCGAGCTGCGCCGCTACAGCCCCGTCACCGGCTACGGCCAGTCCAAGCTCGCCAACCTGCTGTTCGCCTTCGAGCTCAACCGCAGGCTGGCGAAGGCGGGCTCGGAGGTGCTCAGCGTCGCGGCGCACCCCGGCTTCACCAAGAGCGAGCTGTCGAACAACATGGCCCGCGCCCGCGGCAGCAAGGTGCTGGAGCGCGGCGCCGACCTGGTCAACCAGGTGATCTCGCAGGACACCGTGACGGGCGCGCTGCCCCAGCTCTACGCGGCGACCATGCCCGACGTGCGCGGCGGCGAGTACTTCGGCCCCGGTGGGGTGTTCGAGCTGTTCGGCTCCCCCGGCCGCGCGCGTGCCTCAGCCGACGCCCGCGACCAGGTGCTGGCCCGCAGGTTGTGGGTGGTGACGGCCGAGCTGACCGGAGTCACACCCGACCCCTCCTGATTTCCGGACGAACGGGCGTAGGCTGGGCGTGTGACCGTGGTTCCTGAGGGCCGCAAGCTGCTGCGGCTGGAAGTTCGCAACAGCGAGACTCCCATCGAGAAGAAGCCCTCGTGGATCAAGACGAAGGCGAAGATGGGCCCGGAGTACTCCGAGCTCAAGAGCCTGGTCAAACGCGAGGGCCTGCACACGGTGTGCGAGGAGGCCGGCTGCCCCAACATCTACGAGTGTTGGGAGGACCGCGAGGCCACCTTCCTCATCGGTGGTGAGCAGTGCACCCGCCGCTGCGACTTCTGCCAGATCGACACGGGCAAGCCCGCCGCGCTCGACCGCGACGAGCCCCGCCGCGTCGCCGAGTCCGTCCAGGCCATGGGCCTGCGCTACTCGACGGTGACCGGGGTGGCCCGCGACGACCTCGAGGACGGCGGCGCCTGGCTCTACGCGGAGACCGTTCGCCAGATCCACGAGCTCAACCCCGGGACCGGCGTCGAGCTGCTGATCCCCGACTTCAACGCCGACCCCGCGCAGCTGGCCGAGGTCTTCGGCTCGCGCCCGGAGGTGCTGGCGCACAACCTGGAGACGGTGCCGCGCATCTTCAAGCGCATCCGCCCCGCCTTCCGCTACGAGCGCTCGCTCGAAGTGATCACCAAGGCCCGCGAGGCCGGTCTGGTCACCAAGTCCAACCTGATCCTGGGCATGGGCGAGGAGCCGGAGGAGGTCACGGCCGCGCTGCACGACCTGCACGAGGCGGGCTGCGACATCATCACCATCACCCAGTACCTGCGGCCCAGCCCGAGGCACCACCCGGTGTCGCGCTGGGTGAAGCCGCAGGAGTTCGTTGACCACTCGAAGAAGGCCGAGGAGATCGGCTTCGCGGGTGTGATGGCCGGACCGCTCGTGCGCTCCTCCTACCGCGCCGGGCGCCTGTTCACCCAGGCCGTCAAGCACCGCGGCGAGGAGGTCCCGGAGAACCTGCGCCACCTGAGCGAGCAGGGCACCGCGGCCCAGGAGGCCAGCGCCGTCCTCGCCCGCCAGTAGTTCTTGGGTTACTGGAAGGGGCCGCACCCGTGACGGGTGCGGCCCCTTCCGCTATCCGCAGGCCGTGACGCGCGCGGCGGCCAAGCGCAGTCCGCTGCGCCCGCCGTGCCGGTGCACCGCGTCGACCGCGAAGGCGCTGCACGAGACCGACTGCGGGCACGCGACCGTGAACCGCGAGATCAGCGCCTGGTAGCCGCGCAGCGCGCCGAGGGCGAACCGCCTCGACGCTGCACCGTCGCCGACCATGCGCGAAGCGGCCATGAGCAGGGCGGACGGCCTGGGCAGCAGCGTGAAGTTGCCGCCACCGCCACCGCCTCCACCGTCGCTGCCTCCCCCGCCACCACCGTCACTGCCGCCGCCCCCGTCGGCGCCGGAGGAGTTGCAGCCGCCTCCGCTGCCGTTGTTCGAGGAAGCGGCCCCGCTCCACCCGCCGTTGCCTTTGCGTCGTGCCATCGCGGACCCCTAACGATGCTTGAGTTGGCGCATCGGACAGGTTTCATGTTCCCGACTTCCAGGGGCGCACGCCAGGAACTCGTCATCCCGGCGCAGCTCCCCTCCGGAGCGGCCGTATCCTGGAGGCATGGCCCCCAAGCTGGACAAGGCAGCCGCCAAGGAAGCGAAGCTCGCACGCCGCAAGGCGTCCCGTGAGCGTCGCAAGCAGATCTTCGAGGCGTTCAAGATGCAGCGCCGCGAGGACCGCGGCCTGATCCCGTGGATGGTCGGCGCCTTCCTGGTGGTGACGGGCGCGATCTTCGCCCTCGGCCTGATCTGGGGCATGCACTGGGTGTTCCTGGCGCCCGGTATCGCCTTCGGCGTGCTCGCCGCCGTGGTCGTCTTCGGCCGCCGCGTGCAGCGCAACGTCTTCACGAAGGCCGACGGCCAGCCCGGCGCCGCCGCGTGGGCGCTGGACAACATGCGCGGCAACTGGCGGGTCACCAAGGCCGTCGCGGGCACCACGCAGCTCGACGCCGTGCACCGCGTCGTCGGCCGCTGCGGTGTCGTGCTCGTCGGCGAGGGCGCTCCGCACCGCGTGAAGCCGTTGCTGGGCCAGGAGAAGAAGCGCATCGCCAGGGTGATCGGCCAGACCCCGATCTACGACCTGATCGTCGGCAACGAGGACGAGCAGGTCAAGCTCAAGGACCTCCAGCGGCACATGACCAAGCTGCCCCGCAACATCACCAAGGCGCAGGTCGAGGTCATCGAGACCCGGCTCTCCGCGCTGGCGGCACGCGGCGCCTCCATGCCGAAGGGCCCGCTGCCCCAGGGCGCGAAGATGCGCAACGTCCAGCGCGCCATGCGCCGCCGCTGACGCTCGCTCGCCACGGAAGCCGGGTCCGACTGGGCCCGGCTTCCGTCGTTTCAGTGCCGCCGGAGGTTCGCTGGTCTTCAAGACCACCCAACCCCCTTCTCGATCATCGCTAACCGCCCCCTACCTCGACATGGCCCGGCGTCGCCGAACACGCGCCCCCTGTCCCTCTTTCCGGCCGCAAGCTTTCACTGGCCGCAGGGCTGCATCCTGGCGTTTTAGCTGCTCAGCTGGTCTCAAATCGTTCCAGCGGGGCACTCGCGCCGAGATACGTTCCGTCGGTGACGAACGCCAGCCCGCTGAGCGAGGAAGAGATCCGGGACAAGGTCCGCGCCGCGATGCTCCTCGGCAAGCAACGCAAGGCCGAACTGAGGAACACCGCCCCCGCCCCGGTGGTGGAATCCGCCCCGGAAACTGTTCTGCTGCCCGTCCTGCGCAGCACTTCGCACCACCCGCCGCTGCTGGACATGCCGCACTTCTCGGTGATCCCGGGCGAGCTGACTGCGACCCTCGCCGAGGTGTGGTGGACCCCGGAGAAGCGCATCAGGATGCGGCACATCACGCAGGCGATGCTCGGCGGCCGCGACTTCGACACCTTGGCGGGAGAGGCTGTCGGCAACCTGATGGAGACCGTCGAAGTCCGCGTTTCCGAGGACCCCGCACCCGACGCGGTCATCAGCCTGGAACGGGCCGGGCTCGCCGCCTCCGCTATCGCTTTCCCGCCGCTGCACGGCTTCCTGGCGAAGATGCTGAAGTCCGACGACGTGCTGATCGCGCTGCCCTGCCCCGACAAGTTCTTCGCCGTTCGCGCCGACTCGCGCTGGACGGAGAGCATGCGGGAGATGGTGCTGGAGTCCGGTTACGAGCCCGACCCGCTGATCCCGTCCCTGATCCGCATGGACGGCACGGGAGCGCGGGTGATCGCCCAGCGCCCCGGCGGCTAGCGGGTGGTGAGAACGGCGGTGCTGACGACCTTGTCGTGCAGGCCGCGCCCGTCGTCGTCGCTGACGACGGCGGGAACCACCAGGCACAGCAACAGGGTCCGCACCAGCACGCGGCCCGGGTCGGGGCGGAGGCCGTCGATCTTCGCCAGGCGCAGCCCCGCCACCGCGTAGCCCAGGGTCCTGCCGAACAGCGAGTGCGAGATGACCGTCACCGCCGCGAAGACCACGATGGCCGACAGCGACGGGTTCGTGGTGAGGAAGTAGCCGACGGCGGCGGCGGGCAGCCAGTCCACGACCAGCGCGAGGACCCTGCGGCCGAAGCCCGACAGCGAGCCGGGACCTTGCGCGGGGAAGCCGAACCGCGCTCCGGGGTGGGTGACGGACTCCGGTTCGGTGCTCACGCTGTCAAGGGTAAGACCGGGTGGCGGCAGTGCCCCGACCAGGTGGGTCAAGGCACCGGTCCGGGTTGCCGTTAACACTGAGGAAACACTGGGGTAGCGGTCGAGCAACACCGCGGACCTAGCGTCAGAGCCATGTCAGCGGCAATCCCGTGGCTGACGGACAAGCTCACGTGCGTGAAGGAGCCAACGAGGGTGTTCACCAATCCCGACGAGGTCCTGCGCTTCATTTCCGAAGAGGACGTGAAGTTCGTCGACGTCCGGTTCAGCGACTTGCCGGGCATCATGCAGCACTTCAACGTGCCCGCCAAGGCGTTCACCGCGGACGCGATCGCGGAAGGCATGGCCTTCGACGGCTCGTCGGTCCGTGGCTTCCAGCAGATCCACGAGTCCGACATGCTGCTGCTGCCCGACCTGGCGACCGCCCGCCTGGACCCGTTCCGCGCCGAGAAGACGCTGATCGTCAACTTCTTCGTGCACGACCCGCTGACCCGCGAGCCCTACAGCCGCGACCCGCGCAACATCGCCCGCAAGGCCGAGCAGTTCATCGCGGAGTCCGGCGTCGCCGACATCGCGTACTTCGCGCCCGAGGCCGAGTTCTACCTGTTCGACTCGATCCGCTTCTCCAACACCCAGAACTCGTCGTTCCACGAGATCGACTCCGAGTCGGGCTGGTGGAACACCGGGCGCGAGGAGGAGGGCGGCAACAAGGGCTACAAGGTCCGGTACAAGGGCGGCTACTTCCCCGTCTCCCCGACCGACCACTACGCCGACCTGCGCGACCAGATCTCGCTGAAGCTCGCCGACGCCGGCTTCGAGGTCGAGCGCGCGCACCACGAGGTCGGCACCGCCGGTCAGACCGAGATCAACTACAGGTTCAACACGCTGCTGCACGCGGCCGACGACCTGCAGCTGTTCAAGTACATCGTGAAGAACACCGCTTGGGCCGCGGGCAAGACCGCGACCTTCATGCCCAAGCCGCTCTTCGGCGACAACGGCTCCGGCATGCACTGCCACCAGTCGCTGTGGAAGGACGGCGCGCCGCTGTTCTACGACGAGTCCGGCTACGCCGGCCTGTCCGACACCGCGCGGCACTACATCGGCGGCATCCTGCACCACGCCCCGAGCCTGCTCGCCTTCACCAACCCCACGGTGAACTCCTACCACCGCCTGGTGCCCGGCTACGAGGCTCCCGTCAGCCTCGTGTACTCCCAGCGCAACCGCTCCGCGTGCGTGCGCATCCCGATCACCGGCAACAACCCCAAGGCCAAGCGCGTCGAGTTCCGCTGCCCCGACTCCTCGGGCAACCCGTACCTCGCCTTCGCCGCCATGCTGATGGCCGGTCTCGACGGCATCAAGAACAAGATCGAGCCGCCCGCGCCGATCGACAAGGACCTCTACGAGCTTCCCCCCGAGGAGGCCAAGGACGTCCAGCAGGTCCCCACCTCGCTCGAGGAGGCCCTGGACAACCTGGAGAAGAACCACGAGTTCCTGCTGGAGGGCGGCGTCTTCACCGAGGACGTCATCGAGACCTGGATCGCCCTCAAGCGCGAGCAGGAGATCGACCCGATCCGCCTCCGCCCGCACCCCTACGAGTTCGAGCTCTACTTCGACGTGTGACACGTCAGCACGAAGGCCGAGGGCCGGGCGACCGTTGTGGTCACCCGGCCCTCGGCCTTTGCACGGCACAACTTCACCGCCTGCGAATATCACAAGAACTCCAACTCGTCCCCAGAATGCATCGGATCCACCCGTAAGAGTGGACAGATCGCCATTCTCGGGCGTTCACTTTCGCAATCGATGCGCATCGCCTAACGTTTTACCCGTCAGATGAACCAGGGAGGGATTCACATGACGATGATTGTCCGACTCAGCTCGTGGCTCCGCGGCGAAAAGCTCATCGCCCGACGGTCTTACGCCACCCAGTACGGGGGAACCTGATTCAGATCGAGCGGGGTGCCGACACCGGTCGGCACCCCGCTCTTTGATTTCCTTCGGGGGGAGGAAAAGTGTTGCACAGGCACCCTTCGCTCTGGTCGTACATCCTCGAGTGGGATGCTCTGGCAGCGAAAGGCAAGAAGTGGACGTGGCTCAACGACCGAGAAGTCGTCCTGCTCGATCCGGAACTCATCCTCGACGTCCTCAATGACAGGACCGGACGCTACGAGGACCAATCAGCTTTCTTCAGGACGTCTTCCAGAGCACCGCTCTGCCCACGATTGCGCCGCCAGATGTCCGGCAGCCTCATGCGCGTGCTCAGCGCGAACAAGCTTTGCCCGAGCAGGACCGTCCCCGCGCTCGTTGGATCAGCACACCGCGTACCAGGCCTCGGAGTCCGCCTGGTGTCGATGATGTTCACCGAAGAACTAGGACTGAACCTGAACGGCGCGGGGGAGATCGTCGACGAGTACCTCCGCAAGATCATCGTCGAACACGATCTCCTGGGCACCCGACTGGTTCGAGTCAACCGCCTCTTCACCGGGCTCGTCTCCAGGCTGGCGGACTGGTTGAAGTTCGAGTACCAAGCACAAGATCCACCGAGGAACATCTTCGACGTCGCCCTCTCCGGGCTTCCCGAACTCGACCACACCGAGGCCGCCGAGCTCGCCCTGCGCCTCGCGCTCTCCGTCACCGGATTCACAGGAGTCGCACTCGAGTGGGCGCTCGTGCACGGCAGCGAAGACGTGGAACACAAGAACGCGTTGTCCCGTTTCGGAGCCCACAACGTGCTGCGAGAGAGCCAACGCCTACTGCCAACGGCCTGGAGACTGGTTCGCCGCGCCAGCACAGATCATTCGTACGGCGATCTGAGAATACCCGCCGGAACTACGGTCATCCTCTCCACGGCGACCGGCCAACGCAATGAGAGCGAGTGGAGCAACGGAAGCAGTCTTTGCCCTTCGCGCTGGAACGAGTCCGCACCGGCGAACTTCTACATACCTTTCGGGCAAGGAGCGAACTCCTGTCCAGCGAAGATTCTGGCACCGAGAATAATCAGCGAAACCGTCTTGGCAATATCGAAAAAGGCAACCGTCTCGTTCGCATCCCGCCAGCCCAGAAAGCCAACAGTCGGATCACTGCTCGGACTCCCCAGAGGTAGGATTACTTTCCATGTCCGTGCCACGCGCGCAGAGCGCTGACAACGAGCCAGGCGTGTCACTGAAAGGGCATCGGGACTTCCGGCACTTGTGGGCCGCCGATGCGGTGAGCCAGACGGGGACGCAGTTCGCCGACTTCGTGATTCCGGTTCTGGCGGTCGTCTCGCTCGGCGCGACACCGTTCCAGGTCGGACTGCTCGACGCGAGTCACACGATCGCCTTTCTCCTGATCAGTCTTCCGGCGGGCGCCTACCTGGACCGCATGCGGAAGAGACCGGTCATGCAGGTGGCGAACCTGATGCGTGCGCTCGCGCTGCTGCTCATCCCCATCGCCCACTTCGCCGGTTTCCTGTCGTTCGGCGTTCTTTTCGCATCGGCGGCGGTGGTCGGGCTGGCCTCGGTGCTGTTCGACACGAGCTACGCCGGATATCTGCTCCCGCTGGTCGGCTCGGAGCGGCTCACCGCCGCGAGTTCCCGTTTGCAGGCGACGAACTCCGTCGCACAGATCGGTGGACCGGCGATAGCGGCGCAGTTGGTCAGGATCGTGGCGACACCGGTGATCCTCCTCTTCACCGCACTGTCCTTTATGGCCTCAACGCTTCTGCTGTCGCGGATCACGATGGTGGAAACCGTCGAGCCGCCGAAGAGCAAACCGAAGCTCTGGCCGGACATCGTCGCGGGACTGCGCCTCATCAGGAACCAGCCAGTCATCAGGTCGATCACCGCGAGCACGTTCGTTCTCAACGCGGTCATGGGCGCGGAGAGCGCGGTGCTGGCCATCTACGTGCTGCGGGATCTCTCGCTCGGCACCACCGCGCTCGGCGTGTTCCTGTCGGCGGGCGCGGTCGGCGGGCTTCTGGGCGCGGCATTTGCCAACCGCATCAGCGAAAAGGTCGGCTCCGCGCGGGTGGTGACAGCGTCCGCGGTGCTGTTCGCGCCCGCGTTCCTCCTGCTCGCGCTGAGCGGAAATCTGGGCGGCCTCGCCACGCTCCTCGTCGGGGCGGCGCTGTTCCTGCGGAGCTTCGCCGTCGTGCTCTTCAACATCTGTTCGGGAGCGCTGCGTCAGCGCACGACGCCGAAGGACATGCTCAGTCGAGTCGCGGCGTCGAACCGGTTCATCACGTGGGGAATCATCCCGGTCGGGAGCCTCGTCGGCGGCGCGCTCGGCGAAGTTCTGGGCGCGCACGGCGTGCTGTGGGCCGCCGCCGTCGTCTCGGTGCTCATCCCGCTGCCGATCCTCTTGTCACCACTGCGAAAACTGCGGGTCTTCCCGAAGGAGTGGGACGTCCACGCGAGCTGAACCCATGAGCAGCAGTTATCTCTCTTCTGAGCCATGGCCGTACCACCGCACGGCCGCCGTCGACGGCGGCTCACGGTGGCATAAGGTCAAGCGCCACAACGGAATGACCATCGGCGAGGGGTCGTTTGACGATCGCGCGCCCGACACCTCGGCCGCCGCTGGTCGCAACGACCTCCTGCCCAGGCGTGGCCCCCGCCCCCTGGACGGGGGCCACGTCGACTCAGCGTTGACGCACTTCGACCACGCGAAGGCCAGGTGAACCCATGATGTCCTTCTCGCAGAACCGTTCGGTTACCCACTGCTTGCGCGAATACAGCTTGGTCTGGTCGCTGTAGTGCGGTGAAGCGGGGTTCATCGACTGCGAGTACGCCATCAACGTCGAACTGTCCGGGCACGCACTGTTGTTGAACGACAAGGCGTGCAAGTAGGTCGCACCGTGCTGCATCTCGGAGTAGCCCTTGGCCGGGTCCCACGGGCCGGAAACCGCGTTGAATACGCCCAAGTTGCCCGCCGCGCCGCCGATCGGAATGCGCTCGCCGTTGCGGACGACGTAGTTGTGGTCGCCCCACGGCGCATTGAGCGGGATCTTCGCGGCGCGAAGCTCGGCAACAGCGTGGGTCAGCGCCTTCGCGACTCCGGGTTCGTCGGTGTTCAACGTGTTAGGCGTGGCAACGGGATTGGCCGCGTCGAACGGCACCTTCCACTGGGCCGGACTTGGCACCGTCGTGCGCAGCTTCGCCCAGAAGCGGTCGAAAAGGAGCGCCCCGCGGCTCTCGACATCGAACCTCTTGTCCCAAGTGGACAGTGCGTCGCACGCTTCCTTCACGTCGGCGGGCATTGTGCGGCACAGGCGGACGAGGTCGTCGACAGCAAGCTCCGCGAGGTGGCTGCGATTGGCGAGCATCAAGTCCTGCAAGGCTTCCTTGGTGAACTTCGCCTTCGCGAGCTGCTCCTCGATGGCGGTCAGGGCGCTTCGAGTGCGAGGGCTCCGCGAGGTGTTCGCAGTGCCGAAGATCCGCGAGAAGCCGTTGATCGGCTGCCGAGGATTGGTCAGCCAGTAGCTGTCGTTGGAGTTCTCGACGTAGTCAGTGCGGCTCAGCGCGGGCAGGCTGTCCGGGCCGAACGTGCCAGGCTGCACCGCGTCGCGGTCCTGACCCCAACCGCAGTTCGAGCGCGAGCCGTCGAACACCGCGATTCCACGGTCTGCGTAGGAACGCTTGCCCAGCTCGGTGTTGCATTCGGCAGCTCTGGCATCGGTCACGTTCGGCACGACGTGCAGCTGCCGATAGGACGCGTCGCCGCGCGAATCGGTCGCGAAGACGTTCATCCACGCCAGGCCTTGGGTTTCCTTGAGACCGCGCATGGCCTCGTCGGAAGTGCGGGCCTGCATCAGCCGAAGCGTCGAGTTCCCCATACGGATGTTCTGCGCATTGGCATCGGCAAAAGCGAACGCTGTGTCCACGGTCCACGGCAGTACCTGCTCGCCGAGCTTATGGATGATCGGGCCGTAGCGCGTCCACCACTGCGGCTTGGTGACCTTTTCCGCGCCACCGCCGGGTTTTGCGACAGTGACCGTGACATCGCGCCGCGTCATAGCTTCGGCTTTCCCGTCCACCAAGTACTTCGTCGGCGATCCCGGAACGAGCTTCAGCTCGAACAGCGTGAAGGTCCTGGTCGTGTCGGCCGCCGTGCCGCCCCACGCCATCGTTGAGGTGTGGCCGAGCCACAGCAGGGGCAATCCGACCACGCCCGCGCCGCTGGCGTTCAGCTTTCCGGGAATCGTCAGGTGCGACTGCCACAACCGCAGATCCGGCGCGTGCCACGGCAGGTGCGGGTTGGCGAGGGACATTCCCTTGCCGTTCACGGTCGCCGCGCTGCCAAGAGCGATCGCGTTGCTGCCGAGATCAGCGTCCTCAGTGGACACTGGGGCCGCCGCGGAAACGATTCCCGCCGCCGCTCCGCCTTGCCCGAATGCCATTCCCGACGCGTACATGTGCCGGTAGACATCGAGCTCGGACATCGGTCGGAGCCAGGCCGCGCCCTTGCACCCCGGGTCGGTGATCCGGTTCTCGCGCAGGAACTGGGTCACGCCCGCCGCGTAGCCAGACACAGCGTCGCGAACCTCCGGCGCCGGGCCGAGCTTTCCTTGTTGCGCCACAAGGCGTTCGACGATGCCGGAGTCGTTGATCCCCTGGTAGTACAGGTCGCTGGCGAGATTCGTCGGAGTCTGCGCGAGGATGCCCTTCGGCGCGGTTTCGCCACCGAGGTAGCGGGATCGGGTCGCCGAGGTCGTGAGCATGGTGTCGGCGAGCGCGCACACGTTGTCGGTCGCCGCCGCGTACCCCTGGCCGAAACCGAGGTCGCGGTAGGAGTTCGCGACGATGTGCGGAATGCCGAACTCGGTGTAGCGAATGGTGGCCGAGAGGCCGCGCCCGTGGGGCTGGTCGGCGATCGCCACCGCGCCGCTCGTGGCGACGAGCCCCAGCGCGACCGAGATCGCCGCGAGTTTGCGTCTGGCTAACACGGATGTTCTCCTTCTCAAGGAGTTGCGTACTCGATAAGGCACGCCCATCGGGCGCGTTGTGCGTTTCTTCCGTCCGTGCCGCCGAGTGGCCGCTCGGCGGCACGGGTCCTCACTTCCCGTCAGGATCGGGAAAGGCGATGAAGCGCACGAGGACTTGCCTGGCTTCAGCAGGCATCTCCTCCGGTGCGCGCCAGTAGCGCTTCAACAGCGCCTTGTACTCGTCGAAGAACTGCGTGAACTCGCTTCGCGTGAGCCCCACCGTCCCCCGCGTGAACGCGACCGTGTCCGCCCATTCGGAGTCGCCAAAGCGTTCCTCCTGGTCGTAGCGGTGCCACGCGGCGAGGTCCTCGGCGATCTCGGTGGTCCTGAGCTCGCTGAGCAACTTCACCGCTTCCGGGCTCAGCTCCCGCGCCGACGGCACTCGCAGGTTCCGCGAGCGCCTGCGCCACCACCGCTCCTTCCCCTTGCCCAGCGCCGGGTCCTCCTCGACGAAGCCGTGCCGCTCCAGCTCGCGCAGGTGGTAGCTCGTCACCCCGGTGTTGCGTTCCAACGCCGCGGCGAGCGTCGTCGCCGAGGCCGGACCGCGCCGGAGCTCGGCCAGGATGCGCCTTCGGAGCGGGTGCACGAGTGCCTTCAGCATGGCCGGATCGGCCATGTCCTCCGGCTGCGGCGGTGTGGTCACGGGGCGAGGCTAGCGTGCACAGAAACTTGTGCACAGACTTCTGTGCACAGTTCCGGGTTTCCCCTGAGGCCGGTCAGCCCACGCTGTGAATCAAAAACGCTATCGTTCACAAGGTGTACGAGCTGCTCAGCGGCCTCACCGGCTTCGAACCGGCGCCGCGCACGGATCTCAAGGCACTCCGGGCCGCCTGCCACGACGCCGCGCGGCGCACCGGCGGCCAGGTCGTCGACTTCGCCGAAGCTCAGATCGCGATGAGCTACCACGCCGCCCTCATCGCCTACCGCGACGAAACCGTGGCCGTGCTCGCGAACGCGTTCCACCCGCTCCTCGCCATCGCCGAACCGCCGCGCCCGCACGAGTTCCGCCCACCGTTCCGCGAAGCCCCCGAGCTGGCCGCCGCCCTCGCCGAGCACGAGCCGTTCCGCGTGCTGTCCACTTCAGACCTGGACCGCGCGCTGTCCACTGTGGACATCAGTCGCCTGACGAATGCCGAACACCGCGAACTCCGCACCTGGCAAGCGGAGACCGTCGGCGACGTCATCTTCAACCACTGGGACTAGGCCCGGTCCTGTCGGTCATCAGGTTCGCCGGTCTTCAAGACCACCCAACCCCCACCCCAACCGTCTCCAACGACAGCAAACCCCCGCAAGGCCGCAGGGTTTGCGGCGGTTAACGATGATCAACAGCAGGGTTTGCGGGTCTTGAAGACACCCCAACTCCAGCGACACCGTGACCGGAACACAAAGCTCAACCACTGGGACTGAGCTGTCAGACAGACAGCTGATAGCGAAGGCGGCGGCCCGCCGCGGTCATTCGCATGACGCTCACTTCGAAAGGCGTTCCCGCACACAGGGAACGGCGGATCAACTGGAGCACGGGTTCTCCGCGCAGGTCGAGCTGCTCGCGCTCCTCGTCGGTCGGATTGCGCGCGGACACGTCCTCGACCGCCTGCTCGACGCGATATCCCAGCTCCGCGAGCAGCGTCACGGCACCACCGCGAATCTTCCGCAACTCGGCCAAGCCCGTGCCCCGTGCGAGTGAAGCCGCGTAGTAAGAGTCCGTCAGCTCCACGGGTCGATCGTCCACAAGCATCACCCGCCGACGGACGACCACCGGCTCACCGAGCGGAATTCCCAGCGCGGCAGCGATATCGGAGTCGGCGGGAAGCTCCGTCACCTCGACGAGCCGTTGCTTCCCCACGCCACCTTGTCGAGCAGCCTCGTCCGCCCACGGATCACCGCCAGGCTTCAGGTACGAGGTCGAGACACTGAGCCACTCACCGGTCATTCTCCGCCTCCCGATCACGGCTTGTAGCCTTCCCGTCGTGGGAATGGACGGCAACTACCTCCGGGTCACGCAGGAGGAGCTGGAACGGGCGCTCGACGACCCGAACGGCTTCCGCGAGGAAACCCAGGACCGGCTCGACGACCTGGCGGACGCCGACCTCCCGCCCGAGGAAGCCCGCTACCTGACCACGCACAAGGCGTGGCACGCGATCGCCTTCCTGCTCGGCCGCGCGGAGTTCCACGTGGACGTCGTGCACGGCGAGGGCGAGATCGCCGAGGAGGAGGACTGGGGCTACGGCCCGCCCCGCTACCTCAGCGCGGACCAGGTGGAGTCGGCGGCGGAGGCGCTGGCGGTGCTCGACTTCGACGAGCTGCTCGACAGCACGGACCCCAACGACCTGACCGAGGCGGACGTCTACCCGCTCACCTGGGACGAGGAGGACGCGCTGGAGTGGGTCGGCCATTGGTTCAAGCCGATCCCGGCCTTCTTTTCGGCAGCGGCCGAAAAGGGCGACTCGATGATCCTCTGGATCGACTGAGCAGCGGTTATAACGGCGTGATCTGATCCGTCACGTTTGTGGGCTACACATCCTATGACCTACCTCTCCACGCGAGAGTTTTGCGCGAACTCATCCTCCGAGTATCTTTCGCATGTCATGCGGGGAAACAATGCGGAAAGAGGACGAGTTGTACACCGGTGCCGTTGAGACGGACGTCACGAAACATTCTCTGGTCGGCGAACGACTCACCCTCGCCGCCTTCGACCAGCTCTCCGGGACGCTCTCCGGCTACCGCTTCGTCAAGCTGTTGGTGGACCGCGAACTGGGGCTCATCCACTTCATCAACAACGCTGAGCACCAGTTCCACGCCGAGTACATCGCCGAACGCATTCTGAAAATCCCGTACTCCGAAATGCTCGGGACCATCGACGAGTACAACCAGACCTTTTACCACGAGCCGGACCGGCGCTTCTGCCTCGGACTTCTCTCGCTGCACGACCGCGACGGCGGGCGTTTCCTCGCGCTGGAGACCGTCGAGGTCGACACCATGCCGGCGGAAATGATCAAGTTCTTCTTCGAGTTCGTCCGCGACAACGTGGACGCGGCGCTGCCGCTGGTCTTCAAACCCGCATCGCACCTCCAAGAGCGCCACCTGCTCGACATTCCCGCCGGCGAGCTCCCCCGGATCCAGGCGCACGAGCTCTTCGCGAGCAGCCGCTACGTGCCGCTGAACACCGGGACCACCCGAGGACGGCTCCGCGCGTTCCGCACGCAGGTCGAGTACCGCGCCGCGGCGGAGTCGTTGGAGTGGTTCGACATCATCGCGATGGACCGCGTCCCCGACGACATCCCCCGGCTGGCCGGAGTGATCAACAGCGAGCCGACGACGCCGCTGTCGCACACGAACGTCCTCGCCTCCGGCTGGGGCATCCCCAACGCCGTGCAGCTCGGCGCGCTCGAACTCATCGACGAGCGCGGACTTGACGGCGAGTGGGTGGAGTACGGCGTCGACGCGAGCTCCACCGAGATCGTGCTCCAGCGCGCGGAGAAGCCCGCCGACATGCCGGAGCCCGCGTGGCGCAGCGCCCGGATCACGTTGGAGGAACCGGAAACCGACGCGACGCCGATCGTCGCGCTCGACCGGCTCCGCATGCGCGACGGGCACCGCTACGGCACGAAGGCCGCCAACCTCGGCGAGCTGGGCCACGTCCTGACGCACGGCTCGGAGCGACTGCTCGGCTTCTACCAGGTCCCGCGCCCGCCGAGGGCGAACCTGCTGATGTACTCGGCGAAACTGCTCGGCGTCCCGGAGAGCGCGAACCTCAACCAGGCCGCGTGGCGCTCGCTCTCCGAGCACGTGAGCATCCCCAGGGGCATCGCCGTGCCGTTCTCGGTGCAGCGCCGCTTCCTGGAGTCCTCACCGCGCATCCAGCAGGCGATCGGCAAGCTCAAGATGGCGCTGGAGCTGGGCGCCCGCGAGATCGACCCGGTCTGCATCGAGCTGCAACGGCTGGTCAAGGCGACGCGGATGCCCGAGGACCTGCGCCAGGAGATGGACAGCGCGATCTTCACCCACCTCGGCGGAGTGCGTCGCTTCGTGATCCGCAGCTCCTCCAACGCCGAGGACCTCGCCGGGTTCTCCGCAGCGGGCATCTACGAGTCGGTCAACCAGGTCGTCACCGCCGACGAGATCTTCACCAGCGTGAAGCGGGTGTGGGCGTCTCTGTTCTCCTCGCGAAGCGTCCGGTTGCGGCAGCAGGCCGGGATCTCCCAGGACGACTCCTACATGGGCGTGATCGTGCAGGAGGAGGTCCAGGCCCCCATGGGCGGAGTCCTGGTCACGTGCAACCCGATGAGCCGCGCGGACTTCCGCAACGTCTACCTCAACGTGTCCCGGCAGTCGGTGGCCGACGTGGTCTCCGGCGACTCGGTGCCGTTGCAGTACCTCTACAACACGATCGAGGGCGGCGGGCGGACGGTCTCGCTGGGCGACGCGGCCGAGGACCTGGACGAGCAGAGCCGGAACCTGTTGCAGCACTTGGCACTCGCGGGCCGGTTCCTGCAATCGCACTTCTCGCCCGACTACACCTTCGCCACGCCGATGGACATCGAGTGGGTGGCCGACTCCGAGCGCGTGCACATCGTGCAGCTGCGCCCCTACGCCAACTGAGGACGACCGTGCTGAAGTCCAAGCCGGTCATCCGGCTCATGATCGGGTTCCAGCTGTTCTTCGGGCTGCTGCTGTGGACCCCGATCTTCTTCGAGTACCAGCGGCAGCTGGGCATCTCCGTCGCCGACATCCTGGCCATCCAGAGCATCTACTACGTGGCGTTCTGCCTGCTGGAGATCCCGACGGGGATGATCGCCGACCGGATCGGCTACCGCCGCTGCATGCTCGCGGGCGGCGCGGTCCTGGTGGTGTCCAACGTGATGCCGGTGTCGGTGCCCTCGTACTGGGGCTTCCTGGTGCACTTCCTGCTGATCGCGCTCGCCCGTTCGCTGGTCTCCGGCGCCTCCAGCGCCTACCTGTACGAGTACATGGTGGCCAACGGCGAGCGCGAGCAGTACAAGCAGGCCGAGGGCAGCGCGCGCTCCTACAGCCTGGTCGGCAAGGTCGTTGGCTGGCCGCTGGTCGGCCTGGCCATGCAGCTGGAGATGACGCTGCCGTACTGGCTGACCGCCGTGAGCGCGGTCCTGGCCGTGGTGATGGCGTACCGCCTGCCGCCGCTGCCGGACAGCGTCCGCAAGCCGACCGCACCGGTGATCACTTCCGTGCGCGAGTCGCTCGGGTTGTTGCGCCGCACGCCGATGCTGCTGCTGTTCATGGCGCAGGGCGTCGCGGTGTTCACGCTCGGGCGGATCTGCCAGGTGAACCTCTTCCAGCCGATCCTCACCGCCGACAACGTCCCGCTGGTCGCACACGGCATGGTGATGTCGCTGATGAGCGTGTTCGAGGCGCTGGGCTCGGCGCGCCCCGGCATCATCCGGCGCTTCCTGACCGACTCCCGCGCGGTGTTCGTGCTGACCGTGGTCATGGCGGGCACCCTGGCGCTGACCGTGCCGGGCAACGGGATCGCCACGGTGGCGGCGCTGTGCGTGTTCGCGCTGGCCATGGGGCTGTCGTTCCCGATCCAGCGGCAGCTGATCAACGACGCCATCCCGCCGACGCCCTACCGCGCCACGCTGCTGTCCATCGAGTCGATCATCGATCGCGGGGTCTGCGCCCTGGTCGCGCTGGCGCTGGGCAGCTACCTCGCCGAGGGCGCGCTCGCCGAGTTCCTGCTGCTGTCCGCCGGTGCCTCGGTCGTGCTGATGGCGATCCTGCTGGCCGTGCTCCCGCTGGTGCGGCGGCGGGTCACGCGAGGTGGAGATGCGGCCCAGGAGGTACTGTCCGCCCCGTGACCGAGGTCTACGAGGAACCCACCAGGATCGTCACCCACTACTTCGACAACCTGGCCGACGCCGTCGAGGCGCTGGAGGCCACCGAGCGGCTCAGCCTCGGGGTGCGGCTGCACAACCGCACCACGCCCGAGACCGAACCGGACGGCACCGAGGTGCTCGCCGAGGAGTGGGTGGTCGAGGTCTACGACGCCCCGCCGATCGAGAGCGAGGACGACTCCGAGGAGGAGGACGAGGAGTCCTCCGACGACGAGTGAGCGAAGGGGCCGGGAACGGCCCCTTCTTCACGCGTAGAACAACTTCTCGACCGCGGTGCGGGCGCGCCGGGTCGTGCGCCGGTAGGTGTCGGCGAACTCGCCCGGGTCCATGGAAGCCGGGTAGCCCAGCGCCCGCACCGTCGCGGCCAGCTCCCTGCCCTGCGCGGGCACCTGGTCGGTCGGCTTGCCTCGGACCAGGGTCACCGCGTTGCGCGTGCGCGTGGCGAGTTTCCACGCCGCATCAAGCACTTCGACGTCCTCCGGCCCGATGAGCCCTGCCGCCCCCGCAGCCGCCAGACCGTCCACAGTGGACGTCGTGCGCAGCTCGGGAACACGGTGCGCGTGCTGGAGCTGGAGCAGCTGCAACGTCCACTCCACATCGGACAGTCCGCCGCGGCCGAGCTTGGCGTTCATCTTCGGATCGGTCCCCTTGGGCATCCGCTCGGCCTCGACCCTGGCCTTGATGCGCCGGATCTTCACCACCTCGGCGTTGTCCAGCCCGCCCTCGGGGTAGCGAACAGGGTCGATCATCTCCCGGAACCGCTCGCCCAGCTCGGCATCGCCGGCAACGGGGCGCGCCCGCAGCAGCGCCTGGAACTCCCAGGTCTCGCCCCACTGCGCGTAGTAGGACCGGTAGGACTCCAAAGTCCTTGCCAGCGGCCCGTTCCGCCCCTCCGGCCGGAGGTCAGCGTCCACGTGCAGTGCCGGGTCCTGGCTCGGTGCGCTCAACAGTTTCCGCACCTGCTCCGCGACGGCCGAGGCGTACTTCACCGCCGCGCTGTCGTCGAATCCGTCCAACGGCTCGCAGACGAAGAGCACGTCCGCGTCCGAGCCGTAGCCCAGCTCGTTCCCGCCGAGCCGCCCCATCCCGATCACCGCGAGCCGGGCCGCGCGCTCGCCGCGCTCAGCGCACACCGCGCGCTCCGCCGCATCAACGGCCGAACCCAGCACCGCCGACCACACGCTGCTCAACGCCTGGCACACGGCGGGAAGTTCGATCAGGCCAAGCAGATCCGCGCTCGCGACGCGCAGCAGCTCGTGCCGCCGGAACGACCGTGCCGCGATCACCGCCTGAGCCGGGTCGGAGTGCCTGGCGACCGCGCTGCGCAAGGACTGCGCGACCTCGGCCGGATCGCGCTGCGCCAGCTCCTTGGTGTCCGCGAGTAACCGCAGCACCTCGGGCGCGCGCACCAGCAGGTCCGGGATGACCTTCGCGGTGCCGAGCAACGTGGCCAGACGCTGTGCGACCGCGCCCTCGTCCCGCAGCAACCGGAGGTACCACGGCGTGTTCGCCAACGCCTCCGACACCCGCCGATAGGCGAGCAGCCCGCCGTCCGGATCTGGCGTGCTGGCAAGGAGATCCAGCAGCACGGGCAGCAGCGCGCCTTGAATCGCCGCGCGCCGCGTCATGCCCTCGGTGAGCGCCTGGATGTGCCGCAGCGCCCCCTCCGGCGAGGTGTAGCCGAGCGCCGCGAGCCGCTGACCGGCCGCCTTCGGCGTCAGCCGCAGCTCTTCGGTCGGCACCCGCGCCACGGCTTCGAGCAGCGGCCGGTAGAACAGCTTCTCGTGCAGCCGCCGAACCCTGTTGGCGTGCCTG
This sequence comes from Allokutzneria multivorans, assembly GCF_039537405.1. Lineage (NCBI taxonomy): Bacteria > Bacillati > Actinomycetota > Actinomycetes > Pseudonocardiales > Pseudonocardiaceae > Allokutzneria > Allokutzneria multivorans. Next base: position 4,960 of record NZ_BAABAL010000009.1, on the reverse strand, counting down.
CGGAACTCCGCGACGAGCACTTCGCCGCTGCTCCGCCTGCCATCCGCCCGGATACCGGAAGCCCTTGCCAGCCAACGCAGCGCGGCGCGATCGTCATCGGCGGGGAACAGGTGGGTCCTGCGCAGGCGTTGGAGCTGCAAGCGGTGTTCGAGCAGCCGCAAGAACCGGTAGGAGTCGCTCAGCTCCGCCACGTCGGCGCGGCCCACGTACCCGCCCGCCCCCAACGCGGCCAACGCGTCCACAGTGGACTGTTCACGCAGGTCCTCGGCCGTGCGACCGTGCACCATCTGGAGCAGCTGCACCGCGAACTCGACGTCGCGCAGCCCCCCACGGCCGAGCTTCAGCTCGCGCTCGCCGAGCCCGACCGGCACGTGCTCCTCGACCCGCCGCCGCATGGCCTGCACGTCGGCGACGAAGTCGTCGCGGTCGGCGGCCGTCCACACCATCGGCCGGACCGCGTCCACGTGCCGCTGACCGAGCTCAAGATCTCCGGCGACCGGGCGCGCCTTCAACAGCGCCTGGAACTCCCACGTCCTGGCCCACCGCTTGTAGTACGCGAGGTGGCCCTCCAAGGTCCTGACGAGCGCGCCCGCCTTGCCCTCCGGCCGAAGCGCCGCGTCGACCTCGAAGCACGCGGCCCCCGCGATCCGCATCATGGCGCTAGCCAACCGTGTAGCCGGGCCGAGTTCCGAGTCAGGTTCGGCGACAAAAACAACATCAACATCGCTGACGTAGTTCAACTCACGCGCGCCGCACTTGCCCATCGCGATCACCGCGAGCCCGCAGCGCAGCGGCCCGACCTCGGCGGCCCCGATCGCGAGCGCTGCTTGCAATGCGGCCACCGCGAGGTCCGACAGGCACGCCGTCACGGCCTCGTATGCGGGAATCGGAAGCGAGGTCTCGACCACGTGCGCCAAATCAGCGGCGGCGATGCGCAGCAGCCAAGCGCGATAACGCGACTTCAGCACGCGAATCGCCTCAGTGCTGGGCAAAGTGGCCATGGTGCCCTCAGGCGTCCCCGGGTTCCCCACGGCGGGATCGGCGCCCACCGCGCTGAGCAGATCCGCGATCAGCTCGTCCTGGCCGGGCAGCTCCGTGGGCATCCGCCCGTCCAGTTCCCGCCACAGGTCCGGGTTGGCCGCGAGGAAGTCGGTGAGCGCGGTCGAGGACCCCAGCACTCCGAGCAACCGCCCGCGCACTCCGGCGTCCGCCATGAGCGCCCGCTCCAGCTCGCCCCACCCCTCGCCGAGCGCGTCGTGCAGCCGGTCGAGCCCGCGCAGCGCCAGGTCAGGATCGGGGCTGCGCGACAGCGCTGCGAGCAGGACGGCCGCGTGCTCGGCGGGTCCGCCCGCCAGCCACCAGCCGAACCCGCGGAGCAGTTCCTCGGCTCGCTGTTCGGTCAGCCCGAACCGCGCCGGCGACGGTGCCGCGTGTGCTCGATTGCTCATCGAGCACAACCGTAACGGTCGCTACCCCAGGACGATGACGTACAGGCCGTAGAGCACGACCGCGACGCAGCCAGCGAACGCGAACGCCGCCGCCGTGGTGCCCCCGGCCCCCGAACCGCCCTTCGCCTTGGCCTCGCCCCTGCTGACCACGCCGCGGATGCCCGCGACGTAGAGCACGACGAGCACGAGCACCGCAGCCAGGCTGGCCACGAAGACCTCACCGAGCCCGGCCCAGTTGATGTTCACGGTTCTCCCCGTCCTGCTGGGCGGATCAGGCGGCCGCGCGCGCGGCCTGCGGACCGGTCTCGCCGGCGATCTCGTCGACGACGTGCTCCGGGTGGATGGGCTTGCGGCGCGCGGCGATGTACAGGCCGATGGAGACGCCGATCCCGGCAAGCGCCACGATGATCACGCCGACGGTGCCGAAGGAGGCGATCTCCCCGGCCAGCGCGCCGACGACCCCAGCGGCCGGCAGCGTGAGCAGCCAGCCCGCCGCCATCCGGCCCGCGACGCCCCAGCGGATCTTGGCGCCCTTGCGGCCGAGACCGGAGCCCATCACCCCGCCCGAGGCCACGTGCGTGGTGGACAGCGCGAACCCGACGTGCGAGGACGCGAGGATCACCGTGGCCGCGCTGGTCTGCGCGGCGAAGCCCTGCGGCGACTCGATCGTCGTCAGCCCCTTGCCCAGGGTCTGGGTGATCCGGCCACCGCCGAGGTAGGTGCCCAGCGCGATCGCCACACCGGCGCTGACGATCACCCAGACCGGCGGACCGGAGCCCGCGGGCAGCGATCCGGCGGTGATCAGGGTCAGCGTGATGATGCCCATCGTCTTCTGCGCGTCGTTGGTGCCGTGCGCGAGCGAGACCAGCGAGGCCGAGATGACCTGCCCGATCTTGAAGCCCTTGCCGACGACGTCGGGGGAGGAGGTGCTCCGGGTGAGCCGGTAGGTCAGGAAGGTCGCCAGCCCGGCGATGATCCCCGCGACCAGCGGCGCGGCCACGGCGGGCACCAGGACCTTCTCGGCGACCTTGGCGAAGTGCACCGCGTCCATCCCGGACGCGACCCAGGTGGCGCCGATCAGGCCGCCGAACAGCGCGTGCGAGGAGCTCGACGGCAGCCCGAAGTACCAGGTCACCAGGTTCCACATGATCGCGCCTATGAGCCCGCCGAAGATGATGGCCGGGTCGATCAGCGCCTCGTCGACGATCCCGCCGGAGATGGTCTTGGCCACCTCGACCGAGAGGAACGCCCCGACCAGGTTCAGCACCGCCGACAGGGCGACCGCGGTCCGCGGTCGCAGCGCGCCGGTCGCGATGGAGGTGGCCATCGCGTTGGCGGTGTCGTGGAAGCCGTTGGTGAAGTCGAAGGCGAGCGCCGTGAGGACGACAACGATTACGAGTAGAGAGGCATCCACACTGATCCTCCGGCAGTGCTGACATCGTCGGACAAGACGCTACCGGGCCGGGGTGGGCTCTTTCGCGCCCACTCGGGTGCCACCTGCGCCTGGCTATGGACAACGGACACAAATCACACCAAAGGAAGGGTGCGGCCCAGACTTGCGGAGGGGCGCGGGCCTTCCTCGGCCAGTCGAACGAACCGTTGCGTGAAGGGCTCCCACGTTTCCGCCAGGTCCTGGTGGAGCTGGTCGAGCCCTTCCCTGGTGAAACCACCGCGTGGAGCCAGCCGGGCCGCGTCCGGATCGGCCGCCGCCCAGTCCAGCACCATGTCGGTGGTGGTCTCGATGTGGAACTGCACGCCGTAGCCGCAGCTGCCGACCAGGAAGGCCTGGTTCTGGCAGCGCGGTGAGGACGCGAGCAGCTGCGCTCCCGGGGGAAGACTGCTGATCTCGTCATTGTGGAACTGCACGACGTCCGGCGTCCACGGCAGATCTGCGAACAACGGGTCGGTGCTGACCGAATCGCGCTTGGCGACCAGCCTGCCGCCGACCTCGGGCCCGTCCTCCATCGGCCGCACGATCCCGCCGGTGGCGGTCGCGAGCAGCTGCGCGCCGAGGCAGATCGCCAGGGTCGGCAGGTTCCGCGTGACCGCCTGGGCCAGGAGCTTGCGCACCGAGGCCAGCCACGGATGACGCAGCTCGTCCAGCGCGCTCGCGTCACCGCCGAGGCAGACCACGCCCTGGTAGCCGTCGAGCGTGGCGGGCAGCGGCTGCTCCGACGCCAGGACGACGTCGAACTCCGCGCCGGCGCCGCGCAGCCAGTCGGCGAGCGTGCCGAGCGGGTTCGTCCGGCACAGTTGGACGACCAGCAGCCGGGTCGCGCGCGCCGGCTCGGGCGCTCCGCTCACGGGATCGGGCGTGGACATGTCGTAGAGCCTAGTTCCCTTGTCCCAAAAGGACATTCGCGGTGTCGTGCACGGGAAGGTAGCCAATGCGCTGGTAGATGGCGTTGGACACAGGATTGTCGATGACAGTGAAAAGAACCACACAGTCGGCGCCCGCTCCGGCCGCCCAGCTCGACATCGCCGCCGTGATCCCGGAGGCGTAGCCGTTGCCGCGCTGCTCCGGCGGTGTGTAGACGAAGCTCACCCTGCTCATCCCGCCCACCGGCTTGCTCGCCTGCGCGCAGGAAACGGGCTGTCCGTCGACCTCCCAGATCAGCACCGTGGTTCCCATCTCAAGGGCCTGCCTGAGTCCGGCTTCAGCACCGTGGATGTCGAGCTCCACACCCAGCACACGTGAGAAATCCTTGCGCCACAACGAAAGCAGCTCAACATCAGCTTCGTCCGCGCCCCTGGCCGAGCCTCGCACCACCGGCGGCACGAGCGTGCCGAGCCGGTAGAGCCGTTCCCCGCGCTCCACCCGCCACGGTCTCCCCGTCAGCTCCTGCCAAGCGTTCGCGAACGCCTCGGCGACCTCAACGGGCCCGTTGACCGTGGTCAGGTCCGGCAGCAGTCCGTGAACCTCGGCGGCGACGGCGTTCACCGCGGAGAGCGGAAGCCCGCTCACCCCGAGCGGATAGGGCGGAGTGCGGAACACGGCTCCGGTGAGGAGACCGTCCTCGTGCACGGTGATCAACGGACCGACGTCGTCCTGGTACGCGGTTCCCAGCCTCGGCACCAGCGCCGCGAGCGGGATCGTGTGTGCGGCCGGGTCCGCGAGGTACAGCGCCTGAGCGGCGTCCCAGAACCCGGCGAGGTCGGCGTGCGTGCGCAGCTCCATGCGCATGTCCTACCCCAGACATGCCGATGGGGGAGACCGAATAAATCGGTCTCCCCCATCGGAAAGATTGTTCGGCGGCGTCCTACTCTCCCACACCCTCACGAGTGCAGTACCATCGGCGCTGGAGGGCTTAGCTTCCGGGTTCGGAATGGGACCGGGCGTTTCCCCTCCGCCATAACCACCGAAACACTATGGAATTCACAACACCAACCAAACTCCACTCACCCTGCCGAGACCACCCCACAAGAGGGCTTGGTCTCCACAAAGGGAGCGTGTCTTGGTTCTGGGTTGTTCTCCCAGAACCGCACAGTGGACGCGTAGCATGTTTGTAGTC
>NZ_BAABAL010000008.1:0-341559 GCF_039537405.1 Allokutzneria multivorans | reverse complement strand
ACTCGAACTGGCGGTGCGAGAACCTCGACGACGGCACCCATCGGTGGACGACCCCGGCGCAGCGCAGCTATGACACCGAACTCGAACCCATCGCCGAGCCCGCGCCGTTCTAGGGAGTGGCGGTGACCATCCAAGCGTGGCCGTCCGGGTCGGTGAAGACGGCGGAATAGCCCCACGGTTGCTGAGCGGGCTCGACGATGACGGTGGCGCCTGCTTCTCGGGCACGGCGGATCAGGTCGTCCAGGGCCTCGGTGGAGATGGCACTGAGGTTCAAGAGGCACTCCGTGCTGCCCTCGGGGGCGAGGGGGCGGCCGCCGAGGACCCAGCGGAAACCGTCCTGCGGGACGAGCATCAGGCGGGCAGCCTCGGCGAGGTCGAACTGGAGGGGCTCGGGGAGACCGTCCTCGGCCAAGGGGCCGACAGCGGTGAGGCCCAAGGCACGGTAGAAGCGGTGGGAACGAGCGCGGTCCTGGATGGGGAGGCTGACGATGAACATGCGGGGGTCCTCAGATCTCTCGGCCGCAGACGAACAGCAGCAGGTCCTGGGCGGGGGCCGACCTCGGGGTGCCGGAACCGAGGGTCCAGTCCAGGTCGGTGGCGCGGAGCTGGACGCCGTCGAGATCGACGCCGAAGTACTTCACCTTCTCCTCCGTCACCCCCTCCACCACCAAGCGGAGCCGGTCGAGCGGCACCTTGCGGCCGACGCCGAGCGCGACGGTGATGTCCAGGCCGTGGATGACGTCGTGGGACAGGGCACCCGCGTAGCCGTCACCCGGGGGCTTCCAAGGGTGATTCACGTTGTCCCGCAACGAAGCCAGCAAGTCCTTTATGGACAGAGAGGCGGCGTCGGCCTTGGCGCGGCGATCGGACATGCGGTTGAAGTTGCCACCGGAACCGGCCAGGTGGAACAGGAAGCGCGGCAACGAGTAGCGGTAGGCCATGGTGATGTGGGCGACCACCTCGCGGACGCGCCAGCCCGCGCAGAGCGACGGCGAATCCCAGTCGTGCTCGGGCAGATCCGCGAGCAGCTCGACGAGATCGATGCGCTCGGCGGCGATGGCGGCGCGGATGTCGGGTGTCACGAGGGGTCTCCTGGGTTCTCCGAGACCTCGTCCAGGCGCCTCGCGAGGTAGCGGCGTTCAGCGTCGGTGGTGGTCAGCGCCATGGCCTCGCGGTAGGCGGACGCGGCCTCGGCATTGCGGCGCAGGCGACGGAGCAGATCGGCGCGGGTGGCGTGGAGCAGGTGGTAGCCAGCGAGTTCCCCCTTGTCCCGCAACGCTTCCACCAGGCGAAGCCCCACGGCGGGACCGTCGGCCATGCTGATGGCGACGGCACGGTTGAGCTCGACGACCGCCGACGGGGCGACCCGGGCGAGCTGTCCGTACAGGGCGGCGATCTGCGGCCAGTCGGTGTCCCCGGCGGAGTCAGCCGTCGCATGACAGGCGGCGATCGCGGCCTGGACCTGGTACGGGCCTGCCCTTCGGCGGCGCAGCGCGGAATCCAGCAGCTGCACGCCCTCCGCGATGGCCACGCGGTCCCAGCGCGCGCGGTCCTGCTCCTCCAAGGTGATCAGCTCACCGTCCTGGCCGGTGCGGGCCTCGCGGCGGGCGTGGTGCAGCAGCATCAGGGCGAGCAGGCCGACCGCCTCGGGCTCGTCCGGCATCAGCTCGGCGAGCACCCTGGCCAGCCGGATCGCCTCCCCCGCGAGGTCCGTCCGCAGCAGGTCCGCGCCGGAGGTGGCCGCGTAGCCCTCGTTGAACAGCAGGTAGAGCACCGCGAGCACGGCGGGCGTGCGCTCGGGGAGCAGGTGCGCCGGTGGCACCCGGTACGGGATACCGGCGTTCTTGATCTTCTGCTTCGCCCGGGTCAGCCGCTTGGACATGGTCTGCTCGCCGACCAGGAACGCCCTGGCGATCTCGGTGGTACTCAGTCCCGCGAGGGTCCGCAGTGTCAGCGCGACCCTGGCCTCCGGAGCCAGGGCCGGGTGGCAGCAGGTGAACATCAACCGCAGCCGGTCGTCGGGGATCTCGTCGGGGATCTCGCTGTCGAGGAACTCTGTTTCACGGGCCATCGCGGCGGCCTCTCGCAGTTTGGCGGCGCCGACCGCAGCGCGGCGGAGCCGGTCGGTCGCCCTGTTGCGCGCGGCCGTGGTGAGCCAGGCGCCGGGACTGCGCGGTACTCCGTCCCTCGGCCAGCTCTTGAGCGCGAGGGCGAACGCGTCCTGCGCGCACTCCTCGGCCAGGTCCCAGTCCCCCGTCACGCGGATCAGGGTCGCCACGACCTGGCCCCACTCGTCGCGGAAGGCGCGCGCGAGGACCTCGGGGATCTCTTCGGTCACGGGAACTGGATCAGGGGCCGGATCTCGATGGTGCCGTAGCTCGCCGCGGGGTGCTTCGAGGCGATCTCGATGGCCTCGTCCAGGTCGGCGCACTCGATCAGGCAGAAGCCGCCGATCTGCTCCTTGGTCTCGGCGAAGGGCCCGTCGGAGAGCACGAGCCGGTCCTCGCGCACGCGCACGGTGGTCGCGTCGGTCGGTGGGTGCAACCCTCCACCGCCCCTGATGACGCCCCTGGCCTCCATCTCCTCCGACCAGCCGCCGCAGCCGTCCTGGGCGTGCTCGGCCGCCGACTCGTCCCCGCAGATCAACAGCATGTAGTGCACCGCGTTCTCCTCATCCCTTGACTCTCACCCCACCGACGAAGGGGACCACCCGGAACGGACACCCGCAGGGAGAAAGAACCGTAGTTCGGCCGTAGCACCCCGCGCCACCGCAACGATCATTGCCCTGACCTACGAAAACAGTAACCCGAAAGAACCTTGCGTTGTCAGCGGCGTGCCAGGGGCCGCTGAGATCCTGATCGGGCAAGACAGCGCGAAACCCCAGGAGTGAAGATGGACAGGATCGTCGTCCCGAGTGCGCAGGACCTGACCGGCGAGCTCGCCCAGTGGGATCAGCTCCACGAGTGCCTCGCGGCGAGCTGGATCTTCCGCAACGACACTCCCCACGAGCACCTGGGTTGGTGAACAGTCCCGAGGGGCGGGCCGGTGGCGTCACCGGCCCGCTTCGGACCACCACCGCGACAGGCACCACCGCCACGACCACAGTGACCACAGGTCCGGCTCCCCACAGTCCCCAGCGAACGCGCACCCCAGAGCAGACGCTGGACTGGCTCTCCCCCAAGCTGCGCACGGTCGGCATCACCCGTCTCGCCGACCTCACCTGGCTCGACGAGATCGGCATTCCCGTCTACCAGGCCGTTCGCCCGAACGCCTGGCTGTTGTCGGTCTCCCAGGGCAAGGGTCTGACCAAGGCGGCGGCCAAGGTCGGCGCAGCGGTGGAGGCCATCGAGCTGTGGCACGCCGAGCACGTCGAGCCGGACCTCCCCGAAGCCGAGGCCGGGGCCGCCGCCCCCGGTCTCGGCTACCGCATGCGGGACCTGGACAGCTCCCCGCGCAGCTGCCTCAACCCTGCGCTGCGGCTGAGCTGGAACCGCGCGCGGTGGCTGGACGGCTCCGGCGAGACGCAGGTGCCCACCGCCTGCCTCCGCCTGGACGGGCGGGTCCGCCCCGAGTGGGCGCCACCGGCGTTCGCGGGCAGCACCACCGGTCTGGCCGGTGGCAACACCCTGGACGAGGCGATCAGCCACGGCCTGACCGAGGTCATCGAGCGCGACGCCGTGGCACGGCACCAACGCGGCAACGCCCGCCCTCCTCGCCTTCGGCTGGACACAGTGGACGGTGCGGCGGCCGGGTTGCTCGCGCGCTTCGCCGACGCCGAGGTCGAGGTCCTCGTCGAGGTGCTGGACGGCCCGTGCGGCGTCCCGTGCTTCGGAGCGCGGATCTTCAGCGAGACCTTTCCCGTCTACAGCCGAGGTTACGGCTGCCACCTCGACCCGCGGATCGCGCTGTGCCGCGCGCTCACCGAGGCCGCGCAGTCGCGGGTCACCTCCATCGCGGGCACGCGCGACGACGTCGGCAAACCCGCCTACCAGCAGAGCAGCCCCTTCGCGGTCCTGCGCGACCGAGAGTCCTCCACAGGGACCTCCGCCTCCGGCGACGAGCGTGATTTCGGCGCTGTGGCAGCACTTCCGGCTCGTTCCCCGGCGGAGGACGTAGCGCTGCTGGTGGAGCGGATCACGGCCGCCACCGGTGTGTGCCCGCTGGTGGTCGACCTCACCAGGCCCGACATCGCGGTCCCAGTCGCCAGGGTGATCGCGCCAAGACTGCTTTTCCCCCACCACTTCTGACGACATCCGAGCCAGGGAGGCGAGCGTGGCAGAACGCGTGCTCTTCGTCGGGCCCACCCTGCCCGACGCCGAAAAGCTGCTGGCGGGCACGGGAATCCGCGTTCTTCCCCCGATCGCCGCCTGCGACCTGTTCCGGCTCGACCCCGGCCCCGGGGACGTCGTCGGGATCGTGGACGGCTACTTCCACCACTCGCGGTCGATCACGCACGAGGAGATCCTCGGGGTGATCGACCGGGGCGTGCGGGTACTGGGCGCGGCCAGCACGGGCGCGTTGCGCGCGGCGGAACTGAGTACCTTCGGCATGATCGGGATCGGCGAGATCTACGACGACTACGCCTCCGGGCTGCTCGAAGCCGACGACGAGGTCGCGCTGCTGCACAGCCTGCCCGAGCACGACTACCGGTCGCTGTCGGAGCCGCTGGTGAACATGCGCGCCACCCTCGCCGCAGCTGAGCGCAAGGGTTTCTGCTCCGCCGCCACGCGCAGGCTCCTGCTCGAGGCGATGGCCGACCGGCCCTATCCCGCGCGCTGCTACCGCGCGATGTGGGCGGTGGGCCGCGATCTCGGCGTCGACGAGGAGGAGCTGCTGCAGCTCGCCAGTTTCGTCGACAGCGGCGCGGTCGACCAGAAACGAGCGGACGCGTTGCTGCTGCTGGAAAATTTGCGCGAGCCTGACTTGCCACCTCGACAAGCGATGGGCGTCGAGCTGAGCCGGACGCTGTTCGTGCACTGGTGGGAGCTGGAGAACCGGGGAGAGGTGGAGGCGAGCACGTCGACGTGGGTCAGCGATCTGGCCGCACTGCGCGTCTGCCAACTGCTGGCGGGCGACTACCCGGCGCTGCACCGCGAACTGGTGCTGGACCGGCTGGCCGAGGACTGCCGCCGCGAGTGCCGGTTGCCGCAGGCAGGGCGCTCCTCAGAAGCGGTCGCCGTCGACCACGGCGAGCACCGGGGCGTCTACCGGATCGACTCCGCGACGCAGGAGGTCTTCCTCGACGACTGGCTCACCGAGGCCGAGCGCGGGCTGGCTCCGCGCGAGCAGCTGGCGCTGTTCCTGGTGCGCGGCTTCCGCGTCGCGCCGTCGCTGCCGTGGGACGAGCTCGCGCTGAAGGCGTTGCGGGGAACGCCGGCGTTCGCGCGGGCGCGGCAGCTGGCCGCCTACGCGAGCGGGGTCAACGCGAAGCTGGCCCAGCGCGACCACTCCTTCCACGTGGACCGGATCGCGGAGAAGCGGATCAGCGAGGACACCGCGCGGCGGTGGGGCGTCCCCCTGTCGAACCTGGAGCTTGCGGCGCTGGAGCGGGGCTTCGGTTCCATCGGGGACGCACTCGCGTCGGCTCGCCACGTGCACCTGCTCGCCAAGTACAACCCGAACGAGGTGCGTTTCGAGATGAGACCGGAACCCGCTCGCACGCGCTGATGCCTTTAGTCTGTCCGTCACCACGGTCGCGGGACGGCGGCCTGGACAGCGAGAGTGCGGGGTGTTGGACGCGGTGGATCGGGCTGCGCGGAGTTCGCTCGGTCCGAGGGTCAGGCTCTGGAGAACACGAGCGGGATTCACCCAGACCGAGGCCGCCACCGCCGCCGGGATCAGCGTCGCCGGGCTGCGGGACCTGGAGCAGGGCCGCATCGCCCGCCCCCGCCCCGCCACCCTGCGCAGGCTCGCCGACGCCTTCGGCCTCTCCCCCGCCGAGACCGTGGAGCTGTTGCGGGACAACGCACCCGCCAGTTCCGGGATCGGTGTCGGCATCCTCGGGCCGCTCGTGCTGCGGGTCGGCGAGGAGGCGGTGGACCTCGGTTCCGCGCCGCAGCGGACCCTGCTCGGCGTGCTCGCGCTGAGCCCCGGCACACCGGTCTCGCGCGACGCGCTGGTCGAGGCCGTGTGGGGGCACCGCCCGCCGCCGAATGTGGTGGAGATCCTGCAGACCCACATCTCGCGGCTGCGGCGGAGGCTGACCCAGGACGGCCCGCAGCTCGCCGCGACGCCCGGTGGCTACCAGCTCAACGCGGGTCCCGACCAGCTCGACCTGCTCGCCTTCCGCGCCCTGGCCGCAGAGGCGCGCGCGGCGCGGGAGCGCGGGGACGTGCCGGGCGCTGCCGAGGCGTGCCAGCGGGCGCTGGCGCTGTGGCGGGACGCGCCGCTGGCGGATCTTCCCGCGCTGCACAGCCATCCCGGTGTCGCCGAGGTCGTGCTGGCCCGGCAGGCGCTGGTGCTGGAGTTCGCCGAGCTGGCCGCGGAACTGGGCGAGGACGAGCGGGCGCTGCCCCCGCTGCGCGGGCTGGCGACGGCCGAGCCGCTGGACGAGGCGGTGCAGGCGCGGTTCATGCTCACCCTCGCGGCGAGCGGGCGCCAGGCCGCCGCGTTGACGACCTTCGACGAGGTGCGTCGCCGGTTCGCCGAGGAACTCGGTGTCGATCCAGGGCCGAAGCTGGCCGAGGCGCACCAGCGGGTGCTGCACAACCGCGCGAGCACGCCGAGCTCGGCCTCCGCCAGCGCGCACCGGCAGCTGCCCCCGGACATCGGCGACTTCACCGGGCGCGCTGCCGAGCTGCGGTGGCTCGCGGAACTCGGTCCCACCGGGAACGCGCTCCCGCTCGTGGCGATCGAGGGGATGGCCGGGGTGGGCAAGACGCGGCTGGCCGTGCACTTCGCGCACCGGCTGGTCGCGGCGGGTCGCTACGCCGACGTCCAGCTCTACGTCGACCTGCGGGCGCACTCCGATCAACCGCCCGCCGACCCCGCGGTGGTGCTGGCCTCGTTCCTGAACCTGCTCGGGGTTCCCGGCGCGCAGGTGCCGAGGGACCTGGACTCGCGTGCCGCGCTGTACCGGGACCGGCTGCACGGCAAACGGGTGCTGGTGATCCTGGACAACGCCGCCGACGAGCGCCAGGTGCAGCCGCTGCTGCCGGCCAGCCCGGACAACCTCGTGCTGGTGACCAGCAGGCGGCACCTCGCGCTGGACGGCGCCGCGACGCTCGCGCTGGACCTGTTCGCCTCCCAGGACGTCATGGCGTTGCTGGCCACGATCGCCGGAGCCGGGCGGGTGGAAGCTGACCGCGCGGGCGCCGAGCGGGTCGCCGAACTGTGCGGGCGGTTGCCGATCGCCGTGGCGCTGGCCGCGCGCAGGCTGCAGAACCGTCCTTTGTGGACGCTGAGCGACCTGGCGGAGCGACTGCGCGCCTCCAGCGGCAGGCTGGGGGAACTGAGTTCCGGTTCAAGGGGACTGCGTGCCGTCTTCGACCTGTCCTACCGGGCGCTGGCGCCGGAGCCGCAACGGTTCTTCCGCCTGCTGGGCGTGCATCCCGGCGAGGACGCGACCGCCGAGTCCGCGGCGGCGCTCACCGGGACCGACCCGGCGACCGCCCGGCAGCGGCTGGAGGAGCTCGTCGACGAGCACCTGCTGACGATGGTGACCGCGCGGCGCTACCGGCTGCACGACCTGTTGCGCGAGTACGCCGCGGAGCACGTGGGTGAGCAGGAGCGGCGCGAGGCTGTCGAGCGGGTGCTGACCTGGTACCTCTACGCGGCGGACGCCGCGCGGGAGCAGCTCTTCCCGCTCTTCGTCGACATCGAGCTGGACCCGGCGTCGCGACCGGGGCACGTGCCGGTGCACGACAGCGACGAGGACGCCTTCCAGTGGCTGGCCGACGAGCACGCCACGCTCGTCGCGGCCGTCGGGGTCGCGCTGACCGAGGGCATGCACCGCGTCGCATGGCAACTCCCGTTGGTGCTCAAGCACTATTTCGAGCGGCTGAGCAACTACAAGGACTGGATCACCACCGGCCGCGACGCGTTGAAGGCCGCGCAGCGCATCGGTGACCGGCAGGCCGAGGCGATGGTCCGCAGCCTGCTCGGCGTCGCGCACGGCCAACTCGGCGAGATCGACGCGTGCGTGGAGTACTTCACCGACTCGCTCTCGCTGCGCCGCGAGGTCGGCGACGTGCACGGGGAAGCCCGCACGCTCGGCAACCTCGGTGTCGCGCACACCCATCGCGGCGACTACGAGGACGCGACCAGCTACCTGAAGCAGGCGTTGGAGCTGAGCAGGCGGACGGGCAACCAGCACCTGGAGATCCGCATGCTGAGCAACCTCGGCCGCGCGCAGATGATGAGCGGTGCCGTGGGCGATGCGATCCTCTCGCTGGAGACGGCGCTGCGCCCGGCGCGCGCGGCCGGTGACGTGATCGGCCTGATCGCGGTGTTGCACAATCTGGGCGAATCGTTGCTGCGCGCCGGGCGGCACGGTGAGGCGCTGGCAGTGCTGGCGGAGTGCCTGGAGGGCTACCGCGACAAGCACTTCCGGCTCTACGAGGCCGAGGTGCTCGAACTGCTCGCGGAGGTCCACGGCGCCTCCGGCGAGGCCGAGCGCGCCCAGGAGCACTGGCGCGAGGCTGTGGCGATCCTGGAGGAGCTGGGCCATCCCCGGCTAGACGAGGTCCGCGCGCACCTGCGGTAGCCGGTCGTAGGTGGTGTGCATCGAGTAGTCCTTCTTCGGGCCGCGCACGCGCATGTCGACGGTGAAGCGGTCAGGCCCGTCGAAGCGGTAGTGGCCGGTGTAGAGGTCCTGGTCGCACAGGTGCTCGTCGGAGGCTTCGGCGCCGTCCAGCCGGAGCGTGTGCATGGTGCGGCCGAACTCCGGCGGCTCGACGAAGCAGACCCTGATCCGGTCGTGCTCCAGCAGGTAGTGGTACTCGCGACTCACGTCGTGGTGCTGTCCGGTACCGAGTTCCAGTCGGCCTTCCTCGCGGTAGAGCAGCAGGTCCGGCCGCAGCGGGCGGAACTCGGCGGTCCCGGTCACCGAGCCGGTTCCGGGGATCGCCCGCGCCAGCGCCCACTTGCCTCGCAGGGAACGGAACAGCCGCCCCTCGGGCGTGCCGGTCGGGTCTTCGGTACCGATGCTCGACCGCGTGAGCGGGTCTTCGGTCATGGCTGGCTCCCGGCGGTTCGTCGCGCCACCGATGCTATCTCGGTCGCCGCGACGTCCGGGGCGGCGCCGGGGCCGCGCAGCCGGTAGTGCGCGGGGATCAGCGGCCCATCCGGTACCGGGTTCGGCAGGACACCGAGTTCCATGGCGAGGCGGTCGGCCATGCCCACGTAGTCGCCGTGCGGGAACTGCGGGCGCGGGCGCCGTTCCCGGATCTCGCGCTGACGCAGCAGTCCGGCGTCCATCCCCGGCGGTGCGGGCAGCGCACCGGTCAGCACCGCCGCCGCCCAGCGCGCTTGCAGTTCCATCACGCCGAAGTACGGCCCCCGGTAGAGGCCGACGAACGCCGTGTCCGGGAACTCCGGGTGGAAGGTGCATTCGTGCAGCAGCAGCGGTTGCAGCAGGTCCGCCGGGTCGTGGCCGAGCGCGGCGCGCCGCCGGCGGTCGAGGTAGGGCAGTTCGAGGCGGTGGCCGGTGCACTCGATCACCTCGTCGCAGGGCAGGCGGACGCCGGTGTCCAGCACGACCGCGCCGGGCTCGCGCCGCACGGCCCTGCCGGGCTCCATCCGGAGTGCGCCCGTGCGCAGCACCTGGGGCACGAGATCGGATACCACCAGGTACGGAGGCCCATCGGAGTCCGGGTCCAGGCGCAGGCGCTCGTCGAAGTCGCCCGGGTTCACCGCGATGCGCGAGAAGCGGCGGTTGGCCTCGGGCCAGGACAGCTTCGGCCGGCCGCGCCGGTAGCTGACGAGGTCCCACGGCACGCCGTCGAGGTGGCGCGGAAGCAACCAGGTCGGCCGACTCGCGACGGCGGTGACCTCGACCCCGGCGGCGGCGAGTTCGGCGGCGATCTCGGCTCCGGAGAAGGCGGCGCCGACCACCACGACGCGTTTGCCCCGGTACCGCTCCGGGCCGTGGTACTCGGTGCCGTTCGGGCCGAAGGCTCCGGAGGCGAGGACCACGCCGTCGAACCGCTCGCCGTTGACGACCGAGCCCGCCACCGTCGTGACCGCTTCGCCGAGCCTGAGGTGCGCGGTCAGTCCGAACCGCTCCGCGTACCGGTGCAGGTAGAGGCGCACGTCGTCGCGGCAGGGGAAGTCCGGCGTGTGCTCCGGCCACGGGAAGTCCGAGAAGCAGCAGTTGTGCTTGGACAGGTTCGTCGACATCCCCGGCCACGCCAGCCCGCCCGCGCGCCAGACGCCGCCGATCTCGTGGGCGCGGTCGAAGACCACCGGCTCCGCGCCCGCGGCGAGCAGTTCCTTGGCCGCGACGAGGCCGCCGGGACCGGCTCCGACGACGGCGACGCGCGGCACTCAGCGCCGCCCGAGCCCGACGGAGCTCAGTACCTCCTGGAACGCTGTCACGTTGTCGGCGGACTGTTTGACCTGGACCCAGACCTGCTGGCCCGACAGCTCCAGCAGCGCGTCCGCGACGAAGGCGACACCGCAGCGCCGGAGGTGGATCGTGCGCAGGCCGACTACCTCGGGTTGCTTCGCCGCGACGGCGACACAGCCCGGTTTCGCGGTCTTGGCCTCGAAGTCCTTCGGCGCGAGCACGGCCATCGGCGGCAGCACGCCCGCGAAGACCCCCGCGCGCGGGTCGGCGGGGGCGGGGAACGCGGCCACCGATTCGGCGACGACGAGGCCGGGCCACCGGCCGGGCGCGAGCCCGAGCAGTACCGGGTCCCATCCGGCACCGGCCAGCTCTCCCGCCCACGCCCTCGGCACGCGCACGCTGACCGTCTTCGTGCCGTCACCGACTTCGACGACCTCTGATCGGGTGAAGTACCAGCTGCTCGCCGCGATGCCCGCGAGCACGAGCAGGGCGACCGGGATGGGCCACCTGCGTCGTTGGGGGGCCAGCAGCTTCCGCAGGTCCGCCACGAACTCGCCGACGTCGCTGTACCTGTCCGAGGGCTTGGGTGCCATGGCGCGCAGCACCGCCGCGTCCAGCCCTGCCGGGAGGCCCCGGACGACGAGGCCGGGCCGCGACGGCTCTGGGCGGTCCGCGATGTCGACGATCGCGTTGTTCTCGTAGGGGTTGCGGCCGGTGACCGTCCGGTAGAGCAGCGCTCCGAGCCCGTAGACGTCCGTGCGCACGCTGAGCGGCTCGTCGGCGCCCGCCTGCTCCGGTGCCATGTAGGCCGGAGTACCGCCGATCATGGTCAGCGTGGAGGCTTCGCTGAGCAGCTTGCCGAGTCCGAGGTCACCGAGCAGGACTCGGTCCCTGCCGTCCGGTCCCGAGCGGAAGAGCACGTTCGAGGGTTTGACGTCCCGGTGCAGCACGCCGTCCGCGTGCAGGGAACGCAGTGCCAGTCCGATCTCCACCGCGACCTCGACAGCTTCGCGCCACGGCAGCGGGCCCGTCGCGATCCGGTCTTCGAGCGTGCCCCGGTCCCCGTAGGTCATCACCAGGTAGGGCCGCCCGTCCGGCAGTTCGCCGATGTCGTGCACGCGGACCACGCGATCGGATTCCGCTCTGCGCAGCAGCCGCGCTTCGGCGAGGAACCGATCGTGCACGTCCGCCGAGTCGAGCCATTCCGACGAGAGCACCTTGATCGCCACGGTGGAGTCGAGCGCGTCGTCCCGCGCTCGCCACACCGAGGCGAACGCGCCGCCCCCGATGCGCTCGCCCACCTCGAATCGGCCTATCCGCCCCGGCACCGGCATGCCCGTATCATGCCGGTTCATGGGTGGGGGCGTGTCACGTGGAGCGGTGTTCGGCGTGCTCGTGCTGCTGTTGTCCGGCTGCGGCGGCCCCACGGACGTCGGTCGTCCCGCTGTCCCGATGCTGCCCGCGTCTTCCGGCGCCTCGTCTTCACCTGCTCCCACGACGTCCTCCCCTGCGATCGCGCCCGGCTACGCCCAGCGCAACTGGGTCGCCGAGGCCACCCCGTCTACCCTCGTGATGGCTGTGCCCGCCGGGTGGGCCGAGCGTGTCGGCGGTGCGTACTGGTCCGATTTCACCGACCCCGCCAAGCGCGTCCGGCTCCGTGTCGACATCACCGGTGTTTTCGGCCGCGCCCCGATCCTCAGTGCTCGGGCCATGGCCAACCGCCACATCTCCCGGGTCGACGGCACCCCCGGCTACCGGATGGTTTCCGAGCGTCCGCTGCCGAAGAGCTCTTTCGGCGACGCCAACCTGGAACTCGTCTACCGCTATCTGCGCGACGGCGTGGAGGTCGAGGCGACCTACCACTTCACCGGTACGGCCTCGGTCACCAATCTGGAGTTGAGCGTCCACTATCCGATGGCCGACCGCGACGCCGCGCTGCGCGTGCTCGACACGGCCGAGAAGTCCGCCGCCTGGCTCGGAAGCAACTAGCCGCTGGCGCTTTCTTGAGCCGGTGGGCTCTTTTCTGTGTGGGGTCGGCTTGACCTGGGGACCCCTTGCGCGCGCCGACATAGGCCGGACGGGCACGGGATGGATCCCGGCCCTCGCGGGGAAGCGTATGGCACGCGCACCCCAGGTAAAGCCTCGGTTCCGTTGTGCCCCTTGCGTTCCAGCCTTTCGCCTTGTGCGCATGTCGAATACACCTCCCTCCCCGGTTATGCGGTGAGTCGTGGGTCGACTCTGATGTTGCGCATCGGTTTCTGCTCCGCGTCCACCCACGTCGGTGGGATGAAGTCCGGCCGCCCGTCGTCAGCGAAGACGATCTTCCAGTCTTCTTGGTGGATCACGTGATGGTGGTGCGAGCACAACAGAGTCATGTTGTTGAGGTCGGTCGGGCCGCGATGTTCTACCCAGTGCAACACGTGGTGGGCTTCCGTCCACGCGGGTGGCCGGTCGCATCCGGGGAAGGCGCATCCCTTGTCCCGCAAGGCGAGTGCCCGTCGCAGGGGTGGTGGTGCGGTGCGGGCGGAGCGCCCGTAGTCCAGGGGGATGCTCTCCCCGTTCAACACCACCGGGATCAGTTCAGCGTCGCAGGAGAGTTGGCGCATGAGGGAAGCGGTGGCTTCGCCGTCCCAGTCGGTGTACCCGGTCCGGAGTTTCTCTTCCAGGTAGTCCAAGCGCATCGTGACGACCATCTGCGGCCGCACTCCACCGCTGGCCGGGAGGTCGTGGGTGGCCATCGCGACCGTGACCAACTCGCAGAGTCCGTCGGCGTAGCGCTGTTCGACTGTGCGGGGGTCTTGCTCGCCGTTGGTGGGGCGAGGTTTGGATACGGCGTGCAGGGCTTCCTCGAAGATCGCGCCCTCGATCGGCGGCAGGCATCCGTTGAAGAACAGTGATCCGTGTTGGTCTTTGCCCATTCGGAACGACCGTGCTTCCACGGCTTTCTGCTCGTCTTTGAACGCGCCTTCTTGGTCGAAGTGGGAGCGGACCCGCTTACCTGCTTGCGCCAACTCGCGCGAGGTCAACTCGGGTGCGTAGGTGAGGAGGATGTCTTCGGCTTCGTCGGCCGCATCAGCAGGAATGTTTTTGATGACATCGGCGATGACCGCAGCGTGATCCCCACTGATGACACCCGCGTACAGGGCGTCCTTCGTGGAAGGTACGCCGGGCAGGTCTTCTACGAGCAGCGAGCGTCGCTTCGCTTCCGCCGGAGAAATCTTCAGATGTGACCGCAACAGTGTCGCGAGGTTCCTGCACCCTTGCGCGGTGTGCAGACCACGATCCTCCGCATA
This sequence comes from Allokutzneria multivorans, assembly GCF_039537405.1. NCBI lineage: Bacteria > Bacillati > Actinomycetota > Actinomycetes > Pseudonocardiales > Pseudonocardiaceae > Allokutzneria > Allokutzneria multivorans. The sequence goes on along the minus strand of NZ_BAABAL010000008.1, from coordinate 327,759 downwards.
CTCAGCAGCATCCACCTTCACTGCCGTCACCAGATTCGTGAGCGTCTCCAACTCGACCAGGAACGCCAGATGCTCCTTCTCAGAGAGCTTGTAGACGTCGTGTGATTCGAGATGATCTACCAAAAGCGTCTTCACTGCCGTGATATCCAACATGATTCACCCCCTCGCCCGTTGGCTACCCCTAATTTTAGCAACTCCTCCAACGGCGTCAAATCCGTTGCAGGCTAAGGAGAAACGGAACTGTCAGCCGTCAGCGAAACTGGGGTCGGCTTTACCTGGGGTGCGCGTGCCATACGCTTGTCAGCGTGGCCGGGATTCATCCCGTGCCCGTCCGGCCCACTACGGCACGCGCAAGGGGCCCCAGGTCAAGCCGACCCCCACGCTGGAACCACCACGCCCCACACGCACCCCACCGCTACTGACATCCGGTGCCACCTGAAACCCCCAGCCGTCCCCGACCTGGAAGCGCAGCCGTACCCCGCTGGAAAGAGCTAAAAGCTCCAGCCTTTCCCCAGCTGGAAGCCAGCCGTACCCGACCTGGAAGCCCAGCCGGTGCAAACCGGAAGCCCAGCCGTACCCGACCGGATACCCACCGGCTGGTACCGACGCGGGCTGGAAGCCACACGCCGGTACCAGCCACAGCACTACGCCACCGTGTAAGCCCCGATCACCGTCTGCTCCAAAGTGTTCCCATTCCCATCAACTGCCTTGACCCGCAACGAAACCGGCCCCACTCGGTTCACCACGGACACCGCGCCGTCGACCACCTTCACAGCTTCCCACTTGCGCCCCTCATCGAAGGACACCTCAACAGCCAACGAAGCATCCACGCGACCGGCCCCATTCCTGTGCACGGAAACAGGAATCGAGAAAGCACCAGGCCGCGCGCGGTTGTGCGCATCAACATTCGGCGCGAACCGCACGCCCAACAGTGGCAAGTCGGAAACGCCGTGCGCCGAGCGGAAGGTCCACTGCGCGTTCACTCGGGTGGACGTGACTTCCAGGCGGTACTGGGAAGCCTCGGGTGCCACGGAGAACTCGGCCCAGCCGGGGAGCGGGCTGGAGGCGACGAGCACTCCGTCCCGGTACAGCTTGGTGGTGCCGGTCTCGTCATCGACGAAGCCGAACTGGTGCTCATTTTGCCCACTGGCCAAGGGAATCTTCATCTCGATCACGTTGCCGTCGCGCCCGGCGAACTGGCCGGGCTGGTCCTTGGGGAATGCGGGGCCGAAGACGGCGGTGTTCCACCGCTCCTCGGTCGGCTTGGTGAAGACGCGGGGCACGGCCGCGATCCTGGTGGTCCCGGCCTCGAAGGTGTTCGTCCACGGCACTCCGGGCGTGTAGAACTCGTTGAGGACGAAGGGAAGCGGAGCTTTGATCACGTCCTCGCGAACACCGATCTGGTTGGAGCCGGTAGCAGCGTGGGAACCACGGACGGCGACGAGCGAGCGGTCCGGGACGTGTTGCGTCAGTTCCTTGGGCACGACGCCGTCGCGAACGATCCTGACGTTGTACAGGTACGGGCTGCGTTCGAAGCCGCCCTTGCCGTCGGGCTCGGCGAGCAGCTGTTCGACGGTGAAGGTGAACTGGCCGGGCGGGGCCGACGTGGTGGAAGGGCGGACGAAGGTCTTGGCGAGGGTCTCCCCGATCACGCCGCCGACAACGGGGTCCGAGGCGGACGTGCGCTGGAAGTGGACCCGGGCCTTGAACTCCTTCGCCGAGCGCTTGTCCACCGTGGACCCGACCGGCTTGGCCTCGCGCGCGTCCAGCACGAGTTCGGTGTTCTTGTCGAGCACCAGGGTGGGCTCGGCGAAGAGCGAGATCTCCTGCTCGGCCCACGTGGAAGCCTGGAGGAAGTACCGGCCCTTGGGCAGCCGGACCACACCCTGCTCCGGTTGGTACTTCGTGCCGCGATCGAGTTCGTCCAGGTAGATGGACGCCTTCTCGGTGCGCTTTCCCTGCCGGTCGAGGACGGTGATCTTGAGGTCGTAGCTCTCGATCTCACGGGTCACGCCGACGGGCGTGCGCAGCGAAACCTCACCGCCGGTCGCGACGAGGGCTCCGCCATAACGGCCGTCCTGCGCGGAAACGCGCGTGTCGACCGTCAGGACGGCGTTCGCCGAGCCGCGTGCGGGCACGATGATCCGCCTGGGCTGGACGGTGAACATCCCTTGCGGCGCCTTGACATCCGGGGCCAGGTCGAGAACCAGCGGCGCCGAACCCGAATTGTGGTAGGTCACGGTGGTCTTGCTGGGCACGTCATCGCCGTGCGGCCACTTCGCGATGCCGCTGTGGATGCTCGCGGGCGTGGCGTGCACGGTCTGCGTGCTGGCGCGGCCGACGTCGAGCCGTCCGGCACCCTGCTCGTGGACGGCGAGCTTGGCGTTCGGGCGCGCGGTGCTCATGAGCGCGGCCTTGATCCGGTCGGCGCGCCAGTCGGGGTGCTGCGCAGCGACGACGGCCGCCGCGCCAGCCACGTGCGGCGCGGCCATGGAGGTGCCGGAGAGGCGTGCGTAGCGGTCACCGACGGGCTCTTCGGGCGTGCTGTTGCGAGCCCGCGCGGCGACGATCCCGACACCGGGTGCCGTGATGTCGGGCTTCAGTCCGTCGTCGCCGGAACGCGGTCCCGTGTTGGAGAACGGCGCGAGCGCTTCGTTGGCGTCGACGGCGCCCACGGCGAGCGCGGCATCGGCGACGGCCGGGCTCATGACGGCTTCGGCCTGGCCCGCGTTGCCGGTCGCGGCGACGAACAGCGCGCCGGTGCGCTCGGTCAGCTGGTTGACGGCGAGCGACATGGGGTCCTTGCCGTTGGTGGGCGGGCCACCGAGGCTCATGTTGACCACGCGGGCGCCCTGCGCGACGGCCCACTCCATCCCGGCGATGATCGCGGACTCGCTGCCGCCGCCGTCGTCACCGAGGACCTTCGCGTTGAGCAGCACGGAGTCCGGTGCGACGCGCGCCGCGGTGGACGCGACATGGGTACCGTGACCCTCGCGGTCGTCAGTACCACTCGCCGAGCTGGTGAAGTCCTTGGCTCCGGCGATCCGCCGGGCGAGGTCAGGGTGTTCGGCGTCCATGCCGGTATCGAGTACCGCGACGGTGACGCCCTTGCCGGTGTGCCCGGCCTTCCACGCGACGGGAGCGCCGATCTGCACGGTGCTGCGGTCCAGCGCGGCGCGCACGGGTGCGTCCAGCCACACCCGCGACTGCGCCAGCCCGGACCACGTCCTCGCGGAGTCGGCCTTCCGGGTGCGCACGGCGAGCCCGCCGATGCTGGGCAGCTCGCGCTCGGCCCTCGGCAGCGCGCGGGCGGCCGTGGGTTCGACGATGAGCGGCAGGTCGGGGCGGGCGCGGTCGTCGAAGCCCATCGCGACGAGGCGGCTCACGTTGAACAGCCGCCGGTCGAGCCGCCCGGAGCGGACCGACTCGGCCACGTCCACGGGCACGACCACGCGGTCGCCGCGCCCCTCGGTGCTCTGCAGGAAGCGGATGTGGCCGCGCCCGGGAGCTGGGCGGACGGTCACCCGTCCGTGCTCCAGCTGGACCTGGTCGCCCGTGACCAGTGTCACCGAGGAGGTGGACTGCGGCGCTGGTGAGGCGTTGGCGGGCACTACTCCGGTGGCGAGCGCCGCGACCACCAGGAACACCGCATGCTGTGCTTTCACATGCTGCTGTGACGCCGCTTTCGCCGAGTTGGTTGGGCGCCTCCCACGAAGCAAGATGTCCCCATGCGGACCAAGGATCTGGTGCACGTGGCGCTGTTCGCCGCGATCGTGGTGGTGCTCGCCCTGTTCCCGGCGGTCCCGTTGCCCTTCGTGCCGGTGCCGATCACCGCGCAGTCCCTGGGCGTGATGCTCGCGGGCTCGCTGCTCGGCGCGCGCAAGGGCGGGCTCGCGCTGCTGGTCTTCGTGGCGCTGGTGGCGGTGGGTCTGCCGGTGCTCTCCAGCGGCTCGGGCGGGTTGGCGGCGCTGCTGCGCCCCTCCGGCGGCTTCGTGCTGAGCTGGCCGATCGCGGCGTTCGTGATCGGTTGGCTGACCGAGCGGGTGTGGAACCGCTACAACCTCGCGTGGGCGCTGCTGTGCAACGCGACGGGCGGGATCGTGGTGTCCTACCTGATCGGTGTGCCGTTCCTGGCGGTCGCGGGCGGGCTGGACCTGGGGACCGCGCTCACCGGCTCGCTGGCCTTCGTCCCGGGCGACGCGGTCAAGGTGGTGCTCGCCTCGATCGCGGGCGTGACCATGCGCCGCGCGTACCCGCTGGTCAAGGCGCCCTGATGTTCCTGTTCGAGGACGTCGAGCACGGCTACGACGAGCGGCGGGTGCTGCACGGGATCTCGGTGGAGCTGACCGAGCGGCGGATCGCGGTGATCGGCGCGAACGGCTCCGGCAAGAGCACCTTCGCGCGGCTGCTCAACGGGCTCCAGGTGCCGACGTCGGGGCGGGTGCTGGTGGACGGCCTGGACACGCGCTCCGAAGGACGAGCCGTGCGGCGCAAGGTCGGCTTCGTCTTCCAGGACCCGGACGTGCAGATCGTCATGCCGACGGTGGCCGAGGACGTGGCGTTCGGCCTCAAACACCGTGGTCTGTCCAAAAAGGACACTGCGGCGCGGGTGGTCGAGGTGCTGGCAGAGCACGGGCTCTCCGAGCTGGCCGAGCGCCCGGCGCACCTGCTCAGCGGCGGGGAGAAGCAGCGGCTGGCGATCGCTTCGGTGCTCGCGCTCGAACCGGAGTGCGTGGTCTTCGACGAGCCGACCACGATGCTGGACCTGAGGAACAAACGGCGCACCACCAGGGTGATCGCGGAGCTGCCGCACCAGGTCGTCGTGGTCTCGCACGACCTGGACCTGTTGTCGGACTTCGACCGCGTGCTGGTCTTCGACGAGGGCCGGATCGTGGAGGACGCGCCGCCCGCGCGCGCGATCCCGGCCTATCTCGACCTGATGGCGCCATGCTGAGCCTGTACCGACCGGGAACTTCCGCCCTGCACCGGCTTCCGGTCGGCGTGAAGCTCGTTGTCCTGCTGCTGAGCGGAATCGGACTGTTCTTCGTCACGAATCCGTTCGTGCTCGGCGGTTTCCTGCTCGTCGTGGTCGGATTGTGGAGTCTCGCGCGCGTTCCGCTCGTCGAGCTGCTCCGCCAGTTGCGCCCGCTGGCGCTCGTACTGGCCCTGCTCGGCGTCGCGCAGGTGTTGTTGCTGGGCTGGGTTTCAGCGCTCGTGGTGCTGCTGCGGCTGATCGCGCTGATCTTGCTGGCAACGCTGGTGACGATGACCAGTCGCACCGACGACATGATCAGCGCCTTGGAACGCGCCGCGAGCCCGCTGCGGGTGTTCGGGTTGCGGCCGCACCGCATCGCGTTCGTGCTGTCGCTGACGCTGCGCTTCATCCCGCTGATCAAGGAGAAGGCCGACGAGATCCGCACGGCGCAGCGCGCACGGGGCGTGGAGCGCTCTTCGCTCGCGCTGCTGTTGCCGTTGCTGGTGAAGGTGTTGCGGATGGCCGACCACATCGCGGAGGCGCTGGACGCGCGCGGACTCGACGACGCTAGGGATCGATGACGGAGCGCAGCACCTCGTCCCCGCTGACGTGGCCGACCTCGGCGGGAACGCTCTCCTCCATGCGCTGGAAGGCCGCGTAGTAGTTGCGGTCGAACTCCTCGATCAACCGCGTCACCCACCGCTCAGCGGCGAAGTTCTCCTCGATGACCTCCAGCTGCACGCACGCCGCGAGATCGCGTCTGCCGTCCGCGGCGAGCAGGCCGACGAGGTCCTCCAGCGCGTCGTCGGCGTGCTCGATCAACCGCCGCACGGCCAACAGATAGGCGCGCGCCTCGCGAACGGTCTGCAGGACCTCGGCCAGCTTGAGGGCGATCTCCGCGCGCAGCGCCGTGCGGTCCACCCCGGCAGGGCAGATCGGCGGCTCGTACACCGGATCGCACGACATGGGACTGGGTACCTCAGGGGCCCCGTTCCCAACCAAGGGCAACCCAAAACGCCTAATCGCCCAGTGGTCGAATACCGAACGGAACCGTACCGTTCACGGCATGAACCTGGTGAGCCACCTGGCGCAGCGACTGCTTCGACTGCCTTCCCCGATCACGCGGGAGGTCGAGATCACCAGGGACATACCGATCACCATGCCGGACGGCGGGGTGCTGCTCGCCGACCACTGGCGCCCCTCTGGCGGCACCTCGCCGACGCTGCTCGTCCGAACGCCCTACGGCCGCAAGGGTTTCGGCGCGGTCTTCGCCAGGGTCTGCGCCGAGCGCGGCTTCCAGGTCGTGATCACCAGCGTGCGCGGCACCTTCGGCTCGACCGGGGACTTCAGGGCGATGCGCCACGAGCGCGGCGACGGGCTGGCCACCATCGAGTGGATCACCGCGCAGCCGTGGTTCGACGGCACGCTGGCGCTGGCCGGGACGAGCTACCTCGGCTACACGCAGTGGGCCGTCGCCGCCGACGCACCGCCGCAGGTGAAGTCGATGGTGCCGCACGTGACCTCGTCGCGGCTCGCGCTGACTTTCCTGCCGCGTGGCGGTTTCGGGCTCGACACGTCGCTGCGCTGGTCGGCGATGACCGCGCGGCAGGAGCGCCGCTTCAAGGGCTACCGCGAGAAGACCGTGCGCGAAGCGATGAACAGCCTGCCGATGGGGGAGGCCGATGTGCGCGTGCTCGGCGAGCAGTGGCCGTTCTACCAGGACTGCGTGCACCACGACAACGAGGACAGCTTCTGGAAGGACTGGGACCACAGCACTTCCGTCGGCAAGGTCACCGTGCCGACGAGCCTCGTCGCGGGGTGGGAGGACATCTTCCTGGCCGACCAGATCGCCGACTTCGTCGCGCTGCGCGAGCAAGGAAGGGACGCACGTCTGATCGTCGGCCCGTGGCAGCACGGGTCGATCACCGGATTCGGTGTCGCGGCAAGGGAAACCGTCGAGTGGTCCGGCGCGCACTGCCGTGGCGAGGAGCCGCCGCGCCGGGCTCGGGTGCGGCTTTTCGTTGTGGGAGCGCAGGAGTGGCGCCATTACGACACCTGGCCGCCGGAGGGCTACGCCGCGCGGGACTGGCACCTGCACGGCGACGGCGCGCTCAGCACCGCTGCCCCGGCGGCCGCCGAGCCGTCGCGCTACCGCTACGACCCCGCCGACCCGACTCCGTCCGTCGGCGGGCCGATGCTGACGCGGCGCGGCGCCGGCCGCAAGGACAACCGTGCCCTCGAAGCGCGCTCGGACGTGTTGACCTTCACGACCGAGCCGCTCGCGGAGGACCTGGAGATCATCGGCGAGGTCGGCGCGCGGATCTGGCTCAGGTCCAGCAGGCCCGACACCGACGTGTTCGTGCGCCTGTGCGACGTGTCCCCGCGCGGGCGCTCTGTGAACGTCTGCGACGGCTACGTCAACGTGCGGCCGGACGGAGTGACCCGCGTCGAGGTCGCGCTGTCGCCCATCGCCTACCGCTTCCCGCGCGGGCACCGGCTGCGCGTGCAGGTGTCCAGCGGCGCGCACCCGCGCTTCGCCCGCAACACCGGCAGCGGCGAGCACCACGCCGTCGCGCGCGAGCTGTTCGCCGCCGACCAGGAGGTGTTCCACGATCCCGAACACCCCTCGGTGATCACGCTCCCTTGCCCAGCAGGGGGATGACCAGCCCGTCGACGACGCGGTCCACCAGCGCGTCGTCGACCTCGTCGTTGGTGGTCATCAGGCGGAGGAGGAAGATCGCCGCGGGGAGGTCGGCGAGCAGGCCGACGTCGACCCCCTCCGGCACCTCCCCGCGCCGCACCCCGCGCGCCAGGATCGTGTGCAGCAACGGCTCCTGCTGCTGGGCGATGCGCTCGGCGTACATCCGGGCCATCTCCTCGTCCCGGCGACCGCCCTCCATCAGCCCGAGCAGGATGCCGCGCGTGTGCGGTGTCTGCGCGCGCACCCAGGACCTCAGCAGCAGCCGGATGTCCTGCGCCACCGAGCCCGTGTCCGGGTCGGCGTGCGGCACCTCGTTGATCTTGAGCGCGTCCAGGATCAGCGCGGCCTTGACCGGCCAGTACTGGTACAGCGTCGCCTTGCTGGCGCGGACCCGTTTCGCGATCAGGTCCATGTTGAACCGCTCGTAGCCCACCTCGGCGAGCACCGCCAGCGTCGCGGCGAAGATCTCCCGCTGCCGTTCGGGATCGCTCAGCGGGACCTTCCTCGGCCGTGGCACAACGGGTTCCGGCACGCGCGCTCCTCCCCGTGGGCCTGCGATGATCGCAGCAGGGTACCCGCAGCCCCTGTGCTCGGCCTTGTCCGGCCCGGCGGGCTCGCGCGCCGCGGTCGGCACCGCCCGGCGAACCCGACGACTCGCGGGCCGGCGCCTCCGAGCGCCCTCAATGACTCATTCAGGGCGCTCAAGTACCTCAATGAGTCATTCAGCGCGTTGAGGTACCTGAATGACTCATTCAGTCCACGCTTCAGGTGGGTTGGCGGTGGGAGGACTGCGCTTCGCGTTCGGCGCGCTCGGCGGCGAGGAAGCGGGCGGCGGCGCCTTCGGGGTCGGCCTGGACGCGGGGGCGCGCGGTGCCGCCGCCGTGCAGCAGGCGGGCGGTCTCGGCGCGCAGGGCGACGAAGGCGTCGGACTCGCGGGTGGTGATCTGGTCGCGCTCGGCGGGCAGGTCGACCTTGAGGTCGGCGACGACGGTGGCGGGCGACTTGGAGAGCACGAGCACGCGGTCGCCGAGGTAGACGCTCTCGTCGATGTCGTGGGTGACGAGCAGGATGGTGGTGTCGTGCTCGCGGCGCACGCGCAGCAGCAGGTCCTCCAGCTCGAAGCGGGTCTGCGCGTCGACGGAGGCGAAGGGCTCGTCCATCAGCAGCAGCGCGGGGCGGTAGGCCAGGGCGCGGGCGATGGCGACGCGCTGCTGCATGCCGCCGGAGAGCTGCCACGGGTACTTCGCGCCCGCGCCGGAGAGGCCGACCCAGTCGAGGGCCTGTTCGGCGCGGGAGCGGCGCTCGGCGCGGGAAGCCTTGCGCTTCAAGGGGAACTCGACGTTGCGCTGCACGGTGAGCCACGGGAACAGCGAGCGGCTGTAGTCCTGGAAGACCACGGCGAGGTCGTCGGGGACGCCGCGCACCTCGTCGCCGTGCAGTGCGACGCGGCCGGTGCTCGGGGTGATCAGCCCGGACAGCGACCGCAGCAGGGTGGACTTGCCGCAGCCGGACGGGCCGACGATGCAGACCAGCTCGCCCGCGGCCACCGTGAAGGACAGGTGGTCGATCGCGGTGTGCTCGCCGCCCTTGGCGTGGTAGCGGTGGCCGAGGTCGCTGACCTCCAGCATCGTGCTCACGTCATGCTCCCGTTCCGGCCGCGACGGCCTGGCGGTGGGCCGGCTGCCAGGCCAGCACCCTGCGTTCGACGGCCGACAGGCCCGTGTTGAAGAGGAATCCCAGCACGCCGAGCAGGATGATCCCCGCCCACATCGCCGGGAAGTCGTACTGGCGCTGGGAGTACAGCAGCCGGTAGCCGATGCCCTCGGTGGAGCCGACCAGCTCCGAGATGACCATCAGCACCAGCGACAGCGAGAGGCTGATCCGCAGGCCGGCGAAGATCTTGGGCGATGCCGCTGGCAGCACCACGCCGAAGATCCAGTCCACTTTGGACAGCCGGAAGGCGCGGGCGGTCTCGGTCTTGGTGGCATCGACCGACCTGGCCCCGTCGACGGAGTTGAGCAGGATCGGCCAGATCGTGCCGAAGACGATGGTGGCCAGCTGCATCGGCGTGCCGAGGGTGAACAGCGCGAGGAACACCGGTACCAGGGTGGGCGGCGGGATCGCGCGCAGGAAGGAGATGATCGGGCCGCAGTAGTCCATCGCGGTGGCCGACCGTCCCAGCAGGACGCCGAGGCTCACGCCGAGCACGCCCGCGATGGCCCAGCCGCCGAGCATCCGCGCCACGCTGGCGAGGACGTCCTCGAAGACCACGTCGGTCAGGAACAGGCTGGCGGCGGGGCCGCTGAACCACATCTGCCGAGCGGTCTCGGCGATCTGGGTCGGCGGCGGGAAGTACAGGCTGCCCGCGAGCCGCGTGGCGGTCTCCCACAGCAGCACCAGCACGACGAGGACGATCCAGCCGGGCGCCGAACTCCGAAGCCGCTTCACACCGTCTCCCCCGTCCGCGCGCCCCAGGCGAAGAACCGCCGCTGCACCCACTCCAGCCCGGCGTTGACCAGGTAGCCGATCAGCCCGGCGACCACGGTGCCCGCGAAGACCAGGTCCATCCGGCTGCCGCCGCTGCTGGCGTTGAGGATGAACTGGCCGAGCCCGAGCGTGGCGCCCGCCAGCAGTTCCGTGCTCACCACGACGATCAGCGCGATCGCCGCGGAGGTCCTGATCCCGGTCATCACGAACGGCGCGGCGCTGGGCAGCGCCACGGTCGCCATGATCCTCGGTTTGCTCACGCCGAAGGCGCGGGCGGTGTCCACCAGCTGCTCGTCCAGCTCGTCGAGCGCGTAGATGGTGTTGAACAGGATCGGCCACACCGAGGCGTAGACCGCGAGCACGATCTTGGCCTCGGGCCCGCCGCCGAAGAGCAGGATGGCCAGCGGGATCATCGCCACCGACGGGACGGGGCGCAGCAGCTCCACCACCGTCCTGGTGGCCCGCCGCACCGCCGGGACGCTGCCGAGCACCAGCCCGAGCGGCACCGCGATGACGACGGCGATGCCGAGGGCGATGGCCCACGCCAGCAGGCTGGCGATCACGTCGTAGACGAACACGCCGTCGCCGAGCAGGCGCACGAGGGTGCTCGCGACCAGCGTCGGGGGCGGGATGTACCCGGGCGGGACCAGGTCGGAGACGCTGAGCAGCTCCCAGAGCAGGAGCAGCACGGCGACTCCGACCAGTCCGCGGAAGGCGGTGCGCACGAACCCCTCGACCCCTACTTGGCCGGGACCGGGGCCTGCGGCAGCACCATCGTGCTGACGTCGATGCGCTCGCTGAGGATGCCGAAGTCCTTCATCAGGTCCGGGACGCGCTGGAGCCTGGCGGCCTCCAGCGAGCTGGGGTAGGCACCGATGTTCATGATCGAGGCGGTCTGCGCGTCGATGCCCGCGTAGCCCTGCACCGCGGTCTCGACCCGGCCCCGGTCGGCGTTGGCGATCTCCACGCCCTTGGCGAGCCCGCGCTGGAAGGCCGCGAGCGCCTTCGGGTTCTCCTTGGCGAACTTGGCGTTGGTGGAGTAGCCGGCCATCGGGATCGACTCGGTCGGCCCGGAGGCGGCGTCGAAGACCCGGACGGCGCCCATGCTCTTGGCGGCCTGGGTGATGAACGGCTCGGCCATCACCGCGGCGTCGACGTTGCCGTTCTTCAGCGCGGCGGCCATCTCACCGAAGGGCATCTGCACGTACTTGATCTGCTTGGCGTCGATGTTGTTGGCGCTGAGCACCGACCACACCGTCATGTCGGCGAGGTTGCTGGTCGTGGTGACCGCGACCTTCTTGCCGGGCAGGTCGCTCATGGACTTCACCGAGGAGGTCGGCGAGGTCATGGTCATCCACACGTTCGGCTTGGCCGCGTAGCAGTCGGAGACCCACTTGAGGTCGACGACCTTCTTGGCGTGCGCGGTGAACATGGAGACGTAGTTGCCGTGGACCATGTCCATGTCGCCCGCGGCCATCTTGTCGATGCCGACGGCGGAGGTGGTCAGCGGGATGAGCTCCAGGTCCAGGCCCTCGGCCTTGAAGAAGCCCGCCTGCTGCGCGATGTAGACGGGCGCGACGTCGACGACCTTGACCAGACCGAGGCGGATCTTCATGTTCTCGCCGCCGCCGGAGGGCTTGTCCTCGTTCGAGGAGCCGCCGAGCAGGCCGCAGCCGCCGAGGCTGGCCATCAGGGTCGCGGCGGTGAGGACCGCGCCCAGGATGCGGGAGGGTCGGGACGACGGCCCGCCGGGGATGCCGCGTCGGTTCATGCTTGCGCTCCAGTGCTTCGAGGTGCTGATGGGGGCGGGGTGCTGCCGAGGGAGTGCCGGCGGGCCTACCTAACGTTCGAGCGCCACGACCGGTCAAGCCCGTACACGAAGAAACAACACGCTTTAGTTCGCCGAACTTCGCGGGCTTTGCATTTCCTTAGGGTAGGAGGAAACGCGCTGTAATCACATCGGCGTGATTGTGGACGGAGAGCGACCACCTGCGACCGAGCGGAGGACACGGCGGATGAATTTCGCCGAGGCGCCCCGTTCGGAGTAGTCCCGCTCAAGAGCACTCGATGCGAAAACCGCCGAAGGTCGGCTTCCGAGATGATTCCGAGACACGCCCAGCCCGGGCTCCGGGCGGGGACGGCACCGCTTCGGGCGAGAACCGGGCCGCGAAGGGGCGGGGCCGGGCTCAGCGGGACGCGCTGGGGCCACCGCGCACGTGAAGGGCATCGGCCCTGTTCACGGCGACCGCTGGGGCGGGTCATACTGGCTCCTCGACCACGGGGCTGCGTTGCCCGGTTCGGGAGTGGTGCCTTCACCAAGGGTGACCGCACAATCACTCGTCCGAGCCATAAGGGTGTAGACAACGCCATGGTTGAGCGTCAAATCAAGTTCACGAATGTCATGACCTTCCTAAGTGAAGCGCCCAAGGCTGACAAGGCGGTTCTTCTTCGCTACCTTGCGCTGAAAGTTGTCCGTACGAGCTGGGTCCCGTACGGGGGGAGCCGCTTAGCTCTGATCCGGGGAGTGTTCACGTAGTGCCCGATCAGCCCGGCAGGATCGCGTCCCGCAAGGGTGCCCCGAACCGGTCCACCGCACCCGCCGACGACGGCGACGGCGGTGGCACCTCCTCGCGCGCGCAGCGGCGAACACAGCAGGTGTCCGAGTCGACACCGACCCCAGCCCACCCCGATCGGCGGGACGACGCGCGCTGGCGCCTGCGGAACTGGCGCCTGCGCAACCGGCTGGCCGTGGTGCTGCTCGTGCCCACGCTCACCGCGCTCGTCCTGGGCACCCTGCGCGTGCAGGACGAGCTCGCCCGCGCCGACGACTTCCAGCGCACCGTCGCCCAGGTCGACGTCGCCCGCAAGGTCACCACGGTCATCCACGAGATCCAGAAGGAACGGACGCTCGTGGTCGGCCGGGTCGCGGCGGGCCGCAGCACCGACCGCAAGCCCATGGTGGACCAGTTCGAGACCGTGAACGTCGCGGTCAACGAGCTGAACCGCGCGATGGAGTCCCTCGAGTACGACGACGCCGCCAGCGAGGAGCGCTACAAGCGCGGTATCCAGCGGCTCAGTGCACTGAACCCCCTGCGCCTGGTCGCCGACACGACCTCCTACGCCGACATCGCGGTGCACGCGGTCTACTCCTCCATCCTCGACGCGCTGGTGCAGCTCGGCCGCGAGGTCAGCGCCTCGGTGTCCGAGCACGCGCTGTCCAGGGCCGCCACCGCGATCCAGGCGCTGACCCAGGCCAAGGAGCGGGTCGCGCAGCAGAACGCGCTCATGCAGATGGCCGCCACGCACAACGAGTTCCGCGCCGGCCAGCTCGACGAGCTGCGCTCGGCCAACTCCGGTTACGACGCCGCGGTCTCGGACTTCCAGGCCGTGGCCACCCCCGGCGAGCGGCAGCTGTTCCTGGGCACCGTCAGCGGCAGCGACGTGGACACCCGGCAGCGGATCAAGCAGATCTCGGTGATCAAGGGCGCCAACGGCGACTCGCTGAACATCGACAACACCGAGTACACCCGGGTCGCCGGGATCACCAGCGACCTGCTCAGCCGGGTGGAGAACTCGCTGCTGGAATCGCTGCGCAAGGAGGCCGACGACCTGGCCGCCACCGCGGTCGCCTCGGCGACCAGGGACGCCGCGCTGGTGCTGGTCGCCCTGCTGGCCGCGCTGCTGCTGATGGCCGTCGTGGTCCGCTCGCTGCTGACCCCGCTGCGGGTGCTGCGCACCGAGGCGCTGGACGTGGCCAACGAGCGCCTGCCGGTGACGGTCCGGCGCATCCTCGACGACCCGAACCCGGCCGAGGCCGCCAAGACCGCGGTCCAGCCGGTGAAGGTGTTCACCCGCGAGGAGATCGGCCAGGTCGCGCGCGCCTTCGACGCCGTCCACGAGCAGGCCGTGCACATGGCCACCGAACAGGCCCTGTTGCGCGACAACGTGAACGCGATGTTCGTCAACCTCTCCCGGCGCAGCCAGACGCTGGTGGAGCGGCAGCTGTCCGTGCTGGACCAGCTGGAGCAGGACGAGCAGGACCCGGACGCGCTGTCCAGCCTGTTCGTGCTCGACCACCTCGCCACCCGCATGCGCCGCAACAGCGAGAACCTGCTGATCCTCTCCGGCAGCGGGCTCGGCAAGCGGCTGTCGGCCCCGGTCCCGGTCGCCGAGCTGATCGGGGCCGCGGTCTCCGAGGTCGAGCACTACGCCAGGATCAACCTGACCTCCGCGCCGGACGTGCTGGTGCAGGGCCGCGTGGTCAACGACCTCATCCACCTGACCGCGGAGCTGCTGGACAACGCCACGGTGTTCTCCGACCCGCAGAGCCCGGTCGACGTCAGCGTCGCGCAGCTGCGCTCCAAGGACCTCGCCATCCAGATCACCGACCGCGGTGTCGGGATGAGCGAGGAGGAGCTGGCCGAGGCCAACAAGAACCTCGCCGAGCCGCCGGAGATCGACGTCGCGGTGTCCCGCCGGATGGGTCTGTACGTGGTCGCCCGGCTGGCCGCGCGGCACGAGATCAAGGTGCGGCTGCACAACGGCGAGTACATCGACGGCGGCACCAGGGCGATCATCACCGTGCCCGCCGCGCTGGTCGTGCTGCCCTCGGCGCTGGACACCGGGCTGTACCCGACCTCGCAGCAGCAGTTCCCGCCGCCGATGCCGCAGCGCCAGCCGCAGACGCACCTCCCGGAACAGCAGGAGTGGTTCACCTCCACCAATCCCGCCGTCGACCCGGTCGAGCCCGAGCCGGCTCCGGCTCCCGCTCCGGCTCCGGTCGAGCAGCCGGTGGCGGAGGCCGCGACCCAGCCGGACGCCGGGGAGCAGCCACGCCTGGGCGGGCCGAGGGCGCTGGCCCGCCGTCTGGCCCCGTCCCTGGTCGAGCAGACCGAGGGCAGGGGCCTGGCCGATGACGACCTCACCGCATCCAGCGCGTCCACTGTGGACGGTGCTGGCGGTGCGGACGCCTCGGACCTGTTCGCCCCGCACCAGGACGAGCGCGCGTACCAGGAAACCCCTGCGCCGCAAGAGAACCCTGTGCAGCAGACCGGGGTGTACGAGAACCCCTTCCCGCCGGTCGACCGGGTCGAGGTGGACGCGCCGACCGAGCGGCTGCCGATCTACGAGGAAATCCTCTCGCAGTGGTTCCAGACGGTGGAGAACCCGGACGGGGAGTTCCCCCACCCCTCGCCGCCGCGCCCGGTTCCCGGCACCGAGCCCGCTCCGGTGGCCAAGGCGCCCGTGGAACGCCCCGCTCCCCAGCCCACGGCTGAACCCACTGCCGAACCCGCTGCCGAGCCCGTGGCCGAACGCACCGCTGAGCCCGTCGCGGAGCCCGTTGTCAGGGCTGAGCCGGTCGCCCCGCCCGCTGCGGTTCCGGCCGCTCCGGTTCCCGTTGCCGCGGTGGAGCAGGTGACGCGCAGGGAGACCATCCCGGCGCCGCCGCGCCCCTCCACCTGGCGCTCCGCCGGGGACGAGGGCTGGCGCGCGGTGGAGACGATGCTCAACGCCCCGGCCGAGGAGACGGTGACCCCCGCGGGCCTGCCCAAGCGGGTGCCGAAGGCGAAGCTGATGCCCGGCTCGATCAAGCCGGCCGCGCCGCGCCGCTCGGCCCCGCCGACGAGGGGTGCGGGCAGCACCGGGCAGCAGCCCGTGATCGCGGCGCCGCCCGCTCAGCCCGCTCGCTCCGCCGAGGTGGTGCGCGGCCGGATGTCCAGCTTCCAGCAGGGGCTGCGGCGCGGACGTCATGCCAGGATCGACGAACTCGCTGGCGAGCGCGCCGGCTCCAACGGAACTCACGCGCCCAACGGCGCCGCGTCGCCCGACGGCGCCGCGCGGCAGGAGGAGGACAAGTGACCATCCCGCAACAGCCGGGCGGCTTCGGCTGGTTGATCACCGAGTTCGTGCAGCGGGTGCCCGGCGTGGCGCACGCCGTCGTGGTCTCGGCGGACGGCCTGCTGCTCGCCGGCTCCGAGGGCCTGCCGCGCGACCGCGCCGAGCAGCTGTCCGCGGTCGCCTCCGGGCTGGTCAGCCTCACCCAGGGAGCGGCTCGCTGCTTCGAGGCGGGCAACGTGGCCCAGACCGTGGTGGAGATGGAGCGGGGCTACCTGTTCCTGATGTCGGTCTCCGACGGCTCCTGCCTGTCCCTGCTCGCCGCGCCCAACTGCGACATCGGCCTGGTCGCCTACGAGATGACCATGCTCGTCGAGCGGGTCGGCCAACAGCTGACGCCTGAGCTGCGCGCCCAGCTCCAGGGCGGCGGACGAGGGCTGGGCTGAGCCGATGAGGGCTGACGTGACGCGGGAGGTGGCGAGATGAGCTCGGGCTCCTACTACGACCCGGAGAACACCGGCGACAACTGGTCGCAGCTCTACACCCACGGTGGGCAGCACAACACCGGGTACGGCGCGGCGGAGGACCACCGGGCCGAGCTCGGTGGTTTCGCCGAGCAGCCGGAGGGCAGGCACGAGCTGCGCTCCCCGCTGACCGAGACCGGTATGCTCGCTCGCCCCTACGCCCGGACACGCGGCCGGACGCGACCCGACTACGATCTTCCGATCGAGGCTCTGGTCCGCACCAGCGACCACGCCGCGGGCGACCGGGAAGCCATCGGGCTTGCCGAGCACCGATCCATCAGCCGGTTGTGCATCGAGACCCGGTCGGTGGCTGAGGTCGCGGCCCGGATGCGGCTTCCGCTGGGCGTGGTCAGGGTACTGATCGGCGACATGGCGACGATGGGGTTGGTCCAGGTGCACCAGAACGGTCTGGTGTCCGGCGACCAGCCCTCGATCGCGTTCCTGGAAAGGGTGCTCAGTGGGCTCCGCAGGCTTTGATCCGCACACACCGGACACCAGCCGGGCGACGACCTCGGCCAAGATCGTGGTGGCCGGCGGCTTCGGCGTCGGCAAGACGACCTTCGTGGGGTCGGTGTCGGAGATCGTGCCGTTGACCACCGAGGCGGTGATGACCGAGGCCAGCGCGGGGGTGGACGACCTCTCCGCGACGCCGAACAAGGTCACCACCACGGTGGCGATGGACTTCGGCCGCGTCTCGCTGGACCGCGACCTGATCCTGTACCTGTTCGGCACGCCCGGCCAGCACCGGTTCTGGTTCATGTGGGACGACCTCGTGCGCGGGGCCATCGGCGCGATCGTGCTCGTCGACACCCGCAGGCTCGCCGACGCCTTCGCCTCCATCGACTTCTTCGACGACCGCCAGCTGCCCTACATCGTCGCGCTCAACTGCTTCGACGGCATGCTGCACCACCGCATCGAAGACGTCCGCGAGGCGTTGACCATCGACGACTCGGTCCCGATGGTGGTCTGCGACGCGCGCACCAAGGAGTCGACCAAGCTCGCGCTGATCACCCTGGTCGAGTACGCCATCCAGCAGTCCATGACCGTGCGCCCCATGGCCTGACCCACCCGTCGTGCTGTCGCCCTGAATGACTCATTGAGGTGCTTGAGCGCCCTGAATGAGTCATTCAGGTCCCAACCCCGGCGGTTGGGCGGGCGGATGCCTGGCTGCGGCGCGAGGGGTGTGGCGGTGAGCGAGAAGTCACCCGTGCCTGCCCAGGGTTTGGCACGTGAGCCCGCTTCGCGTCATCGTGGCATCGGGGGGGCCACGGAGCGGGCGAAAGCCACCCTCGTACGCCGGAGGCCCGCGAGGAGGAGATGTGCGCGTCAGGGCGGTGACGCCGGAGCGGCTGGTCACCGAGATCGCGGCGCGGGTGGTGGAGCTGCCGCGCGACGCGTGGGTCAGGCTCGCGGTGGACGGCGCGGAGGCCGCCGGGACGGCTCGGCTGGCGGATGCGTTGGTGGAACCGTTGCGGCTCGGCGGGCGTGCGGTGCTGCGCGCGTCGGCGGGCGGGTTCCTGCGCCCGGCCTCGTTGCGCTTCGAGCACGGCCGCGAGGATCCGGACGCGTTCTACCAGGACTGGCTGGACGTCAAGGGGATCACCAGGGAGCTGCTGGAGCCGCTCTCCCCCGGCGGGTCCGGGCGGGTGCTGCCGAGCCTGTGGGACGCCACCACCGACCGCGCCAGCCGCGCGTCCTATGTGGACCTCGCCGTGGGCGGGGTCCTCGTGCTGGACGGGCCGCTGCTGCTCGGCCAAGGGTTGCCGCTGGACCTGGTGGTGCACCTGTGGCTCTCGCGGTCGGCACTGGCCAGGCGAACTCCGCCGGAGCGGCACTGGACGCTGGGCGCCTTCGAGCGCTACGAGAACGAGGTCGATCCCGCGCTGCTGGCCGACGTCGTGGTCCGCGCCGACGACCCCCGCCACCCCGCCGTGGTGGAACAGGGCTGAGCGGACTCCGCCCAGCCCTGCCACCTCAGAGGACTCGGTAGGCGCGGATCAGCGTCTCCGTCACCGAAGCCCCGCTCGCGTCGACCGCAGTGGTGCGCAGCGACACGAACCCCTGTGCGGGGTTGACGACCTTGACCGCACCGGAGGACAGCACGGGCACCGGGGCCCACGTTCTCCCGTCGTCGGTGGAGATCTCCATCGTGATCGCCTTGCCGCCGCTGACGCGGAACCCGAACTCCCCGGGCTTCGCGCGCTTCGGGTCGAGGTCGTAGCGCACGTCCGGCAGCGCGAGCGGGACCAGCTCGCTCGTCTGTCCACTGTGGAACTTCCACACCGCGCTGGAGCCCGTTCCCACGTCGACGCCGGGCATCGTGCGCGTGGCGTCGACCTTCAGCTCAACCGGAAGGCGCTGCGCGGGAACGTCCACGGTGGCGATCCCGGGGACGTCGCTGCCGCCGGCCTTCTTGCCCGCCACGGTGATCGTGGTCGAGCCCTTGTCGTGCGCCGGGCTGTACGCGCCGCTCGGGGACTGAGTTCCAGACTGCGTGAACATCGGCAGTTCCACGCGGAGCTTGTTCCCCTCACGCGTCACACCGTCACGGGTCAGCTCGGGGTTGAACGGCGCCTTGAACACGTCCAAGCGGGAGGACTGCCCCTTCTTGAAGACGGTTGGCGCAGTTTCCTGGACCCCGTAAGGCATTCCTTGCGCGTCGACACCGATCGCGCTGACAGTCACCCACGGCCGGTCCGGCGTGTAGAACACGTCCAGCTCCGCGGGCGCCCGCAGCGGAATCCGCGAGCCGAACCACATGCCGTCGACATTGACCAAACCCTCGGCTGCGGTGCGCAGCTGGCCCGGGCCCGTCCTGTGCAGCTCGGTCCTGACCTTGGCGAGGTCGCGCGCGGAGTGGTGCCACGTGACACCGTTGGGCAGCCCGCCAACGGCGCGGTCGTGCAGGACGTACGCGGCGGGCGGGTTGGCGATGCCACGCACGCGCACCGTCACCGGCCCGGCCTGCATCGCCTCGCGGAGGATCGCGGCCTTGGGCTCCGGCAACGCCAGCGTCGGCCCGGTCCATGCCGGGTCGTGCACCGGGAAGGCGTCCTCCCCCAGCACTCCAGCTGCTCCGGCTGCGAACATGGCGGCCGCGCGCTTGGTGATCTCGGCCGAGGGCAGGTATCCCGGCGCGAAGAGCGCGAACGCGCCGCGCACGTCGACCTTGGCCAGCTCCTCGGGCGTGCCCTTGCCGACGTCGACGACCTTCGCCGACACCTCACCCCGGAAACCGAGCGGACTGACATCCGCCGGCTCAAGCTCCACATCGCCGAACGCGGCGGAAATGACCCTGCGGTTCCAGGAAGTGTTGCTGTACAGGGAAAGTCCGGCCATCGGCTTGCTCGGGACGACGAACTCCTTGCCCGGCTTGGACACCATCGACACGCCGGAGAGCCCCTTGCCGGGCAGCTGCGACAGGACGCCGACCTCGTGCCCCATCTGGAGCGGGGTCTGCACGGCCTCGGGGTCGTCCACCCGCACGTCGACCGGCTTGGCGTCGCGACCGTCGAGCACCAGTTCGGTGTCCTTGGTGACGGTGATCTCCTGCGCGAACTTCACGCGATCGGTGAACACGCCGTAGGGGTAGCCGGGCGGGTGCTCCACGTCGATCACCTGAGCGAGCACGCGGTAGCGCCCCTCAGGGACACCCTCGCTCTCCGAGCGCACCATGCGGGCCTTGCCGGAGTCGATGTCCTGCAACAGAACCGAGACGCTGGGTTCCGGAGTTCCCTTGTGACTGAAGGCTTTCACGGTGAGGACATGCGTCTTCGGGCCGGTCTCGGCCACCACCGAAGTGCGCAGTGAGACACCAGGAGCCGTTGCGGTCAAACGAACCCCGAACAGCCCGGTGGCCTTGCGGAAGTCGGCGGTGACGGTCGCCTCGGCCGAGCCCTTGGCGGGGACGACGAGGTCCTTCTTGTCCACCGCGAGCAGTCCGCCCTGCGCGGGCAGGTCCAGCTTCAGCGTCACCGGCTTGTCGGAATCGTTGGTGTAGCGGACTTTCTTGCTCACCGGCTCGGTGGTGCCCGCCGGTACGCTGCCCATGGACAGCGAGGCGGGTTCGACGCGGACC
The DNA here is from genome assembly GCF_039537405.1 of Allokutzneria multivorans. Classification (NCBI taxonomy): domain Bacteria; kingdom Bacillati; phylum Actinomycetota; class Actinomycetes; order Pseudonocardiales; family Pseudonocardiaceae; genus Allokutzneria; species Allokutzneria multivorans. The sequence continues at coordinate 307,159 of NZ_BAABAL010000008.1, read as the reverse complement.
TGCTGGTGGAAGGCGCGCGCGAGGTCCAGCCGCCCGGCACCCTGGCCGAACACCGACGCCCCGTTCAGCGGGGTCGCCGCGCCCATGACCGCGGCCTTGAGCTGCTCGCCCTTCCAGTCCGGGTGCCGCTGCGCCAGCACCGCGACCGCGCCCGCGACGTGCGGCGTGGCCATCGAGGTGCCGGACAGGCGTGCGTGGGACTCGCTCACCGCGAACTGCGACAGCGTTCCTGCGGCGCGCGCGGCCACGATGTCCACGCCCGGCGCGGCGATGTCCGGTTTCGCGGCGTGGTCGCCCAGTCGCGGGCCCCTGCTGGAGAACGGGGCGAGCGCGTCGGACTTGCTGCTCGCTGCGACCGTCAACGCCGCGTCGGCGGAGCCGGGTGACTCGACGGCCTCGTCAAGGCCGGAGTTGCCGGATGCGATCACGAACAGCGTCCCCGTCTTGGCGGACAACGTGTTCACCGCCTGCGACACCGGGTCCGTGCCGTCGGTGGGTGCTCCGCCGAGGCTCATGTTGACCACGCGGGCACCCCGGTCGGCGGCCCACTGCATGCCTGCGAGGATCGCGTCCTCCGGGCAGCCGAAGGTCCCGCACACCTTGCCGATCAGCAGCTTCGCCTCCGGCGCGATGCCGCGGAACTTCGGCCCGGCACCGGCGATCGTCGACGCCACGTGCGTGCCGTGACCGTGCGTGTCATCGACCGGCTCGTCAACCAGGAAGCTCTTCGACTCGCTCACCCGTCCCGCCAGGTCCGGATGCTTCTGGTCCCAGCCGGTATCGAGTACCGCGACCGGGACCCCGGCTCCGGTCCCGCCCGCGCGCCACACCTCGGGCGCCCCGATCAGCGCGGCGCTCTGGTCCAGGCTCGGCTGCAGCCTGCGGTTGAGCCACACCTTCACCTGCGGCGCCCGCAACGACGGCCCGTTCAGCGAGGCCCAGAACTCGCCCGCCCGAGCCCTCGGCTGCGCCACCGCGGTGATACCCAGTCCCGGAAGGTCCCGTGTCACCGTCCCCGCCCGCGGCACCGCACGCGCGCGCTGCGGCTGCCTCGTCATCAGCACCGGCAGCACCGGCGATGACGCGTCGTCGAAGCCCTGGCTGATCAGCTCCGTGACGTTGAACAGCGTGTCGTCGAGCCGGTTCTCCCGCACCAGCGGCACCGCGTCCGCCGGGTAGACGTGCCGCTTCCCGTTCAGGATCACGCTGTGGAAGGCCATGCCGTCCCGGCCCGGCCCCGGCCGAACTCCGACCACATCGGTACCGCGTACCGCAACCTTGTCGCCCGTGAGCAGCGTGACCGTCCGCTCCTTCGGCGCCCTCGCACCATCGCCGCGGTCCTGGGCAACCGCGCTCGGCGCCACCACCACCGACGCCGCTAGGACGAGTGCCGATAAGGGCACCCAACGACTGGAATACGCCCGCATGCACGCTCCCTCGTCCCCGGGAGCACCGCGCTCCCGATACGGGAAGACCTACGCGTGCGTGGCGCTTTTCCGTTGTCCCGGACCAAGAACTTCGATCCCCGCACCCCGGCATTCGCCCTCATCCGAAACGGTGACCGCTTCTACGCTCGTCTCCGTGAGCACGCTCGGGGACGTCATCTCCCGCCTGCGCGGCGTGGTGAGCTCCTGCGGCCAAGCCCAGGCAGGCCTCGGCCAGGCCGCTGACCTCCTCGACGAGGCCGGCGCCCAGTACAGCGACGCCACGGCCGGCACTCGCGATCCCTCGGCCCACGACGCACTCAGCCTGCTGGGTCGGAGTGCCGCCGAGCTGAACACCGCCCTTCGCTCCGTGATGGCACTCGGGGAACGAGTGCGGGACTTCATCACCGCTCTCGCGGGCGACGGGACGGTTCAGCCAACGACGTACGTCGTCCCGCAACGCGATCTGATCGACCGGCTGCGCGCCGAGCTGCCTCCGCCCGTCGTGCCGCGCTCCGGCCAGAAGACCCACGGCCGCTGGATCGGCCCGGACGGCAGTACGCACACCGAGATCAGCGGGAGAGACGCGAAGTACGAGCGAGCGATTCAGTTCTTCAAGGACATGCGCGTCAGCCGAATCCCCTCGAAGGCGTCCGATGTGGAGATGAAGCTGGCCGTCCACATGCGGGTGAACGGCATTCGCTCCGCCACCTTGCTGGTGAACCACGTGCCGTGCCCAGGGCCCCTAGGATGCGACGCGCTGATCGGCGTGATCTTGCCCAAGGGGTACACGCTGACCGTGTACGGCGCAGACGGCTTCTATCGCCGATATCAAGGAGGGAAGACCTCATCGTGGCTGCCCTAGATGTGTACTACGCCCGTGAACACGGCGACGAGCCGGTCACGGTCGGCACCGTGGAGGAGATCGACGCGCTGATCGACCACGTGCGAGCCGAGTCTCCCGCCATCGCGCCGATCCTCATGGAAGTGCACCTCTCCGGCGACCCGTACACCCAAGGACTGGACGTGGGCGTCAACGGAGATGTCGGCGTTCTCCGCTACAGCGGGCGCGAGTGGTTCGAAGGCGTCTACAGCACGGGTGCCGGGCCTGCCGACGGTGAACCGCTGCAGTACTTCTACATGGACACCGACACCGAGTTCCCGCCGAACTCCGAGATCCCCCTGGACGACGTGCGGCAAGCGGTGCGGGAGTTCCTGGTCACCGACGGCGACCGGCCCGCGAACATCACCTGGCAGGCGGACCGTTGAGCCCCCGGGTCAGAACTTGCGGGTGGGGGTCGGGCCGTTGCGGCGGCCGGGGTGCGGAGGGCGCCGGTGCTCGTCGACGCGCTTGGTCTCCTCGCCCAGGGGGTTGCGGCCGGGGGTGATCTGCGTCGGGGCGCCCTGGGGAGGGGTCGGCCGCTTCGCGGGCGGGGGCGGCGGGGTGACGCGCGTCTTCTCCAGCTGCGACTTGTGGATCATCGTGGTGACCGGGCCGTCCTGCTTGAAACCGCCGCGGTTGAGCCAGGTGCCGACCTCGCGCTCGATGGTGCCGAGCGTCGGCCTGCGCGAGGGGTCGGGCTGCAACGCGGCGGCGAGCATGGCGCGGTGGGCGCTCTTCTCGGGCAGGTGCAGTTCGCCGCCACCGCGCGCGGCGGCCAGCAGGGCGGAGGCGGGGTCGCCCTGGTCGCCGCGCGGGGGCTGGCCGCTGAGCGCGTAGTTGATCGTGGCGGCCAGCTGCCAGGCGTCGGAGGCGGGGCTGGCGCTCTTGCCCGCGGCCACCTCGGGGGCGATGAAGTCGGGGGTGCCGAGCATGAAGCCCGCCGCGGTCAGGGTGGAGTCGCCGCGCTTGCGGGCGATGCCGAAGTCGATCAGGTGCGCGATGGCGTCGTCGTCGACGATCACGTTGGAGGGCTTCATGTCGCGGTGCAGCACGCCCTTGCTGTGCGCGGCGTTGAGCGCCCCTGCCATGGTCACCCAGAGCCGGGCGGCCATCACGTCGTCGAGCAGGCCGTCGTCGGAGACGACGTCGCTGAGCGAGCGGCCCTCGATGTACTCCATCACGATGGCCAGCCCCTCCCCCTCGTTGACCAGGTCGTAGACCCGGACGCAGTTGGGGTGGCGGATCGAGGCGAGCGCGCGGGCCTCGCGCAGCATCCGTTCCTCGGCCTCGGCGTCGGGGGCGTGCGCGAGCTTGATCGCCACGGTGCGGCCGAGGTTGGTGTCCATGGCCAGCCACACCTTGCCGAAACCGCCCTCGCCGAGCTGGCGGATGCGCCGGAAGCGACCGCTGGCCTGGGGCATCTCGGCCTTGCCCGAGCCCGCGACGCCCGCGGCGGCGGCCATCGCGGCGGCACCGGCGGCCATGCCCATCGAGGACGGGCCGGGAGCGGGCGGTGGGCCGCCGAGCGCGAAGGGCAGCGGGCCGGGCGTGTTGGCCAGGCCCGGCCGCTCCTGCGCGGGCGGCGGGGTCTGCGGCTGGGGCTGGGGAACCGGCGGGCGCGGCGCGCTCTGGTAGGGCTGCTGCTGGTTCTGCGCCGCCTGCATGTCCACCCTGGTCGGCGGGTGCTGCTGGTTGCGCTGCTGCTGGTTGTGCTGTTGCTGCTGGTTGTGCTGGGGCTGCTCGACCCTGGTCGGCGCTGGCGCCTGCTGCGGTCGTGCTGGCTGAATGGCCCGGCGGTCCACCTGGTCGGCTCCGTGTTCTCCGTGTGCTGACTGCGCTGCCAGTGCCGGCTTCGCCTCGTGCGCGGACTCCCTGCGGGCGCGGGCGGCGTCCGAGGCGCGGTCGATGGCCCGCTGACCGGGACCGCCGATCAGCCAGACCAGGATCGGTCCCACGATCGCGGCGAGCAGGAAGCCCGCCCAGAGGAAGCCCATCACACCCGCTTTCTTGTCCAGGGTCAGGAAGAACAGCGCCGCGAAGGACCCGGTGAAGAACCACACGGGGAAGCGCGCGCCCTTGCGGAAGGCCAGCATGCCCTGGAAGAACACCGACACCAGGACCAGCACGGGGATGCCGGTCAGGACGGGCCAGCCGACCCAGCCGTGCCAGGTGCCGTTGGTCAGCACGGACTGGACGCTGTTGGTGGTCAGCAGCTGCCCCTGGCTGACCGCGCCGAAACAGACGCCGGAGTTGAGCGAGGAACCGCCGACGACTCCGGAGTAGCCCTGGCGCATCGAGACGAGCAGGTTCGAGCTGCCGCCCATGGCCAGCAGCGGCAGCGCGAGGGTGCTGAAGACGGCGATGAAGGCGAACGGGAGCAGCGTCACCAGCGAGGTCCGGTTGCCCGTGACCTTGCGGATCAGCGCGATGGTCACGGCGCCCGCCGTGGGCAGGAAACCGAAGAGCACGCCGGCGGCGATGAGCGTCCACGCCCAGTCACCAGGGCAGACGTTGAACCCGAACAAGCGGTGCAGGCCTTCCAGCACCGTTTCGAGCGGCTCCACTGATCCCTCCTCGACCGTGGCGGGGCGCGGGTCCCCGCCCGCGCGGCCACGCTCCGCGACCACCCCACCCTATTCGTTCCCCCGCCGTTCCTGTCGCACCGTCGCGTGAACGAGAGGCCGAAAGTCACGAAGAGCACAAGATCGTCGGTGAACTCCTAACCAAACGGGCCGCGTGGCCCAGGCACGCGCGCGCCCGCGTCGAGCTGGTCCCACCACCACGAGACGGTTGGCGCGGCGAGAGGTTGCGGCGAGACGGCGGGGATGTCCTGGATCGAGGGACCCTCCGGTGCCGGACCGAAGCGCCACTCGGTGGTGCCGGCGACCGCGCGGCCCACTCCGGTGAGGTAGCGGCGCATCGCCGGACCGGACAGCGGCGAGAGTTGCGCGCGCAGGCGCAGGAACAGCGCGAGCGCCCGGTCCCGCACGTCCACGGCGGCGTCGAAGGCCTCGGCCACGGACAGCGACGGGGCGTCCACCCGCAGCGCGGAGACCAGGTTGAGCGCCGAGGGCTCGCCCTCGCGGTGACAGGAGTGCAGGTGGCAGGAGTGCAGGTCGAGGTCGGCCAGCGCGACCGTCCACGCCGCCTCGGTCGCGGCGCGGGCGACCGGGCCGTTCAGCTCCCACTCCGGCACTTCGGGCCCGAGCGCGAGCTCGACCTTCACGCCCATCACGGCCGCCCCGCCGCTCTGCGGGCGCAGCACCGCCCAGTCGGCGAAGCCGGGACGCTGTCCGCGTTCGACGAGGGCGCGCTCGGCGACGAGGCCGAGCCACCACGAGCGCACGGCCTCGGTGAAGCGGCGCAGCTGCAACGGGGACACCATGCGGCGGCCCCGGCGCAGCAGGTCGCACAGCGCCAGCGCGAAGGGATCGCCGCCGGGCACCGGGGTCTCGGGCGCGTCGAGCACGTGACCGAATCGGACCACCCGGTCGAGGACCTCCCCCGAGCCGGACCGCGTCGCGTCCAGCTCGGCCCGCAGCAGCGCGGCCCAGCAGGTGTAGCGCGCGAGCAGCTCGGCCCGCTCGGGCAGCGCGTCCGGGAGGGTGCGCGCGCTGAACTCGACCAGCGCGCCGTCGGCGCTGGGAAGACCGTGGGCGTCGAGCCAGCTCAGCGTGCTCTCGGCCAGCTCGGCGGCTCTGGGGTGCACGGCGGGGGTGATGGGTCGGTAGAGGCGTGAGAGCGCGAGCGACATGGTCATGCGGAACTCCTCCGGCGGCCGGACTCCCCATCAAACTGCGCTCGCCGGGCGGGTCAATCCCACGACTGCCGGTTCACCCGAAGCGACGCAGCGTGACCGCTGGTTGTCTACTTTTGTCCAAAAATGAGCGATCGTTGCCATCAATCTCATTACTTCCGCCCGCTTCGGTGGCATGTTTGTCGGTGCGGGCTGGTATTGAGAGCTAGGCCACAACACCGAACACCCCGGTAAGACCTCCGACAGACCTCCGAAGCACGCCGTTGTACGAAGGAGCCGATCGCATGAACGCCGATCGTTCGACCCCCGCAGCGGGCCGCGCCCGCGGCCTCCGGATGGGCACCGCGCTGACGGCGGCGACCCTGCTCGCGCTGACCGGCTGCGCCAACCCGGAGGGCGGCGGGGCCAACCCCGGCGGGACCTCCGGCGGCGGGCAGCAGGTGACCAAGACCCAGGACGCGGGCGGCGCGGGCTGCACCCTGCAGCAGTACGGCGTGGAGAAGCTGGACCTGACCAAGGCCACGGTGGGCTTCTCCCAGTCGGAGAAGGAGGCCAACCCGTTCCGCATCGCCGAGACCGCCTCGATCACCGCGGAGGCGAAGCGGGTCGGGGCACGGCTGATCACCACCAACGCCAACTCCGACCTGGGCAAGCAGATCTCCGACATCCAGAGCATGCTCGCCCAGGGCGCGCAGCTGCTGATCGTGGCGCCGCTGAACTCCGAGGGCCTCGAACCCGCGCTGCGCGCCGCGCGGGAGAAGAAGGTCCCGGTGATCACCGTGGACCGCAAGCTGTCCTCGGCGGCGCCGTGCAAGGACTACCTGACCTTCATCGGCTCCGACTTCGTCGACCAGGGCAAGCGGGCCGGTGAGGCGATGGCCAAGGCCACCGGCGGCACCGGCAAGGTCGCGATCCTGCTGGGCTCCTCCGGCAACAACGTGACCACCGACCGCACCAGCGGCTTCAAGGACTACCTGAAGGCCAGCGCGCCCGGCCTGCAGATCGTCGCCGAGCAGACCGGGGACTTCGCCCGCGAGAAGGGCCAGCAGGTCACCGAGCAGCTGTTGCAGGCCAACCCCGGGATCACCGCGATCTACGCGCAGAACGACGAGATGGCGCTCGGCGCGGTGACCGCGGTCCGCTCGGCGGGCAAGAAGCCCGGCCAGGACATCAAGATCGTCTCCGTCGACGGCACGCGCAACGCGGTGGAGAGCATCGTCGCCGGCGACCTCAACGCGGTGATCGAGTCCAACCCGCGCTTCGGCCCGCTGGCCTTCTCCACCGCGCAGAAGTTCTACGCGGGCGAGACGATCACGCCCACGGTGATCATCCAGGACAAGTCCTACGACACCGCCAACGCCAAGGCCGAGGTCGCGAACGCCTACTGAGCCCCACAGACACGTCCAGGGAGGCCCTGATGTCGGAGGACATGCCCGAGACCACGGCACAGGTGGTGCTGGAGGCCTCGGGGATACGCAAGTCCTTCGCGGGCGTGCACGCCCTGCGCGGGGTCGATTTCCGGCTCCGCGCGGGTGAGGTGCACGCGCTCGTCGGCGAGAACGGGGCTGGCAAGTCCACCCTGATCAAGGTGTTGACCGGGGTGTACCAACCGGATGACGGCGAGCTGCGCTACCTCGGCGAGCCGGTGTCCTTCGCCCGCCCCGCCGCCGCGCAGGACGCGGGCATCAGCACGGTCTACCAGGAGGTCAACCTGGTGCCGTCGATGTCCGTTGCGCACAACCTGTACCTCGGGCGGGAACCGCGCTCGGGCTTCGGGCTGGTGGACTTCAGGGGGATGCGTCGCAACGCGGCGAACCTGTTGGAGGACCTCGGGATCGACGTCGACCCGAGGCGGCAGCTCGGTTCGCTCGGGCTCGGCGTGCAGCAGATGGTCGCGGTCGCGCGCGCGGTGAGCACCGACGCGCGGGTCGTGATCATGGACGAGCCGACGTCGTCGTTGGAGCCGCGTGAAGTGGAGACGCTGTTCGAGCTGATCCGCAGGCTGCACCAGCGCGATGTCGCGGTGGTGTACGTGAGCCATCGCATGGAGGAGCTGTTCCAGATCTGCGACGCCGTCACGGTTCTGCGCGACGGACGCCTTGTCCACAGTGGACCGATGTATGAGATGACGCGCCTCGAACTGGTCTCGACGATGCTCGGCAGGCCGCTGAACGAGGTGCGCCGCGAGGGCACGACGGCCTTCGGCGGGGATCACGAGACGGGGTCGACGGCGTTGCTGCGGGCGACCGGGCTGTCCCGGCGCGGAGTGCTCGGCGCGGTCGACCTGTCGGTGAAGCCGGGCGAGGTGCTCGGGCTGGGCGGACTGCTCGGTTCCGGGCGCAGCGAGACGGTGAAGGCGTTGGTGGGACTGCAACCCCTGGACGCCGGGGTGATCGAGGTCGACGGCAGGACGGTCCGCAAGGGCTCTGCGGCCTCGGCGATCAGGGCGGGCGTCGTGCTGGTGCCCGAGGACCGCAAGGCGGAGGGCATCATCCCGCACCTGTCGGTCAGGGAGAACATCGTGCTCGCGGCGCTGCCCCGGCTCTCCAGGGCCGGGATCGTGTCGCGGGCGCGGCAGGACCAGGTGGTCGCGACGTTCATGGAACGCTTGCGCATCAAGGCTTCCAGTCCGGAGCAGAAGGTCAACGAGCTCTCCGGCGGCAACCAGCAGAAGGTGATGCTGGCGCGCTGGCTGGCGATGAGCCCGAAGGTGCTGCTGCTGGACGAGCCGACGCGCGGCATCGACGTCGGCGCGAAGGCGGAGGTCCAGTCCCTCGTGGACGATCTCGCCGAGCAGGGCCTCGGCATCGTGCTGGTCTCCTCGGACCTGGAGGAGCTGGTCGAGGGGGCCGACCGGATCGTGGTGCTCAAGGACGGGTCGTCGGTGGCCGTGCTGACCGACTCCGACGTCTCCGTGGACGGCGTGATGTCCGCGATCGCCGAAGGAGGGACCGATGAGTGAGCTGGTGACGGCGGGTGTGCGGCCCGGCTCGCGCGCCCACCTCGTCGGGCTGGCGCGGGACTACGGCGTGTACGTGGCGCTGGGCCTGCTGGTGCTGGTGAACCTGGTGATCACGCCGAACTTCCTGTCCGTGGACAACCTGCGAACGCAGGCCGTCCAGGTCGTCCCGGTGCTCGTGGTCGCGCTCGGCATGGCGCTGGTCATCGGCACCAAGGGCGTCGACCTTTCGGTGGGGTCGGTGATGGCGCTGGCCACCGCGATGCTGCCGATGTACCTGGGCTACGGGCCCGTGGTGGCCGTGGTGATCTGCCTCGCGGTGGGCGCGGCGGCCGGGCTGCTCAACGGCTCGCTGGTGGCCTTCATCGGGGTGCAGCCGATCGTGGCGACGCTCGCGCTTCTGGTCGGCGGGCGCGGTCTGGCGCTGGTGATCTCCGGCGGTCAGCTGCGCGAGGTGCGCAACCCGGAGATCCGGGAGCTGGGCGCGGGTTCGGTGTTCGGCGTGCCGTACACGGTGCTCGTCGCGGTCGTGCTGGTGGTGCTCGTGGCGCTGCTGGTCGGGCGGACCACGGGCGGTCGCCAGCTCGTCGCGGTCGGCGGCAACCCCCGCGCAGCGGAGTTCGCCGGTCTGCCGGTGAAACGCGTGCTGCTCGGCGTGTACGTGATCGCCGGGGTGCTCGCCGCGGTGGCCGGGGTGCTGGCGACGGCGCGGCTCACCGCGAGCGACCCGTCCCGGCTCGGCGAGCTGATCGAGCTGTCCGCGATCACCGCCGTGGTGGTCGGCGGGACCCCGCTCACCGGCGGGCGGGTGCGGGTGCTCGGCACGGTGGCGGGCGCGGTGCTGATGCAGCTGATCACCGCGACCCTGATCAAGAACGACGTGCCCGCCTCGGTGGCGCAGATGGCTCAGGCGCTGATCATCGTGGCCGCGGTGCTGGTGCAGCGGGAGAGGAACTCGTCGTGAGCACTTCGCAGGAGAGTCGCTCGGGCACCGTGGCGGGGATGGTGCAGCGGCACGGCGCGCTCGGCGTGCTGGTGCTGCTGCTCGTGGTCGGCGGTCTGGCCTTCGACACCTTCCTCACCGCGTACAACCTCGGCAACCTCGCGGTGCAGGCGTCCTTCCTCGCCGTGATCGCGCTCGGCATGACGATGGTGATCGTCTCCGGCGGCATCGACCTGTCCGTGGGGTCGGTGTACGCGCTGTCCGGAGTGCTCGCCGCGTACTCGGCGCGGTGGGGCCCGCTCGCCGCGCTGCTCGTGCCGCTGGCGGTCGCGGCGGCGATCGGGCTCGTGCAGGGCTTGTTGGTGGGCAAGGCGAAACTCGCCCCGTTCATCGTCACGCTCGGCGGCTTGCTGTTCGCGCGCGGCCTGTTGCAGTTCCTGACCGATGAGGGCGGCGAGACCTACCTCGTGCCGCGCGATTCGGCTTTCCTCCAGCTCGGGCAGGGCAGCGTGCTCGGCATCGGCGTGCCCGTGCTGATCGTGGTGCTGCTGTACGTGGTCGGCGGGATCGTGTTGCAGCGCACCAGGTTCGGCATGCGGTTGTTCGCCATCGGCGGCGGTGAGGACGCGGCGAACCTGATGGGGCTCTCCGTCACCTCGACCAAGGTCGGCGTGTACGTGCTGTCCGCGACGCTGGCCGGGCTCGCGGGCGCGATGAACGCCGCGCAGCTCGGATCGGGCGTCACGGTGATCGGCGTCGGCCTGGAGCTCAACGCGATCGCCGCCGTGGTGATCGGCGGGACACTGCTCACCGGCGGCATGGGCAGCGTCAGCGGCACGCTCGCCGGAGTGGCGCTGCTCTTCGTGATCCAAGACCTGATCAACCAGGTCGGCGGCTTCAACTCCAACCTCCAGGCGGTCGTCAGCGGCGCCGTCCTGGTGACCGTCGTCGTCCTCCAGACCCTCCTCTCCCGAGCCCGCCGCTAGCACTCCGCCCACCGCGAACGCCTCCTTCGTGCGTTGTAAGCCCTGAACGACCCGTTCAGTGCGTTCAACGCACCAAACGACCCGTTCAGTGCGTTCAACGCGTCAAAAGAGCCGTTCGCGGGGCGGAGTTGAGGGTGAGACGGAGTGCGGCTGTGCGTCGGGCGGTGACGGCGAGGGCGGGGGTGTGGGTGGAGGTGTGAACAAGTACCGGACAAGCGGTGTGGGAAAGGCTGGCTGCCCCTGCACATGTCCGGAGGTTCCCGATGGAAGGCACTCCCTCGCTCGACCGCCGTTCCCTTTTCCGCACCGCCGCCGGAGTCGGAGCGCTCGCCGTCGCCGGCCAGCTGATCACGCCGGGCTCGGCGTCGGCCGCGCCCGCTGCCCCGCGCATCTACAGCTGCGCGGAGTGGGGTGCGCGGGCGGTCAGCGGCATCACCACGCTGAACAACAAGCCGAACCGCATCCTGGTGCACCACATGGCGAACCCGAACAGCACGACCTACACGCAGGCGCACGCCTTCCAGGTGGCGCGCAACTGCCAGGCCGGGCACATGGGCCAGGGCTGGGCGGACACCGGCCAGCACTTCACGATCAGCAGGGGCGGCTTCGTGATGGAGGGCCGCAAGGGCAGCCTGTCCACGCTCAAGGGCCGCAAGCAGATGATCAAGGCAGCGCACTGCCCCGGCTTCAACGAGAACTCCATCGGCATCGAGAACGAGGGCACCTACACCAGCGCCGTCCCGACGACCGCGCAGTGGAACGCGCTGGTCAACCTGTGCGCGTACGTCTGCTACCAGTACGGGATCTCGCCGAGCAACATCAGCGGGCACCGCGACCACTTCGCGACGGCCTGCCCGGGCAACCAGTTCTACGCCAAGCTCGCACAGCTGCGCGCGGCGGTGAAGGCCAAACTCTGACCACGCAGGGGCGGCTCCATCCTGGAGGGCCACCGGAGGGCAGCTCGGTGGCCCTCCAGACCCCGCCTTGCAAATAATGACCGGGCAGTCATAAACTCCTCGGCATGACGGCGGTGCGAACGGGTCCCGGTCGTCCTCGCGAGTTCGACGAGGACGCGGTGCTCGACGCCGCCGGTGACGCGTTCCTGCTGCGCGGCTACCACGCGACCTCGCTGACCGACCTGACCACGGCGACCGGCCTGCACCGCGGGAGCCTCTACGGCGCGTTCGGCGACAAGCACCGACTGTTCCTCTCGGCGCTGCGCAGGCACGCCCGGCTCGCCGCTGAGACGCTCGAAGCGGACCTGTCGGGCGCGCCGACCCCCCTGGACGGCATCCACGCGGTCCTGCTCCGGCAGGCGGCGAAGGCCGCGGAGCGCATGGGCGAGTGCCGTGGTTGCCTGCTGGCCAACACGACACTGGAGATGCTCCCGGGCGACGAGCAGGTCGCGGGGATCATCGCCGGGCACCACCGTTGGCGCGAGGACCGGCTGACCGAGGTGCTGGAGCTGGCCCGCGCGCAGGGGCAGACCAGTGCGAGCCCGCCGAGGGCGTTCGCGCGCTTCGTGGGGACGGTGATCGAGGGGCTGTGGCAGCTCGGTCGCGTCGCTTCGGACCCGCGCCAGCTCACCGAGGCGGCCGAGGCCTCGATGCGCGCGCTGCGGTGACCGGCCGTCTTTTTTTTGCCACAATTCATGACCGATCAGTCATTATTTGGAGGACGCAGTGCTGGGACGAGTGGGGATCTGGTCGACGGTCTTCGTGTGGGGATCGGCGAAGGACGCCAGGACGTTGGCGACCGAGGCCGAGGAGCTGGGCTACGGCGCGCTCTGGTTCGGCGAGGCGGTCACGGGCAAGGAGTCGCTGAGCAACGCGTCGATGCTTCTCGGTGCCACGCAACGGATCGCGGTGGCCACGGGCATCTCCAACATCTGGGCGCGCGATGCCACGGCGATGCGCGCGGGCGGTGACACGCTCACGGAGGCGTTCCCCGGGCGCTTCCTGCACGGGCTCGGCATCAGCCACCTGGCCGAGGTCGCCGAGCGCGGCCACGGCTACGGCAAGCCAGTGGCCACGATGCGCGCCTACCTCGACGCGATGGAGGCCACCGAGATCACAGCCGCCGCACCCGAGAAGCCGACGACCCGTGTGCTGGCCGCCTTGCGCCCCAAGATGTTGGAGCTCTCACGCGACCGCACCGACGGCGCGCACTCGTACTTCATGCCGCCGTCGCACTCGGAGCGGGCGCGGGCGATCCTGGGTGCCACGCCGATCCTCGCGGCTGAGCAGGCGGTCGTGCTGGAGACCGACCCGGTGCGCGCCAGGGCGATCGCGCGCGAGCACACCGCGGTGTACCTGTCGATGCCGAACTACGTGAACGCGTTGCTGTGGCTCGGTTTCGACGAGTCCGATGTGGACGGTGCGGGCAGTGACCGGCTCGTGGACGCCGTCGTCGCATGGGGTGACGCCGACGCGATCCGCGCACGGGTCAACGAGCACCTGGACGCGGGTGCGAGCCACGTCGCGATCCAGGCGCTGGGCGGGTTCAGCTCGGTGCGGGAACAGCTCCGGGAGCTTGCCCCTGCCCTGCTCGACGGGTAGCAACGAAGGCCACCACGATCACGAAGGCCAGCAGATAAGCGTTGCGGGTCAACGGTTCCAACCACGCCGGAGCATCGAGGAGGAACAGCCCGGTGTCGGGCGGGCCGGCCTCGCCGGGCTTCAACGCCTTGCCGAACCACGAGAAACCGAGCAGGTACACGGCGGCGAGCACGCCCCACGCGAGCTTGTCCCGGTACCGCAGCCCGAGCACGCACAGGTACACCGACAGCGGCACGAACCACACCCAGTGGTGGCACCACGAGAACGGCGAGACCATCGTGCCGGTCAGCCCGCACAGCGTGGCGCCGAGGAGTTCGTTGCCGCGCTTGGCAACCAGCGCGGCGAGGCCGAGGCCGACGACGCCGCACACTCCGGCCACGAGCAGCCACGGCAGCGCGGGCGGCTCGTTGGTCCCGAAGAAGCGGGCGATCATGCCGCGCAGCGACTGGTTGCTCGGCCAGATCGTCGGCCCGACCCGGCCGGAGGTGAAGAACGTGCCGGTCCAGTACTTCAGCGCGTCGGAGGGGATGAGCAGGAAACCGAGGCCGATGGTGCCGAGGAAGGTCGCGGTGGCCACGCCTGCCGCGCGGAAGCGGCCGGTGATCAGGAGGTAGACGATGAAGATCGCGGGCGTGAGCTTGATGCCCGCCGCGATACCCACACCCACGCCCTGCCAACGGTTTCCGGCCCTGCTGGTCAGATCCACCAGCAGGATGACCATGAGCAGGAGGTTGATCTGACCGAGCCAGAAGGTGGTGCGCACCGCCTCCAGCCAGAACAGCGGGCCGGTCAGCAGCACGCCGAGGAACACCAGGTTCCGGTTGGCGGTGTAGCCGAGCCTGCGGAAGGCGATCCAGATCGCACTGAACAGCAGCGCCAGGTTCGCCAGCAGCGACAGGGCCTTGAGCAGCCACAGCGGCAGGAACGCCAGCGGGGTGAACACCAGCGCCGCGAACGGCGTGTAGGTGAACTCCAGCGCGTGCAGCACCGGCTTCTCGTACAGCGGGCGCCCGCTGAGCACGAAGTCGCCGCCCACCGCGTACACCTGCACGTCGATCATGATCAGGTGGCCGGGCCAGAGCGCGGCGGTGACCGCGTAGGCGGCGAGCGCCACCAGCAGCACCAGCGGTGCCACCGCACGGAGCCAGCCTGGAAGTCGCAGGTCACGGGTGTTGCCAGGCTGCGCCGACGAGGACGCGACCGCTGAGGACATGGCTCCTACAGTAAACGGCGCTACGCCGATCGGCGTACGCGGTGTGAGGTCCCCCCGCATCGAAGCTTTGAGTGTGCGGGGGGACCCGAAACCTGCCTAGGCGGTGCGGACCAGCAACGGCGGCACGGTGTTGCCGCGCAGTGCGTCCGCGTCGACGGTCTCCGGGCGGTAGCCGCAGGACGGCAGCGCGGAGATCATCTTCTCGGTCGGGTCCGCGACGGCGTCGGCGCGGCCGAACAGGTAGGCCCACTCGTGCTCGTCGGAGCCGTAGTAGGCGACGGTGTCGAAGACCTCGCCGAAGCGCTGCCAGGAGCGGATCAGCGTGGAGTTGCGCCACATCGTCTGGCAGCCCGCCTGGCAGATCACCACGCCGCCCGGGGCGAGCACGGAGCGCGCCATGCGCAGGAACTCCGACTCGTAGAGGCGGTTGTGCTGGGCGAACTCCTCGCGCTCGTCCGGGAGGTCGACCAAGACGATGTCGTACTTCTCGCCAGTCGCGACCGCGTCGACCAGGAACTGCCAGCCGTCGGTGAGGTGCAGCTTGATCGGCCCGTCACCGGCGACCGCCGCGTCGACCTGCTCCGGCGTGTAGCCGTAGGGCAGGTGGCGGGCACACGCGCGCACGCACTCCTCGTCGATGTCCACGTGGTCCACGCGGGTGGCGCCCGCCGCGACCGCCATGTGGCACACGACGCCCTCGCTGGAGCCGACGACGAGCACGCGCTCGATCTTGTCCGCCAGCAGCAGGCCGGGGACCATCAGCGCCTCGTGGTAGGTCAGCTGGCTGAACTCGGTGCTCTGCCGGTCGTTGTCGCAGAACAGCGACACGCCCTGGGAGGTCTTGCCGATGACGACGTGCTGGAAGGCGGTGTCGCCCTCCCAGATGACGTCGTCCATGCGCCACTGCCGGACCATGCCCTCGGCAAGCGGCTCGGTGATCCAACGGCCCTCGTCGGTGATGGTGCTCAACTCGTCTCCCAACCGCGGTGAATGGTCTTGGTCTGAACGGTCGCCGCGCCGAGGGCCTCGGCGAGCAGGCGGACGGCGAGCTCGGGCCGGGCCCGGTCGCCGCAGGTGAACACGTCCACGAACAGCGCCCCGATCTCGGGGTAGGTGTGGATGGAGGCGTGCGACTCCGACAGCAGCGCCAGCACGGTCACGCCCTGCGGCTCGAACTGCTTCGAGGAGACCTCGCACACGGTCGCGCCGGCCTGGTCCAGCACGTGCTCCAGGGTTCGGCGCAGGAAGAGCTCGTCGTCGAGCAGCGACGCGTCGATCCCCGCGAACTCTGCGAGGACGTGCTGCCCGGTGAACAGACCCACGACGGGGACCTGTGTCTGCACCGGTCCTGAGACAGTGGACACCTACTCAACCTCCCTGAAATCTCCCAGCGGACTCCGGCTGGAGCTAGCTCTGCTTCGCCCCGATGACATGCGTCGTCAGGGGCGGAAAACCGTTGAAGGACACCGAGGAATAGCTCGCCGTGTAGGCGCCGGTGCACGGGATGTCGACATGGTCGCCCGCGACGAGCGCGAGCGGCAAGCGATATGCGGTGCGCTGGTAGAGCACGTCGTCGCCGTCGCAGGTCGGCCCCGCGATGACCACGGGCCCATCAGGTCCGCCGTCCCGTTCGGTACGCAGTTCGTAGGCGATCGCCTCGCCCTCGCACTCCGCCATGCCGTTGTAGCGGCCGATGTCGAGGTAGACCCAGCGGTGGGTGTCCTCGACCGACTTCCTGGAGACCAGGACGACCTCGGAGCGGATCATCCCGGCGTCGCCGACGAGGGCGCGGCCCGGCTCGATGATCAGTTCGGGGCGGGCTCCCGGGAAGTGGCGGTCCAGCGCGCGTTCGATCACCGCCGCGTACTCGGCGAGCGCGGGCACCGCTTCGGTGTAGACCGACGGGAAACCGCCGCCGAGGTTCACCAGCCCAACTGGAACTCCGGCCCCGGCGATCTGCGCGGCGCGGGTGATGCCCAGCTCCCACGCGGCGGGGTCGACGTGCTGCGAGCCGACGTGGAAGGAGATCCCGCGCACGTCGAGCCCGCGCTCCCCCGCCTCGCGCAGCAGCTCGACCGCCATGTCCGGGGCGCAGCCGAACTTCTTGCCGAAGGGCGTGCGCGCGCCGTCGGCCTCCACCAGCACGCGGCAGAACACCGAGGCACCGGGCGCGTGCTCGGCGAGGTGCCGCACGTCCTGGGCGCTGTCCAGCACGAAGAGCCGGACACCGCGTTCGAACGCGTACGCGATGTCGGCTGCCTTCTTGATGGTGTTGCCGTAGGAGATCGCCTCCGGCGCCGCTCCCTGGGCCAGGCACAGGTCGATCTCGCCGGTGCTGGCGACGTCGAAGCACGCGCCGAGCTCGACGAGCAGGCGGACGACCTCGGGGTGCGGGTTCGCCTTGACGGCGTAGAAGATCCGCGCGTCCGGGAGCGCGTCTCGCAGCGTCCGGTAGTTGTGCTCGACCACGTCGAGATCGAGGACCAGGCAAGGGGTCGACGGGCGGTGGGTGTCCAGGAAACGCCTGATGCGGGCACTGGGGTCGTTCGTCTTCTCCGCAGCTACCGCGGTGGCAAGGCTCTCGGACATTCCGCTTGTTGATCTCCAGTCACTCGGGGGGCCTCGTAGGCCGCGCCGCCGGAGAACTTTAGGTCATGGTGGGCCTGGGTACCGAGTCGCGGTGCCCCGGCGGGGAAGTGATCTCGCCCACGGGGCGTTCGCCTAGGTTCACGTAGGCCACCAAGCGCTGGTCCTCGGTACCGGGCAGTACCAGGTTCTCGTAAGCCATGCGGAGTTCTCCGCGTTCCGGGTGGTACCACCGCTCGACACCCGTCAGCTCCGGGAGCGCGCCCGCGTCGGCGTGGCGGCGGCTGAACTCCGCGCCCGCCGTGATCGACAGCTCTTCGGCGAGGGCCGCGGCGTGGAGGTCCCCGAGATCCGCTGCCGCGCGCAGGGCGGCTGCCTGCCCGTCGGCGACGCGGTCCCAGTCCGGGAAGCACGCGCGCGCTCGGGGATCGGTGAAGACGAACCGCGCGAGGTTCTTCTCTCGGAGGAGGCCGACCGCGCTCGCCAGCTCACCGAAGCCGTCGCTCCACGCCAGCAGATCGCCGTGCGCCGCCGCGACGAAGGCCAGGTCCAGTTGGTCGAGCAGCGCGCGCACCGTCGGCCGCAACGGCTCGGGCTCGGCGGCTTGGCAACAGAACGAGCCGTCGGCGATCTTGGCGAGGCGGTGCAGGTGCACGCGCTCGTCCGGTCCGAGGCTCAACACGTCCGCGAGGGCTCCGAGGACCTGGGCGGAGGGCCTGCGGTCGCTGCCGCGCTCCAGGCGGGTCAGGTACTCCACGCTGATGTTGGCCGCCGCGGCCAGCTCCGAGCGGCGCAACCCCGGGGTGCGGCGCGGCCCTGGCTCGGGGTCCTCGGGCGCGGTCGCCTCCCGCCTGGCCCTCAGGAACGTTCCCAGCGCGTTGTCCGGCACGCGCCGAGTCTAGGTTCGCCGCGTTCCCCCGTGTGAGGGGATCAGCACTCGACGTGGACCTTGTCGGCGCGCTCGTTCTCCCAGGACGCGAGGTTGGTCGCGGTGTGCGCGCGGACCCTGCCGACGATCTCGCCGTTGGCGACGTCGAGCAGGCTCATGGCGTTGCCGTGCGTGCGCACGGACGACACCTCGTTCCTGATCCAGCTCGGCAGCTCCCACCACCCGCAGCCAGGAACGTCCCAGCGCGGTCCCGTTCCGTGCCAGCGCTCGTAGACGCAGACCTTGCCCGCCGGGCAGGTCTCGTAGCCCGCGACCGCCGCGTGCGCGGCCGCGTTCCCGCCGACGACGAACGCCAGCGCCAGGCCGATCGCCAGTGCTCTCCGCATCGGTGCTCCCCCATCGCATTCGCTGATCACTTGCTCGGCGACGCTATCCACGCGGACGCGGCCTGCGCGGTCCCCGCAGGCGATGACGAGCGAAAGTCCCGGCCTCGCGCTGGTTCGCCTCAACGTTTTCGTGGAGCGACGCGGCGGCCGGCTCATCCAATAACAGAGATCCCTGAATGACTCATTCAGGGAGTTGAGGTACCTGAAGGAGTCATTCGGGGAGTGGGGGTCCCTGAGAGGGCCTCCCTGGGCGGCGTGCGGGGACGCAGGCTGTCGGCATGCGTTACCGACTGTTCGGCCGGACCGGCCTGCGCGTGTCCGAACTCGTGCTCGGCACGATGACCTTCGACGACCTCGACCGGGCGCGGGAGACGATCGCCGCGTTCGCCGACGCGGGCGGCAACTTCCTCGACACGGCTTCGGCCTACGGGGAGAGCGAGAGCCTGCTCGGCGCGGCGATCGAGCGGCGCGACCGCTTCGTCATTGGCACGAAGTACACGTTGTCGCGCGACGCGGCCGACCCGAACGGCGCGGGCAACCACCGCAAGAACCTGCGGCTGTCCCTGGAGCGGAGCCTGCGACGCCTGCGCACGGACCACATCGACGTGTACTGGGTGCACATCTGGGATCGGCACACGCCGCTGGAAGAGACGATGCGCGCGCTGGACGACGAGGTCCGCGCGGGCAAGATCCTCTACGTCGGTATCTCCGACGCGCCCGCGTGGGTGGTGAGCCGCGCGAACACGCTCGCGGAGTGGCGGGACTGGACGCCGTTCTCCGGCCTGCAGATCCCCTACAACCTGGTGCGGCGCGACGCCGAACGGGAACTGCTGCCCATGGCCGAGGTACTCGGTCTCAGCGTGACGGCATGGAGTCCGCTCGCCTCGGGTCTGCTCTCCGGCGCGGCGGCCCGCCGAGTCGACCCCGCGAAGCTCTCCACCCGCGAGCACGCCGCGCTCGACGCGGTCCGCTCGGTCGCGGCGGAGATCAACGCGACACCGTCCCAAGTGGCACTCGCGTGGCTGAGGCGGAAGTCGCCGTCGGTGTTGCCGCTCGTCGGAGCCCGCAACGCCGAGCAGATCACCGAGACCGCCGTCAGCATCGCGCTGCCCGACGAGGCGATGCGACGGCTGGACTCGGCGGTGGAGTTCGAGCGCGGGTTCCCCGCCGACTTCATCGCGGAGTGCGAGAGGAGCCCGTTCGTCTTCGGCGACACCGCGACCGAGCTCGACGCGCGCTAGATCCAGTCGGCGGTGTCTCCGAACACCTTCAGCGCGCGTTCTAGGAAGGCGTCCTTCTGGACCTTCTCGGGCTGCACGGTGCCCATGAAGGAGTAGTCCTTGCCCGTGCGATCACCGTGCTTGGCCTTGAAGAAGGCGGCCGAGAACAGGAAGGCGTGCTCGGGCCTGGCCGCCTCCCTCGGGTCCGCCTTGATCGCGTCGACCGCGGCCTGGCAGCGGTCCGCCGCCGCGGTGTCGCCCTCGGCGCGGTACTGCTCGGCCGCGCGGTCGAGGACGGCGATCGTCTGGAGGTAGTTGCCCCGGCCGGTGACCTGGACGGCCCCGCGGCCTCGGAAGTCCCACCTGTTCTTCTTCGGGTCCGTCTCCTCGGTCGGATTGATCTCCTTCCGCACCGGCCTGCTCTTCGGGTACTGGAGCTCGAAGAACGCCCGGTCGGTGCCGAGCTTGGTGGGGTCGTCCGCGAAGGCCTGGGGCCGCGACTGGGCCTCGGTGAACCTGCTGAGCGCCCAGGACTCGACCAGCGCGTTGGCGACGAACACCGCCCTCGTCTCGATCACGTCGATCTGGAGCAGGTCGAACGCCTCGTTCATCTTGTCGAGGTAGCTGAGGACCTTGGCGGTGACGTCGGCCTCGCCCATCGACTTCGGCGCGTTGCCGACCGCCTTCTCCTTCCATTTCGGATCGATCAGGGTGAGCTCGCGCTCGGTCACCGGCGGGAGCCCCTGGACGTCCACGGCGCTCTCCTCGATCCAGCCCTTCGCCTTCTTGAGATCGGGAAGGGCGCGCAGCTGCAGGAACCCGTTCTCCGCCGGTCCGACGAGCACCTTCCGCCCGGGCGGCAGGAGGAACTTGTGCTTGCCTTCGGCGCCCGGCTTCGACCGGACGGCCGCGGCCGGCGCCACGACCACGCCCACTCGTGTCCCCGTGTACTTGCGGCCAGCGACCGGTTGGCTGGACGGGGTCAGCGGGTCGATGCCCTTCTTGACCGCCTGGTAGTTGCCCGGTTCCTTGCCGCCGTAGGCCGAGCCCCACGTGGACGCGACCTGGCGGGCCACGACCGGCCGGTGGGCGGCGATGTGACCGCACTCGGTTCCACGCGACACCGCGTCGGCTTGGTACTCGGTGCCGTGGTGTTCGGCGCCGATCTCCAGGTCGGACGGTGGGAGGGCGCCGCGGTGCTGGACCACGTGCGTCAGTTCGTGCGCCAGCAGGCGATCGCCCGCTGCGGAGCCGGGGCGGTACTGGCCGGGAGCGAACGCGATGTGGTCGCCCACGGTGTAGGCGTTCGCTCCCACGGCTCCGGCGGAGTCGGCGGCCTGCTGGTCGGTGTGCACGCGGACCTGGCTGAAGTCCTTGCCCAGGCGCGCTTCCATCACCTGGCGGGCCGTGTCCTCCAGCGGAAGGCCCGGCGTCCGCAGAACGTCGTGGACGATCTGCGGCGCCCTCGTCACGTGTTCGCGGTCGCCGGACACCTCAGGCGGGCTTCCGGGAGCGCTTGGCGGGCTCGGCAGGCTCGGCGGGCTCGGCGACGGGAGCCGCCGGGGTGACGTCCTCGGCCCGGCCCGCGAACTGCTTGCGGTAGTCCAGCTGAGCGCCGGTCATCGGCACGAACGCCAGCGGTGCGTAGTGGTAGGTCACGCCGTGCGCGGGCACGTACGCGGGCCCGGAAGGGTCTTGGGGCCACTGCACGTCGCCGAGCAGAGTGCGCGCGGGGATCAGCCAGTGGTCCCCGGTGGTGTAGCTGCCGTCGGGCTCGAACATGATCCGGATGCCGTCCTCCAGCTCGATCCACTCGCCCTCGACCAGGGTGATCGCGTTGTCGTCGGCCCGGTAGGGCCCGGAGGAGCCGTCCTTCGGCTTCTCCTCGGGGCGCTGGTCCCACCGCCGCAGGAACGGGTGCAGGGTGCGCCGGGTCGCGCGGGGCGGGCCGCTGAGCGTGATCCACTGGCGTTCCGCGTCGATCGACTCGACCTGGAGCAGCGACTCGGACCGCCCGCGCACCGCGTAGGCGTCGTCGACGAACTCGACCCAGTCACCGACGTCGAGGTCGAGCTTGTGGTCGCGGCCGGCCGAGGCGAGCCGGACCTTCTCCCCGGACACGGCGGCCACCGGGAACACGACGGAACCGTTGTCCCGAGACCAGGTGAAGGTCGGCTGGTTCGCGAGCGCGTCGGTGTTGCCGACCTCGCCGCCCCGGTGGATCTCCACCCGGTACAGCTGGTTCTCCAGGCCGCGGTAGCGCGCGTCGGGCGCGGCGCTGCACGGGTTTTCCTTGGCGTCGTTAGGGGTTTTCGCGCTGACCTTGAGGCGTCGGTAGAGCTGCTCGTCGCGCTTGCGCCAAGCCTCCCACTCCGCCAGCACCTTCGCGCGCACGTCCGCGGTGATCTCGTCGAACTTCGTGCCGCCGGGCAGCTGTGGCGTCGCGATCACCTGCCAGCTCACCTTGCCGCGCACGGAGGTGTCCGGGGCGAGGTCGCCGAGCGCGACCTCGCGCAGAGCGGGGTCCTGCACGGAGCTCACCATCCGGTCCCAGACCTTCAGGTAGACCAGGAAAGCCTTGTCGGAGGGCAGTTCCTCGGCGTCGGCCACCCGGTCGAGGTAGCGCTCCGGCTGGGTCCAGAACGTCGTGTCCTCGTCGTTCTCGGCGGGCGAGCCGTCGACGTAGTACCGCCCCTTGGTGATGGTGAAGTCGTTGCGTGACACGGGTTGCGTCGGCAGCTTGACCTCGAAGCCGAGGCTCGCCGCCGGGCCGCCGTGCTGCCCGACCACGTCCGCGACGACCATGCGCAGCAGGTGCTGCTGGATCGCGGCCTGCTCGTTGAGGTCAGCGTCGAGGTTGACCCGGCCCTGCTGGGCCAGCACCCCGGAGTGGTGCTTGCTGCGGTCGAAGGTCGACCGAGAGAAGTCGCCGTGCATCGGAGGTCCCCCTAGGAAACGAAGAAGAGTCCGGCGTCGCAGCCGGCCGGTGTGAACTCGTCGATCCGGGCGCGCAGGTTGTCCTCGCGCTGCGGCTGGAACAGGTCGTGGAACGCGCCCATCTCGGAGCCGTCGTCGGCGCCTCGCCGGACCTCCTCGGAGCAGTCGAGCGCCAGCTGCGCGTACCCCGGTTGGCCGTAGCGCAGGCTGGTGAAACGCGGACGCAGTCTCCCGACGGACTCTGTCGTCTCCGGCTGGCACTCGTGCCGTCGTGGTGTGCGCGAGCCCGGCTCCACCCAGCTGAACCGGATGCAGCCGTCCATCCTGCGCGCGACGCACACTTCGCCGAGCAGAACGCTGTTGTCCACCAAGCCGATCTGGTGCGTTCGTATCCGACCGACCACAGTGGACCGTGCCGCGCTGAACACGGCGTGCGCGTGGCAGTCCTGCGGCGCGGTGAGCGCGTCCAGGTGCGTGGCGGTCGCGTCGAGCACGCTGTCGGACAGGAAGATCGGCAGCGGCTCGGTGCTGACCTCGTTCTGGTTCACCCGGATCGTGCCGAGGACGCTGTGCTCGATCTGCGTGCACGCGGTCGTGTCCACGAGTTCGAGACTGGGTTCCTCTTCGAACGCGGGTTCACAGCGCTGGTCCAGCGACCAGCCCGGCACCAGCGTGCAGTGCCGGATCTGGACCCTGCCCAGCCATCCGCTCACGCACACGCTGCGCCCGGTGATCACGAGCCCGTCGAGCACGACCTCGGGCTTGGCACAGCAGTCCGCGTCCTCCGGCGGGCACTCGGGTCCGCTGATCCGCAGCGCGTCGGGCCGGTTGCTGTACCAGTCGAGCAGCCGCAGAACCGGCCGCTTCCCCTGTGCGGCGCGGAGGACGAGCCGTTCGCCGGGACGCACGTCGAGATCGATCTGCTCCTGGTAGGCACCGTTGTCGCAGATCTCGATGATCGCGTGCGGGTGCTCCTCGCGTTCGCGGTACCACCTGACGACCGCGTCCATGATCCGCCGATGACCCCCGTCACCGCCGACGGAGTAGACCTCCGCGTCACCGGTACTGAGTTCCCGGTGGTACTCACCCCCGCCGATGTCCGCCGAGAAGCCGTGGTGGTATGTCACCCACACCCCGGAGTCCGGTGGGCGCCCGCCGAAGACGAACCGGCCGAGCTCGGGATCGACGGCCACCTGTCCCGGCTTCGGCCGGTAGCCGTCGCCGCTGAGGTTCGCGGGCACGATCGCGCTCAACGGCACCGGGTCTTCCTGATCTCCACGCCAGATGCACAGGCTCTTGCCCTCGCCGTAGTAGTCCGCTGTGCGCTCTTCGAACGCGCGCCTGCGGATGAACGTCGGCACGTTGTCCTCGGCGGCGATGTGCAGAACAGGTGGTTCGGGCACAGGCTTGGTCATCAGGGGGATTTCGTTGCCCAGAATGGAGAACGTGTAGGTGGCGCTCTTGCGCTCCTCACAGTTCGCCGGAGCGTCTGTGACGGAGTACGGGCGCAGCCGCCACAGGAACACGCCGACGTTGGGGATGTTCGTGCGCCCCTGCCGACGCCGCGAGGACGACCGCGACACCTCGACGGTGTGGCTCAGCTCGTCGAACGGACCGGACAGCCCGGCGTGCAGCGTTCTCCCGCCGGAGAGCCGGTCGAGCGCGTCACCGTCGCGCAGGTCCGCCAGGCGGCCCCGGCGGCGGCGCACCGCGTTCATCCCGGCATCGGTGCCGTACAGCCGCACGGGCTGGGTTTGGCTCAGCAGTCGGTAGAACTCGACCGCGCGGGCGGGCCAGGCGGCCACGTCGAGCGCGAGTTGTTCGAGGAGCGCGAGGCTTCCCTTGCGGCGGCGGTTGGCGATCGTGTTCGCGATGTCCCGTCGCGGGGCGAGCGCGGAGATCAACCCGGGCGGCCCCTCCTCACCCGGGCCTTCGAGCGGCCGGTAACCGACCAGATCGCCGATGTAGGGCGCGATCCAGTCCTGGCAGGTCTCGATGAACCAGTTGTCGTAGAGCTGGTCGAGGTCCGCCCCGATCAGCCGCGCCTGCTCCTCGATGACGCCGAGCAGTTCCCGCAGCGGGAACCCGAGTTCCTCGTCCTTGCTCCGGTGCACCGCCGGTAGCAGTTCGTACAGCCTGCTCATCACAGCCTCCGCAGGATCAGCGTGTCCCGGACCGCCGGGTTGAACACCACCAGCTCCGCCGGGGAAAGTCCTTGTGCGACAACGAGCTTCTGCCCGGCGGTCAGCTCGATCGAGATCAGCCCCGGGTTCAGCTCGACCAGCTCGGCCAGGTCCAAGCCGTACTGCTGGGCGACCGAGGTCAACGTCTCCCTTGCCGTCACCACGTGCACCGTGTCCAGCAGGCGCGCGGGGCGCGCCGGGACGACCACCCTCGGCTCCTTCAACCGCTGGGCCAGGTCCACGATCTGCTGCGGGGTGAGCCGTCCCGGGACCCCGTCGAAGACGTCCACATCGACGTGGTCGACGCCCTCGGTGCCCTGGATGACCGAGACGATTTCGCTCTGGTACACCGGCTCCGCCAGCTCCCGCGCGGTGAAGTCGAAGTGGCTCAACAGGTTCTGCCGAACACGCGGTTCCACCTGCTCCCACTCGTGGTCCGGGTGCACCTTCACCCCGGCGCTGAGCACGAGCACGACCAGGTCGCGATTGTCCACCGTGACCGGTAGCCCCAGCTGGCCGAAGTGGCTCAACGAAGCCACCAGCGACCGGTGCAGCCGTGAAGCGGGGTCGATCGGCGCGTCCTTGATCCCGGCGATCGTCACGTGCACGACATCGCGCTGGCCGTCGGAGAGCTCACGAACGCTGGCCTTGCCGATTCCCGCGCGCGCCTTGGTGAAGCTCTCGTAGTCGGCGACGGAGACCAGGCGGTCCAACGCGATCGTCCTCAGTGGAGTGACGCGGCGCGCGTCCGCCGGACCGTCGCCGTCGCCACCACCGGAGGCCGCGATCGGGTTGGTGACACCCGCGACCCCGAGCGGCCTGCTGACCGGCTGAGTGATCGTCTCCGCGTCCACGTTGCCGCCGTTGCCCGCACCCGCGCGGTAGCGGGCTTGCACGTTCTCGGCCCCCGTCGGCAGCCGGGAGCCGTGCACGCCGTCACCGAAGGCCACCGTCGTGGCGCCGCCATCAGCCACCCTGGTCAGGTGTGCGCGCTCCTCTGGGCCGAGCAGGCTCACCGCTTCGGCCTCGTGCCAACGAACTCCGCCGACGCTGACCCGCAGCGTGCTCGTCGCGCCGAGCGGGGTGTCCGAGGGCAGCCAGGTGATCGGCGTGCCGCGCACGGGGAAGCTCTGGTTGGCCTGGCTCGCGTCACCACTGCCGAGCACTTCGAGGCGGCTCTCCCCCTGCGTCGCCTCGACCACGTTGCCGTGCAAGCGAACCGTGTCGCGGTGGTAGGAGTACGCCAGCGGCTCCGCCAGCACCAGCGTGGTCAGCGGTTTGCTGCCCGGGGTCGGTTTGGTGCTGCCCGGCTGGGTGTTCGCCGACTGCTGGACGCCGCCGATCATCACCAGCTCGCTGGCGCGCACCCCGCGCATCCGGCGCGGCAGGTCGGAGCGCTCGCCGGAGACGATCAGGTAGCGACCGCTGCGCAGGTCGGAGTGCAGCTCGGCCAGCTCGATCCGCTTCCCCTTGACGTCGGCCGTCACCGGGTCGCCGAGCGGGGTCAGCGCGTCGGCCTTGAAGCGCACCGAGTACCGCGCGACCTTGGCGAGGTCATCGGCCGGGGCCCGCCAGTCCTTGTCGAGGGTGAGCACGGTGACCGTCGCGGACGCGCGCTGGCCGTTGACAGTGAGCGAGACGAGCTTCTGTTCGACGCCCGTCACCTTGAAGAACGCGTCGTTCCTCGAAGGGTTGTCGCCGCGCGGCTTCTCGACCAGGATCCAGCTGCCGGGCGCGATCCCCTCGTACGGGCCGGAGAGTGCCAGCTCGTTGAGTTTGTCGGCCCCTTCGGGCGCGTACTTCGCCGTTTCCTCCGCTGCGAGGTGAACGCCACCACCACCCGACGGCGGTGTCTTGGGCACGAGGTTCGCGCCGAACACGGTGCCGTTCTGCCGCAACACGTACAGCGTGCTGAGCTTCGGCGGATCGGCGAGTTCCAAACCGCGCCAAGCCTTGTAGAGCGTCGGCCGGAGTCGCGGTTGCGCGGCGGCGATCAACTGCGGTCCGACGTCGGAGCCGGGCGCGAAGGCGTCCTCCACCTTCCGGTCCAGGTTCGACGAGCCCGCGGGCGGACGCGACGGCTCCTTCGTCAAGGGGGAGAGCAACCGGGCGAGGGCGACGACGGCGGTGGGATCGTTGTCCGGCAACGGCTCGCACGTGCACTCGTCCGAGCCGTCGTCAAGCAGCTTGGCTCCGCCGCCACCGCACTCGCAGCCGACCGGGGGCTCACCCGGCGGGCGCACACCCAGCAGGGCCGCCCGCAGCACGAGGAACTCACGGAGGTTCGTGGCGATCCCGGCCGCCGCACTGGTCCAGACGGGGTCCGCCAGCGCGTTGCCCTCGGCGAGCGCGGCCGCCTCCTCCGTCTCGAAGAGGTAGCGCACGAGCCTGTCGAACTTGCCCACCTCGGCACTGCTCGCCAACTCCGCTTGGAGCTTGAGGACCACCTGCGTGTTGACCTGGTCGCTGAAGGTCGTCCGCGCGGTGGTGGGCGCGAGCGCGACGGTCATCGCCGCGACCAAACGCTCCTGCGACGGCACGAGTTCCGCGCCGACGCTGCCGCCCTCCAGTTCGACGACGGTGTGCCCCTGCTCCGCGTCGACCTCGCTGGACCTCACGACGACGCGGTCCGGCGCGGTCGCGGCGAAGCCGTAGTCGAAGAGCAGGCGGTCGCCGCCGGAAAGGTTGGCGGTGACCCCCTTGACGAGGATCTTGCGCAGCGTCGTCGCTTTGCCGGGCGGGACGTCGAACGGGTAGTACTTGCGGACGCCGAGGTCGTTCCACGCGGTCTTCGCGCGGATGTCCTCCGAGGTCTCGAACGCCTGCGGGGAGCCGCCGGCCTCGGGGACGCTGTTCGCCCGCGATCCGGCGGGGATGACGGTGTCCTGGCCGGGATCGAGGTTGTAGGACAGGAAGACGCTCGCGCCGACGGCAGGCCTCGGCCGGTGCCCGACGAGGCGGCCGAGCTGGTCGACCGACCACTGCTCGGTCGCGGTGCGCAGGTAGCCCTCGTTCGCGACGCGCTCGGTGTAGAAGGTGAGCACGTCGCCGAGCACCGCCCACGCGTCCAGCAACGCGATGGAGAAGTCATCGGTGCCGCGCTCGGTCAGCCCGTCCAGCTCGCGACGACTCGCCAGCCTGGCAAGCATCGTGTCCAGGAACGTGCCGTGTGCGCCGACCCGGTACCGCAAGGCACCGAGTCCCGGCCGGTGGTGCACGCGCTGCGGCGTGCGGACGCTCACCCCCGCGCAACCACAGGTGCACCCTGTTCTGGCACTCATCGTCCACCCCCGACGTTCACCTTGAGCACGCCGTTCTCCGGCCGGGAAAGATCGTTGTCGAGCTGCGCGACCTCAAGGTCACCCAACGGCAGCAGGCCGTTCTCCAGCTCGCGGCCGGGCGGCTCGAACTGCCGCTGGAACCTGGTGAGCCACGCGCCCCGCACCCCGGGAACCGCCGCGGCGGCCGCGATGAGCGCGCTGGCGCGGATCGGCGTTCCGAAGGTCAGCCGGTCCGGGTGGAAGAACGCGCGCATCGCCAGCACCACGGCCTCCTGGACGTGCGAGGCGATGTGGTTGGCGTGCACGCAGATCTCCAGCTCGATGTCCAGCGGCACGAGCTTCGCCGGTCCCACGAGCAGATCGTGGCCGATCCGCCGGTACCGCCGGAGGTGATCGCGCACCGCGTCGATCAGCGCTTCAGACGGTTCCGCAGTCGCGCCAACGCTCGATCCTGCAAGCAGATCTTCGGAGAAGGGATCGAGTCCCACCTGGGCCTCGTACCAACTACCGGTCCACCGCAGGCTCGCGGCGGCGCGCTGCACTCCGGGAACCTGACCGGCGAGCGCCGCGTAGTCCTCAGGGACGATCGCGCGCAGCAACCTGAGACGCGGTTCCACCGGGGCCCGGTCGCGGACCTGCCACAGCGGCTCGGGGTCGGTGCCGCCGCGCGCGGGCACCGGGTTGCGCACCTTGCGGATGCCACCGGCGTCGGTGTCGCGGCAGACCACGCGGGTGATCGACTCGCGGCCGATGTTTCCCGCGATGCCGTTGCCGACCCAGTAGTGCGCCACAAGCGTGGAACCGGGTTCCGGCTGGGCCCCGTGCACGCCGTCGCCGAAGCGCAGCCACAGCGTGCCGTCGTCGTCCAGTTCGCCGACGAAGTGCTTGTCGTACGGACCGCTGCCGAGCAGGTCGCGCCTCGGCGTCCACGTGTCACAGCCGTCGGTCAGCACCACGTCCGGCAGCGCCGTCCGCGCGTCCGGCCGGAGCGCGGTACCTGCTGGGCCGAGGAACAACGCTCTGTCAGGGTGAAGCTGATGCCCCAAGTCGTCGTTCCAGGACTGCTCGATCTCCGCGACCGCGCCGTCGTCGAGCACGACACCGCAGCGAGCCCGGCGGGCGAGCATCCGCACCCGGCGGAGCTTGGCGTGCAGCAGCTCGTCGAAGTCCGACAGCAGTCTGACCATGGTGGACAGCGGGTCCTTGCGGATGCGCCGCACCGGTTTCGGCCCGAAGACCAGGGTCAGTTCGGCGATCTCCTCCTTGGTGGGGCGATGCCCGTCCCGCACGGCGGCCCACAGCGCGCGGACGCGCTCGCGCACCTGCTCGGGGATGCGCAGGAGGATGTCCGCCTGCTGCTCGGCGATCTTCTCGTGGTCGCCGAAGGCCGCCCGCTGCGTCACCGGAGAGCGCTTCAGTGCCACACGGAACGGAGTACCGATCGGCGGGTACGCCGGGACCTCGACCGGCTGGTCGTCGCAGCCGAAGCCGTCGCGCGGCGGGCACACCGTCTCGGTCGGGCGCTCCGGAACGCAGATCTCCTCGGCCTCGCCGTCGCACCAGGTGATCGGGCGGCCGTGCTCGGCGAGAACGACGTTGCCGCGGGCGAGGCTGACGTCCTCGACGGGACAGCAGTCGGGCCCCCTGCTGGACAGGCACAACGGGAAGGTCAACGCGTCCTCGGCGGCCCACGTGACCTCCAGCAGCGGCTGGTCGCAGTAGAGCGGGTCGACCGACGGTTCGACGGAGGTGAGCCGGACGACCTGGCGCTTGGCCGGATCGGCGTCGGCCTCCTTCCCGGTGTTCGGGCCGAGGACCTCCTCCAGCAGAAGGAGATCGCCGGGCTCCAGGGAGAGCAGGCGCCGCTCGCACTTCTCGTCCGCCCAGTCGTCCTTCAGCGTCGCCGACGTGCTTCCCCTGGCGATGACGCGAACCTCACCACCCCACGTCCACAGTGGAATCCTGTTGTGCGCCTCGCGAAGCACGAGATCGCCGTCCACCAACGGCCGGTAGACCTCGTAGGAGTCCTGCGGGATCTTGTTCGCGACCAGGTCCCGTTCGCGCAGCGCGTGCCGCCCGTACAGCACGTCCGGGTCGAGCGCGATGAACCGGTAGTCCTCGCGCCGCAGCTCCACCTTGCCGGTCACCGCGACGTGGACCGGTGTCCGCGACGCACAGCCGTCGTGCATCGGGTAGTCCATCAGCCGCACGTGCCTGCGCACGGAGATCCGCTCGCGCGCGGTGCCCAGGTACGCCTCGGTGGCCACGGCGTCCTGCCGGTAGCTGAGCTGATCACCGACGTAGGCGAGCAACTCCACCAGTGTCACGCCGACGTCGGGGACGTGCCGCTCTGTCCACTGTGGAATGGTGAGGCTGAGCCGGTCCAGCATCAGCTGCCGGAAGCTCGCGTAGTCCTTGGCCAGGTAGTCGATCGTGGGCGTCGGCCGTTCAGCGGGCGGGCCCGGCGGCTCCGGCTTGCAGTCCAGGCCGGTCGGGCAGTTCTGCTTGAAACTGAAGTCGATCCGCGCGTAACGCGGGTCGAAGCACGGGTGCGGCCCGCCGGTCGCCGCGTCCACGACGACGAGCGTGTAGGTGGAGAAGTCGCCGGGCCGGTCCACGGTCAACCTGATGCGGTCCTCCAGGTCCGGCTCTTCCGTACCCAGCGAGGACATCGCGGTGACCTGGATGTCGGTGACCCGCCTGCCGCCGAGAACGCGGAAGTTCTCCGCGCACAGGTCCTCGGGCGTCTCACCGAACAGCAGCACGGTCAACGACCGCTGGTCCGCGCTGACGTCGACGGCGTCCACACCGTTGCGGCCACTGGTACGGAGTTTCAACCGGCGAGCGATCCCAGCAGTCATCGGTAACCCCTCTCGAACACTTCGGTGCGGCGCTCGCCGGTCGCGAGGAGCCGGTACACCAGCCGCACGCTCAACGTCGCGTCCTCGGCCTTGACCGTGAAGGACTCCACCACGATCAGGTCGCCGAGGTGTTGCAGCAGCGCGGCGTGCGCGGTCGCCTCCAGCACCGCGGCCAGCTCCGGGCTGTTCGGCGAGAAGACCAGTTCCATGAGCCCGCAACCGAAATCGGGTCGGTTCACCCGCTCGCCCGGCGCGGTGAACAGCAGCTGCTCGATCATGTCGCGGACGTGCCCGGCGTGGTCGACCCGCGCGGTCCGGCCGCGGTGGTCGAAATGCAGCGGAAAGTCGATGTTGGTCATCAGAGCCCCCGTACCCGCGACTGGATCGCCATCACTGTCGGCGGTGCCGGCGGCACGCCGTTGGTCATGCCGTTGCCCGGCCCCAGGGCCGCCTCGTAGAGCACCACCGGCTTGCCCGATGCCTTGACCCGCGTGGAGAAGTTCGCCCACACGACGGTCGTGCACGGCGCGATCAGCAGCGGGCAGACGGTGAACGCGCTGACGACGTCGGCGGTGGCAACGGTCTGGCCGCTGACCCGCACCCTGACCTGCCCCGGCACGGTCACCGTGAGCGGCCCGGCGTGCGGGCAGGTGACGACGGTGAGCTGGTGGAACAGCAGTCCTGGCATCCTCTCCCCCTCACAACACCGTCAGCGCGGGACCGTTGACGCTGACCTGCCCGGCGGGCGTCAGCTCGATCGAGGACGCGCCGCACTTGAGCGTGATCCCCTTCTCCGTCAACGAGATCTCCGACAGCCCGACCTTGAGCGTGATCCCGCCCGCCACAGGCGTGTCGTCGATGACGATCGAGTTCTTCGCCGATGTCGCCAGCACGATCACCGAAGCCTTGGGGCTGGCCGACTTCACCGCGATCGGCGTGTCCAGCGTGGCGTCGCCGCGCCAGAAGCCGGTCCACAGTGGATAGTCGAGGTTGCCGTCAAGGAACTCCACGAGCACACCGGCGCCCTCAAGGCCCCGCATGTACACACCACCACCGGCGAGCGTGGCCATCGGGGTGGACGGCGCGGCCCAGACGCACGGGTCGTTGCCGAGCACCTCGGGCACCGCCACCAGCAGCCGCCCCTTGTTCAGCGGGTCGATGCTGTTGCGCACCACGCCCTGGTAGCGCCCTCGGTACTTCATCGGCTCGGTGCCGTTCATCTGGGTCATGGCTGCACCACCGGACTCAGGGGACCTAGGCCGTCCCGGCTCAACGTGAAGCTCTGCTTGTACTCACCGCGTTTGATGTCACTGGTGACGCTCTTGACGTAGTAGAGACCGTCGTAGGCGATCCCGGCGCCGCGCACGGTGACCAGGCCGCGCGCCTTGAGCACGTGCCCGTAGCGCAGCACGTCGAGCTTGCCCTGACCGCTGATCGCGTCATTGACATTCTGTGCGCGCCCGAGCGCGAGAGCAGCAGCTTCGGCGAAACCTGCCTTATTGGTTTCCTCAAGGGGCTTTTCTCGCAGCGTCACCGCCGGTTTCGGCGCCAGCAACGGTTGGAGCAGGCTGATGTTGGGCACCGGGATGGACACGCCGAGCTTGGTCAGCGGCTCGGTGATCGGCACGGTGTACTGAATCCGGGACAGCCCGTCGTAGCTGAAGCTCAGTGACTCCACATTGGACGCTGTCCCGGAGTTGATCGTCAGCGCGGGTTGCGGGGCCCCGACGCGGATCTCCGGCCCCCAGTAGGCGATGTTGGTGCCTGGAGCCGGTCCTGGCTCGACGTAGAAGGTGTAGCCGGCGTCCTTGGCCAGCCCGCTGACGTAGGCGAGGTCGGTCGCCGACTGGGTCGGGATGCGCTCCATGACGCTGGGGATCACCGGGATGATCGGCGGAACCACCGCGGGGGCGATGCCGTACATCAGGTACTTCGGCTTGGTCAGCGCCTTCAGCACGGCGAGGTCCGCGCGCAGCGCCGGGTAGCACGCGTGCTCGTGCGTGAGGTCCATCAGCAGGCTGAGGTCCTCGCCGGTGACGGTGAACGTCGACCCGGCGGGATCGTTGCTGGGGCTCATGTCCTGGCGGGTGATCACGCCGTCCACCAGCACGTGCGGGAACCCCTTGATGATCGCCAGCAGGATCACCCTGGTCTTCGGGTCGAAGACCCCTGCGGGGATCAGCGCGCCGGTGATGATCGACCGCTTGCTGACCGCGAAGTCCAGCCGGAAGCCGGATCTGGCGCCGGCGCTGGTGATCACCTGGATCGACTGGAGCGCGTCGGTCACCTCGGCGGGGGCCGGGATCACCGCGACCTTGCCGATCAGCAGGCGCACCTGGAGGTCAGTGAACATGGCCGCCCGCCGGTGGGGTGGGCGGCGCTGCGAGGGAGAACCCGGCGGCCGACGCTCCGGGAACCCCTTCCGGCAACGTGATCCGCAGCCTCCGTCCGGTGTGGACGGTCAGCTCCTCGGGTTCGAACGCGCCGTTGCCGTCGGCCAACCGCCACGCCAGTTCGGCGGAGCCGAAGACCTTGTGCGCGATGTGGTCTGGCCGCTCGCCGGGCGCGACCACGTGCTCGCCGATCACCCCGAGGGTGTCCGGCCGGGGCAGGACGCGGCGGCGCACGTAGGTCACGACCCGGCCGTCCGGCAGCGCGATCTCGGCGGTCGGAAGTCCCTGGTATCGACTGGTGATCGAGAACATCGCGTCAGCCTTCCCTCGCCAGCTGGTTCAGCGCGGCGGCTTCGGCGCCGCCGTTGGTGAAGTGCAGTGCGGCCAGGTCCTGCCGCTTCTGGAGGTTGCGCCGGAACAGCAGCCCCGCCGGGTGGGTGAAGCCGACGTCGTCGACGGTGAGCGCGCGGGCGCCGATGGAAGCCTTGGCGCGGATGGGGTTCAGCTCGATGTCGAAGGCCTCCTCGGTGACGCTGAACTCGGTGATCCGCACCGGAACCACGCGGTTGCGTCCCAGTACCAACAGGGTCAGCGGCCCTTCGACGGGCTCGATCTCTAGCACGCCCTGGCCAGCGCGCTCGTCCTCCCGCTCCAGCTGGAACAGGGTCGGTGAGAAGCACGCCTCCAGCGCGGCGAGCACCGGGTGCAGCCCGTGTCTGTCCACTTCGGACCGATCGAGCTGGTCGGCGGCGTCGAACTCCGCGTCGAACTTGTAGCTCTCCTGCGGTGGCCCCTTGAGCCGCAACGCCTCCAGCCGGTCACCCGGCTCGTCCGGTGGCACCTGCGGCTTCATCGTCCTGGTCAGCGTGTCCGGGTTGTACTGGAACACGATCACCCGCCGCGGCCCGCCGGGGTGGGACAGCACGAAGCCGCCGCGCACCACCTTCGGTGAGATCCCTGGAACGCTCACAACCGCCCACCCTCCTCGTCATCGCTGCCGTTCCGCCGCATCAGAAGCTCCCCGTGAGCTGGAAGCTGATGCCGATGTCGGCCGGGCCGACGGTGCTGCGCGC
Source organism: Allokutzneria multivorans (assembly GCF_039537405.1). NCBI lineage: Bacteria > Bacillati > Actinomycetota > Actinomycetes > Pseudonocardiales > Pseudonocardiaceae > Allokutzneria > Allokutzneria multivorans. Next base: position 272,627 of record NZ_BAABAL010000008.1, on the reverse strand, counting down.
GTAGCTCGGCAGGAACTGGACCTTGACCCCGCCGGCACCGGGAACCGGCAACGAGGGGCTGACCGTTCTGAGCATCCGCACGACGAACTCGCCGACCTCCGGGTCCTGGATCGACCCGACGGTGAGCCCTCCGCCGATGCTCGCGGCCACCGCGCCCAGCGCCACCCACTCACCCGGCTTCATCTTGGCGACCGCCTCGCGCCACCGTTGCTCGGCGACCTGTGTCAGCAGCTCGATCGCCTTGGCCGCGACGGGGAGCTTGGCGGCGGCCTCGAGCGCGTCGCCCGCGTCGGCCGTCCTGGGCTGCTCGGACTCCGTCCCAGATGGGTCCTTGCGCCACAGCGATCCCGGTGCGGGCGTCGGCCCCGGCGGCAGCGTCGGCCGAGGCGGAATCGGCTTCGGCGACGGCGGAGTTCCGAGCCCGATGCCGGGAACCGGTCGCGGTGGCGCGTCGGGAAGACCGTTGAGCACCTTGATCTCGACGCGGCCGTCGTCCTCGCCAGGGACCGTGTCCACGACGAGCGCCCGCGCCGGGACCTTCGCCGCGATCAGCAACCGGCGGATCTCGTTGGCGCGCCGCGATCCCAGGTCCACCGAGCCGTGCCCGACGATGCTGAACCGCATGCCGGGCGTCCTGCTCAGCCAGCTCGTCAGCTGCGCCGCGACGAACTTCGCGTCCTCGCGGTGCGCGGCGGTGACCTTGGCGCCGCCCTCGCCGAAGCCGTCGAACGACGCGATGTTCAGCCGGAGATCGCCGCCGAGCGAGGGCACCGAACTGAAGTCGCCCCGCATCGCTGTCGCGCCGGGCGGGGCCATGACCGGTCCCGTCGGCTTCGGCCGCCATGCCGTCGCGCCGGGGTTCGCCGGTAGCTTCTTCGCCTCGCGCTCATCCCCCATCACACACCCCCTTCAGTTCCCCGCGGCCTTGATCAGATCGGCCTTGACGGTGGCCGGGATGTGCTCGCTGAGCGCGAGCGCGTACTCCATCTCCTCGCGGTTGAGCGCCTCGGCGAGCTTGCGCAGTCGCCAAGGGCTCTTGTCGAACAACTTCTGCTCGCGGGGCGGGAGCGCGCGGATGCGGTCTCCGACCTCGCGCTCCTGGACGTCGAGGTCGTTGAGCAGGGCGTCGATGTGGTGCAGCTGCGGCATGGTGTTGACCCGGTCGAAGGTCTCCCGCAACTGGCTCCCGTACGCCGGGCTCACCTCGGGCATCGGGATCGCCGGATCGGGGGCGGGGGCGCGGTCGACCCGGAACAGGCGGCGCCTGGTCGGCGGGGCGGAGAAGTGGGCGCCGACCCGCATGCCGTACTTCCACCGGTCCTCGGCCCTGCGGATGTCACCGGAGAAGCCGGGCATCTCCCCGCCGACGACGTCGCGGTGGCCGTCGATCGGGAAGCCCTTGATCGTGCCCAGCCCGAAGGCCTTGCCGAGGTTGAGCCGGACTCCCCGGCCCGAGGCCAGCTCGCCGAACTCGTCCTTGGCCTCGGAGTTCGCGCCCATGTACACGCCCTCGATCAGCTGCTGCTCCTCGGCGAGGGTGTTCGCGTCCCACGCGGTCGCGGCGGAACCCTTGAGCGGCTTGCCGTTCCACAACTCGCGCAGCTTCGGCAGGACGTCGTCGAAGATGACCTGGTTGCCCTGCCGGACCATCGTCTGGATGTCGTTGGTGATCGTCGAAAGACCCTCCGGGGCGCCGCCCGTGTCGACGACCTCGGCCGCGCCGCTGGCCACCGCGTACGCGGCGAGCGGCCACTTGGTCTCGTGACCCTTCTTGGTGATCTCCCCGAAGAACCAGCGGTAGAAGTCCCGCCGCTCGGCCACCTGCTGGTAGGCCTCGCGGTTCAGGGTCAACAGGTTGTGCTCGCACGCCTTCTTCCACACGTCCGTCCACTTGAGACGGTCCGACTCCCGCCAGTCGCCGAGCGCGGGCTCCCCGGTTCCTTCAGGAACTTCGCGCCGCTGCACGACCAGCTCGTGCGTGCCACCACCGGAGGACCGCACCGGACTCCCGGTATCGGCCGCTCGCTCGAAGTTGCTGCTGCCCAGCTTGAGTCCGGGCGCGATCTGTTCTCCGCCAACGGTTTCGTGCCGCTGCTGGAGCACGTGCGCCAGCTCGTGCCGCAGCAGGTCCTCGGATCCGGAGCGCCCGTCGCGGAACAGGATGTGGTTTCCGACGGTCGCCGCCTCGGCCCCGAGGTCCACCGCCGCCCGGTGCGCCGCGTCGTCGGTGTGCACCCGCACCTCGGCGAAGTCCCCGCCGAGCCGGGCTTCCATGTGTTCGCGAGTCTCCTCGGGAAGCCGTTGGCCGCCTTGAGCGAACCGGAACGAGCGGTCCTCGTTCTGCACCGCCCGCGCCATCCGCGTGTGCTCACCGGCCATGGCGGATCACCCCGTACACCGATCGCGCGACCGACCTGCCCAGCTCCGCCGGACTCGACAGTCCACTGTGGACTTCGGCGGAGGCCTTGCGCACCTGGTGGTCCGCCCACGACGCACGGCCCGCGGCGAACAGACCACGCAGCTCGGCTTGCACGGCTTCCTGGATCGCGCCGGCGTGCAGCCTGTCGACGCCGTCGAGCACCAAGCGGTCGATGTGCACTTCGATCCGGGTCATCACGCATCACCTGTCCAGGCGAAATCCCTTTCGTGGAACGGGATCTCCAGCTTGCGGAACTCGGTCCGCGCCGCCCGCAGCACCAGCGGCATGGTGATCACGCCACCGTCGCCGGCCGCCAGGAACGCCGCGTTGAGCGCGATGTTGCGGACCATGCCCCCGCTGGCCTGGAGCTGGCTCAGCCTGGCGAAGTCCAGTCCGGAGCTCGGCGCGTGCACGGGGAACGCGCGCTGCCACAGCTCGCGCCGCTGTTCGGCACCGGGGAACGGGAAGTCGATGGTGAACCGCAGCCGCCGCAGGAAGGCGACGTCCAGCGCGCTGCGCAGGTTCGTGGTGAGCACGGCGAGGCCGTGGTAGGCCTCCATCCGTTGCAGCAGGTACCCGGTCTCGATGTTGGCGTAGCGGTCGTGCGCGTCCTTGACCTCGCTCCGCTTGCCGAACAACGACTCCGACTCGTCGAAGAGCAGGATCGCGCCACCGGTCTCGGCCGCGTCGAACAGGCGGCGCAGGTTCTTCTCGGTCTCGCCGACGTACTTGCTCACCACGGCGGACAGGTCGATCCGGTACAGGTCCAGGTTCAGCTCCGCCGCCAGCACCTCGGCCGCCATGGTCTTGCCGACGCCGCTGGGGCCGCTGAACAGCACGCTCACCCCGAGTCCCCGGACGATCCGCTCGCCGAAGCCCCACTCGTCGTAGACGGTGCCGCGGTTGGCGACCTGCGCGGCGATCTGCCGCAGCACGGTCATCTCCTCCTGCGGCAGCACCAGGTCGTCCCAGCCGACCGCGGGTTGCAGCCGCTGTGCCAACGAGTCCAGCCGAGGCCGGGTGCCGTGCAGGCACGCTCGCCACAACCGTTCCCTGCCAACGCCTCCGGCGGCGATCTCCGAGATGGCACCGACGTCCAGCGCGAACTGCCCGGCCAGCTCGCCCACCAGTTCCGCGGGCGCGTCGCCGCCCAGTTCGCCGCGCCACGCCTCGGCGCGCTCCCTTGCCGTCGGGGGCGACACGTCCACGACGACCGTGCGCCTGCCCAACTCCGGCCAGCTCTCCCGCGCGACGAGCACGCTCGCCCCGCCGACCCGGCTCAGGAACCTGGTCACCGGCGAGAACTTCCCGGCCTCCTCGGAGAGATCGCCAGCGTCGAGGTACAGGGCCAACGGCAGCATCATGGCCTCGCGCCGCCACAACCGCGCCAGTTCGTCCAGTTCGGACGGTGCGGTCGGCAGCAGCGACGCCTCCAACCGGTAGGGCACGACGCCGACCTCGATCGCCGCGCGCGCGGCGACGAGGAGCTTGCTCGCCTCGTCCGCGCCGACGAGCTGCACGACCGCGTTGCCGCCGCTGAGCCATTCCTCCCGCAACGCCGTCACCGCGTCCTGTTGCGAGGGTGGCAACGCCGGCGCAGCTCGCGTTCCGAGCGGCGCGACCAGCGGCTCCAACCGGTCGTCGAGGTAGTTCAATCCCTTGAGGTAGTTGACGATCCGCTCCTGCGCCCGCAACGTCGCGGTCACCAGCGGCTGCCCCGCGCCCTGCACGATGTCGAGCAACCGCCACCTGCGAAGCCCTCGGTGCGGTGCGACCACGTCCCATGCGGGCTCCGGCAGGACGCTCAGCGCGAGGCCGAGCGTCGGGTGCGCCATGCCCGCGTTCCCGTGTGCCTGCGCGCACAATCCGCCAAGGGCCGGGTCCAGCTCCATCGCCGCGCACAGCAGCAGCGTGTCCCGTTCGAAGTCGGAGAGCCCGAACAGCCTGGCCACCGTGTGCAGCGCGGGCTCGGGCGAGATAGCGGCGGCCTGCGCGCGTGCGGTGGCGGCCTGCTCCACCTCCCCCGGCGAGACCTTCCGTGATGGTTGCGCCACAACGGGTTTCGGCTTCGATCCCCACCACCGCGTGCGCTGTTCGAGCTGCTGCGGGACCACCGTTCGGTTGTCGATCGCCAGCATCAGCCGCATCCGCAGCCAGGTAAGCGACGCCGACAGGTACCGATCGTTGTTCTGGAGCCAGGCGAGGTCCATCAGACGATCACCACCTTCTGGCTCTCGTCGAACACCGGCGGCTCACCCGGGCGCTTGATGATGATCCGACTGTCCACGCCGTCCACGCGCAGGCGGGTCAGGTAGGCGCCGGGTTTCGCGTCGGCCATCGTGAAGACCAGCGACCTGGTGGCCGTCGTGATCGGCTCCGCGGTGACGGTGTGCGGTCCCACCAACAAGAACGCGCGTTGCCCGGGATGCACGCTGAGCTTGGTGGAGACCGGGATCGTCGCCACTCCGCCCACTCGCGTGATGGTGCTCGGCACCCCGGCGGTGATACCGGCGCCCACTGGCAACGGCACCGAGTTCGTCACCCGCTCGCCGTCCGGAGTGGCGAGGTGCACCGCCGCCGACCACAACCCACCACCGAGACCGGGATCGTTCGGGAACTGCGTCCTCAGTTCGGTGGGGGTCACCGCGATCTGAGTGCCGGACAGCTCGACCACCTTCGGCACCACCGGGTGGGTGAGCCGCAGCGTTGCCGGTCCCGCGTCCAGGTTCAGTCCGCGGAGGACGAACGATTCACCCGCCAGCACGTCGTTCTCGGAGATGTCGGCGGCGGTGAGCAACGGGAACGGCGGGGCGGCGCTGCCCTCGACCACCGGGCCCCGGTCCTCCTTGCCGCGCCGGAGCACCGGCGGCGCGGCCGGGACACCGCGCTCGCTCTCGATCAGCACGATCCGCGCCTCGTAGCCGACGGAGATCCGGTACTGGGTCTGGAAGGCCGACCACAGCTTGGAGATCTCGTCGGTGGAGATCGCGAACGGCGTGATCTTGACCGACTCGACCTGCCTGGCGACGTCGGCGTAGCTCGCGCCGTCGGCCAGGTCCTTGCCGGTGAACTCCGGGAAGTCGTGCAGCTTCCGCATCGCGGCACCGAGTACCACGTGGGCCTGGAGGTCGTTCGCTTCCTTGACGAACGGGGTCACCAGGTAGCGCAGGACCAGCGGCAGCGGTGGCCTCGGGCGCTCGCCCGGCTTGGTGTGCGCGCCGGGGAACGGCTCGTTGCGCCAGTGGCCGTCCACGGTGACCTGGTAGAGGAAGAGGTTGACGATGGAGGTGCTGACCGCAGCCGCGGCCTTGTCCGGCGACTGCACGGTCACGACCGTCGACCCCACACCCCCGACGGCTTCCTGGAGCCGCAGTTGCAGCAGTTCGGTGACGGCCTTGATCGCCTGGTGGTTGCTCATGCCGTGCCACCTCCCCTGCTCCGGAGGTAGTCCTCCAGGCTCGTGGTGGGCTGTCTTCTCGGCGCCGCGCGGCGTTCGGGAGCCTTGTCCGAGGGGGCTTTGACCTCGACGCGGCCGATGGTGATGTGCACCGTCTGCTCGACGGCCTTGGCCCGCCTCGGCACCACCGGCGACTGCGGTCGCGCTGCGGGGAGGACCGGAGTGATCGGCGCGATGACCGGGATCACGGTGTTGACCCCCTGCCGCACAACGGTTTTCTCGACCTGCTGCACAACAGGGATCTCTTGGGGCTTAGCAGCGACCGGTTTCCCTCGCGTGCTCTTCACCGGTGCAAGAGGCTCTGGCGACCGAGTCGCGAGCACTTCCGGTGCGCGCCTCGGCACGACGGCCTTCGGCTCCGGCAACGGCGTTTCCTGGACTGTCCTACGAGGACTCTTCGGCTGCGCAGCTTCTCGCTTCGGCACCTCCGGCAGAGCCGCTCGTGGCGGCGCTGAGGGTTGCGGCCGCACCGGCTGCTCCGCCTTCGGCTCGCGCACCACCACCTCCGGTTCGGCGGCCGCCACGCGTGGCTCCGGCTGAAGGCTCTGCCGTGCAACGGGTTCCGCGAACGGCTCGAATGGCTCGGACGGCTCAGGCGCGGGAACGGGGTCGAAGAGCGAGGGCAGCAGTGGGCGGACGGCCAGCTCGGCGCCGTCACCGAGCAGCCTGCCGACGAAGTCCGGCTGGGGGATCGTGGTCATGTCCGCGCCGCCTCCAGGTAGAACCGCCTGCGGGCCGGACCGACCGAGAGCACTTCGCGCTCGGTCCAGCCGTAAGCGGTCGCCAACTCGTGGATCTCGTACAACAGTCGCCGGGCGTGCGCGTCGAGCACCGCCCACAGGTATCCGGCGATGTCGAACGGCGCGCCCCACTCGTGCTCGCAGGACGCGCAGCTCATCCCGAGCGACACGTCGGCCTGCGGGTCCAGGTCGGGAAGCGCGGCCGCGACGGCGTCGAGCGCCTCCTCCGGCAGCTCCGAGGGAGGCACCGCGCGCTCGCCCTTCCTGGCCGAGCGAACGCACCGCACGAGCAGTGCCCGCCGGTCAGCCGCCGCGAGCAGATCCGCGGTGCTGACCGGCCGCACGTCCAGCTCCACCCCGGCCGCGGTGACCGGGCCGCCCGTTCCGGCAGGCACCCGAAGGTCCACTGTGGACACTTCGGTCTCCAGCCGCCCCTGACACGACGGGCAGGTCACCGAGCACCGCAGCCGCTCACCGAACCAGGACTCGTGCAGCGAGAGCAGGATCGCGTCCCGCCGCCCGAGCGGAAGGTCCCCGGCGGTGCCCCGATCGGCACCGCCGGACTCCGCCAGCACCAGTGCCCTGCCCGCCGCGGTGAGCGAGCAACCCCGCTCCCACAAGGACAGGAGTTCGTCCTCTCCCGGTGACACGGCGATCACGCCGGGTCTTGGAAGCTCGTCTCGGCTGGCGGTCCCTTCGGGCCCTCGTGCACCCAGCCCTCGTTCTCCAGCTTGATGTGCTCGATCAGCACCGCGTTGGCGTTGGCGTCCAGATCGGACAGCGCCTGGTACTCCGACACCCACGCGCGGTGCAGGCTGTAGCTGGAGACCACGCTGCCGCCGTCGTCGAGCACGTCGATCACGAGGTCCCTGCGGAAGGTGGCCAGCGAGGTCGCGACCCCGCCACCGACCCTGCGGAAGCTCCACACCGAGTTGGCCCAGTTGGCGAACTCGGTGTCGAATGTGACTCCGCGCTCCAGGGTGACCGCCTCGTACTCGGTGCGGCCCGGCAGTTTGCGGCTGGTGGTCGGGTCACCGCCCGCGCGGTGCTTGACCACCTCCGTCGAGCGCTTCAACCCGGAGATCTTGCTGACCGCCGCGATGTAGTCGCTGCGGTCGGAGTACCGCACGCGGAACCGGAAGTTCTTGTAGGGATCGACCGGGATTCCCTTGGCTGAGACTTGTGGCATCGCCCTACTCCTCTCAGACCTGGATCTGGCCGGCGAGCTGCTGGATGCTGATGACGACGAACTCGGCGGGCTTCAACGGCGCGAAGCCGACCAGGACGTTCACGATCCCGAGATCGATCTGGTTCTGCGGGTTGTTGTCCCGGTCGCACTTGACGAGGTAGGCCTCGTCCGGGTTCGTGCCCTGGAAGGCGCCCTGCTGGAACAGGTTGTTCATGAAGGCGCCGACGTTGAGCCGGATCGAGGCCCACAGCGGCTCGTCGTTGGGCTCGAACACCACCCACTTCGTGCCCCGGAACAGGCTCTCCTCGATGAACAAGGCGAGACGCCGTACCGGTAGGTACTTCCACTGGTCGTTGGCGACGTCCGCCCCCGCCATCGTCCGCGCGCCCCACGACAGGTTCCCGTAGACCGGCAGCTGCCGGAGGCAGTTCACCGCGCGGGGGTTGAGAACCCCGTTCTCCAGGTCGTTCATCTGCACCGACGGAGCGACGACACCTCCCAGGGAGGCATCCGTGCCCGCAGGTGCCTTCCAGACGCCGCGTTCGACGTCCGTCCGCGCCCACAACCCCGCCATGACACCGGAGTTGAAGGTGTCCACCACCGCGTAGTCCTGCGTCGGGTCGGCGATCTTGACCTCGGGGAAGTACAGCGCGGCGTTCTTGCGGTTGGCCCTGGAGATGGGGAACCGCTGACTGAGGTCCTTCGCGTCACCGATCGAGGCCATCGGGATGTCCGGGATGAACATCGCGCGCATCTCGACGCAGAAGCGCGCGATGTCGTCCAGTTTGGTCCGTTCCTGGAAGTCAGGAGCGCACAGGATGTTGAAGATGTCGGCGTCGCGCAGCGCGTGGATGCCGCTCTTGGCCTCCTGGTTGCCCAGGTAGTCGCCGGTGGCGGGAGGCGCGTAGTCACCACCCGTCGCGACCGCGTGGCCGAGCGGGTTCTTCCAGACGTCCGGCTCCTCCTCGCCACTGACGTCCGGGTGCGCGGCCGGGATCAACCCGGGATCGGCCGGGGTGTCGTACTCGACGAGGGTGGATCCCGCGAGGACGTTCTTGAGGCTCCTCGGGTTCCGGTCGTCGATGCTGATGTTGAGGAAGCGCTCCTCCTGACCGGTCCCCTCGTCCCGGATCGTCAGGTTGTAGAGCGTCGGCGGGGGCGGCGGCGGAACGCCCGGCCCGGGCACCGGCAGGTCGAAGGTCTCCCTGGTGTCGAGGTCGACCCGGACCTTCAGCTGCAATCCCCAGCTGCCGGGCCCTCTCGCCTTGAGCTTGGCGACCTCCTTGGGACTCGGCGGGTCCTGGGTGTCCCCGGGCTTGCGCACCTTGTCCTTGAGGCTGATGGTCGCCGGGTAGGACTTCACCTTGGCGTTGGGCTCCTCCGGCGGCGGCGTCGGATCGGCCACCATGCCGACGACGCGGACGATCTCCGCCTCGCTGCCGCCGTTGGTGTAGAAGTGGTAGACCGCGTGGCCCATCCTGTGGTCGCGGTCGAGCCCACCGAAGATCCGCTCGAACTCGGCGAAACTCGTGATGTGGACGGCCTTCTCGGCGGGACCGCGGGTGGCCGGGCCGACGAACGCGGCGACCGAGGTCGGGACGCCGGTGATCGTGCGGACCGCGCTCGGCAGCTCCTGGATGTAGACGCCCGGGTAGGTCGGGTTCACAGGCATGCGCGACTCACCCCTCGCCGGTGCCGGGGGCGACCGGCGCGGACTGCGCGATGGCCTCGCTGATCGCCTTCTTCAGGTCGTCGGCGCTGACGCCCTGCGCGGCGCCGACGGCCTCGGCCAGCTTCTCGACGGCGGCGCGGAGTCCCGCGATCTCCTTCTGCGCGCCCGCGGACTGCCAGGCGGCCATGTTGGCGCCGACCAGCCACACCGCGGCCGAGTGCACGGTCTCGGGGTTGTTCAGCTCGTGCGCCTTGAAGTCCCAGATGCGGAAGATGTCCTGGTCGCTGAGCGGCATGTCGTCCTCCATGTACGCGCGAACCGAGTCGCGGAATCCGTTGATGTCACCCGGCCACCCGGCCGGGTCGATCTTGCGGCCCTTCGGCAGCGCCCACTCCTTGTGCGCGATCGCGCGCTCGGCGGGCAGGTCGAGGTGCTTCAGCAGGGCGGCGACGCCGCGCGGGTAGCTCTCCAGCTGCTCGGCGGTCCAGTCCCCGGAGGCCTCACCGGTGGACTCGGCCTCGACGCCGATCAGGTGGGGATTGCCGTTGTTGGTGGGCAATCCCGGCCACGCGCCGTCACCGGCGTGGTTGGCCACCCCGGCGGAGACGGTGAACCAGGTGCCGTCGCGCGCCAGGCCGAGGTTGGCCAGCGGCGGTGGCACGCGGGACGTTCCGCGCAGCAGCGCGCCGAGCGAGGGCATGTTCCCGGTGGGCGGACCCACGGTGTGGTGCAGCAGGACGCCGCGGACGTCGCGCATGGTGCCCGCGCCACGGCTGCGCCAGCCGTCCACCTCTTCGACCCGAAGTCCCGCATCTCGCAGGACATCGGCCATCCATGTCAGATTTGGCATTCAGACCCCCACGGCCGGGCCACGCGGAGCTGGCGTGGCTCGACACCGAGAGTCCGGCAGATCCCCCGCAGCGACAAGGAATCAGCGGCGGGGGTGCACTTTGAGGAAGCGGGCGCGCCTTTAGGTGCGGCCGCGCACCTCGATCCGGTCGAGCAGCGCGCCGCGCACAGGATCGGTGACAACACCGGAAAGCGCCTTGGACCAGTACAGGTGCCCGTGTGCGCTCCACAGCGGCGTCATCGGCAGGTCGCGCAGCACGGTGTTCTCCGCCAGCCGGTAGTAGCGCCGCGCCGCCGCCGGGGTCTCCGCGACGGCCGCCTCACCGAGCATCGAGTCCACATCAGCGTTGGTACCGCTCAACATCGGTTCGAGCAGCGCCTGCGGGCTGGGGTAACCGGCACTGGCGCGAACCACGTGTGGTCCGTCAAAACTCTTGCTGGACAAGGCTTTCCGGTACTCCTCGCCGGGAAGGCCGCGCACCGTGACATCGAGCAGCCCGAGCCCGGAGCGCAGCTGCTCGGCGATCCGGGAGACCCACCCGCGCTGACCGGCTTCCTCCAGCTCGAAGTACAACGTCACCCTGCTGAGGTCCGCATTTCCTTGGCGCAGAAGAACTCCAGCGGCCTGGGCGTCGTGCGTGCACGGCCGGCACGCGCCGGGAGTCCCTTCACCGGTCAGTCCGGGCGGCACGAACGAGGCGGCCGGAGTGACCTGGTGGCCGAGCGGCCCGGTCGCCAGCTCCGCCCTGTCGATGGCCAACGAGACCGCATGCCGAACCGAATCCTCCGAGAAACGCTTGTCCGCCAAGGGAAAAGCGAGGTAGGTCGTCTCGGGCTCCGGCCAGTTCCAGTGCCGGTCGGCGTACTGCTGCTGCATCGCGGCGTGCCTGCTGGGCGGCACCTCCGTGGCCAGGTCGAGCACACCGGAGGAGACCTGCTCGAACTGGTCGACAGGATCGCCGACCACCCGGAAGTCCACGCCGCGCGCCTTCGGCCGCACCGAGCCCGCGAACCCGTCGAAGGGTTCGGCGCGCGCTCCCTTGTCCCGAACCCACGGCCCGGTCAGCCGGAACGGCCCGTTGCCGATCGGACGCTCGGCGAAGCGGTCCCAGTCCCGCGACGCCAGCACCGACTCCGGCAACGGCAGCAGCGCGGGACTGGCCAGCGCCTTGGGGAACTCGCCGAGCGGTCGGTGCAGCCGCACTTCGATCGTGCGCTCGTCCACCGCGCGCAGCGCTGCGACGCGGAGCTGGTCGGTGAGCACGCGCGCGGCCGGCCAGCCTTCGCGCATCGCGGCCTCCCACGCGCCGACGTAGGAGCGCGCGGTGACCGGGCTGCCGTCGTGGAAACGCCACCCCTGCCGGAGCACGACCGTCCACAAGAGACGGTCCGGGCCGGTAACCGATTCGGCCGCGACCGGAATGGGCGGTTGGTCCGCCGCGCCCAGTTCGGTCAGCGGCGTCCACAGCGCGCCGACGATCTCGCGCCCCGGCAGGTCGTTCACCCGTCCGGGGAGCAGGCTGGCGGGCTCGCGCAGGCCCACGGAGATCACTCCGGGCTCGGCGGCCGGCCCTGTGGAACACCCCGAAAGGAGCAGCAGCACTGCGAGCAGACCAGCCACTGTGCGACGCATGGCGTGAAGCCTACGAAAACCCTTGAGAGAAATCGTTGGCGGTTCTAAGTTCCCACACGGACATCCAGCAACGGGGGTGCGCGATGCCAAGGCGTTCCGGACTGCTCACCGCGATCACAGCGGTCGTGCTCGCGATGGGGGTGCCCGCGTGGGCGTGCGGCGACGCGCCGGCATTCGGTACCGCGTCCGAGTCGGGTCACTCCCACGCCGCGAGCGCGCCGAAGGCCGCCAAGAGCTCAGCGGTCAAGAACGTGGAGCTGCTGGGCACGCTGCCCGAGGCGCAGGGCGCGATCTCGGTCAACTTCCTCCAGTACTCCCGCCCGAACCGGGACGTGATGATCGTCGCGGGCGAGTTCGGCCTGAAGTCCTACGACATCACCGCCGATCCGGCCAGGCCACGCCTGCTCAGCGAGATCTCCATGCCCGGCATGTGGGAGATGGAGGACACCGAGCTCGACCCAGAGCGGAAGCTGATCTTCCTGGCCCGCGACCCGCGCGCGTTCGGCGGCACCACCGCGACCGGCAAGTCCGGCGTCTACATCGTGGACGCGGCCGACCCGGCCAAGCTCACCACGCTGACCTTCGTGGAGATCCCGGCTGGCCACACGACGAGCTGCGTCAACGCCTGCCGCTACCTGTGGACGGGCGGCCCGGCCAAGGCCAGCCACATGCCCGCCGACTGGGGCGGGCGCCCGGTGTGGGTCACCGACGTGCGCGACCCGCGCAACCCCAAGGTCTTCCCGAACCCGATCGACACCGCGCGCAACGACGGCAAGACCGACTACGCGCACGACGTCCAGGTCGACGCTGACGGTGTCGCGTGGGTCTCCGGCCGTGGTGGTGTTCGCGGGTACTGGACCGACGGGCTGCGCTTCGACCCCGTGCAGCGCAAGCTCCGCAGGGCGACGGCCGTCGACCCCGTGCCCTTCGCCGGAGGCGGGATCTCCGAGCTGTCCGCCACCAGCAAGTTCCTGCACAACAGCTACCGCCCGGTCGGCCGCAAGGTGCTCGACGGCCCCGACATCGGCGCGTGGGGCAACGGCCAGACCGTGTTCGCCACCGAGGAGAACTTCGCCGACGGCTGCGCGGCCGACGGCGTGCTGGTCATCTCCTCGCTGAAGGGCTCCTACGGCGGCGAGGGCTGGCGCTCCACCCCGGAGAAGCCGTACCGACTGAGCACCATCGGCACGTGGAGCGTCGCTGGCCAGGAAGGCAGCGACCCCAGTAGTGGGGACTGTTCAGCGCACTACTTCGATGTTCGGGGCAAGGTCCTCGCGCAGTCCTTCTACGGTCAAGGCACGCGTTTCCTCGACATCAGCGACCCCAGCAGGCCGAAGCAGGTCGGCTACTTCCGCCCAGCGGACGCCCGTTCGTGGCAACCGCTGTGGCACCGTGGACTTCTCTTCGTCGCCGACAACGCGCGCGGCGTCGACATCCTGAAGTTCACCGGGGGCAAAGGACATGACTCGTAGCGCCGAAGATCCGCTTGCGGGGTCGAGCGTCAACGCTGTGGTGACAGGTGGCTCGCGCGGCATCGGCAGGGCCGTCGTGCACCGCCTCGCCCGCGACGGCGTCACCGTCGTGTTCACCTACGCCAGCAACGCTTCGGCCGCCGCCGAAGTCGAGCGCGCCGTCACCGAGGAGGGCGGCAAGGCGCACGGCATCCGGGTCGACCTGTCCGAGCCCGGCTCCGTCGCGCGGATGTTCGAGGCCGCTTCAGCACACATCGACGGCCTGGACATCCTGGTGAACAACGCCGGGACCACCGTTCCCAAGCTGCTGCCCGACCTCACCTCGGCCGACTTCGACCTGCTGTTCGCGCTCAACACCAAGGCCGTGTTCGAGGCCGTCCAGCACGCTTCGCGGCACATGCGCGACGGCGGCCGCATCATCACCGTCTCCACCGCGAACGTGCAGCTGCCCCTGCCCACCACCTCCGCCTACGGCGCCAGCAAGGCCGCAGCCGAGCTGATCACCCAGGTCGCCGCGCGCGAACTCGGCGCCCGAGGGATCACCGCCAACGTCGTGCGCCCCGGTGCCACCGAGACCGACCTGCTCCTCTCGTCGAGCACGCCCGAGGTGCGCGACCTGCTCACCCAGTTCACCCCGCTCGGCCGCATGGGCCAGCCCTCCGACGTCGCCGACGTGATCGCCTTCCTCGCCGGCCACGACGGCCGCTGGCTCACCGGCGAGATCCTCAACGCCACCGGCGGCCTCCACGCCTAGCCCGCACTCCGCCAGGTGCACCAGTCTTCAAGACCCCCGAACCCCGCCCCCAGCGGTCTCCAACCACCCCAAACCCTCAACGCTGAAGCCCTGAACGACCCGTTCAGTGCGCTCACCGCACCGAACGGGACATCGACTACGAGCGGGCAACGGAAGGGTCTCGGTCACTGGTAGTAACGGGTGACGAAGCGGAGACGCACTCGTTTGCATGCGCCGGTCGGAGTGCAACGTGCATTACGCTCCATCTCCGGTCGCCGCTCCCCCGGTGGCCGTAGATCCCGGAGGTGACCCGAGGCATGGGCAGCTACGCGCATACACCCACGGCACGAGGAGCGTGCCGGGATGCTTGAGCTCACCCTGCCGCCCCTGCTGGTCATGACGACACTCGCGCTGCTGCACCGCTTCCACGTGCTGAACAGGCTGTCCTTCATCGGCCTCAACCGCCCGCGGCCGCTGCGCGGGCTGATCACGGCGTGGCGCACGCACCGCACCGCCGAAGCCGTGCGCGCCACCCGCACGCAGCCCTTCGCCGACCTGGACGAGCCGAGCTATCGCGGCCGCCACCGCCACAGGGGCCCCGTCGTGATCGCCCGCGGCGAGGAGCAGCCGACGATCCCGATCCTCGTGCACGCACAGTCACTGCACCGCCCGCGCCGTCCCTTCACGCTGAGCAGGCGGAAGTTCCCACGCAGCCTCGCCGGCGCGCACAAGCACGTCGACCGCAACCCGGTTCGCCCAGCGGGCCGCCACTCCACCGCCGCCTAGGACGCGTGGTGCTCCGCGGCCAGGAAGTGCGCGATGTCCACGGTCGAGGAGTACAGCTCGCGATAGCGCGCGTAGTACGCGGAGTACCGCTCGTGCCGCTCGGGATCGGGCGAAACGGTTGACGCCACGGGGTTCCACGAGTCGGGCGACGAAGCCGCCCCGGTTGCCACACCGGCAAGCAACGCGTCGCCGAGGCACGCTCCGACGGTCTCGGCGGGAACGTCCTGGGACTGCCCCGTGATGTCGGAGACGATCTGCGTCCACAAGCCGCCCTGCGTCCCACCGCCGACCGCGACGAGCCGCGACGGGTTCCCGCCCGCGGCCGACATGGCCTCCAGGTTGTGCCGCACGCCGTAACCGATGCCTTCGAGCGCGGCGCGGTACAGCTCGGCCTGCCCGTGCCCGAGCGTCAGCCCGGCGATGATCCCGCGCGCGTCGGGGTCGAACAGCGGCGTCCGCTCCCCCGCGAAGTACGGCAGTACCAGAAGACCCCGGCTCCCGGGCGGTACCGAGGACGCCGACTCGACGAGCCCGGCGAACTCCCCTCCGACGAGTCCGCGCAGCCAGTCGGTGACCGAACCCGAGGTCGCCATGCCCGCGGCCAAGGTGTAGGTGTCGGGGAAAGCCCCGCAGGTGCCCCACAAACCGGAGTGCGGGCGCGGATCGGTCAACACCTGCACGAGGAACATCGTCGTGCCGTACATGATCATCATCTCGCCCGGAGCCCGGACGCCGACGCTGACCGCCTCCGCCCAGGCGTCCACGGTCCCCGCCGTCACCGGCAACCCGGCCGGAAGCCCGGTCAGCGAAGCGGCCTCCGAGGAAACCTTCCCGACGATCTCCGTCGGCCACGCCAACTCCGGCAGCGGCAACCCGGGCGCCACCGAGGAAGCCCAGTCGTGCGCCCAATCCCGCGCGCCGAGGTCGTACATCGGCGTGCACTGGCTCGCAGAGTGGTGGTCCAGCACGTAGCGCCCGGTCAGCCGGTGCACCAGGAAGGAGCTGGCCATCAACAGCATCCGGGTGCGCGAGTACACATCGGGCTCGTGCCGTGCCAACCACCGCACCTTCGGCCCGACCGCCTGACTGGTCAGCCTGGAGCCGCAGCGCGCGAGCACGGCGTCAGCGCCGAACTCCTCGGTCAGCTCGTCGATCTCCCTGGTGGCACGGGTGTCCACGCCGTAGAGGATGCCGGGCCGCAGCGGAGTGCCCGAGGAGTCTGCGGGCAACAGGCACGGGCCGATCCCGCTGACCGCCAAGCCCACCGGCGAACGTCCGTCCAATTTGGACACAAGTTCCCGGGTGATCTCGACGAAGTCCTGCCACCACACGGTCTCCGCGTCGTGCTCGAACCACCCCGGGTGTGGTGACGACGTCGCATGTGGACGGTCGGCGCGCGCGAGGACGCGACCGTCCACTGTGGTCAGCACGCCCTTGGAACTGGACGTGCCGATGTCCACCCCGAGCAGCAGTTCCTCCGCCACGCCAACGCTCCTAACGTGTGTTGATACCGTTCGCCAACCGCTCGGCGAGGTCACGGTCCCGACTCCGAGGGCTCACCCCGATCCGCCAGGTGCCGCCGAAGTAGTCGCCCGG
This sequence comes from Allokutzneria multivorans, assembly GCF_039537405.1. NCBI lineage: Bacteria > Bacillati > Actinomycetota > Actinomycetes > Pseudonocardiales > Pseudonocardiaceae > Allokutzneria > Allokutzneria multivorans. The sequence goes on along the minus strand of NZ_BAABAL010000008.1, from coordinate 256,081 downwards.
CGTGATCGAGCCGCCGTTGGGCTGCCACACCGACTGCCAGCAGATCGAGGACTCCCCGTCGGAGTACCACCGGTTGGCCTCCGCCCACGCGGAACCCCTGCGGTAGGCCATCGCCATGGTCGCCGAGATCCCCGTCGCCATCGCCCACCGCGTGAAGCCGGGCGCGTCGCCCCTGCGCGGGAAGACCTGGTCGTCGCCGAGCGTGCCGAGCCAGGTGTCCACGGAGAACGCCAGCTCCCACAGCGGGTTGCGGGTCGGCGCGGCCACGTGCCAGGTCAGCGAGCTGTCGAAGCTGTCGGCGTGGAAGTCCAGCTTCCAGTCGACGGTGATCTTCTCCTGCCCGATCGGAACGCCTTGCAGAGCAACGGTCGCACCCTCGACGCGGACCTTGGGAGCCGCGCGCGCCTTCTCCGTCGCCCCGAACAACCCGACGCCGAGGTACGGCCCGGAGCCCCGGTGGTGGTTGTCCAGCACGTTGCGCCAGGTGCCGTCGCGCATCCGCACGGACAGCTCGCGCAGCTCCGACGTCGGTGAGGTCTGGAGATCGACTCGATAGTCCGGCGCGGTGACGCGCACGCCCTTGAACGTGGTCTGCCAGTTCAGCGGCGCCAGGTACACCCCGCGCTGGCCCCATCCCGCGTGGGTGACCCAGTGCCGCCCCTCAGCGAAGATCACCTCGGCGGCGTGGGAGGGGATGTTGCCCACCCACGAGTTCGCGTTGAAGCTGAAGGGGTCCTTGCTGCGGAACACGTCCGTGCCCACGTAGCCCCGGCGCGGGCCGATGAACAGGTACCAGTCGGTTCCGCGTTGCACGAGGAACGGCGACTCGGTCATCACCCCGCCGAGCGGCTCGGAGTACGCGAACTTGCGACCGCTCCAGTGCACCAGGTCGTCGCTCGTGCGGTAGGCGACGACGAAGTTGCCGCCGTCCGGGTAGATCGTCGCGGTGTAGTAGATGACCCAGCGGCCGTCGATCCGCGTCACGAAGGGATCTCTGGCATCGAAGCCGTCGCGGAACAGCGGCCCACCCGGGTGCCGGGTCCACGTCCGCAGGTCGGTGGAGGTGGCCAGGTTGATCGCGTAGAAGCTGTGGTCGGCGTCGCCGCCGCAGTAGTACATGTAGTAGCGGCCGTCGTGGAAGATGATGTGCGGCGCCCACAGGTGCGCTTCCCCGTGGTAACCCGGGTCCACGCTCATCGCGAAGGGCTGCTTCGCCCACGGACCGTGCAGGAACGGCGCGGTCGCGTGGGCGAAGTGCTTCTCGTCCAACGGGTTCAGCGGTTCCGCGTGGGTGATGCCGATCATGTGCCAGGTGCCGTCGGCGTCGCGGACGAACGTGTGGTCGTTGAGGTACCAGTTGCGGTCCTCACCGACCGTCGGGTCGTAGAGGTGGCGCCACTCGCCCGCGCTCACCTCGTCTCGGACCTCGGCGTACTCCTGTAGGGAAACTCCGTCCGGTAGCGCGGGCATCTCCGCTCACCCCCTGGTGAACTCGTCCAACTCCACTCCGAGCAGCTCGCAGGCGGCCCTGACCTCGGCGCGGTGATCGCCGGGGACCGCGTGGATGTGGTTGGCGCCGAAGCGCGAGAGGAAGTCGTCGGCCTTCGCGTCCAGCCGCGCGAACGCGTGCGGCCACTCGAAGGTGGACTGGCGCATCAGCTGCGCGTTCGTCTCGTCGTCGTAGGTCTCGAAGTCGCCCAGCATCAGGTGCATCCGGTAGTTCCCGCCGCGCCGCGTGAGCCGGGCCAGCGTCATCTGGCCGGGCGCGGCGAGGTGGTGCACGGACGCGCCACCGGCCGGGAAGAAGAACACCTCCGGGTAGAAGTGCACCTTCGACAGGTTCTCCGCCGGGTCGTCGCTGCGCGCGGCGTACCAGGTGGCGTGCTGGCCGGAGTTGCACAGGTCCCAGATGTCGCGGTCGGCGTGGTAGTGCCGGACGTCGGCGAAGAGCACCGGCGTGCGCGCGATGTGCTTGAGCAGCTGCATGGTCAGCGCCCCGTCCATGTCCGCCTCGGTGGCGCAGACGTGGGTCTCCTTGGGGCCGTTCCAGTCGTAGGGGTCGTTGAGGAAGGCCTCGACGATGTCCATGGTGGCGAAGTACTGCGTCATCTCCGGCTGGCCCTTGATGCCGGAGAAGTCGAGGTTCCACTCGTCGATCAGCTCGCGCATCGCCAGGTACGAGCGGATCTGCCGCTCCAGCAGCTCCGGCGTGAGCTTCTTGCCGTCGTAGTGCACCCCGGCCGCGTTGGTCTCCAGCCACTCGCGCGCCCTGGTGACCTCCTTCTGGTCAGCGAGCTCGGAGCGCCGGACGATCTCCCACTGGTCGATCTCCTCGACGTCCACGCCGAAGACCGACTGCCACTGGTCGGTGTTGGCGACGGCGGTGTTCATGCCCATGGGGCGCCCGCCGATCCGGCCGAAGGTCGATCCGCGCAGCGAGGCGACGGCGGAGGACGCGGTGGCCTGGACACCGATCTTGTCGATGAGCGCGCGCTCGTCGGGGTCGCCCCAGAGCCGGGTGTGCACGCGGCCGATCTGGTCGAGCGCACCGCCTCCGGCGAGCATGCCGACCATGCCGGGCTGCACCGGGTCGATGTTGGAGAGCAGCAGCAGCGGGCCGGGGGTCGCGCCCGCGGCCAGCATGGTGAAGTGCGGGAAGGCCCAGACCGCGTAGTGGAAGACGGTGAGGTCCACCCCGGCGGCGGCGACCTGGCGGGCGACGGCGCTCGCGCCGGTGTTGGTGGCGACGATCTCCTTGCCGCGCACCACCTCGTGGCCCGCGGCGGTGAGCCGGTCGACCAGTTTGTCCTCGGTCGTCGCGATGAAGTCGCGAATGCCGTCGTGGACGTAGTCACGACCGTCCGAGAAACTGATCACGCCGATCCGGGCCACGGTGCCCTCCAGGTCACGATTGGCAGCTGATAACACGATGGAACACAAAACGGCTCAGAGCACGAGCAATCGTTTTCTCGGAAGCTATGCTCAGCGGTGACGGCTGTCAATAGGCCGATGGCGCACGAGGAGCCCTTGCGATGACGACGATCAGCGATGTCGCGGCACGTGCCAACGTCTCCACGGCGACGGCTTCCCGTGCCCTGAACGGAAAATCCTCGGTCGACCCGGTGCTGGCCGCCCGCGTGGTCGCCGCGGCGAGCGAGCTCGGTTACCGCCCGAACGGGTTGGCGCGCAACCTCCGCAGGCGCGAGACGGCGGTGCTCGCGCTGATCATCTCCGACGTGGAGAACCCGTTCTTCACCGCCATCGCGCGCGGCGTGGAGGACGTGGCGCAGGCGGCGGGCTACTCCGTGGTGCTGTGCAACACCGACGAGGAGTCTGCCAAGGAGCGGCGCTACGTCGAGGTGGCGATCGAGGAGCAGATGGCGGGGGTGATCCTGTCCCCTTCCGGCGTGCTCGGCTCCGTGGAGGCGTTGCGGGACAGGCGAACCCCGATCGTGGCGGTGGACCGCCCGCTGCCGGGTGAGCAGACCGACACCGTGCTCGTGGACAGCCGCTTGGCCGCGAAGCAGGCGACCGTGCACCTGGCAGAGCAGGGCTACGGGGTCATCGGTTGCATCACCGGCCCGTCCGGGGTGCGCACGGCCGACGACCGCCTCGCGGGCTACCGGGACGGCCTGCGCAGCGTGAAGCAGCGCAGCGCGGCCAGGTTGGTGCGGCGCGCGGAGTACCGCTCCGCTGGCGCGCGCGAGGCGACGCTGGACCTTCTGTCGCAAGCCGAGCCGCCGGACGCGCTGCTCGTCGCGAACAGCGCGATGGCCGTCGGAGTCCTGCAAGCGTTGGCAGAGCTGAAACTGCGGCCCGGCCGCGACATCGGCGTGGTCGCCTTCGACGACGCCCCGTGGGCCGAACTGCTCGACCCGCCGCTGACCGTGGTGGCGCAGCCGGCCTACGAGATCGGCACCCTGGCCGCGCAGCTGCTGCTGAACCGCATCACCGGCTCGCACACCGACCCCACCACCACGACGCTCTCCGCCCAGCTGGTCGTGCGCGGAAGTTCCCGGCGCCGCTAGGGCGTGTTTCACAAGTCCGTGTTCGCGATAGCCGGGCCGAGCCCGCCCCTGGCGGCGCCGTCGACAAGCCCACGTACAACACCGGTACGCGGACTTCCCGCCGTCTTGCCAGGAACGACCTCGATCCCGGCTCTCATCGAACGAGACCTATGAAACACGCCCTAGAACGCGACGCCGGGAACCCCACCGTCACCCGCCCGTGGTGCCCTTCTTCGGCGAGATCGGATCGCGCTCGGTGCGAACCATGGGACCGCGATCCTTCGGCGACCAGTCCATGCCCTGCGGCCGCACCTGAGCCGTCACACCGTCAGGCGCGAACGGCGCTACGAACGACCTCACGTGGTAGTCCGAAGCCGACCACGGCGCAGACCCCAGCACCGGCCGGAGCGTGATCGACAGCGACCGCTTCCCCGCACTGAGCTGAGCCGGAACGGTGAACGAGTCCTGCACCCACCGATGATCTGCGTTGCCGTAGGGCTGCGACCAGGTGCCCGCCGGTACTCCGTCCACCAACACCTCGACCTGCTGACCGGAGCGCGCCTGATCAGCTGTGCGCACGAGCTGCACACCGGAGTTGCCGGGTTCCACAGCCACCTTGAAGCCGACCCGCCCGGTGCTGGCGGTGACCTGGCCGCTGGCGACGGAGTGGTCGTTGTCGCCCTCGAAGCTGGACGTCACCTTGCCGACCGTCTCGCCGACCGCCGTGTAGCCGTGCTCCGCGCGGCTGGCCAGATCGGTCGGGTTGAGCCGGTCGGTCTCGCGCAGCGTCCACTGCCGCTGGCCGTACCAGTACGAAGTGGAACTGTAGTCCGCCGGAACGTCCGCCAAAGGCCCGTGCTCAATGCCGAAACGCAGCGCGGTGTGGAACGGGATCGCATCTGGAACCATCAACCGGTAGGCACCCGTGCAGTCGAACTGGCAGCCGTCGCCGCCGATCTCGTGCGCGGGGTAGCCCGCCAACGGCATCGCGAACGCGCCGGTACGGAAGTACCACCCGGACTCGTAGAAGTCCTCCGTGCCCGTGCCGTGCTGGATCGGAGTCAGGAGCCCGTCCGCGTAGGCCCGCTCATCGCCCTCCAGGTACAACCGGGGCACCTCGACGGCCAGCGGGAGCTTGCCGCGCATGGTGTGCGTGACGCCGTAGAACACCCCACGCCCCGAAGCGTCCATGAACAGCCAGTCGTTGCCGTTCTCCGTGGCCGAACGCCTGTGCGTCGCGTTGAAGTAGCCCAGCGAACCAGTGGCGCGCAACGCTGTCACGACCGTCGGATCAGCCGCCGACGTCACTTCGAGCGCGACACCGGGAATCCGCCGCCCGCTGCCGTTGACGATCTCCACCACGGCCCGTTCGGCGAAGGGCATCGGCCACCACGAGGTGTACCAACCGTCCTTACCGGGGTCCATGGCGAACATCAGCGAGCGCACGTCGTACTCGCCGAGGCCGGAACCGAAGAACTCCCCGATCGGCGCGTCCACGGTGGTCTGCCCGTCGAAGCTGATCCGCAGACGAGCCCCCGCGAGCACCTCGTCGGAGGCGGTCACCAGCGCGGGGTCGATCGGGTAGTAGAAGTGCCGCCTGCCCTGCCACGCCTGCTTCTCGACGCGATAGCCGTGCGCGGCCTCGGTGCTGAGGTGGTTCTGGCCCAGGTCCACCACGTCCGTGCGCACCCACGAGCCGTCGACCAGGCTGTGCACGTCGTACCGGAACTCGTTGTAGTCCACAGTGGACGACACGAACTCGTTGCGCACCACGATCTTCGACTTGCCCGCCGTGAAGGAGGCGGCCACGTCGAGCGTCTGGTCCGCCCACGTCATCGGACCGATCTTGGACTCGTGGTACCACTGCCCGGCAACGCGACCGTCGATGACCAGGTTCGCCCGCTGCTTCTCGATCTCCGGATCGAAGCGCCGTGTCACCCGAACGCCGGAGTTGCGCGGGTGCACCGCAACGGTGAACGCGCTGAAGCCGCCCGTGCCGAAGGCCCGCCCATCGTCGTCGACAGCGGGACCGGGCACCACGTCAGGCAACCGCACGCGCAGCTGACTGATCCGCGCAGGACCGGAAAGCTCAGCGATGCGCGCGGTCGCACCGGGCTCAATGTCCACAGTGGACCGCGTCGTGTGCGAGCCCGGACGCGCGGGCTTCGGGTCGGCGAGGCCGAAGGACCGCAGCTTCTCCACCACATCGAGCGCACGGTCAGCGGGGTCGAACGCGGGAACTCCTACCGCGTCAGGAAAACTCCGGTAGACCACGTGGTGGAACAACGGGTTGTTCTGCGTGGTGACCCGCATCGACTTGCGAAAGGGCATGGGCACCTTGATGACCACGCCGCCGGAGGTGTCGTCGCGGTTGCCCACCAAGGGCCACACGAACGGCGCTCCGAGCTTGCCGTCGACCACGTCCTGGAGCGGCGCGTTGAGCACGGTCCGTCCGTCGAGGTCGATCTTGATCCACCCGGTGCGCGACACAACGCCCTCGTCGCGGGTGAACCAGATGGAGCCGATCTCACCGGCCCCCGTGCGCTCGGCGATCACGCAGCCGTTCGCGTCCTGGCGCAGGCAGGAGAACTTCCCGTCGAAGCCGTCGTTGTTGCGGCCGGAGCGGTCGTAGCTGGAGAACTGGCGGGTTTCCGAAGCACCGCGCAGCGCGGCCATGCCGTCGAGCTGGCGGTAGCTGGCCCAGCCCAACGGTCCCTTGTCGGAGGGGGCGTTCTGGGCTGCGATCTCGGGTGCGGTGATCTCAAGGGCGGCCGTCATGGCGACGACCGCGAGCAGGAGTGCGGACAGTAAGGGACGACGCTTCTTGCGCATGACGATCCCATCTCTGGAGCGAGGCAGGGCAGGGAAAGGCTCAGCGAGAGGAGCGGGTGAAGGGCGCGGTCATGAGTGCCCAGACCCCGGCCAGCAGCAGGGCGGCGACCACCAGGTAGAGCGGCCAAGGACCGAAGAGGTCCAGCACGGAGCCGCTCGGCTTGGCGTTGAGGAACCCGTAGTTGGCACCGGCCACCGCGTTGAACCCCAAAGTGATCACCATCCACACCGCGGTCACGCCCAGGGTCAGCCGGTAGCCGCGCCAGTCGGGCCGGACACCGGCGCCCCAGGTCAGGTGGACCGCGGCCCACATGGTGAACAGGTGAATTCCCCAGAACATCAGGAACTGCCAGTCGGGGAAGTCCGGGCCGCGGTAGGCCGGGGTGAGCAGGGCCTGTGCCGTCAGGGTCAGACCCCAGTAGTAGGTCAGGGCGCTCGCCCCCGGGCTGTGCGTCCACAACGCCCAGACGGCGGCGATCAACGCCAGATCGCACAGCTGCAACGGCAGGGAGTACGCGATGTCCCACTGCCCCGGCAGCATGGTGTGGATCTGGAACGGCAGCTGCACGGCCACGATCACGATCGCGAGCACGCGGCTGGTCCACGCCGAGCGGAAGATCAGCAGCAGCGCGGACACAGCCACGAACACCACGGCGACGACGCCGTGCGAGAGGCCGTACGGCTCGAACACCCCGGCCACTCTAGTCCGGTGTCCGCGCCGGGAGAACCGGCGCGGACACCTCAGCCAGGGTCAACGGCCCACCTGACCTTCCTTGGTGGAGACCGGGTCGCGCGGTCCGAGCACGTGCGGGCCCCGGTCCGGAACGGTCCAGTCCAGTGCGGGCGGATCGATGCGCTGCATCCCGGTGCGGCCGGGCTCGAACGGTTCCACCCACGAGCGGATGTGGTAGTCCGAGGACGACCACGGCGGCGAGCCCGGGATCGGCTCCAGGGTGATCCCCAGCGTCCGCTTCCCCGAGCTGAAGCGCGACGGGATCATGAACGTGTCCTGGAGCCACCGCTGGAACATGTTGCCGGAGGACATCAGCCACACGCCGACGAACTGCCCGTCGACGAGCACCCGCGCCTGTTGGTAGGAGCGGACCTGGTCGGCCGTGCGGATGATCTGCACGCCCGCGTTGTTCTGGTCGACGGCGACGGTGAAGGTGATCGGGCCGGTCGCGTGAGTGACCCGGCCGCTCGCCGTCGCGTGGTCGTCGTCGCCCTCGAACACCGATGTGAGGGTGCCGCTGGACTCACCGGCCGCGCGGTAGTTGTGCTGGTCGCGGCTGACCTGGTCGCTCGGGTTGAGCCCGTCGGTGCTGCGCAGCGCCCAGCGCGACTGGCCGTACCAGTACGCCGTGGAACTGTAGTCCGCGGCGACGTCGGCGACCGGCCCGTGCTCGATCCCGAAACGCAGTCCCGTGTTGAACGGGATCGCATCCGGAACCATCAACCGGTAGGCACCCGTGCAGTCGTAGACGCAGCCGTCCCGGCCGACCTCGTGCGCCGGGTATCCCGCGAGCGGCATCGCGAACGAGCCCGTGCGGAAGTACCACCCCGACTCGTAGAAGTCCTCCGTGCCCGTGCCGTGCTGGATCGGCGTCAGCAACCCGTCCGCGTAGACGCGCTCATCGCCTTCCAGGTAGAGCCGGGGAACCTCGGCGCTGAGCGGGATACGGCCGCGCATGCTGTGCGTGACCCCGTAGAAGACCCCGCGCCCGGGTGTGTCCACGAAGATCCAGTCCTTCGCGTGCCCGGTCGGCCCCTGGCGGTGCGTCGCGTTGAAGTAGCCCAGGGTTCCGTTGGGGCGCAAGCGGTCCCGAACCGAGGAGTCACCCGCCCAGGTCAGGTCCACCGAGGCGTCGGAGATCCGCACCCCGCTGGAGTTGACGATCTCCACGATCGCCCGCTCCGCGAACGGCATCGGCCACCACGAGGTGTACCAACCGTCCCGAGTCGCGTCCATGGAGAACATCAGCGACCGCGCGTCGTACTCGCCGAGGCCGGAACCGAAGAACTCCCCGATCGGCGCGTCCACGGTGGTCCGGCCGTCGAAGGTGATCCGCAGCCGCGCACCGGCGAGCACCGCGTCCGACGCGGAGATCATCCCGGCGTTGAACGGGTAGTTGAAGTAGTGCCGCCCCTGCCACTTCTGCTGCGTGACGCGGTAGCCGTGGGTCAGCTCCTCGCCGGGGCGGTCCGGCCCGACGTCCATCACGTCGGTGCGCACCCAGGTCCCGTTGACCAGGCTGTGCACGTCGTAGCGGAACTCGTTGAAGTCTAAGGACGACGCGACGAACTGGTTGCGGATGTTCAGCCGGGACTTGCCCGAGGTGAACTGCGCGCCGATGTCGATCGACTGGTCGGCCCACTGCGTCGGCGGAGCCTTCGGCGCGTGGAACCAGTCGGCGACGAAGGCGTTGTCCACCAACAACCTCGCGCGCTGCATCTCGATGTGCGGGTCGAAGCGACGGGTCAGCCGCACGCCCTGGTTGCGCGGGTCGACGGTGACCCGGAAGGAACTCTCACCGCCCGGCCCGAAGGCCCTGCCGTCGTCGTTGACGTGCGGGCTGGCCTGCACCTGCGGCAGGCGCACCTTCAGCTGGCTGATCTGACCCGGTCCCGTCAGTTCACCGACCCGCGCGGTCGCGCCCGGGTTGATGTCCACAGTGGACCGTGTGCTGGCCGCGTTCCACTTGGCCGGCTTGGGATCGCCGAGCCCGAAGGAACGCAGCTTCGCGATCACGTCGTTGGCCTGGTCGTTGCGGTTGAACGTGGACACCCCGTCGGCGTCGGCGAACGCGCGGTACACCACGTGCTGGAACAGCGGGTTGTTCTGCGTTGTCACGCGCATCGACTGCCGGAAGGGCATGGGCACCTTGATGACCACGCCGCCGGAGGTGTCCTCGCGGTTGCCCACCAACGGCCACACGAACGGCGCTCCGAGCTTGCCGTCCACCACGTCCTGCAACGGCGCCTCAAGCACCGTGGAGCCGTCCAGCTCGATCCTGATCCACCCGGTGCGCGACACCACGCCGTCGTCCCGGGTGAACCAGATCGACTCGATCTCCCCGGCACCGGAGCGCTCGGCGATCACGCAGTTCGGACCGATCATGCGCAGGCACGAGAACTGCCCGTCGAACCCGTCGTTGTTGCGGCCGGTCCGGTCGTAGCCGGAGAACTGCCGGGACTCGACCTGGCCGCGCAGCGTGCCGATCGAGTCCAGCTGGCGGTAGGTGGCCCAGCCGACCGGCCCCTTGCCGGAGGGCAAGGCCGAAACGGCCGGTGGCTGGGCCTGCGCGGGGGTCACGGCGGTGCCGGCGAAGGACAGCGCCGCGACGGATGCCAGTGATACGAGGAGCCGGAGTGTCCGGTGCCGTCCCTTGCGGAGCCGGTACCCCGGACGCGCGGGATCGTGGTGGATGACGTGTCTGCGCATGATCCGCCCCCTCACTGGCGAATGTCCTCACAGGACGTGGAGCAGGGACTAGCCGTTCGCCTCCCGGTACACCCGCTCGGCGTTCTCCTTGGTGATCAACTGCGTCGGCAGGGTCTGCTTCTTCTCGACTTGCTTGCAGTCCACCAGGAGCGTCTTGGCGGCGGCGATCGCTTCCTTGCCGCCGGTGGGGTAGGTGAAGGTAGCCGAAATCCGGCCCTGCTCCACGGCTTTCACCCCTCCGGATGGAATCGGGAGAGCGTCGATGCCGATGAACTTGATCTTCGACTCGCGGCCCGCCGCCTTCGCGGCCAGGTAGGCGCCCTCGGCCATCGGGTCGTTGTGCGAGTACACGACGTCGACCTCGGCGTTGGCCTTCAGGATCGCGTCCAGCTGCTGCTGGCCCTTCTCCCGCAACCAATCCCCGACTCCGGTAGCCACGATCTGCACCTTGGAGCCCAGCGTCTCGTGGAAGCCCTCGCTGCGCTCCTGGGCGGGTGTGGAGCCCGGCAGCCCCTTCAGCTCGACCAGCTTGCCGCCGTTGGGAAGCAGCTTCTCTGCGACGTACTTGCCCGCCTGGCGGCCGATGTCGCGGTTGTCCGCGCCGATGAAGCTGGTGTAGGCGTCGCCGTCGACCTTGCGGTCCAGCACCAGGACCGGAATGCCCTTGTCGTAGGCCTTCTTCACCACCGCGGTCAGCGGCGTCGCCTCGTTCGGACTGATGATCAGCAGGTTGATCTGCTGGGTCAGGAAGTTCTCCACGTCGGAGACCTGTTTGGCGTTGTCCTGCGCGGCGTCGGCGAACTTCACCTCGAACTGCGGCACCTTCGCTGCGGCAGAGCGGATGTCGTCGTCCATCCGCTGCCGGTACGGCTCGGCCACGTTGGCCTGGCTCATCCCGATGACGTACTTGCCGCCCGGTCCCTCGCACTTGGCGGGCGTCGCCGGGCCCTTGCCGCTGTTCTGGCTCGTGGTTCCACAAGCCGTGACCGCCAGCATCAGGCAAGCGGTGGCAGCGATGCTTCTCTTCACGTCGGAAGTCCCTTTCCCCAGGCGGTTCATGACGTGGGCCGCAGTCGTTGCAACGCGGCCGCCGCCACGATCACCAGACCCTTGATCAGGAGTTGCACGTTGGCGTCGATGTTGTTCAACGCCAGGATGTTGTTCAGCACGCCCAGCAGCAGCGCACCGGTCACGGTGCCCACCACGGAACCCCTGCCGCCGGTGAGCGCGGTGCCACCGATCACCACGGCGGCGATCGCGTCCAGCTCGTAGCCCGCGCCGTCGTTGGGGCTGCCCTGGTTGAGCTGCCCGGCATGCACGATCCCGGCCAGCGCGGCCAGCAGACCCGAGATGCCGAACACGATGATCTTCACGCGGTTCACCGGGACACCGGAGAGCCGCGCCGCCTTCTCGTTGCCGCCCACCGCGTACAGGTGCCGGGAGAACGCGCTGGTGCGCAGGAACAGGATGGCCAGCACGGCAAGCCCCGCGAAGATCAGCGCGGGGATCGGCACCACACCACCGAAAGTGCGCTCGCCCAGCAGCGAGAACGTCACCGGGGCCTCGTTCGGCCCGTCGCCGTAGGCGATCGCGACGCCCTGACCGTCGGACCAGATCCGCGCGAGCCCTCTGGCTATCTGCAGTCCCGCCAGCGTCACGATGAACGCCTGGATGCCGAACAGCGCGCTCGCCATCCCTTGCAGCAGACCGAAGACCAGGCCCACCGCGAGCACGATCAGCACCGCCGGGACCACCCCGAGGTCGTCGTGCACCAGCAGCACGGCCGAACCCACCGCCGACAGCCCTAGCACCGCGCCGACCGAGAGGTCGATGCCGCCGACCAGGATCACGAAGGTCATCCCGATGGCGATGATGCCGATCTCGGAGACCGCGCGCACCACGTTGAACAGGTTGTCACTGGTGAGGAACAGGATCTCGCCGTTGCGCCTCGGCGAGAACACGATCGCGGCCACGAACACCGCGATCAGCCCGAAGAAGCTCTGGAAGGAGAACAGCGTCTCCCGCCAGTCCACCTTGCGCTTCGCGCGCACGTCGGGTTGCAGGCTCATCGCACACCTCCCCCGGCGGTCTCGCCCATGGTGGCGGCGAGCAGGTCCGCCTCCCCGATCTCACTGGTGCGCAGTTCCCGCACGTTCCGCCCTCCCCGGAGCACGACGACCCGGTCGCAGACGCCGATCAGCTCGGCCAGCTCCGATGAGGCCAGCAGCACCCCGATGCCCTGCCCGGCGATCTCGCCGAGCAGTTCGTAGATCTCCGCCTTGGCGTTGATGTCCACGCCGCGGGTCGGCTCGTCCAGCAGCAGCAGCTTCGGCTTGGTCAGCAGCATCCGGCCGAAGACGACCTTCTGCTGGTTGCCGCCGGAGAGCGTGCCGACCGGGTCCGCGAGCGAGGAGAGCTTGACGCGCAAGCGTGTGGCGCTCTCCGCCGCGTGCTCGTGCTCGGCCCGGCGCGACACCACCACGCCCGCCGTCCTCAGTTTGTCCACAATGGACAGAACAGTGTTCGCGAGCACCGAGTGCTCCAGCACGAGACCGCTGACCCGCCGGTCCTCCGGCACGAACGCGATGCCCTTGGCCAGCGCGGCGCGCGGACCCCTCGGCCGCACGTCCACGCCGTCCACGAGCACGCGGCCGTCCCAGCGACCGGCGGAACCCGCCCCGTACAACGTCTCCAGCAGCTCGGTGCGCCCGGCCCCGAGCAGTCCGGCCAGCCCGACGATCTCCCCGCGCCGCACCGTCAGGCTGATCCCCGCGGGCTCCTTGCGGCCCGAGCGAGGACGGCGCGGGTGCACGGTGAGGTTCTCCACGCGCAGCAGCTCCTCGCCCGCTTCCCCGTGGGAGGCCTGGAAGAGCGTGCGCACCGGACGGCCCACCATGGCCTCGGCGGCCTGCTCGGCGGTCATCTTCCTGGCGTCGAACTCCTCGACGATCCTGCCGTTGCGCAGCACCGTCGCGCGGTCGGCGACGCGGCCGATCTCGTCCATGCGGTGCGAGATGTAGACGATGCCCGCGCCCTCGCGCCGCAGCTCGTCGATGACGCCGAACAACTGCTCCACCTCGGCCGTCGACAACGCCGAGGTGGGCTCGTCCATGATGAGCACCTTGGCGTCCAGGGAGAGCGCGCGGGCGATGGTGACCAGCTGCTGCTCGCCCACCCTCAGCTCGCCGACCGGGCGGCGCGGGTCGATGTCGATCCCGATGCGCCGCAACAGGTCCGCGGTCCACACGCGCATCTGCTTGCCGTCGACCGTGCCGATCCGCGTGCGCGGTTCCCTGCCCAGGTACAGGTTCTCCGCGATGGAGAGCCCCGGTACCAGGTCCAGCTCTTGGTGGATCATGGCGATGCCCGCGCGCTGCGCGTCGACCGGGCCGCCGAAGCGCACGGTCTCGCCCTCGATCGCGATCTCGCCCGAGTAGTCGGTGATGTCCCCCGACAGGATCTTCATCAGGGTCGACTTGCCCGCGCCGTTCTCGCCGAGCAGCGCGTGCACCTCGCCGGCTCTGATGTCGAAATCCACGTCCTGGCAGGCAAGAACGCCGCCGTAGCGCTTGCCGATGCCGGTCAGCCGGACCAGCTTCGGTGCGTCGTTGGCCATACCCTGCTCCACCGGACGAAGTGAACGGGACGTTACGGGAAAACGATTACTGCGGACGCTAGGACCGGCCCACCGGTGTGTCAAGCGTCACGTGGTCACAGCACGGGCATGACGCGCCATTTCCACCGTTCGTCTCAGCCGGGCTGTTCGCGCATCACCAGCACGTCCCCGTGCCCGCCGTAGCCCAGGACGCTCTCCGCGTACTGAGTCCCGTCAAAGGTCACCAACCACCACTGTGTTTGTCTTGTCGGCGGGCCTCCGGGCAAGGGCACCTCCACGAGCTGCGGATGCGGAATGTTGGTGCGATAAGGGGCGTCCAGCGTGCCGAGCAGGTTCATCGCGAGGTCGTAGACCCGGTACTCTCGGGCATCGCCGTCGCTGGCGAGCAGGTACCACTGCCCGCCGACGCGCTGGATGATCGTGCCCTCGGTCTGGTCCAGCGAGGTGTCCGCCCCGATCAGCTTCAGGCCCTGGTGGTACTCGGCACCAACTGGTCCGACCGCCAGTGCCGGGTGGAACTCGAAGGATGGCGACTGCCTCGGGCTCTCCACGAAGGCCACGTGCCACTGATCACCGATCTTGGTGAGCGACGGGTCCCACGCGCTGACAGCCGTCGGCAGCGGGAACCGCGCTGTGCGCAGGACGTGCACCCCGGACAGCACGTTCGCGGCCGTCTCCACGTGGCGCACGTGCACCCCGTTGAACGCGAAGTCGCCCCAAGAGCTCATCGCCACGATGTACCGGTTTCTGCGCTCGTCGTACACGACCTGCCCGGCGTGGTCCCCAACGATCACCCCATCGCGTTGGAAGAACAGCTGCGAGACCTGCTCCAGCCGTTGCGGATTCGCGAGGTCCATGGCCCACACCCCCCAGTGCGCCTGCTGGAAGAACCCCAGCCCAGCGCACGTGAAGGTGAAGTAGACCTTGTTGTCCCGGATGAGCGGCTTCCCCTCAGCCGTCTGCACCAGGTGCCCGTCGCGCAGCCCCGCCTGGCCGAAGTACCCCGCGCGGATCCGGCCGAGCGTGCTCGTCCCCGAGCCGCCGAAGGCGTAGCGCATCTGCCGCAACCTGTCCGGCACGCGGAGGTCGACCAGCCCCGAGACGCCTTCGCGCTCACTGATCAACGGCGTCCACGCCGTGCCCGTGTTCGTTGCGTCGACAAGCACCGTGACCGCGTTCTCGTTGAGCACGAACGCCAATCGGAACGGAGTGCGCAGCGGTACCTGCTTCACCGAGTCCACAATGGTCAGCTTCCCGCCGACCGTGACCTCGATCGTCGCCGAGCCGTCCGAGCGGTAGCGCGCGAGCACGGAATTGGCCTGGTCCAAGGCAATCCCCGCCACCGCGCTGGAGTCCGCGCCGAGCGAGGCGACCTCCACGAGCACCGAGCAGAACGGCGCGCGCGGCCCCGCCGAGGTGACCACGAGGGAGTCCCCCGCCAGCCGCACCGCTCCGCCGTCGCTGATCCGCACGCCCCGCGCCGCCACCCCGGCACGGTCGCGCGCCGTCGCCGTGTCGAACTGCTCGAAGCCCGGCGCCAGCAAGGCGAACGGCCGGAACTGGTCCGTCACGCGGAAACGCAGGTCCAGCGGCCCTCGCCGCTGGGCCGCCACCGCGGCCCCTGGCGTGGCACCCAGTGCCGCGAGGGCCCCGAGCCCGCCCAGTCCCCTCAGCACTCCGCGCCGGTCGAGCACGGGCTTCTCCGCAACCACGCCGCCTCCTCCCGACCCCCGGCGCCGTTGCCGGGGAGTGAGGTCCGTTCCTCCCGGACTCGGCCGGGTGGTTGGAAATCATGCAACCGCGCGCCACCGGGCGAGGTCAACGCGTCCGATCGGGAACACCCCCGCCCACCGGCCCGCGATCATCCACAGTGGACACAGCCGGTGAGCGCCGCGCCTACCCCAGGTGGAGGCCGCCCACCCCGATCAGACCATCGGGGACACGGAACGGAGGACACTGAACGTCCCCGCCGCGCTCCGCCCACGCCCTGCATGAGGATGACGCCGTGTCACAACAGCCCAACCCCGCTCCGCACTCGAACCCCCAACCGCCGACCCCGCGCTCTCGCCCCACCACCCCCTCCGCACCACCCTCAACGTCCGCCCACACCAACGCCCCGTTTGGTGCGTCCAAGTCCCTGAACGACCCCTTCAGTGCGTTGAGCGCACCAAACGACCCGTTCAGCGCCCTCAACGCACCAAACGAGGCGTTCGCTGGCGGCACCAGCACCGACGGCACCACAACCGACGGCACCGGCGGCCCGACGACGGCCACGTCCCCGCCGCGCCGCGCAGGACAACCGGAACCGACGCCCCACGCCGAGGCGGAACCTCGACCCCAACCGACGGCAAAGCCCAGTCCACGCACCATCACCACGGCGGACGAACCGACGTCGGCGCCCCTCACCGCGGCACCCAACCTGAACGCAGTACCGCGCCCACCGGACGCAGCGCCGCACTACCTCGACTTCGCGCGTTTCGGGCCGCCGACGCCACCGGTGCGCGACGCGTTGCTGGACGCGATTCGCCTCTCGGCGACGGGCGCGCCCGGTGTCGTCGACGAGCTGCACGATCGCGAGACCCGCGCGGCCGATGTCGCGGCGAAGCTGACGGGCTTCGACAGAGCAGGCGTCACGCTGGTGCCGTCGACCAGCGCCGGACTCTTCCACGTCGCGTTCGGGCTGAACGGCCCCGGCCGGGTGTTGGTGCCCCGCCACGACTTCCCCGCCAACGTCTACCCGTGGCTGCGCGCGCAGGAGCGCGGCGGGCTCACCGTCGACTTCCTCGACACCCCGGACGGCCACGCCTCCCCGGAGCGCGTCGCGGCGGAACTGCGTCCCGACACGGTCGCGGTCACAGTCAGCGCGGTGGACTACCGCACGGGGTGCCGAGCTGACCTGCCCGCGCTGCGCGAGGTGATCGGCGACCGCCTGCTGGTCGTCGACGCGATCCAGGGCTTCGGCGTGAGCGACCAGCCGTGGCACCTCGCCGACGTCGTGGTCGCGGGCGGGCAGAAGTGGCTGCGTTCAGGCTGGGGCGCTGCGCTGTTCGCCGCGTCGCCGCGAGCGCTGGACCGGCTCACCGGCGGCCTCACGGGTTGGTCCGGTGTCGAGGACCGCGCGGTATTCGATGCCACCGAGCACCCGGTGCTGGCCGACGCGGGCCGCATCACGATGACGATGCTCAACCCGCTGGCGATCACCGGTCTGCTCACCTCGCTGACCGAGCTGGAGCGCGCGGGCCAGCGCGCCGTCGCCGAGGCCGTCACCGGCGGGGCCGACCTGCTCGTCGAACGCCTGCTGTCCTGCGGCGCGGAGCTGCTCACCCCGGCCGAGCCGGGCCGGCGCGCGGGCATCGTCTCCGTCCGGCTCGACGAGCCGAGGTGGTCGGTGGTCACCGAACGGCTGCGCGAGCTGGGTGTCGTGGCCACCGCCCGTCCCGGCTACCTCCGGTTCTCCGTGCACGCCGACACCACCGTGGACGCGGTCGAACTGGCCGCCTCCGCCCTGTAGCCCACTCCAGACTCGCGCGACAACGGTCCACCCGTTCCGATTGGCAGGGAAGTGCCGACCCACAATTCACCACAACCGGCAAACATGAATCGATCACAACAACACGAAGATCAACTTCCCTGACCATTTGTCAGCGCGGGTTGGGAACTCTCCACCCGCCATCGGGGGACATAAACCAGGACACCGTTCCGGTGGTTTTCCCGCCCTGTTCGAGATCGAACACGGGATCACCGGGACCGGGCCGCAGCACCACGGCGGCGGGCGGGTCCAGCTCCACGTACCTGGTCAGTTCGGCGTGGCAGCCCAGCGGCAGCAGTCCCCGCCCGGTGTAGGCAAGTGCCTGCCGCGTCGCCTCGAACACCAGCATCCCCGGGACGTGGTCGAGCGGGTGGTCGAAGAGCACCGGATGACCTCGATCCACCCGCACCAGCCAGGTCGACGGATCGGCTCCCGGGCTGAGCACGACGTCCTGCTCCCGCGACCGGTTGACCCGGCGCGGCTCGACCGGGGGCAGGTCGGCGGTCTCGCCCACCGCCTCCCCCGGCAGGGACCTCGCCCGCAGGTTCCGGTAGAGCGCCTCCGGCAGGCAGGTCATCTCCCCCGTGCCTGATCCGAGCACCTCGCCGTCCCTGGAGAACAGGACGCGGATGCCCAGTCGCACCGCCCCGGTCGGGCGACGGCCGCGCACCTGACAGGTGACGTCGATCGTCAGGTCCGCGGGCTCCCGGCCCAGCCGCAGCAGCCGCGCGTCGACGTCGTAGCCGATGGAGTGCATGACGAAGTGGTGGCCGACCGCGACGCCCGCTCCGACGTGCGCGACGAGCAACCCGGCCTGCCGAACCGTCTCCAGCAGCAGCAGGGGATCGTGCGCCCCGGTGGGCAGCGGTCGGTAGAAACTATGGTCACGGGGCCACTGAGCACCGATCATGTAGCGGTCACCCGCCGTCCGGGCCCACCCGGTCAGCAGGACCTCGTGCACGGCGGCGCGGTGCACCAGCCTGCGGTCCACCGTGCTGTGGAATAGCGGACTGGGCGGATCTGGTATCGATTGGAGAAGGCCACACCGACAACCGAGCACGTTCTGAGTGAAGGATGAAGTCACTGCCGTCGAAGTCGCTACCGTCACTGCCATCGCTCTAGCACCTCAGTCCCTGACGGGGGACGCTTCCGCGTTCGATTAGCATACCGACGGGTAGGTATGCGAGCTTTCCCCAATTAGCATGATGGAGAGCGCCAATGCGCAAAAAGGAACGGGCGGAGCTGACCCGGGCCAAGCTGATCAAAGCCGCGGCGACGACCTTCGACGACAAGGGCTTCCGGGGGACGAGCCTGCAGGACGTGTGCGAGGCCGCGGGCGTGACCAAGGGCGCGCTCTACTTCCACTTCCCGTCCAAGGACGCGCTGGCGCTGGCCGTCATCGAGGAGCACTACCGGGGCTGGCCGCCCTCGGTGGACAGCCTGCTGCTGACCAGTGACGGCCGGGCGCTGCAGGCACTGGTGGACCTGTCCTTCCAGTTCGCGGGCCAGCTCGTCGGCGACCCGGTCATCCGCGCCGCCGTCCGCCTGGTCTTCGAGTCCGAGTTCGACGAGCCCGAGCCCCGCCGCGCCTTCTCCGGCTGGATCTCCGCCGCGGGCGCGCTGCTGGCGCAGTCCGCCGAGCAGGGCGACCTCCGCGACGGCCTCGACCTCACCGCCACCGCCGAACTGCTGGTCGGCGTGTTCACCGGCAGCCAGCTGGTCGCCCAGTCGCTGACCGGCCGCAAGGACATGATCGAGCGCATCCGCCACCTCTGGGTCTGCTTCCTGCCCGGCCTGCGCCCCGACGGCGCGCCCGCCGACCTGCGGCTGGAGCCGCCCACCCTGGAGCGCCCGAGGGTCACCTCCCCTTCTCTGTAGACCTTTCCCGCGACCCCTCCAGAGAACCGGGCGCCTTCTCGATTCGGGCACGTCCCGTTGCGATAACGAAGTCGTTCACTCACGCACGGTGATTGACAGCGGGGACGTCTTGGCGTTTGGATACCGGTTGGTCGGTATCTTTCGAGCCAGGTCGCGTGGGACCCGGGAAGTCGCGTGGAAGAGGTGGGCGATGTCGACGCGCAACAGGACGTTGACGCTGGTACGGCGCGCGAGTGGGGGCTCGCGGCGGTTCGGGGGCTGGTTCAGGTGAGCCGCCCGATGGACGCCGTGACACGCAAGGAGAGCAGCACACCGGTACTGGACGAGCCCGCGGTCTACCGCCTGCTCGTCCACTTGATCACGCACGGCCCCGTCGCGGTGTGCGTGCGCGACCCCGACGGCCGCTACCGCTGGGTGAACCAGGCGTACGCGGCGCTCTACGACCGCTCCGCCTCGGACATGATCGGCGCGCCGATGGACGAGTTCGGTCCGCGCGCGCTCGCCGGTGAGCAGCAGTGGCTGGACGCGGAGATGCTCACCAGGGCCTGCGAGACCACGATCATCCGGCCGCACCGGTTCGCGCTGCGGCTCAACAGCCGCCGCACCCGGCACGTCGCGGGGTACCTGGCGGCGGTGCGCGCGCGCAACGGGCGGGCCTTCGTCGCCGGTTTCTACCTCGACCTGACCGAGCAGATGCGCGCCAAGCGCGAGCTGTTCCAGATGCGCGAGCGGCACCGCGCGGTCGCGGAGCGCTCGACCATCCCGGTGCTCGTGTGCGATCCGGACGGCACGGTCAGCGACGCCAACCCGGCGCTGTGCGAGCTGCTCGGCCGCCAGCTGCACGACCTGCGCGGCGCGACGGCGGGCTCACTGCTGTTCAACCGGAACAACCCGCAGTGCGGCGCGTGGTGGGGCGACCTGCTCGGCGGCAAGATCCCCAGCCACCGCGCGCGGGTGCTGCTGGACCGCAAGACCGAGGCCCCGGTCGAGGTCCGCTTCACCGCGTCGGTCTCGCGCAGCCCGGACGGCCAGCCCGCCTCGGTGGTCTTCGCCGTGGAGGCCGTGCGGCAGATGCGCTGGGCCACCATGGCCGGGTCGACGCCGCTGCTGTCCGAGGTCCAGGCCAGGGTGCTGGAGCGGGTGGCCATCGGCGACTCCAACGCCGCGATCGGCCGCGCGCTGAACCTGTCCCGGCAGAGCATCGACTACCACCTGGCGGTGCTGCGCCGCCGGCTCCGGGCGCCCAGCAGGACCGCGCTGGTCTCGCACGCCTACGCCCTCGGGCTGCTCGACGCGGAGGAGTGGCCGCCGACCGTGCACGCGGCGGCCAGGCCAGCGGAACCGCGCTGAGCGAACGGCACTCACGGCGCCGGCACCCCACCTCGGGGGCCGGCGCCGTCGCTTTCGGCCACCCGCTCACCGGCGCCGCCGTCCGAAGTAGCTCGCACTGAGGCGAACGGCCCCAATTCGCGCTCACCCCGGCGGCGGTTCTCGTGAACGCGGTTCACGGAGCACGATAAGGGGATGCCAGGCCGAGGAATGGGCGGCCGTCCCGAGGCCGCCCTCTCGCCTGGCACGCAATTCGACCAGGAGTCGTGTTCGGTGATGTCGGCGAAAACGCTGCCGGTACGTCGCGCCGCCACAACGGGAGAGCCCTCGACGTGGGCCCTCACCTGCGCGGACACCCACCGTCGGCCCGGGGGAGCCTGGCTGGCCGCCACCACGGTCCCACCTTCCCGGAAGGCACGGCGAGGCATTTCCGGCGCCCCACTCCCGCCTTTTCCGGGAACCACGTGCCAGAAACCGGGAAAAGCTCGTTGCGGAGTGCAAGACGCAACTCCGGATAACCTGCCGAAAATCGGCGCGCGGTGTGGAAGACGGGGCCGATGAGCCCCATCACGGCGGCTCTGGTCACCGGGGCGACGGACGGCATCGGCAGGGCGACCGCGCGGCGGCTGGCCGGTCTGGTGGACACGCTGCTGATCCACGGCAGGCGGCAGGACGCGCTGGAGGAGCTCGCAGGGGAGCTGGCCCCGGCCAACCCCGGCACCACCGTGGTGCCGCTGCTGGCCGACTTCACCGACCTCGCCCAGGTCGAGCGGATGGCCGAGGCCGTGCGCGACCGGCTGGAGGTGCTGGACCTGCTGGTCAACAACGCCGCCGTCGCCGGAGGGCGGCCCGGGGTGAGCAGCCGGGACGGCCACGAGCCCGCGTTCCAGGTGAACTACCTGGCGCCGGTGCTGCTCACCGCGAAGCTGTTCGAGGTGCTCGCCCGCAGCGGCGCCAGCAAGATCGTCAACCTGTCGTGCGCGCAGCACCGCTCCGTGCGCTTCGCCTGGCCGACCACGTGGCCGAGCGTGCCGCAGCACCCCAAGGTCGCCTACGCGCGGTCGAAGCTGGCCCTCGCCGTGCACACGTGTTCGCTGGCCACCGCGCTGGAGGGCACCGGAGTGTCGGCGGTGAGCGTGGACCCCGGGGCGATCGAGACGAAGCTGCTGCGCGCCACCTTCGGCTTCTCCGGAGCACCTCCGGCGGCCGGGGCCGACCACGTCCTGCACGCGGCCACCACGCGCCAGGACGTCAACGGCGTGTACTTCGAGGGCAAGCGCCGCGTGCGCCCCGCCCAGGACGCGCTGCGCCGCGACGCGCAGTTCCAGTTGGACGCCGTGACCATGCGGTTGCTGTCGCTGCGCCCGCCGTGGCTGAACTCCACCTGACCTGACCGGCATCCGCCCCAGGCGTTAACCCGTTCGGCGCGCCCGGTGACGTGCGACGGAGCATAGAAAGGACGACGTCGAGCCCCACAGGCGTTGACACCGCGAACCGGGCCGCGCCGGGGTTTCTGGGAGGAGACCCCCGGCGCGGCCCGTTTCCCACTCCGGGGTCCACCGTCGCCAAGACCCCGCGCGCTGCTCAGCCAGGTTTGCGCGTCTTCAAGTACACCGAACCCCCACCTCAGCGGTCTCCAACCGCAGCAAACCCCTGGCCTGGCCCGGCGGGGTTCGGGGGTCTTGAAGACGGCTCAACCCCCCGCCAGGTGGTGGCAGGGGGTTGAGAGGTGGGGCTAGCTCATGTGTTGCGGGGACGCGGGGGGCAGCTCCTCGCGCTTCTTGTCCTTGTGGATCTTCTTCATGGCCTCGAACCACGTTCGCGCCGGGACCTTGCCGCCGTAGATGTTGCCGTTGCGGCACAGCGTGGGCTGGCTGCCATCGCAGATCGGGCGCGGTGAGTCGCTGTCGCTGAAGGTGAGCACCGCGCCGGAGTACTGCGGGGTGGCGCCGAGGAAGCCAGCGGACTTGTGGTCCTGGGTGGTGCCGGTCTTGCCGAGCATCGGCCGGTCCCACCCTGCGGCGCGCGCGGCCGCGGCGGAGGTGCCGTTGCCCTGGTCGTCCTTGCTCAGCGCCTGGGCCATGCTGTTGGCCAGCTCGGGGCTGACCACCTGCTCGCACGGGGCTTCCTTGACCGGGATCGGCTTGCCCGCGCGGTCGAGGACCTGCTCGATCGGGCTCGGCGGGCACCAGACGCCGCCGGAGGTCAGCGTGGCGCCGACGTTGGCCAGCTCCAGCGGGCTGACCGGGGTCACGCCGAGGGTGAACGAGCCGGAGTTGTCCTGCTTGATCAGCTGTTCCTGGGTCAGCTTGTACTGCCGGTTCTTGCTGTCCGGGTTGGGCTTGGTGCCCGCGTTGTTCACGCCCTGCATGCTGGTGCGCAGGCCCAGCTTGATCGACATGTCGACGACGTTGCCCAGCCCCGCGCGCTCCTCCAGCCAGATGAAGCCGGTGTTCGGCGACATGGCGAGCGCCTGCTGCAGCGACATCGCCTCGCCGTAGTCACCGGCGTTCTTGACGGTGTAGCCGCGACCGCCGTTCTTGTAGACCGGGGAGGTGTAGGTGGGCGGGGTCGGGATGCTGGTGTTGATGCCCGCCTTGCCCTCCTCCATGGCAGCGGCGGCGGTGAACACCTTGAAGATCGAGCCCGCGCCGAAGCGGGCGACGTCGCTGGGCAGCCGGTAGGAGGTCTGGCCGAGGTCCTGCTTGGTGCCGTAGTCCCGGTTCGCCGCGAGCGCGACGACGCGGTGCTTGTCCTTGCCGGGCTGCACCACCGCGATCACGTTGGCGATGCCGTCGGTGGTCTTGGAGACCTCGCCCTCGGCGGCCGACTTCGCCGCCTCGGTGGCGACGGGGTCCAGGGTGGTCTTGATCGTGTAGCCGCCGCGCTTGACCTGCTCGAGCGGGATGCCCGCCTTCTGCAGGTAGTCGATCACGTAGGCGCAGAAGAACCCGTTGACGTTGCCGCCGCCGGTGCCGACGCAGCCGTTGGACAGGGTGCGCAGCGGGTTCTGCGTGCCCAGCTCGGCGGCCTTGAGGTTGTCGATCTCCTGCTTGAGCTTGGCCGGGTCGGCGATCGGGAACGCCTTGTTCTCGGCCATCTTGTCGATCACCCAGTTGCGCCGCTTGACCGCGCCCTCGGGGTTGTTCACCGGGTTGAGCCTGCTGGGCTGGTTGGCGAGGCCCGCGAGGAAGGCGGCCTGCGGGATGGTCAGGTCCTTCGGCGAGGTGTTGAAGTAGGTGCGCGCCGCGCTGGCCACGCCGTAGATCTGGCCGCCGAAGGGCACGATGTTGAGGTAGCGGGTGAGGATCTCGTCCTTGTTCTTCACCTCGCGCTCCAGCTGCAGCGCGATCCGCGCCTCGCGGAGCTTGCGCGCGATGCTGCGCTCGGTGGCCTTCTCCCGCTCGTCGTCGGTCTTGGCGACCACGTAGGCCAGGTAGTTCTTGACGTACTGCTGGGTCAGCGAGGAGCCACCGCCGCCGTCGCCCTCCTGCACCACGTTGTCCACCGCGGCGCGGAAGATGCCCTGCCAGTCCACGCCGTTGTGGTCGTAGAAGCGGCGGTCCTCGACGGCGACGATCGCGGCCTTCATGTTGGGCGAGATGTCCTCGCTGCGCACGATGGTGCGGTCCTGCTCGAACAGCGAGGCGATGACCTTGCCGTTCTTGTCGAGCACCGAGGTCACCTGCGGCGGGTCGACGCTGACCAGGTCGGCGGAGATCTGGTCAACGGATTCGCTGGCGCGGTTGGACATCAGGCCGACGCCCCCGATGACGGGGAACATCATCGCCGCGACCAGGACCCCGGCCACGACGCACAACCCGATCAACTTCGCCAGTCCCGTCACGCGGGAGGCAACCACTTCTCGACAACCCCTTCCACGACTGCTCCTGGTCTCCGCCGCCTCGCGGCCGGAAACCTGCTTGCAGGGCCGAGCACCGGCAGGCACGCCCCGTTCGGGCGGCGCGGATCGACTCTCCCCCATGTATAGGTCGCCTCAGGCGCCCAGAAGGTTGCTTCGGGGGACCGACCAAGTTCCGTGTCACCACACTAGGTCACTCCCCCGACGGTTCACGGCGTCGCGGGGGCTGAGTGTCAGTGGGGACGCGCACAATCCCGGGTGTGCGGGTGGCGCTGGTGGTGACTGCGGACGGCGGCGGGGTGCTGTGCCCGCTCGCGGAGGACGGTTCCGCGGCCGGGCCGGTGCTGCGCGTGCCCGACGCGGTGGCCGCCGTGCGCGAGCGGGAGCGCGCCGACCGGCCGCGCTGGGTGTGGGCGAGCACGGCGGAGACCTACCCGAAGCTGCTGGCGGCGGGCGTGCGGGTGGACCGCTGCCACGACGTGGAGCTGACCGAGGCGCTGCTCAGCGGTCACGCGGGCCGGTGGGGCGAGCCGAGGGGGCTGGGCGCTGCGCTGGCCAGGCTGCGCGGCTGGCCGGTGCCGCCGGACCCGCCCGCCAGGACGAAGGAGCTCCAGCCGACGCTGTTCGAGACCGGTGAGGCGGCGCTGCCGGGCGGGGTGGACCCGCTGGACGCGCTCGTGGAGGTGCACGCCGACCAGCAGCGGCGGATCGGCGAGGTGGCGCTGCCCGCGCGGTTCCGGCTGCTGGTGGCGGCGGAGTCGGCCGGAGCGCTGATCGCGGTGGAGATGGGCGCGACCGGGCTGCCGTGGCGGGCCGACGTGCACGACGCGCTGCTGGTGGAGATGCTCGGCTCGCGCTCGGCGGCCGGTGCGCCGCCGCGCAGGCTGGGCGAGCTGGCCGAGCGGATCAGCCAGGCCTTCGGCGACCACCGGATGCACCCGGACTCCCCCGCCGAGGTGCTGCGCGCGTTCGCCAGGGCAGGCGTCAAGCTCAGCTCGACGCGCTCGTGGGTGCTGCGCGAGGTCGACCACCCCGCGGTGCCGTTGTTGTTGGAGTACAAGGAGCTCTACCGCATCCACGTGGCGCACGGCTGGTCCTGGCTCGCCTCGTGGGTCCACAGTGGACGGTTCAGGCCGGAGTACGTCGCAGGCGGCGTGGTGTCCGGGCGGTGGGCCACCCGCGGCGGCGGGGCGTTGCAGATCCCCCGCAAGGTGCGCGGCGCGGTGATCGCCGACGAGGGGTGGAAGCTCGTCGCCGCCGACGCCAGCCAGCTCGAACCCCGGGTGCTCGCGGCGATGGCGGCCGACCACCGGCTCGCGGCGGCCGCGGGGGACGGGGACCTGTACGCGGCGCTGGCCGCCGACGCCTTCGAGGGGGACCGCGCGCGGGCGAAGCTGGGCATGCTCGGGGCGCTCTACGGCCAGACCTCCGGCGGGATCGGCCCACTGCTGGCCACGCTGCGCCAACGCTTCCCCGCAGCGATGAACTACGTGGAGCACGCCGCGCAGCTCGGCGAGAGCGGGGCGTTGGTGCGCTCCTACCTCGGCAGAACGTGCCCGCCCGGGTCGGTGTCGGTGTCGCTGGAGGGCTCCGAGCCCGCGTTCGAGACGGCGGCCGGCGACGACCGCAAGGCCCTCTCGGCAGCGCGCGCCCGAGGTCGGTTCACCCGCAACTTCGTGGTGCAGGCGACGGCGGCGGAATGGGCGCTGGCGATGCTGGCCAGCCTCCGCGCCACCCTGCACGAGCTGGGCGACGCCGAGCTGGTCTTCTTCCAGCACGACGAGGTGATCGTGCACTGCGCGGAAGGCGTCGCCGAGCAGGTCGTGACCGCCGTGCACGACGCGGCGGTCACCGCGACCCGGCTGCTCTTCGGCGACACCCCCGTGCGCTTCCCCTTGGAGGCCAAGATCGTCGACTGCTACGCCGACGCCAAGTAGCTCTCCGCCGGGTTCAGCAGTCTTCAAGACCAGCAAACCCCGCTGTCGATCACCGCCAACCGCGCCCCACCTCAGCGCGGCCACGACTCAACGCGTTCAGCCTCAACCTCTTCAGCGCGGACTGATGAAAACGGGGCTGGGGGTCAGGTGAGGAGCTGGCGTTCGTAGGCGGCGGCGACGGCTTCGGTGCGGCTGCCCGCGCGGAGCTTGGCCATGATGCGGGTGAGGTGCACGCTGACGGTCTTCTCGCTGATGTAGAGCGCCTCGCCGACCTGGCGGTTGGTGTTGCCCTTGGCCACGAGGTCGAGCACGGCGCGCTCGCGCGGGGTCAGCGGGTTGACCACCGGGCGTTCCTGCGCGGGCACGGCCTCGCCCAGGGGCAGCCTGCCGCGCTTGGCGAACTGGCGCAGCGCGTCGCGCAGCGGGACGGCGCCGAGCCGGTCGGCGACCTCGTAGGCCAGGCACAGCTCGGTGGTCGCGCCCTCGCGGTCGCCCGCCTGCAACAGGGAGTCGGCGAGCCGCCACCGGGCTACGGCCTCCTGGTAGACGTGGCCGTAGCCGAAGGCGCGCACGGCCTCGCGCCACGCCTCGGGGTCGTTCCTGCCGCGCAGCCGCAGCGCCTCGGCCTCGGCCCTGGCCACCCACGCCCGCCCCTCCGGCCCGAGCTGACCGCTGCGCGGGCGGCCGAGGCGGACGGTGTCGCGGACGAACTCCAGCATCTCCATGCCCGAGGCGACCGCGTCCTGCTCGGCCTCGGTGTTGCCGCGCTGCCGGGCCTGCTTGGCCAGCTCGGTGTAGCAGACGACGCCGAGCGTGCCGAGCCAGATGCCGCGGGGGCCCCACTCGTCGTACTCGCGCTGCACGCGCAGCGCGTTCTCGATCCGCGCGGCGGCCTCGGCGGGGCGACCGCGCCACAGCTCCATCTCGGTCACGCACGGGTCGATCAGCACGAGGGTGAGCGGGTCGCGGCGCCACTGCTCGCCGAACTGGCGCAGCATCGAGCGGACCTCGGCGTAACGCCCCCTGCCGACCTTCACGTGCAGGTCGGCCGCTGCCACCTCGGCGGCGGCGAGGTCGGGGACCGCGCGACCGGGCAGCTCGGCGGCGGCCTCGGCCCCGTCCCAGTCGCCGAGCATGTAGCGCACGACCACCTGGAGCAGGCGCACTTCGAGGCCGTAGACGCTCCAGGTGAGGCCGACCTGCTCGGCGCGCGCGGCGCCCTCGTCGATCATGGTCAGCGCGCGGGTCAGTTCGCCCTGGTCGTAGAGGTTGACGCAGAGGTTGTACCAGGCCCGCAGCTCCACCGAGAGCGCTCCGGCCTCCACCGCGCGGTCCCGGGCGATCAGCTGCCGCTCGCGGGCCTTCTCCGGCCGCGCGGCGTACTCGTCGAAGATCGCCAGGGAGATCTGCGCGTCGGCCTCCGCGCCCGGGGCGCCCGCGGCCTTGGCCACGCGCAGCGCCTCCTCGGCGTAGCCCATCGCCACCTCGTCCGGCACGTCCATGTGCGTGGCCACGCGCGAGCGCACCGAGAGCACCCACGCCTTCACGCCGTTGTCGGGCTCGTCGCGGACCAGCTCCCACGCCCGCTCGATCGCGTCGGCGGCGATGGACAGCTTCGCCTCGGCCCACAGCTGGTACTGGGCGTACATCCGCAGCGAGTCCGCGGTGACGTCGTTGTCGCTGCCCTGCTCGGCGAGGCGGACCAGCGAGCGGGCGTAGGCGACCGCGCGATCCACCTCCCCGGCCTGGGAGGCCATGTAGGCGACCTTCCTGGTGAGGCTCAGCTCGTCCGTCCCTGCGACGGTCTCCGGCTCGGGAACCGCTTGCCAGAGCTTCAGGGCCTGCTCGTAGTAGTACAGCGCCTCGGCGTAGGCGCCGGATGCCTTGGCCTCCGACGCGGCGCGCACCGAGGCGGAGAGCGCGCGCGGCAGGTCGTGGCTCTCCAGGCTGTGGTGGGCCAGCGCCGAGGCGGACCCGCGCTTGTCGAGGGTGCTGGCGGCGTTCTTGGCGTAGGCGCTGTGCAGCCGGACGCGCTCGCCGGGCAGCAGGTCGCCGTAGACGGCCTCGCGCAGCAGGGCGTGCCGGAAGACGTAGCGCTCCTCGCCCTCGCTGAAGACCAGGACGTGGTGGGCGACGGCCTCGCGCAGCGCCGCCTCCAGGTCGGCCTCCACGAGGTCGGAGACCTCCTGCAAGCGGGTGTGCCGGACCCAGCGGCCCGCCACGGAGGCGGTCCTGACCACCTGCTGCGCGTGCGGGCTGAGCGCCTCGACCCTGGCCAGCAGCACGTCGGCGAGGCCGGTGGGCATGTTGCGGCAGGAGTCCGAGCCCGCCCACGCCGCGACCAGCTCCTCGGCGAAGAACGCGTTGCCCTCGGACTTCGCCGCGATCTCGGCGATCTTGTCCTCGGGCAGGTCGTGCTCGGCGAGCTGGGAGACGAAGGAGCGGGCCTCCTTGGCGTCGAAGGGGGCCAGGTCGAGCCGCTCGACGGCGGGCAGCCGGACCAGCTCGGCCAGCAACGGCCGCAGAGGGTGCCTGCGGTGCAGGTCGTCGGTGCGGTAGGTGGCCACGACGAGCACGCGCTGGGAGCGCAGCCGGGAGAGCAGGAAGGAGGTGAGGTAGCGGGTGGAGCTGTCGGCCCAGTGCAGGTCCTCCAGCACCACGACGACGCAGCTGGTCGTGGCCAGCTCGGTGATCAGTCCGTGCACGGCGTCGAAGAGCTGGAGCTGGCCGAGGTCCTGCTCGACCCTGCGGTCGGCGCCGGAGACGTGCGGCGGGGCCTCGACCATGTCCGGGGCCAGCCTGCCGAGCGCGGGGCGGGCCTTGACCAGGTGCACCTCGTCCTCGCCGAGCTGGCCGAGCAGCTCCACGTAGGGGAGGTAGGGCAGGCCGGTCTCCCCGGCGTCCAGGCAGCGGCCGACGAGCACCCTGGCGCCGTCGGTGGCGGCGCGCTCGGAGAGCTCCGCCACCATCCTGGACTTGCCGACCCCGGCGTCGCCCGCGAGCAGGACGGCGGCGGCCGTCCCGCGTTGGGCTTGCTGGAGGGCGGAGCGCAGTCGCCGTAGCTGCGAACTGCGCCCCACCAGCGGAATTCCGGACCCTAGGCGCGACACATCCAGGATGCTCGCACAGGGGTCAGACACTGCGCGGCCGAATTGCGGGTGAGCCGTCCCGCTTCGCGTCGGCGCGCGCACGCGCCGCGGTAGTTCGCGTGTCCGCGAGGTGCTGCCACCAGCTTGCGAAGGTGCTGCGGTAGGCGTTGCCCCTGGCCTCGGCGAGGCGCTCCCTGCGGTAGTCGATTTCGGCGTTGATGGCGTCGTGACCGATGTAGTGGTTCATCTTCTTCGTCCTCTTCTCCTGGTGTGAGGACGAGATTCGCCGTAAGGCCGGGATGGCGGCATCGGATGATCACGTAAGTTCCCGGCGCGGAGCCCTTACTTACTCGCCGTTAACCCGGACGGCCGCCTTACCCCGGGAGGCGCGCAGTGAACTGTCGGGGCCTTGTGCCACGCTGGTGTGACCGGGCGCACTGAGCCGCTTGGTGCACGCTGAACTGGACCGAACGGCCACCCGGCTGAAAAGGTTTGCGAGCGAGCAACCAGAAGGGCCCGTGACGACGTACAACTCCCGTTACGAACTGCGGCGCGGGGCGGTGGGGCCATGAGCACGACCGAGATGAGCTTCCGGGTCCTCGGACCACTGGAGGTCTCCGCTGGCGGGCGCGTGCTCTCCCTCGGCGGCGCCAAGCCGAGGATGCTGCTGGGCAGCCTGCTGCTCAACCCCAACCGGCTGGTGTCCACCGACGTGCTGGTCGAGGTGCTGTGGCCGCACGCCCCGCCGCGCTCGGCCGTGGCGAACCTGCGCACCTACGTCAGCACGCTGCGCGCGGGCCTGCGCGGCGGCACCGACGGGCACGGGGATCGCAACGAGGACCGGATCCGGGCGCTGACCTCGGGCTACAGCCTGCACGTCGAGCCGGAGGAGCTGGACCTGCTGCGCTTCGACCAGCTGGTGGAGCAGGCGCAGCGGGACCGCTCGACCGGGCGACCGGAGCGCGCGCTGGACCTGTTGCGGCAGGCGGGTTCGCTGTGGCGCGGACGTCCGCTGGAGGGCCTGCCCGCGAGCCCGGGGTGGCAGTCCGCGCTGGGCAGGCTCGCCGAGCGCAGGCTGGCCGCGACCGAGGAGCGGCTGGCGTTGCAGGTCGCCACGGGCGAGTACACCAACGCGATCTCCGAGTTGCAGGCCCTGCTGGAGGAGCACCCGTTCCGCGAGGAGCTGTGGCGGCAGCTGATGCTGGCGCTGCACGGCAGCGGGCGCCGGGCCGAGGCGCTGCACGCCTACACGGTGGTGCGGCGGCGGCTGGCCGACGAGCTGGGCGTGGAGCCGGGGCCGGAGCTGCGCCACGTGCACCGGCTGGTGCTCAGCGGGGAGCGGGCCGAGGAGCCGGGCGCGGTGGAGGTCGAGCCGCAGCACGTCTGCCAGCTGCCCCCGGACACCCCGGACTTCACCGGCCGCACGCAGCAGCTGGCCGAGCTGCTCGGGACGCTGGCCGAGCCGGACCGGATGCCGATCGCGATCGTGGTCGGGGCTCCCGGCATGGGCAAGACCACGCTGGCCACGCACGCGGCGCACCGCCTGCGCTCGCGCTTCCCCGACGGCCAGCTGCACGTCGACCTCGGCGGGACCTCGCGCACGCCGCGCGACCCCGCCGCCGTGCTCGCCG
The DNA here is from genome assembly GCF_039537405.1 of Allokutzneria multivorans. Classification (NCBI taxonomy): domain Bacteria; kingdom Bacillati; phylum Actinomycetota; class Actinomycetes; order Pseudonocardiales; family Pseudonocardiaceae; genus Allokutzneria; species Allokutzneria multivorans. The sequence goes on along the minus strand of NZ_BAABAL010000008.1, from coordinate 224,929 downwards.
AGCTGCTGCGCTCGCTCGGAGTGCCCGGCGCTGCGGTGCCGGAGGGCGCGCACGAGCGGGCCGCGCGGTTCCGGTCGTTGCTGGCCGACCGCAGGATGCTGGTGGTGCTCGACGACGCGGTGAACGCGGCGCAGGTGCGGCCGCTGCTCCCGGCGACGGCGGGCAGCGCGGTGCTGGTGACCAGCCGCTCGCGCATCGCCGAGCTGCCCGGGGCGCACCAGGTCGAGCTGGGTGTGTTCTCCCCGGCCGAAGCGGTGACGCTGCTCGGTTCGATCGCCGGGCGGGACCGCGTGGACACTGATGACGAGGCGTGCGACCGGCTGCTGGCGGCCTGCGGGCACCTGCCGCTGGCGATCCGGATCGCCGGCGCGAAGCTCGCGGGGCGGCAGGGTTGGCCGCTGCGCGTGCTGGCGGACCGGCTGGACGACGAGTCGCGACGGTTGAACGAACTGCGCTTGGGTGAGCTGGGCGTGCGGGCGAGCGTGGACCTCAGCTATCGCGGTCTCGCTCCCGCGGCGGCGCGGGCGATGCGGTTGTTCGGCCTGCTGGAGGGGCCTTCGCAGCCGGGATGGGTGATCGGCGCGTTGCTCGGCTCGGGGGATTCCGGCAGCGCTGACTACGAGGACGTGCTCGACCAGCTCGTCGACGCGAACCTGCTGCGCCTTGCCGGGGTGGACTGCTCGGGCCAGCCGCGCTACGCCATGGCTGACCTGCTGCGGGTCTACGCGCGGGAGATGGTGCGCGCCGACCCGGCCGAGGAGCGCGACGCGGCGTTGGAGCGCGTGGCCGGGGGCTGGCTGACGCTGGCCGAGCGGGCTTGCGCGCACCTGCCGACCAGCATCTTCGCCCCGGCGACGGGCGCCGCGCCCCGGTGGAGTCCCGAGGCCGCCGTCCTGCGCCTGGTGACCGCTGATCCGGTCGGCTGGTTGACGGCGGAGACGCAGGCGCTGGTCGCCGCGGTCGAGCAGAGTCCGCGCGGGGCCGCGCAGGAGCTGGCCGCGTGCCTGGTGCCGTGGTTCGACCTGCGCAGTCACTTCGACGAGTGGCGGCGCACGCACGACGCCGCGCTGGTCGGCGTGACCGAGGACCGGGACCGCTGGGGCGAGGCGGTGCTGCGCCGAGGGCTCGGCCAGCTCGCGCTCTACCAGGACCGCTACCCCGAGGCGGTGGAGCAGTTCCAGCGCTCGCGCGGCCTGTTCGACGCCGTCGGCGACGAGCACGGCGCGGCGATCGCGGTGTCCGGGCTGGCCGCGGTGGACCGGGTGCTCGGCAACACCGAGGACGCGCTGCGCAACTGCACCGCCGCGTTGCAGATGTTCGTCAACGCCGGGGACCGGCACGGCGAGGCCTACGCGCGCAACGTGCTCGGCGTGATCCAGCTCGCGGCGGGCAGGCACGCGGCGGCGCTCGGCGAGTTCTCCTCCGCGTTGCGGCTGTCCAGGGCGCTGGCCGACCGGCACCGCGAAGCGCACGTGCTGCACGAGCTGGGCAAGCTGCACTTCACCCTCGGCCGCACGTCGGCGGCGGTGGCCGAGACCGAGCGCGCGCTCGGCGTCTTCGAGGCGATCGGCGACACCCAGGGCGAGGTCTACGCGCGCCAGCAGCTCGGCGAGATGCACGCGCGGCTCGGCGACGAGCCGAGGGCGGCGGCGCTGTTGCGGGCCGCGCTGGAGGGGCATCGGCGGATCGGGGACCGGCGGGGCGAGGCGAGCACCGCGCAGTCCCTCGGCGAGCTGCACCAGGCCGCCGGGCGGATCGACCCGGCCCGCACGCACATGGCGCTCGCTCGGCAGCTCTGGCGGGAGCTCGGCTCCGAGGACAAGGCTTCGGAGTTGACGGCAGCGCTGACGTCCTTGGGTTAGTCCTGGGTTGATCGGGCGACAAGCCGGGAACAAGGGGACGGCGGCACGGTTGGGCCGGTCGGACCCAACCGTCGGGCAGGCATTTACAAGTCGGCCCGTGATCACGAAAATCGCTGACAATCTCGAAGACGACGCAGTCGGAGGGTCGAGCATGGGTTGGCGCCGCGCGCTGAGGGCTCTGCTGGCCGCGCTCACGATGAGCGCGGTGCTGGTCAACCCCGCCTCGGCGGCGGAATCCGGCACCGTCGCCTGCCCGGCGCCCGCGAAGGCCCTGCGCGGGCTGTGGATCGCCAGCATCGGCAACATCAACTGGCCGAGCGCGCCCGGACTGCCCTCGGAGCGCGTGCGGACCGAGTACCGCGACCTGCTCGACGGCGCGCGGCGCGTGCGGGCGAACGCCGTGTTCGTCCAGGTCCGGCCGACCGCCGACGCGTTCTTCCCGTCGGAGTTCGAACCGTGGTCGCACTGGTTGACCGGAGCGCAGGGCAAGGACCCCGGGTGGGACCCGCTCGCCTTCGCCGTCGCTGAGGCGCACGCGCGGAACCTGGAGTTCCACGCGTGGTTCAACCCCTACCGGATCAGCAAGAACGACGACCTCACCAAGCTCGCGCCGAACCACCCCGCGCGGCTGCACCCGGAGTGGGTCCTGCGCTACGGCGGCGGGCTCTACTACAACCCCGGCATCCCGGCGGTGCGCGAGCTCGTCGAGAAGGTGGTCGTCGACGTGGTGCGCCGCTACGACATCGACGGCGTGCACTTCGACGACTACTTCTACCCGTATCCCGTTGCGGGACAACGACTTGACGACGACCAGACGTACGAGGAGAACGGCGCGGGCTTCCCCGACCGTGCCGCGTGGCGGCGGGACAACGTGGACCGCCTGGTCTCCGGGCTCTCCGCGAAGATCAAGGCGGCGAAGCCGTGGGTGAGCTTCGGCGTCAGCCCGTTCGCGGTGTGGCGCAACGGGAAGACAGACCCGGCGGGCTCGGACACCACCGCAGGGGTGCAGACCTACGACGACCTCCACGCCGACACCAGGAAGTGGGTCCGGCAGCGCTGGATCGACTACGTGGCACCGCAGATCTACTGGCACATCGGGTTCCCGGCCGCCGACTACGCGAAGCTCGTCGACTGGTGGAGCCGCGAGGTCCGGGGCACCGGCGTCGCGCTGTACCTCGGCCAGGCCGCGTACCGGATCGGCAGCTCGACCGCTCCACAGTGGACGGACCCGGAGGAGATGCCGCGCCAGATCAGGCTTTCCTCAGCCGTACCAGAGGTGTCAGGCCACATCTACTTCCAGATCCACAGCGTGCTCGCCAACCCGCTGGGCTTCCGGGATCGGTTGATCAACGACATCCACCGCCTGCCGGCACTGGCGCCCTCGCGCGAGACCGTGCCGGACTGGGGACGGCCGTGGCCGCCCTCCCCCACCACGTCCCGCGTCGACGGCGGCGTTCAAGTGCGGATCAGCCCCCTCGGCCTGCCGCCCACCTACTATGCGATCTACCGCGCGGAACGGCGCGGCTGCGCCGCCATGATCGACACCGTGCGCGCGGACGCCAGTGGTGGCGCGGTGTTCCTCGACCGTTCGGCCCGCCCCGGCGTCACCTATACGTACCTGGTGACCGCCGTCGACCGCGGTCACCATGAGAGTGCGGCCGGACGATCCTGGCCCACCACCGCCTGACCGACGAGACCACCCACGAGCGACCGCGGGAGCGTGCGATGCCGAACCACTCGATCCGCTGGCTGCGGCTGGCCCTGGCCGGGCTGACCGGAACGGCGCTGCTGACCTCGATGACGGTGACGCCCGCGAGCGGTTCCCCGGAACCCGAGGCGCGGCCCGGCAACTCCTCGGTCGACTTCCACGAGTGGCGCTCCCCGTGGGCGTGGCGCGCAGGGCAGCTCGAAGGCGTCGCCGTGGTGCCCAGCGGCGGCGTGGTGTTCAACCGTCCACAAGGGACGGTCGACTACACCGACCCGCACACCCAGACGACGAGGACCTACGAGTACTCCCGGTGGACTTCGCCGACGTACAAGCAGAAGTTCGCCGCGACCGAGCTGGTGGCGTCGTGGAACGCCAGCACCCCGGCGGGCACCTGGCTCCAGGTCGAGATGCGCGGGCAGACCTCGGCGGGCGCGGAGACCAAGTGGTACGTGATGGGCCGCTGGGCCTCCGGTGACACCGACATCCGCCGCACCAGCGTTCCCGGTCAGGGCGACGCCACGGGCAACGTGGACGTGGACACCTTCCAGGCCAAGGCCGGCCAGCCGCTGAGCGGGTACCAGCTGCGTGTGACCCTGTACCGCTTGCCCGGCACCAAGTCCAGCCCGCACGTGCGCATGGTCGGCGCGATGACCTCCGCCGTCCCGGAGCGCTTCACCGTCCCGATCAGCCCGGCGGGCGGCGCGTGGGGCGTCGAGCTGCCGGTGCCGAGGTACTCGCAGAACGTCCACCGCGGCAAGTACCCGGAGTACGGCGGAGGCGGTGAGGTCTGGTGCAGCCCGACCTCCTCCACCATGGTGCTGGAGTACTGGGGCCGTCGTCCGTCCACAAAGGACATGGCGTGGATCGAGCCCGGCTACGTCGACCCCTCCGTCGCCCACGCCGCGCGCTACAACTGGGACCACGACTACGAGGGCGCGGGCAACTGGCCGTTCAACACCGCCTACGCCTCCAGCTACGGCATGGACGGCCACATCACCCGGTTGTCCTCGCTGCGCGAGCTGGAGCGCTACATCCTCCAGGGCATCCCCGTGATCACGTCGCAGTCGTTCCTGGCCAGCGAGCTCGACGGCGCGGGCTACGGGACCTCCGGCCACATCATGGTGGTGGTCGGCTTCACCAAGGACGGCGACGTCATCGCCAACGACCCCGCCTCGCCGAACAACCCGGCCGTGCGCCACGTCTACAAGCGGGCGCAGTTCGAGACGATCTGGCAGCGCACCAAGCGCCACCTCGCCAACGGCTCCGTCGGCGGCGGCCCCGGCGGCATCGCCTACATCATCCGCCCGCCCCACTACCCCCTCCCCCGCTAGCTCCTCCCCGCCAGCCCGCACGCGCCCCGCACGCCGTAAGCCCTGAATGACTCATTGGTGTACCTGAACTCCCCGAATGACCCCTTCAGGTACTTGAGAGCCCTGAACGACCCCTTCGGGTACCTGAACTCCCCCAATGACCCTTTCAGGTCCTCCGTCAGCCCCGAAAGGGACGGTCGGGGGCTGGCGGGAGGCGTGAGACCGGCGAGTGTCAGACCCCTTTTGTAGCGTCCGGAGATATGGACAGGAGCGCGCTGGACGAGAACACGCTGTGGCGGCTGGTCGAGGAATCCGCTGCGGGAGCGGCGGGCGTCGAGGAGCAGGCTCGGCGGCTGACGGAGCTGCTGACCGCGCGGACGCCGAGCGAGGTGGTGGAGTTCGAGCGGCTGTTCGCCGCGCAGCTGGCGCGGGCCAACAGGTGGGACCTGTGGGCGGCGGCCTACGTGGCGCTGGGCGGGTGCGGCGACGACGGGTTCGACTACTTCCGCGCGTGGCTGATCTCGTTGGGGCGCAAGGCGTTCGAGGTCGCACTGGCCGATCCGGACGCGCTGGCCGGGCTGGGCTACGACGACGAGGACTTCGGCGACGGCGAATGGCTGATGTACTCGGCGGCGCACGCCTACGAGCAGTTGACCGGGCAGGAGCTGCCGCCCGCGGAGAGCCGTCCGGCGGGCACCGCCGGGGAACCGTTCGACGAGGACGACTGGAACGGGCTGGTGCTCCGGTTCCCCCGGCTCGCCGCCCGTTTCGACCTGAGTTGAATCAGGTAGGGCGGGAGGTTTTCCCGCCCTACCTTGGTGTTCACAACACGATCACTGCACGCGGGACAGCAGCTTCTCCATCAGCGACTTGGCGACGTCGCAAGCGCCGCCCTTGTCGGAGAAGCGGCCGTTGCGCACCTCGATGCCCGCCCCGCCCTTGGACAGCGGCATCACCACGGAGCAGTAGGGCTCCTTGGCGGCGCCGAAGGTGGACTCGCGCAGAGAGCCCGCCTTTCCGGCGATCGTCACCGGGGTGCCGTTCTTCACCGACGCGGGGCTCAGCTCCGGCCCCCAGAGCACGTCGACCATGAAGAGCGTCTTGCCCTGCGGCGCGTTCCCCCCATCGGGATTGAACGAGATCTTCCCGCTGTTGTCGAAGGTGCACTGGAGCGTGTACGCGAACGTGGGCTCCACCTGCTGGGCCTTGGGCGCGCTGGTGCCCCGCATCGCGTCGGGGAAGTCCTCCCACTTCAGCGTGGAGCAGGGGTCGAACGGCGCCCCCGCCTCCTTCCAGTCCTTGATCGGGAACTGGTCGCCGAGCTGGATGACCGGGCGCGGTGGTTTCGGTGGCCCCGCGGGCCCGTCGGGAGTGCCTCCGCCTCCAGCGCCCCCCGTGCCCTGGGCCGCGGGTGAGCCGACCACGGTGGTCGTGCACCCCGACACCAACGCCAGGCACACCGCCGCGGCGACAGCTGATCGCGTCCTCATTGCGCCCCCTTCACCGCGAGCTCGGCGGCGGGCTGCGCCACGTCACACGATTTGGCGACAACGGTGATCGTCTGGACGTCGCGGCCGTCGGGTTCGCTGGCGTAGCGCTCGGGCACCATCGTCGGGTCGTACTGGAGGTCGACCTGGCACTTCTTGTCGATGCTGCGCTCGGCCATGTTCCCCGGTTTGCCCCCGATGGTGATCGGCTTCTCCGCCTTGTGCGCGGGGTTGCGCGCCCAGCGGAAGCTGATCTCGATCTCCTCGGCCCGCTCCCGCGTCTGCAGGTTCATCGGGACCACTTCCAGCGAGCAGGAGAACGGCGAGCTCGACTTCATCTTCGGCGGCTGTCCCGGCTGGGCGAAGCGCTTGGCCAGCTCCGGGATCGCCGCGCACGGGTCCTTGGTGGGCAGCGTCAGCTCGGGCTTGGTCGCGCCCTCACCGCGCCGCGAGGGGGTGATCAGGTAGGGCGCCACCTTCGGCAGGTACGCCTTGGCGAGGTCGCACTGCGGCTTGGGCGGCGGCTCGTCGCGCATGCCCCGCCAGCTCACCGAGAGCTCCACCGGCGGCGCGCTCGGGTTGTCGGAGAGCAGCGCCCACGCGCAGCTGAAGTCGACGAATCCGGGCAGCTCCCGGTCCTTGCGCCGGGCGAAGGTCCGCCCGTGCAGCTCCAGCGTCTCCGCGTTGTCCTTCTTGGTCACCGTGCTGAAACCGGTGTTGACCGCGATCGACCAGGACCTCGACGAATCCCCGGTCGGCTCCACCTTCATCGAGCAGGAGTCGAAGCCGTTCAGGTCGATGTCCCTTGGCGGGGCGCCGAAGATCTCCTTGACCGACCCGGGGTCCAGCAGCGCACACGTGTCGATCGTGCGTTTCACGGCGTTCTCGGGGAGCTTCGTCTTCGTGTACTCGTCGACGGCCACCCCCTCACCCGGCGACGGGGGCTGGGCGCGCAACGGCCCAGCCCCCGTCGACAGCACCACGGTCAGGCACACCAGCCCGACCGTGGCCACCCGGTGTGTCCTCATGGGCATACCTCGCTTACTGCACCCGCGAGGCCAACGTCTCCGCTAGTTTCTTCGCCGTCTCGCAGGTGTTCATCGTCGTCTTGAACCGGCCGTTGCGGAGCTGCACGCCGGCGGAGCCGTTGCTCAGCTTGACGATCACGGTGCAGAACGGGTCCTTGATCGTCCCGCCTGCCTCGCTCTCCTTGAACGCGGCGGGCTTACCGCCGAGCGTGACCGTAGTCCCACCGAGCCCCTCGACGGAAAACTCGGTACCCCACACGACGGTCAGCTCGAAGATCGGACTCGAGCCGGGCGGCCGCTGTTCCGTCGTCCTCGGCGGGGGCGGCGGGGCCGGGTTGTTGGGGTCCGGCGGGGTCGGCGCGTCGAAGCTGATCGACTCGTTGTTGCTGAAGCGACAGGAGGTCTTGTACGGGTCGCCCTTGCGCACCACCTGCAGCACCGGCGGCTTGTCCTTGGTCGGCCGGGCTTGCTGCGGGAAGTCCTCCCACTTCAGGGTCGTGCAGTTGTCGAAGGGCGCGCCGACGGACTTCCAGTCCGGCGGCGGTACCTGGTCACCCAGCCGGATGACGGGGCGCTCCGGGCGCGGGCCGCCCGGCTTCCAGACGAGGACGTCACCGTCCACACCGGCGGCGGCGCCACCCGAACCACCCGCGCCGCCCGCGGGCTCGGCAACGCCCTTGACCTGGGAGCCGCAGCCGGCGAGCACGGTCATGGCGGCCAGCGCCGCCACGGTCAGCCTCGTCGTCTTCCTCATGACAGCGCCGCCTTCGTCACGATCTTCGCGGCCTCCTCGGCCGTCTGGCAGTCGGGAGCACCCACCTGGACCACCTGCACCCGGTCGACCTCCGGGATCTCCAGCGGGTCGTACTGCACGGTCACGATGCAGCCGGTCGAGCCGGACGTCCGCTCGTTCACCAGTGCCGGCTTGCCCTCGACCTGGGTCTTGCGAACCGTCCCGCCCGCGCCGATGCCCTCGGCGGGGTCGATGCTCCACTTGTACCCGATGGAGATCTCCGGCCTGGTCCTCTGACCGGGGGTGTACTTCGAGCTGAACACCACGGTGCAGTCGTTGGGGCTGAGCCCCGAGGACAGCTTCGGCTGTTCCCCCGCACCGGTCAGGGACTTGAACTTCTCGGCGAGGTCCTTCACCGGGACGCACGGGTCCTTGCTCGCGAGCGGCAGCTGCGGCTCGGTCGCCTTCTCCGAGCGCAGCGGCGGGTTGACGAAGAACGGAGCGAGCGCGGTCATGTACTCCTTGGCCAGCGCGCAGGGGTCCTTCGGCGGGGGATCGGTCGACAAGCTGCCGCTCCAGCTGACCTGGAGCGAGAGCGACTTGGTCTTGCTGGTCTGCATGTCGTACTCACAGCCCGGCGAACTGGACGAGCCCTTCTTGGCCTGGACGAACTTCCGCCCAGCCGCCTCGAGGACCTCGCCGCCCTCCTCCTGCAAGTAGGAGGAGGCGATGCGGGTGTAGATCCGCCAGCTCCTGCTGCCCGTGCGGTCCAGCTTGATCGTCATCAGGCAACTGGTGAAGTCCGACGGCTCGATCAGCGCCACAACGTCGCTGAAGATCTTCGCCGCCGAGGTCGGGTCGTGCAGTGCGCACGGGTCCCACGTGCGGTAGATGGCCGACTCCGCGAAGCCCTTGAGGGTCTCGGGGTCCACCTGGACCGGACCGAAGTCCGCCGTCGGCGCCGAAGCCGCGGGGGCGCCGCCCTGCGCGGGGGCCTTGCCCGACGGCGGAGCCGCCGCCTGCTCGCCGCTGCACCCGGTCGCCAGCAGCGCCAGCGCGAGTGCGCCGACCACGGCGCGCCGACCGCGCCGGAACCTTCGTTGGATCGAGGAGGAACTCACCAGACCCCCACAGGTCTTCTTTACTCCACAGTGGACAGAGGGGCTCAACGCCGTGTTGCACGGCGGACAGGCCCGCGCGAGCACGCCCTCACAGAGCTGCCGCCGGGCTGCACTGTAGCCCAACGCAAGCCCCCGAACGCGCGAAACCCCACGGGGCGGACCCTGTGGGGTTTCGTACGCTGAAACAGCTTGCCAGGAGCAAGAAACGCGCTATACGCGCAGCGCCGCCCCGGTTCGCTCGGCGACGAGCGCGAGCGCGGCGTCACGCGCGGCCCCCGCCTCCTCGGCGGTGAGTGTGCGGTCTGGCGCGCGGAAACGCAGCGAGAAAGCCAAAGATCGCTTGCCCTCGCCGACCTGCTCCCCGGTGTAGACGTCGAAAAGCCTTGCGTCCTCTAGCAAATCGCCTCCGCCCGCCACGATCGCGGCCGTCACGTCGGCGACCGGAACGGCCGCGTCGGCGACGAGCGCGACGTCCAGCAGCACCGGCGGGTACGGCGAGACGACGGGCGAAGGACGCTCGTCGGTCAGCGGCAGCGCGTCGAGGTCCAGCTCCACCGCGCACGCCCGCGCGGGCAGCCCGAGCGCCTCAACCACCTTCGGGTGAAGTTCTCCAGCGTGTCCCACGACCGCGTCGCCGAGGCGCAGTTCCGCGCAGCGACCCGGGTGCCACGGGGCCAGCGCTCCGGCGGCCACGGTCAGCTCGACCCCGGCCGCGCGGGCGACGGTGCGCGCCGCCTCGACCGCGTCCGACCAGTTCGCCGCGCGGCCCTTGCCCCACCAGCCCGCGCGCTCGCGCTGGCCGGTGAACACCGCGGCGACGTGCAGCGGCTGCTTGGGCAGTGCGGCCAGCAGCGTTGCCAGCTCGGCGTCGGTCGGCCTGCGGTCCACCGGCAGCTCGGGCGCGGGCACCTGGCTCTCGTCCGGCAGCACGACCTGGCCGACCTGGTAGAGCGCCAGATCGCGCATGCCGCGCGAGACGTTGCGGCGCACCGCGTCGAACAGCCCCGGCAGCAGCGTGCCCGCCAGCTCGGGGCGCTCGGCCTCCAGCGGGTTGAGCAGCCGGACCGCCCTGCGGCGCGGGTCGTCCTCGGCGAGGCCGAAGGCGTCCCAGGTCTTGGGGTCCACGAACGGCATCGGCAGGACCTCGACGTGCCCGGTCGCGGCGAGCGCGCGGGAGACGGTGCGCCTGCGCCGCTGCGCCGCGGTCAGCCCCCGGCCCGCGGGCGCGGGCGGCAGCACGGAGGGGATGGTGTGGTAGCCCTCCAGCCGCAGCACCTCCTCCACCAGGTCGGCGGGCAGGTTGAGGTCGCTGCGCCAGGTCGGCGGGTCCGCGACCACCACGGCGGTGCCGTCGTCGGAGCTGCCGACCTCGATGCGGCAGCCGATCTGGCTCAGCCGCCGCGCGGTGACGCCCCTGCCGTAGCTGACCCCGGCCACCCGGTCCGGCAGCGCCAGCGGGATGGCGATCGCGGCGGGCAGCAGCGGGCGGCCCACGTCGGTGCGGCCGCGCTCGATGCGCGCGTCGCCGTAGCGGGCCAGCAGCTGCGCGGCCAGCTCCAGCGCGGCGGGCGGCAGCGCCGGGTCGACCAGGCGCTCGAAGCGGCGGGAGGCCTCGCTGGGCAGCTTGTGCCGCCGCGCGACCCGCGCGATCGTCGCGGGCTCCCAGTTGGCCGCCTCCAGCAACACGTCGGTGGTGGCGTCGGTGATCTCGGTGGAGGCACCGCCCATCACTCCCGCGAGCGAGATCGGGCCGGAGTCGTCGCAGATGATCAGGTCGTCGGCGTCCAGCTCGCGCGCCGAACCGTCCAAAGTGGACAGTTTCTCGCCGGGATTCGCCCTGCGCACCACCAGGTTCCCGCGCAGCGCCGTCGTGTCGAAGGCGTGCAGCGGGTGGCCGGTCTCCAGCATCACGTAGTTGGTGACGTCCACCGCGAGCGAGATCGGCCGGATGCCCGCCAGCATCAGCCTGCGCCGCATCCACCACGGCGTCGGCGAGCTCGGGTCGAGACCGGTGACCCGGCGCAGCACGAAGCGGCGGCAGCCCTCCAGGTCCTCGACGTGCACCGGGTACACCGCGTCGTCGGCGTCGGCGACCTCGATCATCGCCGGGTCGCGGTAGTCGGCGTCGAAGGCGCACGCCAGCTCGCGGGCGAGGCCGCGCGCGGAGAGGCAGTACCCGCGGTCCGGGGTGACGGCGAGCTCGATGACGGTGTCGTCGAGGCCGAGCAGTTCCTTGGCGTCATCGCCCGGCTGCGCGGTGCCCGAGGGCAGCACCAGGATGCCGGAGTGGTCATCGCCCAGGCCCAGCTCGGCGACCGAGCAGATCATGCCCTGGCTCATCCGGCCGTAGGTCTTGCGCTCGGAGATGGCGAACCCGCCCGGCAGCACGCTCCCGGGCAGCGCGGCGATGATCGTGTCGCCCTCGCGGAAGTTCCGCGCGCCACAGATGATCAGCTGCGGGACGACGGTCTCGCCGTCGTCCTCGCGGTTGCCGACGTCGACCTTGCAGTAGCGGATCGGCTTCTTGAAGTCGGTCAGCTCCTCGATCTCCATCACCAGGCCCGCGACGAGCGGACCGGTGACCTCGGCGAGGGGCTGGACGTCCTCGACCTCCAGGCCGACCCGGACGAAGGCCTCGGCGATCTGCTCGGGCGTGGTCCCCTCGGGCAGGGCGACGTGATCGGCCAGCCAGGACACTGGGATACGCACGGGCTTTACGCCTCCGTTCCGAAGGGCAGGGTGAACCGGACGTCACCCTCGACCATGTAGCGCATGTCGGAGATTCCGTTGCGGAACTGCAGGGTCCGGTCGACGCCCATGCCGAAGGCGAAGCCGGAGTAGACCTCGGGGTCGACCCCGCTGGCCCGCAGCACGTTGGGGTGGACCATGCCGCAGCCGCCCCACTCCACCCAGCCCGCTCCGCCCTTCTTCTCCGGGAACCAGACGTCGACCTCGGCGCCGGGCTCGACGAAGGGGAAGAAGGCCGGGCGCAGCCGGGTGCGCGAGTTCTCGCCGAACATCGCGCGGGCGAAGGCGTCCAGGGTGCCCTTGAGGTGGGCCATGGTGATGCCCTTGTCCACCGCGAGGCCCTCGATCTGGTTGAAGGCCGGGAGGTGCGTCGCGTCGGGCTCGTCGGAGCGGTAGGTCCGCCCCGGCGCCACGACGTAGACGGGCAGCTCGCGGGTGAGCAGCGCGCGGATCTGCACCGGCGAGGTGTGCGTGCGCAGCACCAGCCCGGAGTCGGCGGGCGCCACGTGGAAGGTGTCCTGCATGGTGCGTGCCGGGTGGTCCTTGACGAAGTTCAGCGCGTCGAAGTTCAGCCACTCGGCCTCGACCTCGGGCCCGTCGGCGACCTCGTAGCCCATCGCGACGAACACGTCGGCCACGTACTCCGACAGCGTGCTGACCGGGTGCCGCGCGCCGGGCTGGACCCGGTCCCACGGCAGGGTGACGTCCACGGCCTCCTCGCGGAGCACGCGCTCGTCCCGCTCGGCCCGCAGCGCGGCCAGCCGCTCGTCGTAGGCGGCCTGCACCGCGACCCTGGTCTCGTTGACCCGCTTGCCCGCCTCCGAGCGCGCCTGGGGCGGCAGTGCGCCGATCTCGCGGCGCGCGGTCATCAGCGGCGACCGGTCACCGAGGTGCGCGGGCTTGGCAGCGGCCAGCGCGTCCAGGTCGGCGGCGGCGGCGAAGTCCTTCGCGGCCTGCTCGACGGCGGCGGTCAGGGTCGCCTGCGACAGCGCGGCGACTTCCTTGGGATCGTAGGGGTCGTTGGCTCCGGACATGGGTGAAGGACGCTCCTGATGGGTCCGCGCGGCCAGTTGACGTGCTGCTACCCGTCACGACGGGCAACAGGCCGATCCTAGGCGACCCTGACTCGGCCCTCACACGCAGCCGCACAACCCCCGGCGTTGAAGCCCTGAATGACTCATTGGTGTACCTCAAATCCCTCAATGACTCATTCAGCGTCCTCAAGTACCTGAAAGGGTCATTGAGGGCGCTCAAGTACCTGAATGAGTCATTCAGGGAGTGCGGTGGGCGCGGGCGCTCGCGTAGAGGCAGACGGCGGCGGCGGTGGCCAGGTTGAGGCTCTCGGCCGCGCCGTGGATGGGCACGCGCAGCGACTCGTCCGCGGCGGCGAGGGCCTCGCCCGGCACGCCGTGTGCCTCGCTGCCGAAGAGCCACGCGGTGGGCTCGCCGAGCGTGGCCGCGGTCTCCAGGTCGTCTGCGGCGTTGCCGTCGGCGGCGACCAGGCGCAGCCCGGCGGCGCGGCACGCGTCGAGCACCGCGGTCAGGTCGCGCTCGCGCGCGATCGGCAGGTGGAACAGGCTGCCGGTGCTGGCGCGCACGCACTTGCCGTTGTGCGGGTCGACGGTGTCCCCGGCGAAGATCACGGCGTCGGCGCCCGCGGCGTCGGCGACCCGGCTGACGGTGCCCGCGTTACCGGGGTCGGCGACCCCGACGAGCACGGCGACGAGCTTCGGCGAGCCGGCGAGCGCGCGCTCCAGCGAGACGTCGACGAGATCGCAGACGGCCACGATGCCTTGCGGCGTCACGGTTTCGGAGAGCCCGGCGGCGGCGCGCTCGGTGATCTCGCTCAGCGGGACACCGGCCTCGCGGGCCGCGTCGAGCAGCTCGGGGTTGCGCTCGGCCGCGAGCGCGGTGAAGAACAGCTCGTGCACCCCGCTGGAGAACCGCAGCGCCTCGCGCACGGCCTGGGCGCCCTCGACGAGGAAGCGCCCGGCCCGGGTGCGCCCGGTGCGGCGGACCAGCTGCCGAGCCGCCGCGACCCGCGGGGTGCGCTCAGTGCACACCGCGGGTCGCGCGGAGTCGTGCCGGGTGCTCAGGCCGAGGCCTCGTTGACGTCCGCGGGCAGCGCGGCGCGAGCGGCCTCGACCAGCGCGGTGAACGCGGCGGGGTCGGAGACGGCCAGCTCGGCGAGGATCTTGCGGTCGACCTCGATCTCGGCGAGGCGCAGGCCCTGGATGAACCGGTTGTAGGTCATCCCGTTCTCGCGCACGGCCGCGTTGATGCGGGTGATCCACAGCTTGCGGAAGTCACCCTTGCGGGCACGGCGGTCCCGGTAGGCGTACCCGAGCGAGTGGAGCATCTGCTCCTTCGCCTTGCGGTACAGCCGGGAGCGCTGGCCGCGGTAACCGCTGGCGCGCTCCAGGATCGTCCGGCGCTTCTTCTGGGCGTTGACTGCCCGCTTGACGCGTGCCACTGATCAGTCCTGTCGTTCTAGCGGGCGACCGAGGTCACCCGGAATGTGCTTGGGATGCGGAAGGAGCGCTCAGCGGCCGAGGAGGCGCTTGACGCGCGGCACGTCGGCCTTGGCGACGACCTCGGTGCCCTCGAGGCGGCGGGTCAGCGTGCTCGGCTTCTTCTCCAGGATGTGCCTGCGGCCGGTCTGCTCGCGGCGAAGCTTGCCGGTGCCGGTGACCTTGATGCGCTTCTTCGTACCGCTGTGCGGCTTGTTCTTCGGCATGGTGTCCTCAGTCTTGTGCGGTCGAGCCACCCGTGGGGTGGCCGTGGTGCTCAGGCCTGCTGCGTGTCGTCGCCCGCCACGTCGCCCGACTCACCGGAGTCGTCCGCGGGCAGCGGCCCACGGGGGCGGGGCTTGATGTGCTTGTGCGGGGCCAGCACCATGATCATGTTGCGGCCGTCCTGCTTCGGGTTGGACTCCACGACCCCGAGGTCGACGACGTCCTCCGCAAGGCGCTGCAACAACCGGTAACCCAGCTCGGGTCGGGACTGCTCGCGGCCACGGAACATGATCGTGACCTTGACCTTGTGACCGTGTTCGAGGAAGCGCACCACGTTGCGCTTCTTGGTCTCGTAGTCGTGCGAGTCGATCTTCGGGCGGAGCTTCTGCTCCTTGATGACCGTGAGCTGCTGGTTCCTGCGGGACTCGCGGGCCTTCTGCGCGCTCTCGTACTTGAACTTGCCGTAGTCCATGAGCTTGCAGACAGGCGGGCGCGCCTGCGGGGCGACCTCAACGAGGTCGAGATCCGCCTCCTCGGCAAGTCGCAGCGCGTCCTCGATCCGGACGATGCCGACCTGCTCGCCCGCCGGTCCGACAAGCCGGACCTCGGGAACCCGGATGCGGTCGTTGATGCGAGTCTCGGAACTGATGTGGCCTCCTAGGTTCGTGGTGTCCCCGTGCTCGGGGGCGCAGGAAGCGCCGAACCCAGGAACGAGTTCGGCCCCGTCACGCAAACGCGCGCGCGGGGCCCACTGTTCCTACCGATCACGCCACGGCGGGCGCACACCACCCTCGCACCGCGTGGCGGTGGGGGTGGGACCGGACCCGGACATCTGTTGTCGTGAGACTGTGTCGCACGGCTGGCGATGACTCGGGTGGGAGCGGGGCTCCACTTGCCGCCCCCACGTACGCGGGGGCTGGTCGCTCGTGGAAGGGTACCAGGCGTGAATCAGGAGCAGGAAACCGAGCCCGACCAGCAGGTACGTGATCTCGCCGACGTCCCGGCGATCGAGGTCATCAGCCGATCCGCGGTGCTGCTGATGTCGGCCGCCGCCGAGAAGCTGGGCCTGTCCGGGGACGGCACCGACCCGCGCGTCGACCTGGACGAGGCGCGCAGGCTGATCAGCGGTCTCGCGGGCCTGATCACCGCATCCGGTGAGTACCTCGGCCCGCACGCCGCACCGCTCAAGGACGGGCTCCAGTCGTTGCAGCGCGCCTTCCGCGAGGCCTCCGCCGTGCCCGACGAGCCCGGCAAGGGCCCCGGCGAGAAGTACACCGGTCCCGTCTACTGACGTGCCCTGCTGGTGCGCAGGCCGAGCCGGACCAGCTCCCGCTCGGCCAGCGCGTCCAGCTCGCCCCGTCGCCACGCCACCGCGTCGGCGTTGGTCAGCCGCTTGAGCGGGAGGTTCGCGATCGCGCGCGCGGCCAGCAGCTCGCGGGCGTCGCCCAGGCGCAGCAGCTTCACCGCCGCCGTGGCCTCGCGGACGAACCGCACCCGCCACGGCAGCCACGTCGCCAGCAGCAGCACGAGCGGCAGCAGCACCACGACGAGCGCGAGCCAGAACCCGGTCTGCTCAACGGCGTCGATCTGCCTGCCGCCCGCCGCGACGAGCTGGTCGCCCGCGTCGACGCCCGGTGCGAACGCCTGGGCCAGCGACTCCCCGACCAGCGGGATGCGCTTGGCCCACTCGGCGGCTCCCAGGAAGACGCCGCGCAGCACCGATCCGGACTCGGCCAGCTTGTCGCCGGGCATGCGCAGCTTGAGCACGTTCTCGTAGAGCCTGCTCGCGCCGATGACGGCGAACACCATGACGGCGACCGCGGCGAGATCGGCCAGCAGTTGCCCGGCACGCCGCCCCGCCTGATCCGCGTAGAGCTTCACGCCCGCCACCGTAGCGGCGCTACTCCACCCGGCCCCCTCAACATCAACTATTCGCCGCACTCCGTCGGCCACCCCGAAGCCCTGAACGACCCGTTTAGGTACTTGAACGCACTAAACGACCCGTTCAGGGCTCCCAACGCACCAAACGACCCGTTCAGTGCCTTCAGCGCACCAAACGGGGCGTTCGCGCGAGGGGAGGTTGTGCGAGAGGGGTTAGGAGAGGACGGCCAGGGCGTCGATCTCGATGAGCAGGCCGGCGGGCAGGCCGACGTAGACGGTGGTGCGCGCGGCGAAGGGCTCGGTGGTCATGAACTCGCCGTAGGCCTCGTTCATCTCGGCGAAGTGGGCCACGTCGGTGAGGTAGACGCGGATCATCACGGCGTCGTCGAGGGAAGCGCCCGCCTCGGCCAGCACGGCCTGGACGTTCTTCAGGGTCTGCCGGGTCTGCTCGGCGACGGTGGTGCCGACGACCTCGCCGGTCTTGGGGTCGAACGCCACCTGGCCGGCGACCTGGAGGATGTTGCCCTTGCGCACCCCCTGGGAGAACTTCGCCACCGGGGTGGGGGCCTCGGCGGTGCGGATCTCCTGCTTGCTCATCTCAGAGTCCTTCCTCATCTCGGGGTCCTTCCCCGTTCGGGATTCTCCGGAGAGTCCTCCGGCCGCCACCCGCAGTCCGCCGACGCGGCGCGCGCCGCGGTCAGCAGCTCGGGGAGCAGGCCGAGCAGGCCCTCGAAGTCGAGCAGCATCTCGGGCACCGACAGCGACATCGCCGCCAGCACCTCTCCGCGCGGCCCGCGCACGGGGGCGCCGATGCAGTGGATGAAGTCCTCGTGCTCGCGGCGGTCGACGGCGTAGCCGCACTGCCGGACCTGCTCCAGCTCGGCCAGGTAAGCGTCGGCGTCGGCGATGGTGTTCGCGGTGAGCCTGGGGTACGGGATGGAGCGGGCGACGGCGCGGCGCTCGTGCTCGGGCAGCGCGCCGACGAGGATCTTGCCGACAGCGGTGCAGTGCAGCGCGGCCTGCTTGCCGATGCGCGAGTACATCCGCACCTGGTGCCTGCTGTCGTACTTGTCGATGTAGATCACTTCGCCCGCCTCGTAGCTGGCGAGGTGCACGGTGTGGCCGGTGCGCGCGTTGAGCTCGCGCAGGTGCGGCTCGACGGCGCGGCGCACGTCGCGTTCCTCCAGCGCGCGGAAGGACAGGTCGAACAGCGCCGTGCCGAGCCGGTGGTGGCGCGCGCCCTCGCGCTGGACGAAACGGTGCTTCTCCAGCGTGCGCAGCAGCCGCAGCACGGTGGACTTGTGCACGTCGAGCGTGGTGGCGAGGTCGTCGAGAGTGCGCGGCCCCTCCCCCAGTTCGCGCAGGATCACCAGCGCGCGGTCCAGGCTCTGACTCATCCCAGCCTCACCCCTTCGGTGCTGACGCGAGCTCCGCGCCACGCGGGTTCGTCGGCCTCCAGAAGCGCCGACACCAGCTCGGCGGGCAGTGCCTCGCCGACGTCCTCGTGCGTGAGCAGTGTCCCCGCTGCGCTCAGGTGCCCCGCGCGCAGCCGTCTCCCAGCGCCGTGCCCGTCCAAAGTGGACGCCAAGAATCCGGCCGCGAAGGCGTCTCCGGCGCCGACGGGCTCGACGACGTCGACGGAGAGCGCGGGCTCGAACACCCGCTGACCGTCTTCGAGAAGCGTCGCGCCGTCGGCTCCTTGTTTCACCACAAGGGTTTTCGGCCGGGGTAACAGCGAGCGAACCCGAACGGGGTCATCGGTCCCCCACAGCGAGTCGGCCTCGTCGGAGCCGACCAGCACGATGTCGGCGGAGTCGGCCAGCTCGCGCAGCAGCTCCGGCCCGCCGCCGCGTTCCCACAGTGCGGGCCGCCAGTTCACGTCGAAGGACACCAGGTAGTCCCCCCGGCGGTCGCGCAGCACGGCGCGCAGCAGCTCCAGGCAGCTCGGCGAGAGCGCGGCGGTGATACCGCTGATGTGCACCAAACGCGTGTGCGCCAAGGAGATCCGGTCGAGCAGCTCCGGGCCGAGCGCGGACGCGGCCGACCCGTGCCGGTAGTAGGTGACGGCGCCGGGCTGTTTGAAGTACAGGCCGGTCGGCCGAGTGGGGTCGACGTGCACGTCCGCGGTGTCGACACCCGAAGCGCGCACCCGGCTGAGCACCGCGCGGCCGAAGGAGTCGTCGCCGAGCGCACTCACCCAGCGGCTGCGAAATCCGTGTCCGGCGAGGTGGCACGCGACGTTGGACTCCGCGCCGCCGACTCCCTCGGTCCAGCTCCTGGGCGCGGTGGCGGGCACGAACACGGCCATCGACTCGCCGACGCAGACCACGTCGCCCGACCTCTTCACCGTGCCGCCCCCGTGTTGATCTCGCATGTGTTGACCGTCCAGCCCGGCGAATGCTACACACCCTCGCAGCACATAGCGCAATAGTTGTTGCACTGTACGCAACGAAGGAGCGGTGTCCGATGTCCCTCGACCGTGCGGCGATCGAAGCGAGCCGAGCCGAACGCATCGACTGGCGCTTCAAGGGCCTGCCCGAGGCACTGCGCGGGCTGACCATCGCGGAGGCGGCCGAGCGGCGGCTGGACCTCTTCGAGGACGGTTTCTTCGGGCCGGTCGTGGTGCTGGACGCGCACGCGATGCGGCACAACCTCGACACCATGGCCGAGTGGTGCGCCGGGCACGGGCTCCGGCTCGCCCCGCACGGCAAGACCACCATGGCCCCCAAGCTCTTCGCCGACCAGCTGGACGCGGGCGCGTGGGGCATCACCGCCGCCAACGCCAGCCAGCTGCGGGTCTACCGAGCCTTCGGCGTGCAGCGCGTCGTGTTCGCCAACCAGCTCGTCGATCCGGCGGCGCTGCGGTGGCTCTCCGCCGAGCTGGACCGCGATCCGGCGTTCGAGTTCGTGTGCTGGGCCGACTCCGTGCGCGGCGTGGAGCTGATGACCGAGACGCTGACGGCGGCAGGCGGTTCGCGGCCGGTGGACGTGCTCGTGGAGCTGGGCGGGGAGAACGGCCGCACCGGCGCGCGCGACCTGGACACCGCCGTCGCGGTCGGCGAGGCGATCGCCGCCAGCCCGGTGCTGCGCCTCGCGGGAACAGGCGGCTACGAGGCCGCTGTGGCGCACGGGGACTTGGCCACGAAGCAGTCCACTGTGGACACGTACTTGGCGAACCTGCGCGAGCTGACGATCCGGCTCGCCAAGCACTTCACCGGCCCGGCGATCGTGACGGCTGGTGGCAGCGCGTACTTCGACCAGGTCGCCGCCGCGATCACCGAGCCGTGGCCGGACGGCCTCGACGTGGTGCCCGTGCTGCGCAGCGGCGCGTACCTGACGCACGACGACGGTTTCTACCGGGGGATCTCGCCGTTCGCGCGCGAGCACCGGCTCGGCGGCGGTACCAAGTTCCACTCGGCACTGCACGCATGGGCGCAGGTCAGCTCGCATCCCGAGTCCCGATTGGCACTGCTGACCGTCGGGAAGCGCGACGTGTCCTTCGACGAAGGGCTTCCCGAGCCGCAGCTCGTGCGCTCCGGGTCCGAGGTGTCCACTTTGGCTGGGTGCACGATCAGCGCGCTCAACGACCAGCACGCCTTCCTCCGCCTGGCCGAGGACGACCAGGTGGCCGTCGGGGACTGGGTTTCACTCGGGCTCTCGCACCCGTGCACGGTCTTCGACAAGTGGCAGTTGATCCCGGTCGTCGAGGGCAGCACGGTCGTCGACTACGTCAGGACGTGGTTCTGATGCTGGTCTTCCGTGGCGCGCAGGTCGCGGACGGCACCGGCGCGGACCTCTTCCGCGCCGACGTGGCGGTGGACCGGGGGCGCGTCGTGGAGGTCGCGCGCCACGAGCGGCTGATCGGTTCGCGGGTGATCGACGCGGACGGCTTGGTGCTGGCACCGGGTTTCATCGACATGCACTCGCACTCCGACCTCCAGCTGCTCGCCGAGCCCTCGCACGAGGCGAAGGTGTGCCAGGGCGTCACGCTCGAAGTGCTCGGCCAGGACGGGCTGTCCTACGCGCCCGCCGACGACGCGGTGCTGGCCCAGCTCCGCCAGCAGCTCGCGGGGTGGAACGACGACCCGGCGGGTTTCACCTGGGACTGGCGCAGTGTCGCGGAGTACCTCGACCGGCTCGACAAGGGCATCGCGGTCAACGCGGCGTACTTGGTACCGCAAGGAACTGTGCGGATGATGTGCGTTGGCTGGGAGGATCGTCCGCCGACACCGTCCGAAGTGGACGCCATGAAAGAACTGGTCGCTCGTTCACTGCGCGAGGGCGCGGTCGGGATGTCGTCGGGGCTGACCTACACGCCCGGCATGTACGCGGACACCGCCGAGCTGGTCGAGCTGTGCCGCGTGGTGGCCGCGCACGGCGGCTACTACAGCCCGCACCACCGCAGCTACGGCGCGGGCGCGGTGGAGGCCTACGCGGAGATGGTCGAGGTCTCGCGCGGTTCCGGGTGCCCGCTGCACCTGGCGCACGCGACGATGAACTTCCCGGTGAACAAGGGAAGGGCGGGCGAGCTGCTGTCCATTGTGGACGAGGCGATCGCCGAGGGCTGTGACATCAGCCTCGACACCTACCCCTATCTCCCCGGCGCCACCTACCTGTCCGCGCTGCTGCCGAGCTGGGTCTCCGAGGGCGGCCAGGACGCCGCGCTCGCCCGGCTGTCCGATGTGGACACTCGCGAGCGGATCAGGGTGGAGCTGGAGGAGACCGGCTCCGACGGCTGCCACGGCGTGCCCGTGGACTGGACGACGATCGAGATCAACGGGACGCGGCGCGCGGAGAACTCGCACCTGGTCGGCCACAGCGTCGCGGAGTCCGCGGCGGCGGCCGGGCGCGCGCCGAGCGAGCTGTACTTCGACACGCTGATCTCCGAGCGGCTGGGCACCTCGTGCCTGATGCACGTCGGCCACGAGGAGAACGTGCGCGCGATCATGCGCCACCCCGCGCACACCGTGGGCAGCGACGGCCTGCTCGTCGGCGAGCGCCCGCATCCTCGCGCGTGGGGAACCTTCCCACGCTACCTCGCCCGCTACGTGCGGGAACTCGGCGTGCTGAGCCTGGCCGAGTGCGTCGCGCACATGACCGGGAACGCGGCGCGGCGGCTGCGGCTACCGGACCGGGGGCTCGTGCGCGAGGGCTACCGGGCCGACCTCGTGCTCTTCGACCCGGAAAAGGTGGCCGACACGGCCACGTTCGACCAGCCGCGCAGCCGTCCGACTGGTATTCCGTACGTCTTCGTCAACGGGGTCGCGGTGGTCGACGACGGCGCCAGGACCTCGGCACTGCCCGGCCGGGCAGTGCGCAACTCCCACACCTCTGGAGTCGTGGCGTGACAGGATTGCTGAACTGGCTCCAACACTCGACGGGCGGGCTGCTGACCCTCTCCGGCGTGGGCATCGCCGTGCTGCTGTTGATGATCATCAAGTTCAAGGTCGAGCCGTTCATCGCGCTGCTGATCGCCGGCCTGCTGGTCGCGCTCGGCGCCGGGCTGTCCATCGAGGCGATCGTCGGCTCGGCGCAGAGCGGCAAGAACTCCTTGGTGGAGAGCGGTTTCGGCGGGGTGCTCGGGCACGTCGCGGCGATCATCGGCCTCGGCACGCTGCTCGGCTCCATCCTGGAGGCCTCCGGCGGCGCCGAGGTGCTGACCCGCAGGCTGCTCGGGGCGTTCGGGGAGAACCGCGCGCCGCTGGCGATGGGCCTGTCCGGCCTGATCTTCGGCATCCCGGTGTTCTTCGACATCGGCATCTTCGTGCTGGCGCCGCTGGTGTACGTGGCGGCCCGGCGCAGCGGGCGCTCGATCCTGCTGTACTGCCTGCCGCTGCTGGGCGGCCTGTCGGTGATGCACGCGTTCCTGCCGCCGCACCCCGGCCCGGTCGCGCTGGCGGGGCTGCTGAAGGTCGACCTCGGCTGGCTGATCATCATGGGCCTGGCCTGCGCGATCCCCGCGTGGATCGTCGGCGGCGTGCTGTTCCCCGCGTGGATCGGCAAGCGCATCGACATCCCCGTCGCCGAGGAGTTCATCGAGGCGGCCAAGGTCGCCGCGGAGAAGAACAAGGGCCGCGACGAGCCTTCGCTGGGCCTGGTCAGCTTCATCATCGGCCTGCCGCTCGTGCTGATCCTGCTCGCGACGTTCGGCAGCATCCTGCTTCCCAAGGGCAGCCTGCTGTCGGTGTTCACCTTCTTCGGCAGCCCGCCGGTCGCGCTGACCATCGCCGTGCTGCTGGCGTTCTGGCTGCTGGGCACGCGGCGCGGCATGAGCGCCAAGGACATCGGCGAGCTGTCCAGCGCCGCGCTGCGCCCGGTCGGCATGCTGCTGCTGGTGATCGGCGCCGGTGGCTTCTTCGGCGCGGTGCTGTCGGCGACCGGTGTCGGCAAGGTGCTCGCCGGGACCCTCGCTTCGGCCGGGCTGCCGCTGATCGCGCTGTCCTACGTGATCTCCTGCGGCCTGCGCATCGCCCAGGGCTCTGCGACCGTGGCGATCGTGACCACCGCGGGCATCGTCGGCCCCCAGGTCGCGGAGGCCGGGCTGACGCAGCCCCAGCTCGCGCTGATCGGCGCGGCCATCGCGGCGGGCTCGATCATCGCCTCGCACGTCAACGACGGCGGTTTCTGGATCGTGTCGCGGTACTTCGGCATCTCCACCAAGGACACGCTCAAGACGTGGACCGTGCAGGAGACGATCTTGTCCGTGGTCGGCTTCGTCGTGGCCGCCGCACTGATGGCCGTGGTCTGACCCAGGAGCGGCCCGTCCTCGATGGCTCCGGTCCGTGCTACCGCTTCCAGCTGGCCGAACTGGAAGCCACCACGAAGTAGCCCTCCTCATGCGCACGGGAGGTTTGTCGGTCTTGAAGACCGGCGAACCCCGTCGCAACTGTCACCAACCACAGCAAACCCACCACGCCCCACCACCACCGAGCTGTCGGCGCGCTCTCCCAGCCGCACCGATCAGCAACGGCTCCACCGCACGCGCGGTGGAGCCGTTGGCGTTGCTGAGGGTTCACCACCGTTGACGACCGCCGCGACCGGGGTTCGCTGGTCTTGAAGACTGGCAAACCCCGTCGCGGCGAGTGTCGTGGAACGCAGTGGTGCGGAGCGGGTCAGCGGGCGGCGGCCACCTTGGTTGCCTTGCGCGTGCGCTTGGCGGCGTCGGCCTTCTTGGTGGCCTTCTGGGCGGCGGTCTCCTTGGCGGGCGCGGCGGAGGCGGCGGCCAGCAAGGGCTTGAGGAACTTGCCGGTGTAGCTGCCCTTGGTCCCGGCCACGTCCTCCGGAGTGCCCTCGGCGATCACCGTGCCACCGCCGGAACCGCCCTCGGGGCCCATGTCCACGAGCCAGTCCGCGGTCTTGATCACGTCGAGGTTGTGCTCGATCACGATCACGGTGTTCCCCTTGTCCACCAGGCCGTTGATCACGCCGAGGAGCTTGCGGATGTCCTCGAAGTGCAGGCCGGTGGTGGGCTCGTCCAGGATGTAGACGGTCTTGCCGGTGGAGCGCTTCTGCAGCTCGCTGGCGAGCTTGACGCGCTGCGCCTCACCGCCGGAGAGCGTGGGCGCGGGCTGGCCGAGCCGCACGTAGCCGAGCCCAACCTGCACCAGCGTCTTGAGGTAGCGGTGGATGGCGTTGATCGGCTCGAAGAACTCCGCGGCCTCCTCGATCGGCATGTCGAGGACCTCGGAGATGGTCTTGCCCTTGTAGTGCACCTCCAGGGTCTCCCGGTTGTACCGGGCGCCCTTGCAGACCTCGCACGGCACGTACACGTCGGGCAGGAAGTTCATCTCGATCTTGATGGTGCCGTCGCCCGCGCACGCCTCGCAGCGCCCGCCCTTGACGTTGAAGGAGAACCGGCCCGGCTGGTAGCCGCGGACCTTCGCCTCGGTGGTGGCGGCGAAGAGCTTGCGGATGTTGTCGAACACGCCGGTGTAGGTCGCCGGGTTGGAGCGCGGCGTCCTGCCGATCGGCGACTGGTCGACCTGCACGAGCTTGTCCACCGCGTCCAGGCCGTTGACCCGGACGTGCCTGCCGGGCACCTGGCGCGCGCCGTTGAGCCGGTTCGCCAGCACCGTCGCCAGGATGTCGTTGACCAGCGTCGACTTGCCGGAGCCGGACACGCCGGTGACCGCGACCAGGCAGCCGAGCGGGAAGGACACGTCGATCCCGCGCAGGTTGTGCTCGCGCGCGCCGACGACGGTCAGCTGCCGCTTGGCGTCCACCGCGCGCCGCACCAGCGGCAGCGGGATCTCCCTGCGCCCGGAGAGGTAGGCGCCGGTCACGGACTCCTTGTTCTTCAACAGGTCCTTGTACGGTCCACTGTGGACGACCTTGCCGCCGTGCTCACCGGCGCCGGGGCCGATGTCCACCACCCAGTCCGCCGCCTGGATGGTGTCCTCGTCGTGCTCCACGACGATCAGCGTGTTGCCGAGGTTGCGCAGCCGGGTCAGCGTCTCGATGAGCCGGTGGTTGTCCCGCTGGTGCAGGCCGATCGACGGCTCGTCGAGCACGTAGAGCACGCCGACGAGGCCGGACCCGATCTGCGTGGCGAGCCGGATGCGCTGCGCCTCGCCGCCGGAGAGCGTGCCGGAGGCGCGGTCCAGCGAGAGGTAGTCGAGCCCGACGTCGAGCAGGAAGCTCAGCCGCTCCTGCACCTCCTTGAGCACGGCCGCGGCGATCATCTTCTGCCGCCGGTCGAGCACGAGGCCGTTGAGGAACTCCGCGCACTCGCCGACGCTGAGCGCGCAGACCTCGGCGATGGACTTCTCGCCGCGCTGCTTGTGCTCCAGGGTGACCGCGAGGATCTCCGGCTTGAGCCTGCTGCCCTGGCAGGCCGGGCACGGGATCTCCCGCATGTAGCCCTCGTACCGCTCGCGCATGTAGTCGGACTCGGTCTGCTCCTGGCGGCGCTCCAGGAACGGGATCACGCCCTCGTAGTTGGCGTAGTAGGCGCGCTCGCGGCCGTAGCGGTTGCGGTACTTCACGTGCACCTGCTGCGAGACACCGTGCAGCACGGCCTTCTGCGCCTTCGCGGAGAGCTTGCGCCACGGCGTGTCCATCCGGAAGCCGATGTTCTCCGCGAGCGCCTCCAGCAGCCGCTGGAAGTACTCGGCGGTCTGCCCGGTGGACCACGGCGCGATGGCGCCCTCGGCCAGCGGCAGCTCGTCGTCGGGAACGACCAGCTCCGGGTCGACCTCCTTGCGGACGCCGATACCGGTGCACTCCGGGCACGCGCCGTAGGGCGAGTTGAAGGAGAACGACCGCGGCTCCAGGTCGTCGACGGCGAGCGCGTGGCCGTTGGGGCACGCCATCCGCTCGGAGAACCGGCGCTGCCGTTCCGCGCTGCCCTCCGGCTGGTCGACGAAGTCCAGCACCACGAGCCCGTCGGCCAGCCGAAGCGCCGTCTCCACCGAGTCGGTCAGCCGCTGCTTGGCGCTGGACTTCACGGTGAGCCGGTCGATCACGACGGAGATGTCGTGCTTCTCCTGCTTCTTGAGCTTGGGCGGGTCGGTGAGCTGGTGCACCGCCCCGTCCACCATCACGCGGGAGTAGCCCTGGCCCTGCAACTGCTCGAACAGGTCGACGTACTCGCCCTTGCGCCCGCGCACCACGGGCGCGAGCACCTGGAACTTGACGCCGTCGGGCATCGCCAGCACCTGGTCGACGATCTGCTGCGGGGTCTGCCTGCTGATCAGGTGACCGCACGTCGGGCAGTGCGGCTTCCCGGCGCGCGCGTAGAGCAGGCGCAGGTAGTCGTAGACCTCGGTGATGGTGCCGACGGTGGAGCGCGGGTTGCGGCTGGTCGACTTCTGGTCGATGGAGACCGCGGGCGAGAGGCCCTCGATGAAGTCGACGTCCGGCTTGTCCATCTGTCCGAGGAACTGCCGCGCGTAGGCGGAGAGCGACTCGACGTACCTGCGCTGCCCCTCGGCGAAGATCGTGTCGAACGCGAGGCTGGACTTGCCCGACCCGGACAGGCCGGTGAAGACGATCAGGCTGTCCCTGGGCAGGTCGATGTCAACACTGCGCAGGTTGTGCTCGCGCGCTCCGCGAACAACGAGGCGGTCGGCCACGGGGGTCCCTTCGAGGCTTGCTTTGGGTGGCGGCGGGCGGCCCGTCCCCTGTCTTGTCAACAAGGCGGGAAGGGCGTCCACAACTGGCCGGGTCCCATGCTAGGCGGGGGGTCTGACAATCTCGGCTCCCCGCCCTGTTCGCGCAGGTCAGGAGCCACTACCGGCAGCTGCCGACTCCAAGACTACGTCCTTGGTCTCCCTGGAGCGGACGAACACGACCAGGCTCACCAAGCACAGGACCGCGATGTACCACGGGTACAGGTGCGCCAAACCGACCGCGCCCAGCTGTTCGACCACCAGCGGCGCCGTTCCGCCGAAGAGCGCGACGGTCAGCGCGTAGGGAAGGCCGATGCCCGCGGTGCGGACCTCGGTCGGGAACAGCTCGGCCATCGCGGTCGGCGCGACGGCTCCGTACAGCGCGAAAAGTAGCAGCCCCAACGTCATGCTCAGGAACAGCGACCACGCCGATGAGTTGAGCAAGGAGAACAGCGGGACCACCAGGAGCACGTACCCGGCGGCGAAGCCGATCAGCAGTGGACGCCTGCCGATCCGGTCGGACAGCGCTCCGAACAGCGGCAACGCGGCGATCATGATGAGCTGCGCCGCGGTCGAGGCCCACAGCGCCGCGCTCTCGTCGACCTTGTGCGCGGACTTCACGTAGGTCGGCAGATATACCGCGAACGTGTAGTACGCGATGGTCGCGCCCGCCGTGAAACCGACGACCTTGAGCGCTGCCAAGGGATAGCGGCGCAGCACCTCCAGCGTCGGCCGAGTGACCTTGCGCTCGCGACCGCCGGAGAGATAGGCCTCGGTCTCCTCCAGGGTGCGGCGGAGGTACAGGCCGTAGAGCCCCAGCAGCGCGCCGATGAAGAACGGGATGCGCCAGCCGCCGTCGATCAGGCCCTGCTTGCCCATCACCGCGACCAGCACCGTGGCGAGCAGCGTCGCGGCCAGCGTGCCCAGCACGTTGCTGACGTAGATGAAGCTGGAGTAGAAGCCGCGCTTGCCGGGCGGAGCCAGCTCCGCGAGGTAGGACGACGCCGCCGCGAACTCACCGCCGGTGGACAGCCCCTGCGCGATCCGGCCGAGCAGCAGCAGCGCCGGCGCCAGCACTCCGACCTGTTCGTAGGTCGGCGACACCGCGATGACCAGGCTCCCGCCCGCCATCA
Organism: Allokutzneria multivorans; assembly: GCF_039537405.1. NCBI lineage: Bacteria > Bacillati > Actinomycetota > Actinomycetes > Pseudonocardiales > Pseudonocardiaceae > Allokutzneria > Allokutzneria multivorans. The sequence continues at coordinate 197,074 of NZ_BAABAL010000008.1, read as the reverse complement.
GCAGCACGGACAGGGTCAGCCCGGCGCGACGGCCGTGCCGGTCGGTGAACGCGGCGAGCAGCATCCCGCCCAGCGGCCGGAAGAAGAAGCCGACCGCGAAGACCGCGAGCGTGCTCAGCGTCGCGGTCACGCCGTCGCTGCCCTTGGGGAAGAACTGCGTCGAGAAGTACACGGCGAAGATCGCGTACGCGTTCCAGTCGAACCACTCCAGGCCGTTGCCGATCGAAGCGGCGACCAGCCCGCGCCTGCGGTTCTGGGGTGGTGCTGCTTCGCTGCTCACGGTGCCTCCGCGGACTCGATACCGACTGGTACCGGCATTGAACGCGGATTCGCGTTCGGATACTCCGGCTTCCAGCCAGTGGGACGGGCGCCCATCCACGATCGGGTGGTACCCGGACGGGGCAGTCCCACCTAGGCTTGCTGGTTCCATCCGAGCACCTCCAACGCGGGGAGGACGCCATGGAAGGCACTGAGACCGGATCGAGGACCCGTTCCGTTCGGGCCAGGGTCCCCCGGCCGAGGATGAGCGCTGAGGAGGCCACCGCTCGCGCAAACGATGGCCTCCTCGCTCTGGAGCACGCGACCGAGCGGCTGCTGGACGTCGTCGCCGGGCTGGATGAGGGGACAATCCGCGGCGAGAGCGCGCTCGCCGGCTGGAGCCGAGGGCACGTCATCGCGCACCTCGCGCGCAACGCCGACGCGCTGCTGAACCTGGTGACCTGGGCCAGGACCGGCGTCGAGCACCCGATGTACGCGAGCCGCGCGGACCGCGACGCGGACATCGAGGAAGGCGCGCGCCGGGCGGGGCGGCTGCTGCGGGAGGACCTCATCGCGGCGTGCGAGCGCTTCGCCGCCGCGGCCACGGCACTGCCCGAATCGGGCTGGCGGGCTGAGGTCGTCGTCGGTGACGGATGGCCGTTGACCGGGCACGAGATCCCGTGGCTGCGCGTGCGCGAGGTCTGGATCCACCTCGCTGATCTCCGGTGCGGCTTCGACCTGGCCGACCTCCCCGAGGAGGTGCAGGAGGAGCTGATCGACGACGCCGTCGCGCACTACGACGGGATGGACGGCGTGCCGCCCTTCACGCTGCTCGCCGAGCTGCCCGACGGCACTCAGCGCGAGTGGATCGTGAACGGCACCAACGATTCTTCGGCGGGCGCGGTGCGCGGCGACGCGATCACCGTGCTCGCGTGGTTGACCGGCCGGGGCGACGCGAGCGCCCTGTCCGGGGACGCGCCCAAGCTGCCCGACTGGATCTGACCGGCGACGCCGGCGCGCACCGCCCAGCCGAGACGGACGGCGAGGGCGAGGCGCATCGTGCGCAGCACCTGCACGCGCGCGGCTCGGCGCAGCGGTGGGACGGCGGCGGTGAGCGCGTCGTAGATCGGCTGCTCGACCAAGCGCGTCAGCAACCAGCCGAGCACGATCGCCATGGCCACGACCAAGAAGAACCTGGGCCACGGACCGACACCGACGTCGAGGAGCTTGCGCGCGAGGATGTACCCGAGCTCCTGGTTGGCCAGGTAGATGCCGTAGGAGATGCCCGCGAGCCACCTGATCGGCTTCGCCAGCGCGCGGATCGGCGCGATGTCCCAGTCCGGCCCGAGCGCGGCGAAGCACATCAGCACGACCATGACGCCAACGCCGATCGAGGACGGGATGTCGTCGCCGAGCTGGACGATCTGGGCGTAGGTGGCCGCGCCGAGCAGCGCCAGCGCGTGGACCGCGCCGATGCGCCTGGTCGACCAGAGCCAGATCACGATGCCCACCGCGAAGAAGTGCGCGTGGTGCAGGACCAGCGCCCCGAAGATCCGCGCGATGAACGGGTCGTCGAGGAACCACCGCATCCCCAGCGGGACCGCGATGATCAGCCACGCCAGCACCGCGACCCCGCGCCCGCGCACCAGGCCGGAGCCCGCGAGCGCCGCCGCCGCGATGAACGCCGGGATCTGGATCGTCAGCGTCCAGTAGGAGAAGTCGATGTAGGCGGCGCCGACCCAGGGCTGCATCAACATCATGTTCGGCAGGATGTCGCTGGACTGCACGGCTTTCCAGCCCTCCGGCGCGATGAGCTTGATCGCGGCGTAGGTGAGCAGGATCGCGAACAGGTACACCGGGATCAGCCGCGCGAGGCGGTGCTTGAGGAAGTAGATCGGCGGCCTGCGGGCCAGCGTCACGCACACGAAGTACGCGGAGATGATCAGGATCGAGTTCGCACCGATCAGCAGCGTGAAGGCCCAGGGGAGCCCGCCGATCTCCGGGTGGTCGTGCGGTCCGGTGTTCGTGGCGTGCTGCACCACGACGGCGAGAATGGCAATGACGCGCAGCACGTCCCAGCTGATCCGTCGGCCGGATCGTCGCCGGGGACGCTCTGGGGCGGTTCGCGAGTTCAGCACGGCACTCACCGGGGGCTGGGGAACATGATCTACGGCGGTAAGCCTAGAGCCGCCTCCTGAAGCGGAGCTGAGGGCTGTTCGGTTGAGGGACTACCGTGTGCTCCCGTGGACGTAGTTGACGAGTACACCGGGCATGTCGACGCAGGTGGAGCGGCCGCGCGCCGCACGCTGGACGAGTTGACGATCACCAAGCTGTCCGTCGGCCCCATGGACAACAACGCTTATCTGCTGGTGTGCCGGCAGACCAACGACGCCGTGCTGATCGACGCCGCCAACGACCCCGAGCGCCTGTCCGACCTGCTCGGCCACGACGCCGACCGGCCGCAGCTGCGCACCATCGTGACCACCCATCGCCACGGCGACCACTGGCAGGCCCTCGGCGCCGTCGCCGGAGCCACCGGTGCCAAGACCGCCGCGCACCCCCTCGACGCCCCCGAGCTGCCCGTCCCCTGCGATCTGCTGCCCGAGCACGGCGACACCCTGAAGGTCGGCGCGTGCGTCCTGGAGGTCATCCACCTGCGCGGCCACACCCCCGGCTCCATCGCCCTGCTCTACCGCGACCCCGCCGGGCACCCCCACCTCTTCACCGGCGACTCGCTCTTCCCCGGTGGCGTGGGCAAGACGTGGTCGCCCGAGGACTTCACGTCGCTCCTCAACGACGTTGAGTCACGCCTGTTCGACGTCCTGCCCGACGACACGTGGTTCTACCCCGGCCACGGCGACGACTCGACGCTGGGCGCTGAGCGACCCTCTTTGGCGGAGTGGCGCGACCGGGGTCACTGAACTTTCTCGGCGGGCCGCCGCACGATGCGGCGGCCGTCGACATCGAGACGTTGCGTGTCAACCAGGAACACTGTGGCTCAACGAGTCATGGCAGCCGTCGTGCGGAGCCTTCGCTCTCCGCACGACGGCGATCTGCTCGACCACCGTGACTGGCAGGTCCGGAAGCGAGGCGACGCGCTAGACGAACTTGTCTGTCAGACCGAGGAGCTCGGCTTGTACGACTGAGACACGCCAGGGCTCACGCCGAGATGACCCGTTGGGCCATCCCGGCGTGATGCGGTCAGACGCGGTAGAACCACTCCTGGACCTCGTAGTCCGGGCGGGCCGGGTCGACGAAGTCGGTTCGCCAGAAGACCCACAACTGGCCCGGCCGGTACTGCGACATCTTCGCGTAGACGTGGCGCTTCGCGAATCCGTGGTCGTAGAAACCGTGAATGTGACCCGATGACATGCGGAACTCGGAGTTGCTCCAACCCCAGTCGCAGTTCGTCGGCGAGCACTTTCCGAACACGCGCATCGCCCAGCCGGCGTCGTGCACGATGTGGCAGACGCTGCCCTCGCACACGGTCACGGAAAGGCAGTCCTGCAGCTCGATCCGAGCGATGCCGGTGGCGTTCGGATCGGTGTTGACCCACTTGCCGTACTCGGGAGGATGACCGGTGCAGAGCATCTTGCTGACGTCGCCGCTGGCAACGGGCTTCTGCGCCGCGACGCCCGCAGGCGGGGTCTCGACGGGGATCTGCGGTGCCGCTGCCGCGCTCCCCGCGGCCATGCTGCACGTCAGCAGCACAACCGCGACGATTCCCAGTAATGAGTCCCGGATTCTTCCACGTTCCACGATGAGCCCCCGTTGCGTGATTGAGAAAACACGGTGAAGTCACCATAAGGACGCCCTGAAAGACTGACGAGATCGAAGCGACGAAACGTCCCCAATGGGCAGCGGACCAGGACAGGCATTCGCCCGATGTCTTTCGTTCAACCGGACTGGTAGGGATAGCACCGCACCGACTCACTTCAGGGGGCTGAGATCGTGGGAGAGCGCGTGTGGCTGGACGTGCCGTTCGCGGAGAAGGACGAGGCGAAGGCGCAGGGGGCGCGCTGGGACCCGAACGCCAAGCGCTGGTACGCGCCGCGCCCGGGAATTGCCGGACTGCAACGTTGGGCAGCGCTTCCGGACGTGCCCGACCTGCTCCCCGGCGAGGACCGCTCGTGCGGAGCGGGTCTCTTCGTGGACCTGGTGCCGTCGTCGTGCTGGTTCACCAACGTGCGCTCCTGCGTCAGCCCGCGCGACTGGGAACGCCTGCGTCGGATGATCACTCGCAGGGCTGGGCAGCGGTGCGAAGCCTGCGGTGTGGGCGAGGACCGGGCCGAGCAGCGCTGGCTGGAGGCGCACGAGCGCTGGACCTACGACGAGCGGAGTCGCACGCAGACTCTGCGGCGGCTGATCTGCCTGTGCACCCCGTGCCACACCGTGACCCACTACGGACTCGCGACCGTCAAAGGCGTTGAGGCCCAAGCCTTCGCTCACCTCGTGTCTGTGACAGGCATGGGTCACCAAGCGGCGAACGAGCACGTGCGGTCAGCTTTTGCCTTGTGGGAGCGGCGGTCCGCAGTGACGTGGACGCTGAACCTGGACATCCTGACCAAAGCCGGTGTGACCCTCACACCTCCACCGCAGGCCGCCGCGCGAGTGTCCGTCGCTGAGCAGGCCCTCCGCCGGAACGGTTGAGGCTCGCCATGGGACTGTTTCAGTTCTTGTTCGGCCGCGCTCAGTCGTCGCACTTGCCAGGACGCCGAGTCCGCCCCGGTGAGACGTGCCGTTGCGGTCGGGGCACGATCCGTCCGACAGAAGGTCGCCACGGGCCGTTCCTCGGCTGTTCGGCATGGCTTTGGGGTGGTTCTGGTTGTAACTACGCCTGGAAGCTCAACGGTTCCCGGCTGCCTCGGCACTGGCGCGCTACAGCAGGGCTCCTGGGATCGCGGCGACGAGGCCGCCGTCGATGATCAGGTCCTGGCCGTTGACGTAGGACGCTTCCGAGGAGGCCAGGAAGGCGACGGCGTCGGCGACGTCCTCGGAGGTGCCGACGCGGCCGCTGGCCACCTCGGCGATGACGGCGGTCTTGGCCTCGTCGGAGACGGCGGCGTGGAACATGGCGGTCTCGATGTAGCCGGGGCTCACGGAGTTGACGCGGATGCCGCGCGGGCCGAGCTCGGCGGCGAGGGTGTGCGCCAGGTTGTGCACGGCGGCCTTGGTGGCGGAGTAGAGGGTGCCGGTGACGAGGCCGCGGTGCAGCGTCCACGAAGCGTTGATCACGATGGCGGCGTCGTTGGACAGCAAGGGGATGCTCTTCTGGATGGTGAAGTACACGCCCTTGAAGTTGATGTCCACGACGCGGTCGAACTCGGCCTCGGTGACCCCGCCGACGGGCTGGAAGGACGCGACTCCGGCGTTGGCGAAGACGACGTCGAGGCGGCCGTGGCGTTCACGGATCGCGTCCATGAGCGCGGAGAGGTCGGCCAGGTCGCCGACGTCGCCGCGCACGGCGAGGACGCGGTCGGTACCGAGTTCCTCGACGGCGGCGTCGAGGCGGGTCTTGTCGCGGCCGGTGATGACGACGTGGGCGCCCTCAGCGAGCAGCCGCCGCGCGGTGGCGAGGCCCATGCCGCTGGTGCCACCGGTGACGAGCGCGATCTTGTTCTCGAATCGGGTCATGGTGCCAAGCCTGCGGCGGCGCGCGCGGGGCGAACAGGGCGGAGTTGTCCGGGGTCTGGCACCACCAGGCTGAGCGCTGGGCGCTGTCCTGTCAGTCGCGGGGTTCGTCGGTCTTCAAGTACCCCCAACCCCTGCTCGCACGGTCTTCAACCACGGCAAACCCCCGTGGTGCAGCGGGTGCGCCGTGCTGAACCAAGCTCCAGGAGAGCCTAGGCGCTGTCCTGCAAGTCGTCAGGTTTGCAGGCCTTCAAGACCACCCAACCCCCGCCCCAGCCGTCTTCAACGACGGCAAACCCCGCAACACCGCAGGGTTTGCGGCGGTTAACGATGATCAACAGAGGGGTTTGGTGGTCTTGAAGACACCCGAACCCCCGGCGGCACCGTGACCGGAACACGCGGCGCAACCGCTTACAGGACAGCGCCTAGGCGGGCGGGGCCAGCCGGATGCGCATGAGCCGGTCGACCCGCTCGGCGGTCTCCGTGCCGGGGCGCGGGTTGAACAGCTCAAGCCGCCAGTCGGGGTGGTCGGCGACCACCATGGTCGTCTTGTCGAAGACCAGGTCGCCGACCTCGGGGTGGTGCGCGGCCTTCACCGCCTGAGCGTGCGCGGCAACGTCGTGGCGCGCCCACAGCTCGGCGAACTCGGGGCTCACGGAGCTGAGGTCGTCGATGACGCGGGTGAACCCGGGGTCCTCCGGGAAGTGCGCGACGTCCGCTCGGAACGAGGCGACGACGTCGGGCGCGATCGAAGCCCAGTGGATCTGCGCGTCGCGGTAGCGCGCGTTGGTGAAGAACGTGATCAGGCAGTTGTGGTCGGTCTCGTCGTACCCGAACACCGCGCGCGTGGAATCGTTGACCGCCAACACGTTCCAGTACCGGTCGTGCAGGATCGCGGGCCGCGGCGACCAAGCGTCGATCAACTGCCGGAGCTCCTGGGTGACCGCCGTCGTGCGCCCGGCCCGTGGTCGCGGCGGGTTGAGCCCGGCCAGCAGGTAGAGGTGCTCGCGCTCGGGCTCGCTCAGCCGCAGCGCCGTGCCGACCGCGTCGAGCACCTCGGCGGAGACGGTGATGTCGCGCCCCTGTTCGAGCCAGGTGTACCAGGACACACCGACCCCGGCGAGCACGGCGACCTCCTCGCGCCGCAGCCCCGGGGTCCTGCGCCTTCCCCCCGCCACCATGCCGACGTCGGCGGGGCTCAGCCGCGCCCGGCGGCTGCGCAGGAAGTCGCGGAGCTGCTCGCGGGACTCGCTTGCCATGCCTTCCACGGTAACAAGATCCGCACGGCCGAACCGACTGCCAGACTGCTCGGTGTGAACGTCGCGCAGCAGATCATCACCCTGGTCGGGGTCCTCGTCGGTGGCTTGATGTCCTTCGCCGCCACCACGCTGGTCGAGCGGAGCAAGTGGCGGCGCACGCACTCGACGCGCTGGGACGAGAAGAGACTGGACGCCTACAGCGAGTACGCCAACGCCGTGAAGACCTGTTCGCAGTTGTCGTACCGGCTGGCGGCGGCACGGGGCTACCCCGCCGGTGCGCAGCCGATCGACCTCGACGAGGGGCTGAAAGCCTTGGCGGAGGCGGAGATCGAGCGCACGGTGAAGTGGGAGTCGGTGCTGCTGCTCGGTTCCCCCGAAGCCGTCGCGGCGGGCCGGAGCTGGCACGAGACGATCTGGAAGCTGAGCTGGGTGGCGCGGGGCCAGGACGTCGACCGCGACGAGTTCATCGGCATCTACGAGGTCACCGGTCGTCGCCGCGACGAGTTCTACCGCTGCGCGCGGACGGATCTCGGGGTGCGCAGCGGCGAGCTTCCCAGGACGACGCGGGACTGGTTGCCGCCCGAGAGCAAGCACGACGGGGACGTCACCGACCAGCAGTGACCCTGAGTCACAACACGAGCCCTTTTCACCAGGGCCGATCGGAGGGTTCCTGGCGTTGAATCACCACTGTTGACCAATACGTCGTGACTGGTCAGGCTAAGGGCGCGCCACGATCGTGTGAAGGTCTGTCCCGCCAACCCTGCGGCGGGGCGCGCGCGGTCGTTGGTGACCCAAAGGAGCCAACACGTGCATCCTGTCAGCAAGGGTGTCGCCGTCCTTTCGGCGGCGGCCACCATCAGCGCCCTGGCCATGACCACCGCGACCGCGGCGCCGCACGAAGCGCCGCTGTTCTCCACCGCCGCCTCGGCCACCGTGCAACCGGTCAAGGACTCCTACATCGTCCTGTTGGACCCGGCGAAGTCCGGTGCTCGCGCGACCAACGTCGCGGCCGCCGCGAACGTCGTGCCCAACGCCGTCTACGACTCCGTCACCGGCTTCTCCGCGACACTGACGCCGGAGCAGCTGCGCACGCTGCGCCGCGACCCCGCGGTCAAGAGCGTCGAGCAGGACGTGCTCGTCACCGACGCGCTCGACGCGACGCAGGCCAACCCGCCGTCCTGGGGCATCGACCGGGTCGACCAGAAGAACCTGCCGCTGTCGAAGAGCTACACCTACAACGTCAACGGCTCCGGCGTGCACGCCTACATCATCGACACGGGCATCACGCCCAGCCACCCCGACTACGGCGGGCGGGCGAGCTTCGACCACAACGCCGTCGACACCAACAACACCGACTGCCACGGCCACGGCACGCACGTGGCGGGCACCATCGGCTCCAACACCTACGGCGTCGCCAAGGGCGTGCGCCTGCACGGCGTGAAGATGATGAACTGCTCCGGCGGTGCCACCACCACCTCGGCGCTCAACGCGATCAACTGGGTCACCCAGAACGCCCAGAAGCCCGCCGTCGCCAACACCTCGTGGAACTTCACCGCCTCGGAGTCGCTGGAGACCGCGATCCGCAACATGATCTCCTCCGGTGTCTTCCTCGCCACCTCGGCGGGCAACACCAGCGGCAACTCCTGCGAGCGCCTGCCGCGCAAGGTGGAGACCGCGACCGTGGTGGCGTCCTCGGACAGCAACGACGGCCGGTCCTCCTTCTCCAGCACGGGGTCGTGCGTCGACCTGTACGCGCCCGGCGGCAACATCATCTCCACGGTGCGCACCGGCGGGAACGGCTCGATGAGCGGGACCTCCATGGCGACGCCGCACGTCGCGGGCGTTGCCGCGCTGTACAAGTCCAAGCACGGTGACGCTCCCGCCAAGACCGTGCACGACTGGCTGAACGCCAACGCCACGCCGAACGTGGTCACCGGCGGTGCCACCGGCGGCACCGTGAACCGCCTGCTGTTCACCGCGGGTCTGTAAGGGAACCAGGGGTCCCGCGCCCAGGTGCGGGACCCCTGGCATCTGCCTGAGCCGCCGGGTTTCCGCGTCACGGGTGGTCCCCTGTTCCGTTGACGCCACATGGCTGACAGAAGAATCGGCGGTGCCGGAGGCGGTTCGGACCCGGGCAGGAAGGGTCCGGCCGTCGTGGCGATCGCCGCGGCGGGCGCGCTCGTGGTCGGAGGCGGAGGCATCGGCGCCGGCGGCAGCGCGGCGGTTGAATCAGCGGCGCTGCGCAACATCAGCGCGAAGAAGGCTGACGGCACCAAGGCCGCGCAGAGCGGCAACGCGCAGCAGGCCTGGCGCCGCTTGGGGTTGCGCGAGCTGAAGAAGCACGCGAAGAGCGACCTGAACTGTGTGATCAACTCCTTCGGCGAGATTCGCGGGTTCCTCGTCCGCACACCGTGCAAGTCGTTGGAGCGCGGGCTCTTCGCGATCGGCGACGACGAGGGCAACGCCGCTGTGGTGTCCGTGGCCTGGGTCCGCTTCCACACGCGGGGTCACGCGGAGAGCTTCGAGGAGCTCCACAAGATCCACGGCAACGGCGACATCACGCCGCTCGGCAGCTCGCTGCTGGGCATGGCGGGCGTGCGGTTCACCGCCGACCACTACGGATCGCGGCGCAGCGGAACCACGGTCACCATCGCGGAGGCCGAGTCGGGCAAGGGGAAGGTCAGCGGCGAGGCGCTCAAGGTGATCGCGGAGGTTTCCTCGTACTTGCCGCACCCCTGAGTCAACACCGCTGTTCAGTCAACACTGCTGTTCAGTCAACACCGACGGAGGACGATTCGTCAGGCTGTTCCCCTACACGAAGGTGCGCGTTTCCCTCCTTTGCGCGACCGCCGCTGCCTAGCGTGCTGAGCAGGGGTGAACGGACAAAGGGGGGCTCGTGGCTCTGACCAACCAGGCACGGCGACAGGTGGAGCGGGAAGCGGGCGCGGTGCTGACGTCCGCTTTGCCGGGCCTTCGTCCGGAGGCCCGGCAGATCTTCGTCGCGCTTCTCGCGAAGACCGCCGAGGGCTGGCGGCTCTTCGTCCGCCGGGATTCAGCGCGAACTGGCGCGGACGCCTTCCTGGTCGGGCACAACGGGGTGTCCGCCATCGTCGTGAGCGAGACCGCCCCGGCCGGAGAAGCCGTTGTGCGGCACGCGGAAGGACGGTGCTCTGGCATTCGCGGTCCCGGCGCCCAGGCCCTCTCGCCGAGCTCTGTGCACTTCGTGCTGGTCAAACCCGGAGGTTCCGCTTCTGACAAGAGCAACGGGGCATTCCGCTGTTTGACGGCTGCCACCCTCCAGAAGCTGTTCCAGCGCGATCTCGCGCACCTGACCAAGCGCCAGGTGGAGGCGATCGCCGACCAGCTAGGCACTCGCCTGACCGGTTACGAGGAAATGCGAGTCGACGCGCCGGAGAGCGCCCCTGAGCAGGCCGGTCTGCTCGATGCCGCCGATCTCGAAGAAGACCACCTGACGAACGCACAGGAAGGCACCTTCGAATCCTGGAGAACCTTTCTCCACCCGCACCAGCAGGCGGTGGCCACGCGCAACTACAACGGGCCAGCGCGGATCAGCGGCCCGGCCGGAACGGGCAAGACCGTGGTGGCGCTGCACAGACTCCGTTACCTGGCAAGGCGTTCCACCGGACCGCTGTTGTTCACCACGTTCGTCCGGTCTCTTCCGCCGGTTCACCGCAACACCTTCCGCAGGCTCGCACCGGAGCTCTCCGAGCGCGTGGAGTTCGTTCACCAGCACGCGTGGGCACGCGAGTTCCTGAATCAGCGGAACGTGGTGGTGAACCTCGACCGCAGAAGCGTCTCCAACGCGCGCAGCAGTGCTTGGGTGGAGCACCGCGATTCGCTGGCACCGCTGAACCCCAACCCCCACTACTGGAACGACGAGATCAGCAGGGTCATCAAGGGCAGAGGTCTCACCACGTTCGCCGAGTACGCCAAGGTGGATCGTCCCGGACGCGTTCTGCGCCTCCACCCGAGCCAGAAGCAGCTCGTGTGGCAGTTCTTCGAGACCTATCAACAGAAACTGGCTGACAAGGGACTGCACGACTACGCCGACGTCATTGAACTGGCGCTGGCGGAGTTGCGGCGCGAACCGCTCGTCAAGCCCTACGCGGCGGTGGTCGTCGACGAGGTGCAGGACATCACGCTTTCTGGACTGCGCATGCTGAACGCGTTGGCGGGCGAGGGTCAGAACCGGCTTCTCCTCGTGGGAGACGGGCAGCAGCAGGTTTACGCCGGTGGTTGGCGCCTGTCCGACGCGGGAATCGCCATCCAGGGACGCGGAGAAGTGCTGAAGGTGAACTATCGGAACCGGGACAAGGTGTTGTCCTTCGCACAGGGTTTCGACGCGAAGAACCACGTCGACGACCTGGACGGAGCCGCCGGGGTCGCGTTGCGCGATGCGGAGTGCGCCAATCCGGGCGGCACGACTCGTTCCTGGAAGGGTCCGGAGAAGGAGTTCGCGGACGAGCTGCTCAAGGTGATCCGCGAACTGCCGGTGCCGCTGGGAAACGCGGCCGTGATCGTGTTCCAGCACAACGCGCTCGAACGGTGCAAGGAACTGCTGCGCAGGGCGAAGATCGCTTACCAGGACCTGGAGTCCTACAACGGCGAACACAACGACAAGCTGAAGATCGGCACGGTGCTCCGGGCGAAGGGGGTGGAGTTCCAGGCGGTCCTCGCCGTCCACTTCGCACAGTCCACTGTGGACGACGAAGAGCTCCAGGGGCGCCAGCACCTCGTCGCCGCCACGCGGGCGCGCGATCACCTGTGGTGGGGTGTCGTGCGGGCTCAGACCTCCGGCGGCGTGCGGCCGTAGATCTCCTCCGGGCTCAGCTGTTCGCGCGCCGTCGAGACGGCCCAGCGGTGCCCGAACGGGTCGCGGAACGCGCAGAAGCGCTCGCCCCAGAAGGCTTCCTGGAGCGGGATCTCCTCCTCGGCACCCGCCCATCGAGCCCTGCGGTGGACCGTGTCGACGTCCTCGACCTCCACGTGCAGCTGCACCGGGCTGCCGCCGATGGTGGGCGGGGCGAGCGCGTCCAGCGACGGCGTCTCCTCGCTGATCAGCAGACGGTGGTCGCCGATGGCCAGCTCGACGAACAGGACCGTGCCGTCGGGCAGCCGGTTGCGCCACAGCTCGTGGGCCTGGAAAACCTTGGCGTAGAAAGCGATCGCGGCCTCGGTGTCCTTGACGAACAGGTGCGGCGCGAAGCCGGTCGGGCGGGTGCTCACGCGCACTTCCGCTCGGTGAGCAGTCCCGCGGTCCTTGCGGCCTCGACGAAGGCGGCCATCAGCTCGGCCTCCTTGCGCACGGCCTGGCCGCCGAGCGCGGTCAGCTCGTAGTAGCGGCGGCGCGCGTCGTGCGGGGCGTCCGGGTCGGCGCCCTCAGTCTCGGTGACGAGCCCGTCGGCGACCAGGCGCGCGAGCGTCCGGTACAGCGTGCCGGGGCCGAGCTTGACCGTGCCGCCGGAGGTCTGCTCGACGAAGGTCATCACGCCGTAGCCGTGCCCCGCGCCGCCCGCGAGCGCGAGCAGCACCTGGAAGGCCGCCGGGGTCAGCGGTGCCGTTGCGGAACTCACCCCCGAAGGATACAGTCCGGCCTCGTTGTATCCATGATGGATATACGAGGAGGGGTCTGACGTGATCACGGGTGTGAGCAAGGTCGTGCTGACGGTGCGGGACTGCGACGCGGCCAAGGAGTTCTGGGTGGGGCGCATGGGCTTCGCGGTGGAGACCGACGCCGAGTACGGCGAGGGCGCGCGCTGGCTGGAGGTGCGCTCCCCCAGCGGCGTGACCCTGGTGCTGGACGGCAAGAGCCCCGACCGCGCGGGAGATCGTTCCGTGCCGGAGGAGCTTCCGCACTCCAACGTGTTCTTCACCTGCGAGGACATCGAGAAGACCTACGCGGAGCTGGTCGAGCGCGGCGTGCGCTTCCCGCAGCCGCCGGTGAAGCAGCCGTGGGGCTGGTGGTCGCTGTTCGAGGACCAGGACGGCACGCGCTACGCGCTCAACCAGGGGTAGCCGAAGCGGGCGGTGCAGTGCCACAGGCGCTTCAGACGCTGCGAGCCGCGTCGCCGATCACGCGCGCGTCAACAAATCCTGACCACGCAAGGGGTTCCAGTGCGCAATCGCCCGCTCGCGCGGAGTCCTCACGCGGCCCCGCGCACCGCGAGCGCGACCGGGCGCCGCTCGCGGCCGTGCGGCAGGTACTTGCGAGTGGAGCGCTCGCCCTCGATCTCGTCCCAGACGATCGCCATCCGCTCCAGCCACCTGGCGACCGTCAACGCGGGCTCCGCGCCCAGCCCTGCCCTGTCCAGCGCAGCCATGTCCAGCGGCTGGGGCAGTGTCGGCCAGCTCGGCTGCTTCGGCTTCTTCTCCAGCGCTTCGTAGACCGCCTGGAGTTCCTCGCACAGCGCGGCGAAACCCTTGAGCGTGGCGTCCGGGTCGATGTGCGCCTCGACCCGCACGCCGAGTCGCCGCAGCGCCTTCTCCCCCGCCGCCGTCGCCAGCACCCTGCGCCCGCGCACCAGCAGGTCGATCTTCGCGACCTCGCGCACCGCCAGCACCCACGCGCCCGTGAGCCGGGGCATGCCCGTGTCGAAGCCGGTGTGCACGTGCCAGATGGCGACCTCGTCGCTGCGCGCGTCGACAACGCAGTCGGTCATCTTCTCCTCCAAGTGCGGGCGAGCCCCGTTCCTACCAGAGCCGCCGTTCACGAAGCCATCCGGAGCAGCCACTCGAACTCGAACTCGGTGAGCACTTCGATGGGCTGTCCTTTCTGACGCAGCTTCAGCGCTTTCGCGGCTTTGCCCGTCATGAACTCGTCCTGGCTGTCGCCGGTGAACCCGCCGCCGATCACCAGCCGAGTGGTGCGTTTCGTGACGCCCGGCTCCGGAGTAGCGCCCAATCTCGCCACGGCATCCCACGCGTCCTGACGTCGACGGGACAAAGCCCCGGTGAACACGATGACCTGTCCGTGCAGCGGGTGGTCGACGGCAGCATCGGTGACGACAATGGGAGCGACCAGTCCTTGCGATGAGCCAGAAACGCATCCGCGCCAGGAATCGGAGCGCAGTTCTCCGAGCCGCGCGCCGACGGTCGTGCCGAACTCCTCCACCGTCGCACTCCCGCGCTTGTCCGCCATCGCCAGGAAGATCCGGGCGCACGCCTCCGCGTCCTCGGCGGCGTCGTGGTGCGACTCCAGTGGAACTCCGAGCGCCTCGGCGACGAAGGGGAGTCGGTAGCTGACCAGGTCCAGCTCACGGCGCGCCCACACGAGCGTGCAGCCGTACCGCAGCGTCGGCCAGCTCGTGCCCTCGGCGTCGCAGGCCTGGCGAAGGGCGCAGGTGTCGAAACCCGCGTTGTGCATGATCACCGGCCGGTCCCCGATGATCGCGAGAGCGTGATCGAGCCGTTCCGAAAAACGCGGTTCTCCCGCGACCATTTCCGGCCGGATCCCGTGCAACCCCACGTTGAAACCGTCGAAATGACCGATCGACTCCGGTGGGCGGCAGAGCCAGGAATACCGTTGCGCGATCGAGCCGTTCTCGACGACCACCAGCCCGATGGCGCAGATCGAACCCCTGCGCGCGTTCGCGGTTTCCACATCCAGAGCGACGAAGTCCAGCACGTGACCTCCCAGCACCGCCGATGATCGACAGCTCGGAGATCGACAAGAACGGGCGCCGCGTTTCTCCTGTCAGATAACGAAAAGGGAGCGCCTCACGAGTATTGGCACTTGCCCAATGCGATCACTCAGTCCAGGACCTCTTCCAGGCGGTCCAGGAAAACGCGTTGTCCGCCAACGATTTTCTCCCTGGCCTCGGCGAGGGGGAACCAGGCGACGCGGTCGACCTCGGGGAACTCCCGCACGGTCCCGGAGCCCTTGGGCCACTCCATGGTGAACGTGCCGGGGACGACGTCGGCCGGGTCGAGGTCGCCGCGCACGGCCCACGCGGTGACCTGCTTGCCGCCGGACTGCTTCACCTCGCCCAGCGGGACCAGTTCGCCCTCCGGCACGCTGAGACCGAGTTCCTCGGCGAACTCGCGCCGGGCCGCGGTCTCCGGTGTCTCGTCGTCGCCGTACTCGCCCTTGGGCAGCGACCACGCGCCCGCGTCCTTGCGCGCCCAGAAGGGCCCGCCCATGTGGCCGAGGAGGACCTCGGGCCCCTCCTCCGCCGAGCGGAACACCAGGATTCCCGCGCTTCGCCGCACCATGGGCCGAGCTAACCACGTGTGACGGAGAACTCAGCGAGGTGACCACGATCCAGTGAGGGGGAATTGTCAACAGTGCCGTCGTGCCGCCACGATCAAGATCAGCGGCCCGAGGTACGAGGAGAGCGGTTGTCCACCAGAACCGGCCACGGCGAGGCGTTCGCGCGGGCCTACGACCGGCTGCACGCGGACCGGGACGACATCCCCACGCTCGTCGACTTCGTCAGGACCAGGGCTGATCCCGGGGTCCTGTTGGAACTGGGTGTCGGGACGGGCCGACTGGCGATCCCGCTGGCGAAGGCGGGGGTGCGCGCCTACGGGGTGGACGCCTCCGCCTCGATGTTGGCGCGGCTGCGGGCGAAGGACCCCGAGCGGCTGGTCACCGTGTTCGAGGGGTGCATGACCGAACCGCCGATCACCGCCCCGTTCGGGTGCGTGCTGATCGCGTGCGACACGCTGGCCGCGCTGCCGGACCGCGTGGCGTGGGCGAAGTGCTTCGGCGCGGTGGCCCAACGGCTCTCGGCGGACGGCAGGCTGATCATCGAGGGCGCACTGCCCGATCCGACGTCCTGGGGCAGGCCGACGCGCATCCCCCGGCCGGAGGAGCTGGACCTGCTGGGGCGCAACGTGGCGCTGCGCCTGACCGAGCGCTACGAGGACTACGCGCAGCGGCCGTTCACCCAGGTCTCGCCGAAGTGCGTCTCGGTGTACCAGCGCGTGCTGTGAGAATCAGGGCGTGGCCATGACCTGCCCGTGCGGGCTCGACAAGTCCTACGACGAGTGCTGCGGTGCCCTGCACTCCGGAAGCGCCGCCGCGTCGACGGCCGAGCAGCTGATGCGTTCGCGCTACAGCGCCTTCGCCGTCTCCGACGAGGCCTACCTGCTGCGCACCTGGCACCCTCGAAGTCGTCCGTCCACAGTGGACTTCGATCCGCGCCAGCGGTGGACGGGACTGCAGATCCTGTCCACCACCGGCGGCGGGGTGTTCCACACCGAAGGCACCGTCGAGTTCGTCGCGAGCTACCGCGTCCGAGGTCGTGCCGGCGAACTGCGCGAGAACAGCGACTTCGTCCGCGTCGACGGGCTGTGGGTGTACGTCAGGGCCAGATCAGACTGACCCACTCGGGGTGGTCGATGAACGGGTTCCTGTTGTGCTGGAAGCGGTCGAAGATGAGCTGGTTGCGCTTCTTCTCGAAGGCGTCCGGCTTGTCCTGCTCGCTCCACTGCTTCAGCACCGACAGCTTGCCCATGAACGGGTTCGTGCCGTTGTTGACGGTGTCGTTGACCTCGAGGTCGGGGAAGCCGTCGCCGCCCGCGTAGCGCACCGCCATGTAGAAGATCATCCGAGCGACGTCGCCCTTGGCGTGGTCGGCGGGCTCCCACGAGTCCTCGTCGGTGCGGTTGCCGGGCGCCTCGGACACGGGCGAGCCGCCCATGTCGAAGTCCTTGTTGCCGCGCGTGGAGTTCACCGAGACGTCGGTCGGGCGCAGGTGGTGGATGTCGGTACCGGGTCCGGTCGCGGTACCGAAGTTGCCGTGGGACTTGGCCCAGACGTGCTCGCGGTTCCAGTTGTCGGGGTTGCCACCGCTGGCGGCCTTGCTCAGCGACCGGTTCTCGTAGAACAGCATCACGTTGGCGCTGTTGTTCGGGTCCTCGTCGGTGACCTTGAGCGCTTCCCACACCTGGTCGTAGGAGAGCTTGGTGTTGGTCTTGATGATGGTGTGCAGCGCGGTCTTCAACGCGGGGCCGGTCTTGCCGATCGCGTCCTTGTAGTAGTCGTCGGCGCCGACCGGCGGCGGGCTCGTGGTCGGTGGCGGAGTGGTCGGTGGCGGAGTGGTCGTCGGCGTGGTCGGCCCGCTCGGCGCGATCGCGGTCGGCGAGGTCAGCCCGGCGTGGCTGAAGTACGGGCCGAGCTTGCCGGTGACGTCCAGCCGCTTGCCCAGCAGGCTCGGCGTGCTCCTCAGGCCGTAGGCGGCCCGGAACGACGAGGTGATCTGGACGTAGAGCATCCGCGAGGTCGCGGTCTCGCCCGCCGTGTCGGCCAGCGCGATGGCGGTGTCACCGGTGAAGTTCGAGCGCAACACCGTGGAGGCGGCGGTCGGTTGACCGACGACGTAGCCGCGCACGGTCGCGGAGGAGCCGTTCTGCTGACCCATCGCCTGGGCGACGGTGAGCGGGGTGGCCGCGCTCGCGGTGGTGGGACCTTGGACCAGCACGACCGCGGCGACGACGCCCAACGAGACGGCCAGTGAACTCCAGCGACTTCTCCGGGTGGCAAGCACAGGCGGTGTCCTCTCCCCGACGTTGACGGAGAGTGTCCGGATGTCGCCATATCGAGGGAAGGGAGCCTTTCAATCTTCTCCGAAGAGTGAACAGATTGAGGCTTTCCGTTGTCAGAGCGCCAACTCTGCCACTCAGCCAGGAGACGAGAGGCCATCGCGTTTTGCCGGTCGCATAATCTTGCGCGCACTCGAAGCGGCGGAAGGAGCACGGTGAGCGACGCGGTTGCGCGGTACCAGCGGGCCATGGCGGGATTCGACGCGGTGGCGGGGGCGGTGCCCGAGGACCGGTGGACCGCCGCGTCCCCGTGCCGGGGCTGGACCGCGCGCGATCTCGTCGGCCACGTCCTGAGCTCGCAGGACATGCTGTTCGCGTGGATCGCCGGGAAGCGGCCTAGCATGCCGGACGAGGACCCGGCGGCCAGGATCGGCGACGACCCGCGCGGAGCGTGGCGCGCCACCTACGCCGAGGTCGGCACCGCGCTCGCCGAACCCGGTCTCGCGCAGCGCCCGGTGTCCACCTATCCCGGCGGACCGTCCACTGTGGACGAGATCTTGGACAGTGGACTGGTCGAACCGCTCGTGCACGCGTGGGACCTGGCGCGCGCGGCGGAGGTGGAGTACACGCTCGACGACGCACTGGCCACGGAGTGCTTGCGCGCCATGAAGGAGCACGAACGGCGCGTGCGCCTGTCCGGCATGTTCGGCTCGGAGAACCCGGTCAGCGACGACGCGACCCCGGGCGAGCGGCTGCTGGCCTTCCTGGGCCGCACGCCGAACTAGACACCTCTTGTCCGTTTCGTACGCACAGGGGTCACAAGCTCCGCCATGCGTACGAAACGGAGGGCGGGTCAGGGCGCGGGGGCTTCCTCGGTGGGCTGTTCCTGCTGCTCTCCGAGGGCGAAAGCGACCTGGCCGTCGTCGGTGACCTCGGCGTCGAGGATCTTGTCGTCGAGGTAGACCGCGGCGAGCGGGTCGAGGAAGACGTGCGTGCCCTCGCCCGCGAGCACCTGGTCGTCCTCCTCGGGCCCCGGGGTGATCGACATCTCCAGCGCTCCGGGCTGGCCGCCGTCGGTGGTGGCGGCGATCCGCAGTCCTGATCCATCGGGCACCCCCTCGGCGGAGGTGATGGTGCGGACGACCTCGATGGCCGTGGGGGTGAAGACGAGCATTCCGCTCTCCCTTCCGGGGATCTCGGCGATCGAAGCCGGCAACGCTAGCCGGGTACCCGGAACCTCGCAGGATGAACGCGCGGGCCGATGAAGAGTTCTCGAAGCAGACCCTACTTCCGTTGGTGGGCCTTGCCGACGCCGAGCAACGCCACCGCGCCGAACGCGCCCACCACCGCGAAAGCGTAGAAACCCCAAGGGTATGCGAGCCCGGCGGTGAGCAACGCGCCGCCGAGCAGGGGCCCGGAGATCGCGCCGATCCTGCCGACCCCGGCAGCCCAACCCAGCGCCGTGGCACGGTTGTCCGCCGGGTAGACCCGCCCGATGCAGGCGTACACGAGGACCTGCGAGCTGAACACGAAGAACCCGGCTGCGAACACCGCCGCGTAGACACCGAACTGCGGCAGGCGAACGCTGAGCAGCGCGAGCGCGAGCGCCGCGACGGAGAACCACGCGATCCCGGAGCGGCGCACGCCGAGGCGGTCGGCGATCGAACCGGCGACGAGCAGGCCGACGATCGCGCCGATGTTCAACGTCAGCAACAGACCGAGCGCGTCGCCGAGCTCGTAGCCGGCCGCGCGCATGATCTGCGGCAGCCACGTGTTCAGGCCGTAGACCAGCAGCAGTCCCATGAACGAGGCCGCCCAGAACGCCACGGTCGACCGGCCGCGCCCGTCGCGGAACAACGACGCGATGGTGGCCAGCGAGGAGCTGGACCGGTTGCGGGAGAACGACTCCGACTCGGGAAGGTGACCGATCATGAGAGGTACCAGCACGAGGGCGGGCGCGGCACCGATCAGGAACATCGCCCGCCACCCCAGGCTCGGGATGACCACGATGCCCAGCAGCGCCGTGAGCACCGCGCCGACGTGGTAGCCGGTCATGATCGTCGTGGTTCCGCTGACCCGGCCCTCCCTCGCCTGCTCGGTGACCAGGGTGATCGCCGTCGGCAGGCAGCCGCCGAGCCCGATGCCCGCCAAGAACCTCAGCAGCCCGAACACCTCCGCCGACGGCGCGACCGCGCACAGCGCCGTGCACAAAGAGAATCCCGCGACGGCGAAGACCAGGGCCCTGCGCCTGCCGATCTGGTCGGTGACCGTCCCGATCACCAGCGCCCCGACCATCATGCCGAGCAGGCCGACCGTCGAGACCACCGAGGCGCTCGCCGGGGTCAGCCCCCACACGGCCCCGTCCAGCAGCGTCGGCAAGACGGTACCGAGTACCACGAGGTCGAAGCCGTCGAGCAGCACTGCGCTCCAGCACAGCGGGAGGACCCACCGTGCGTCGAGCTGGACCTGGTCCTGCGTGGCCATGAGACCTCCGGCGCGAGAAGGGCTTGCGGTGCGCCAAGGGTGCTGGCAACACTTCCCCCGCGCACAGAGATCTTCCGTTCACCGGAAGCCCCGGCAGTCTCCCACCGACGAAAGGCACCGCGATGCCGAGCCCACCGCCGAGCGTCTCCGCGCGGCTGCTCAGCGTGCTGGAGGCGTTCAGCCCCGGCAGCACGCGGCTGACGTTGTCGGAGATCGCCCGGCGCACGGGCCTGCCGCTGACCACCGCGCACCGCCTGGTCGGCGAGCTGACCGCGTGGGGAGGCCTGGAGCGCGACAGCGCGGGCGGCTACCAGATCGGCTTGCGGCTGTGGGAGATCGGCGCGCTGGCCCCGCGCGGGCTCGGCCTGCGCGAGACGGCGATGCCGTTCCTGGAGGACCTGTACGAGGCGACGCACCAGAACGTGCAGCTCGCCGTGCTCGACGGCAACGACGCGGTGTTCCTGGAGCGCCTGTCCGGCCGCGAGGCCGTGCACGTGGTCACCCGCGTCGGCGGACGGCTCCCGGCGTACGCGACCGGGGTGGGGCTGGTGCTGCTCGCGCACGCGCCGCACGAGATCCAGGAGTCCGCGATCTCCTTGCCGCTCAAGCGGTTCACCGACAGGACGATCCCGAGTGGAGCCGAGCTGCGGCGGGTGCTCGCCGATGTGCGGCGCCAGGGCTTCGCGATCAGCGACGGCCAGATCGAGCTCATCGCCGTGTCCGTCGCGGCCCCCGTGCACGATCACGACGACGCGGTGGTCGCGGCGATCTCCGTCGTTGTGCCCTCGGAGGACGGCGACGCCTACGCGCTGCTGCCCGCCGTGCGAGCGGCGGCCAGGGGAATCTCCCGCGCGCTGGGCTCCCCCAGCGCGCGCCGCCTGCCCGGCCCGGTGCACCGCGAGACGTTCAGCGCACCGGGCTAGCGGCTCAGGAGATCGTCAACTCGCTGCTGAACTCGGTGGTTGCTTCTTCGGCCTGGGCGAGCACGGCCGAGCGCTGCGCGGGGCCGCTCACCCGGTAGGCGAAGGAGAAGCGCAGGTTCGCCATGCCGGTCTTGCCGCCGACGTTGACCGGGAACGCGCAGTGGCCCCACAGGTCGTAGTTCTTGTTGCGCGCGTTCCTCGGGACCGACGAGTGCCAGGTGTAGGTCACCGCGATGTTGGCGTGGTGGTCGGAGTACGGCAGCTGCATGTGCCCGGCCTTGCAGGTCATCCGGCCCGCCGCGATGGCGCGGATCTTGGGCGAGACGGTGAAGGACCACGGCATCGTCACGGCGTCGTTGGCCATCCACCTCGCGCTGACCTGCGCGGTGAAGGTGCCGTTGGAGTCGACGCGCTTGTAGGACGGCGACGGGCTGGCGAAGGTGTGCCGGGGCCCGATGGCCTCGGCGGGGATCGCCGTCCCGGCGAGCACGACCGCGGCGAGGGCGGTGACCAGGGCGGAGGAGAGCGAGCGGCGCATGAACTTCCTTGTCAGGCTCTAACCAAATGCTGCGATTTCTCGCCAAGTAGAACCCGCGAACGCGCTCGAACAGCCCTTTTGTCGCCGCAGTCACACAAGGTAATCACTTCTCACTACGCTGGGTAGCGAGTGGATCACCTCAGGGAGTTCCAGAAAGCCAGCTTGTGCTGGGCCGCGTAGTCGACCCGCCCGATGTTGCGCTCACCCGGCGCGAGCTGCTGCGCGGACTCCCCCGCGCTGAACGGCTCCCACCTCGGCAACGACGGCCCGTTGGGATCCGCCGAGCGCGCGAAGTTCGCCCAGTACCGCATCATGTCCGCGGAGAGCGTGCGCTGCGCGGGAGTGATCCGGCCCTCGAAGTCGGCGTCGCGGAAGAGGTACGGCACGTCGGCGGCGTGGAAGGCGCCCGGCGGCAGGCTCGGCGGCAGCGGCAGGTACATCGGCGCGCCGCGGTCGGCGAAGGAGTAGAGGTAGGTCGGCGCCTTCCCGGAGAACAGCCCCGCCTGCTCGAAGTTCGCCCGCGCCCACATCCCGTCGGTCAGCAACGCCGCCCACGCCACGCTCGGCGAGGCGTAGTCGGAGAGCGGGTAGTTCGCGATGATCTTAGGAGCGCGAGCCCCGTACGCCTCGGCGACCAACTGCGGGAACCTTTGCGGCGTAACAGGTTTGCCGAGCATGTCGTGAAAGAGCCCGACGAAGGCGGTGTGCTCGTCGCGAGTGGTGCCGGTGATCACCGGAACCGGCTGCGCCCGGCCTTCGCGGAGCACCTTGGCGGGAAGCTCCGGCAGTGCCGTCGTGCCGAAGGCCAGCGGCTGGAACAGCTTCATCTGCGGGAGCAGTCTCGCCACCGGCAGCGCGCGCAGGCAGTCCAGCGCTCGTACGGGGTCCGCGCAGCCCGCTTCGGCGGCGATCCTGGCTCCGTCTCCCTCGGCTTCGGCGAGCGAGCGCCAGCCGTACCACTCGATCGCGGGCAGGTCGGGCATCATCGTCGCGGCGGGCAGGTCCATCAGCGCGAACCCGCTCTGCACGATCGCCCGGTGGAACAGGCCCTTCGAGGCCGGCGCGGTCAGGTGCGCGGAGGTGGCCAGCGCGCCGTAGGACTCGCCGAAGAGCGTCACGTTGCCCGGGTCGCCGCCGAACTCGCGGATGTTGTCCCGCACCCAGCGCAGCGCGGCCTGCTGGTCCTGCAACCCGAATGAACCGGAGTCCCTCAACCCGGGGTGGGCGAAGCCGCCGAACACACCGAGCCGGTAGTTGATCGTCACCACGACCACGTCGCCGGTCTTGGAGAGCTGACGCGCGTCGAAGTAGCTTCCCGCGCCGACGACTCCGTCCCCGTGCACCCACACCATGGTCGGCTTCGGCGCGCGCGGGGTCGCCGAACGCGGCGCGGTCACGTTGAGGAACAGGCAGTCCTCGGTGGAGCTGTCGGACTGCGCGTACGCGGTGGACTCCTGTGGGCACGCGTTGCCGGGCTTGGTCGCATCGCGGACTCCGGCCCAGGACTCGGCGGGCTGCGGCGAACGCCAGCGCAGCGGGCCGGAGGGCGCGGCGGCGTAGGGAATGCCGGAGAAGGCGCGGTGTTCGGACGTCACGATTCCGCGCAGTGTTCCGGCGGTTGTGCGCAGAACAGCGCCGTCGTCCCCGCCCGGACCGAGCGGTCCAGCGCAGCCGACAGCCATCAGGAGAAGGGCGGACAGCAGGATCGCGGAGACACGTCGCGTGCTCATGTTAAAGGAATACCCACTCGTCGTTCGCGCAGACCGGGCCATCGGTCATGAATCTCAAGTACCCTTTGTCATGCGATTTTCATGTTATTCATCATGCTCGCCGTCGCGGCAATTCATCGAGGCCGCACGAGTGGACCACAACACGCCGGGGAAAACTACCTCGATCGAGTTAATTAACGTGAAGACGAACCCGGTACGCGTCCCGCTCGGCCCACACCGCATGATGGGGGCTCAGCACTGGACGGCAACAGCACAGGAGGAGCCGGCATGGCCCTGGAGAAGCCCGAGGTCGACAAGTACGAGGGCGACGCGCCCGCTGACCTGGTCGCCACCGACCTCGTCGTCGGCGAAGGCGACGAGGCGACGGCGGGCAGGCTCGTCAGCGTGCACTACGTCGGGGTGTCGCACTCCACCGGCGAGCAGTTCGACGCGTCCTGGGACCGCGGCGAGACCTTCGAGTTCCCGCTCGGCGGCGGCCGCGTCATCGCGGGCTGGGACCGGGGCGTGCAGGGGATGAAGGTCGGCGGGCGCCGTCACCTCGTCATCCCGGCGCACCTCGGCTACGGCGACCGCGGCGCGGGCGGCGTGATCAAGCCCGGCGAGACGCTGATCTTCGTGGTGGACCTGCTCGCGGTGCACTAGTCCTTGTCCTGCAAGACGGCCCGGGTGTCGCGCACCCGGGCCGTTGTCGTGTCAGGAGCGGTAGAACCTGGTCGGCTTGCCGCACTTGTCGGTGCCGTCCAGCAGGTGGCGGCAGACGCGGAGCTTGATGCCGGTGACCGGCGTGACCGTCTCGTAGACCATCCGCTGCGTCCGGCTCCCGGCGTGGGAATCAGGGCCCGCGAAGTACTTCCACGAGTAGTTCGGCTGGGCGCGCAGCGCGACCTCCACCTGCACGCCGACGCGGCCGTGCCCCGGCGCCGGGTGGAATTCGACGGACAGCGTCATCGGGTAGTGCATGTAGCTGGACTTGCCCCAGGTCACCGAGCCCTTGGCCCAGCCGTCCGCGCTGGAGAACCTGGCGATCGCCTCGGCCGACGCCGGGCTCGCCAGGCCGACGGTCACCACGACGGCCAGTGCCGCGGACAGGAGCGCGCGCTTCATCTTCGGGTGGTCCTTTCGCTCGTACGACCGGCAAACTCGCCCGGGGACCGGCGCGAGCACAACCCGGTGGTTCAACGTTTCCTTGCCCCGGCTTCGGTTCTGGGCAGAATGTCGGAGCGGGTCCCGCGAGCGGAGGGTGGCCATGACTGTTCCCCACGACGACGTCCCCAGCATCGACCTCGAACCCTGGTTCCACGGTTCGGAGTCCGACCGTCGCGCCGTAGCGTCCACAGTGGACAGTGCGCTGCGCGAGTCGGGTTTCCTCCTGGTGACCGGCCACGGCGTTCCCGCCGAGCTGCGCGCGTCGGTGCGCGCCTCGGCCAGGGAGTTCTTCGCCCAGCCCGAGCCGGTGAAGCAGCGCTACGCCGTGAAGGTCGGCGAACGCGGCTGGCTCCCGCCCGGCGTCGAGGCCAACGGGCTCGCCGAGGGCACCGTCACGCCTCCAGATCTCAAAGAGACCTATTCGGTCGGCTCCGAAGAGAAGACCGGCGACGCCGAACTCGACGAGTTCTGGTTCCCGGACAACGTGTGGCCCGCCGAGTCCCCGTCACTGCGCGCGCACGCCCAGGAATACCTGTCCCGAATGCGCGCGCTCGCCGACGAACTGCTGACCGTGTGCGCCGTCGCACTGGACAAGGACGAGGACTTCTTCACCCGGGAAACGCGCCACCCGTCGTTCACCATGAACATCAACCGGTATCCGCCGATGACCGACATCGGCGAACCCGAGCCCGGCCAGTTCCGCATCGGCCCGCACACCGACTTCGGCACCGTGACCATCCTGGACCGCGAAATGGGCCTGGGCGGGCTTCAAGTGCACACACTGGACGGCCGGTGGGTGGACGCGCCGTACGACCCGGCGGCGTTCACGATCAACATCGGGGACCTGCTGGCCAGGTGGACCGGGGACCGGTGGCGTTCGACGCGACACCGGGTTCTACCGCCGGACCCACGGGCGCCCGCGGAAGAGCTGGTTTCGCTGATCTTCTTCTATGAATGTTCGCCGAAGACGGTGGTGACGTCGCTGGGACCGCCGGTGGGGGTTCGGGAGTATCCGCCGGTGTTGGCCGATGCTTATCTTCGGGGGAAGTTGGCGGCTATTTCTGTGTGAGGTTGTGGGTTTCGGGGCGGGGATGGGTGGGGGTTCCAGCTGGGGGACGGCTGGCTTCCGGGTCGGGGACGGCTGGGCTTCCTGCTGGGGGACGGCTGGGCTTCCAGCCCGCGTCGGTTCCAGCGTGGGGTCGGCTTGACCTGGGGCCCCTCGCGCGTGCCGTGGTAGGCCGGGCGGGCACGGGATGGATCCCGGCCCCGCTGGGAAGCGTATGGCACGCGCACCCCAGGTAAAGCCGACCCAGTTTCGTCTGCGGCTTCCTGTTTCGTGGGGGTTGCGTTTTCGGCGTGTTCGACGCCTGGCAATTCATCCGTTAGAGCCATGATCGTCTATTTTATTCACGTAGAATAGAGGTATGGACCCTGACGCTGTCCTTAAAGCGGCCTTCACGGGCATGGGTAAAGCCGTAGCTGAGTTTTCGGTGACCCTGCTCAACTATGTATCCGATCTTGAACCTCGTGATCGGGAATTCTCTGAAGAGCTGTTGATGCGTGAACTGCGCGTGTCGAGGGTGAAAGCGGGTTGGTTGATCGACCGTGCCACCGACCTCACCTCCCGCCCAGGAGTCTTGAAGGCGATGGTCGAAGGCCGAGTCGATGAGGGCAAAGCGCTCATGATCATCGACCTGCTCCGAGTTCTCTCGGCTGTGCACGCCGCGATCGCCGAAGAAGCTCTGTTGGCGCATGCGGAGAAGAACTCCTACTCGACCACCCGCCAGTACGCGGTTCGGTTCATCCACCGTCTTGATCCGAAGGCTGCTGAACGCCGCTTCCAAGCCAAACGCAAGCAGCGCATGGTCGAGAAGATCAACCTCGACGACGGCATGGCCCTCATCCGGCTGATGATGACCGCCCACGACGCCGCCATGGTCTACGACCACGTCAACCGCATCGCCCGATCCCTGCCCAAAGATGACCGGACCCTGGACCAGAAACGCTCCGATGTCGCCCGGGACTTGTTGTTGGGCCATGACACCCCGGCGCCGCAGGGTCAGACGATGGTCTACCTGACCATGCCCATCACCTCGGCGTTCGGGATGACCAACGATCCGGCGATCCTTGGTGGTTACGGGCCGATTCCTGCTCGCATCGGCCGGGACATCGCCGCAGGCGGGATCTGGAAGCGGATCTTGACTGATCCGATGACCGGGATGGCTGAAGAGATCAGTCACGTCTACCGGCCGTCGCCGCAACAGCGAGAACTCATCGCCGCCCGGTATCCCACGTGCATGGCGATCGGGTGCAACCAGCCTGCTCATCGCTGCGACCTGGACCACTGCTGCCCGTTCGACGGGACGAACACGACGTTGAAGAACCTGCGGCCGAAATGCAGGCGCCATCATCGGATGAAGACGCATTCGAACTGGAAGTGCACCAACCAACCTGACGGGACGCACACCTGGACCACGCCGAACGGGAAGACCGAAGACGTGCACCCGGTGCCCATCGCCGAACCGGCGCCGTTCTAGGAACTCAGAGGGAGTCGTGGTCGGCGCCGCGACGCCAGTAGCCGGAGAAGTAGAGGGCGTCCTTGGCCACGCCGCGCTCGCGGAGCAGGTGACGGCGCACGTGCTTGATCACCGTGCACTCACCGGCGATCCACGCGTAGGCCTGGCCGGACGGGAGATCGGCCCGGCGGATGGCGTCGAGGAGACGGGACTCGCCGTGGTGGTGCGCGAGCCAGGTGATCTCGACATCGGCGGCGGTGTGGAAGTCCTGGCGGTCGGCGTCCTCGGGGACCTCGACGAAGACCTTCGCGACGGCTCCGGCGGGCAGGGACTCGACGATGCCGCCGATCGCGGGGAGCGCGGTCTCATCACCGGCGAGGAGGTGCCAATCGGTACCGGGTGCCGGGTGGTACTCGTAGCCGAGGATGGGGGCGTGCAGGGCGTTGGGGGCGAGCAGGCCCACGTGGTCGCCTCGCTGAGCGCGGGCCACCCAGGCTGAGGCGGGGCCGGTGTCGCCGTGCAGCACGAAGTCGACGTCGACCTCGTTGTGCTCGGGGCGGTGGCCGCGCAGCGTGTAGGTGCGCATCACCGGACGGACGTCGACGGGCTGCGCGAGGTAGTCCTGGTACCAACTGGGACCGCTGGTCAGCACGGGCTCCCGCTGACCGGCCAACGGGAAGAACAGCTTGATCCGCTGGTCCTTGCCAGCGCTGGTCAGCCCGGCGAGATCGGGGCCGCCGAGGGTCACCCGCGCCATGTTGGGGGTGAGCCTTCGCACCTCGCGCACCTGGGCGCGGAAGTGGACGTAGGACAGGACCTGCTCGGGCCGACCGAGGACCCGCTCGCGGGGTCGAGCCTCGGCGCTGTCGGTCGTCGCGGTCATGCGGGCCTTCCCTCACTGGAACACGGACCCGTCCGAGTAAAGCAAGGCATACCTAAGTGTTCAAGGGTTTGGCGCGGTGGATCCGAATACCCCTCACTAGCCTGGAGCCATGCGCATCGTCATCGCCGGAGGCCACGGCCAGATCGCCCTGCACCTGGAACGCCACCTCGCCGCGCGCGGGGACACCTCGGTCGGCATCATCCGCAACCCCGACCACGCCGACGACCTCCGGGCCGCCGGGGCCGAACCCGCCGTGCTGGACCTGGAGTCCGCGAGCGCCGAACAGGTCGCTGACGTGGTGCGGGGCGCCGACGCGGTGGTCTTCGCCGCAGGGGCCGGACCGGGCAGCGGCTCGGCTCGCAAGCTCACCGTGGACCGCGACGCGGCGGCGCTGCTGGCCGAGGGCGCGCAGCTGGCCGGAGTCCGGCGGTACCTGATGATCTCCGCGATGAACGCCGACATCACGCCACCGCCGGACATGGACGAGACCTTCGCCACGTACCTGCGCGCCAAGAGCGAGGCCGACGCCGACGTGCGGGGCCGCGACCTCGACTGGACGGTGCTGCGACCGGGCGCGCTGACCAACGAGCCTGCGACCGGGCGGGTGCGGATCGCCGAGAAGCTGCCGAGGGGCTCGATCACCAGGGAGGACGTGGCGCTGGTGCTGCTGGAGCTGCTCGATTCCCCGGAAACGGCGCACCGCCAGGTCGAGGTGACCGGCGGTGAGCAGAGCGTGGCCGAGGCCGTCGCGCAGCTCGCTCACCAGGGTGATCATTCCTGATACGACTGCCGAGAGTGAGCGATCTTCGGATTTTTGGCTACCTGATCAGCGGTGACTGCCGATCGACCGGGCGTATAGGTTCACGCGGTGGCTGACGACAACGGAGCGCACGCCGGGACCTGGGCGCTGCCCCCGCACATGTCGGCACCGACCGAGGCACCCACCGGTGACCAGGTCGTTGACGCCGACGAGGCCGAGGAGTTCCTGAGGATCTTCCACGGCGAGAACCCGGACGCCGGACCGGTCGAGCGCCGAGTGGCCTGGGTGCGCACCGAGATCGAGATGACCGGTTCCTACCAGCACACCACCGCCGAGCTGTCCTTCGGCGCGCGGGTCGCGTGGCGCAACGCCGCGCGCTGCATCGGCAGGTTGTACTGGCGCAGCCTGCGCGTGCGCGACATGCGAGCGGTGCGCGGTGCGACCGAGGTGGCCACGCAGTGCGTCGAGCACCTGCGGCTGGCCCACAACAAGGGGCGGCTGCGCCCGCTGATCACGATCTTCGCGCCGGAGGTGCCCGGCAGGCCCGCGCCGAGGATCTGGAACGAACAGCTGATCCGGTACGCGGGCTACCGCGACGCCGACGGCGGGGTGCTCGGCGACCCGCGCTACGTCGACTTCACCAGCACCGTGACGTCGATGGGCTGGCAGCAGCCGAGGGAGCGCGGGCGCTTCGACGTGCTGCCGCTGGTGGTGGAGACCCCCGAGGAGGGACCGAGGCTGTTCCCGCTGCCGAGGACGGCGATCGACGAGGTGCGGCTGACCCACCCCGACCACCCGTGGTTCACGGAACTGGGTCTCCGTTGGCACGCGGTACCAGCGATCAGCAACATGCGCATGGTCATCGGCGGTGTCTCCTACCCCGCCGCGCCGTTCAACGGCTGGTACATGGGCACCGAGATCGGTGCGCGCAACCTGGCGGACGCCGACCGCTACAACATGCTGCCGGAGCTGGCGAACCGATTGGGACTGGATACCAGCAGCGAGACGACGCTGTGGCGCGACCGCGCGCTGGTGGAGCTCAACCGCGCGGTGCTGCACTCCTACGCCGAGGCGGGTGTGACGATCACCGATCACCACACCGAGTCGCAGCACTTCCTCAGGCACATCGACAAGGAGGAGCGCGCGGGTCGCAAGTGCCCCGCCGACTGGAGCTGGATCGTGCCGCCGGTGTCGGGCGGGCTGACGCCGGTGTTCCACCGCTACTACGACACCGACCACCTCAAGCCGGAGTTCGTCGTGGACCCCGATGCCGCCGAGCGCGGTCTGAAGGGCTGCCCGGCGCACTACGCGGACCGTCGCCCGGCGCCGGAGGCGGAGGAGGTCAAGCCCGTGCTGTGGGCGTACCTGCGCGGTCCGGTGGCGACAGGACCGCGAGCAGGTTCTCTGTGAGCAGTCCGGCGAGGTCGTCGCGGGCCAGGTCGCGGTGCTCCAGCCAGTGCAGCGTCATGGCCTCCGCTGCGGCGACCCAGGCGATGAGCACCAAGCGCGGTCGCGGGCACGCGCGGTCCAACCCCAGGCCCTCGAAGGCCAGCTCGGCGATCAGCTCGCGGGTGCGGTTGACGATCTCGGCGACCTCAGCGGCCTGACCGGCCCCGCGCAGCAGAGCGACGCAGCCGTGCGCGTGCCGCTCGGCGAAGTCGAGGTAACCCGATACGGCGAAGCTCAGGCGGGCCAGCGGCGGACCTGGCGGCGGCTCGACCGCGCGGGCGAGCTCGTCGACGGCGGCCAGCAGTGCGTGCAGGTACAGCGACCGCTTCCCGCCGAAGTAGCGGTACACCAGCGCCCTTGACGCACCGGCGGCGGAGGCGATCTCGTCGACGGTGACGTCCTCACCGCGACGCGTGCCGAAGAGCCGCTGCGCCGCGGCGAGGATCTCGTCCCTTCGCTGGGCGACGGGCAGTCGCCTGCGTGTGGCGTTGACACGAGTCCCGCTCACATCAATATTGGACATCACGTCTACTAGTGGTCGGGAGACGACATGCGCTCAGTCCGGTCCGGCTCGGCACGACTCGCGGTGTACGAGAGCGGAGCTCCCGATCGGCCGACAGTGCTGCTGGTGCACGGTTACCCCGACGATCATCACGTGTGGGACCGCGTCGCGCAGCGCCTGCGCGGGAAGTTCCACGTCGTCACCTACGACACGCGCGGCACCGGCACATCAGCTGGGCCGAAGGAGCGCTCCGGCTACCGCCTCGAACACCTCGGCGAGGACCTGCTCGCCGTCGCGGACGCCGTGAGCCCGGACCGGCCGGTGCACGTGGTCGGACACGACTGGGGCTCGATCCAGGCGTGGGAGGCCGTCACCGATCCCGCCGCGCGGCACCGGATCGCTTCGTACACAACGATTTCCGGGCCGTGTCTCGACCACGTCGGCCACTGGACGCGGAGCAGGCTGCGCCGCCCGAGCCCGCGAGGACTGCGGCAGCTCATCTCCCAGCAGTTGCACTCCCTGTACATCCTGTTCTTCCACATCCCCGTGCTGCCCGCCCTGTTGTGGCGCACCGTGATCGCGCGGAACTGGGCGCGGCTGCTCTGGCGCACGGAGAAGATCAAGTTTGACCGCCCGACCCGCGTGCTCGCCAAGGACGGTGTGCTCGGCATGGAGCTGTACCGCGCGAACATGGTGCCGCGCTTGAAGAATCCCCGTGAGCGGCGGACGACCGTGCCGGTGCAGGCGATCACTCCGCTGCACGACCGCTACGTCACCCCCGTGCTCGCCGAGGACCTGGAGCGCTGGGTGCCGGAGCTGTGGCGACGCCCGCTCGCCGCAGGGCACTGGGCTCCGCTGAGCCACCCTGAAGCGGTGGCGCGCATGGTCGAGGAGTTCGTCGAGCACGTCGAGACCGGGACGAGCACGCGCGCGCTGCGCCAGCACCGCGTCGCGGAGGGCCGGAAACCCTTCCAGGACAAGCTGATCGTCATCACCGGCGCGGGCAGCGGCATCGGGAGGGCCACGGCGGAGGCCTTCGCCGCGCAGGGCGCCGAGGTGATCGCCTGCGACATCAACGAGGTGGCCGCGAAGGACACCGTGCGGCGCATGGGTTCCGGGGCCGCGTACCAGGTCGACGTCTCCGACGAGGCGGCCATGCGGCGCTTCGCCGACATCGTGCTCGCCGACCACGGCATTCCCGACATCGTGGTCAACAACGCCGGGATCGGTGTGGCCGGGCCGTTCCTGGACACCTCGACGGAGCAGTGGAAGCGCGTGCTCGACGTCAACCTGTGGGGCGTGATCCACGGCTGCCGCCTCTTCGGCGCTGCGATGGCCGAGCGCGCGGAGGGCGGGCACATCGTCAACGTCGCGTCGGCGGCGGCTTACACGCCGACGCAGGTCCTGCCCGCCTACGCAACGACGAAGTCCGCTGTGC
Source organism: Allokutzneria multivorans (assembly GCF_039537405.1). Lineage (NCBI taxonomy): Bacteria > Bacillati > Actinomycetota > Actinomycetes > Pseudonocardiales > Pseudonocardiaceae > Allokutzneria > Allokutzneria multivorans. Next base: position 165,051 of record NZ_BAABAL010000008.1, on the reverse strand, counting down.
TGATGCTCAGCGAGTGCCTGCGCGCCGAGCTGGCGCAGAACGGCATCGGCGTCAGCGCGATCTGTCCGGGGCTCGTCAACACCAACATCGCCGCGACCACGACCTTCGTCGGGGCGAGCGAGGCCGAGCAGGCGGCGTTCCGCGAGCGCGCCGCGCAGGGATACCAGGTGCGCAACTACCCGCCGGAGCGCGTGGCCGCCCAGATCCTGCGCGGGGTGCTGCGCAACGCGCCGCTGGTCCCGGTCACCGCGGAGGCCAGGGTCGCGCTCGCGCTGTCCAAGGTCAGCCCGAGCGCGCTGCGCGCGTTCGCCAAGCTCACACCGCCGAGCGAAGAGCAGGAAGGCCGCGCCTGATCACCCTCGCGAACTCGCTGAGCAGGTCGGGCATGCGGTGCAGGTCGCCGTTGAGCGCGCACGCCTCGGCGAGCTCGTCGACGGTCAGCTGGCGGCCCGAGTCCTCCAGTTCGAACGCGGTCTGCCCTGACTGCACCGCGAGCAGCACCTGCTTGAGCGCGGCGCGCACGTCCTCGAAGACCTCCTCGGACAACTCCGGCAGTCTGTCCAACGTGGACATGTCGGGGAGGCGGCAGAGCCAGAAGTCGTTCCACTCGCTGCCCCACAACGCGTGCCGGGCGTCGTCGGGCTCCAGCAGGTAGTCCTCGGCGAGGCCCGGCCGGTGGCGGTTGACGACCTCCAGCAGCTGCGGTCTGGAGAGCAGGCCCGGGTTGATCACCGCGACCACCCTGGCCGGTTCCACCGGGGTGCCGTGCACCGCCTCCTCCATCGCCAGCACCGCGATGTCGGCGAACCACGCCGCGACCTTGCGGTAGGACTCCTTGGTGGAGGTGTCGTGCTGCTCGGCGAGGAACATCGTCTCCGTGCTGATCACCGCGAGCGGGTGCGCCACGTCCAGCCCCGACCTCGGCACCTTGGCCCTGCGGTGCGCCCGCACCGCCTCGCGGTAGTGGGACTCGGTCCGCTGCTGCGCCGCGCGCAGGACCTCGATCCGCTCGTCCAGCTCGGCGAGGACCTCGTCCACCTCCTCCCGGGTGAGCGCGGCGGCCAGTGCGATGCGGTCTTCGTCGATGCCAGTCACACCGGCGAGCCTGCCAACCCGATCAGGTTCACGTCATCACCTGATGCGGTGGGGCCGTTCGGCTGCCACCGTGGATGCATGGAGATCTTGAGCAGCAGGGTGCTGTTGCGCCCGCGCGACCCGGAGCGCTCGCGCGCCTTCTACCGCGACGTGCTCGGCCTCGCCGTGTTCCGCGAGTTCCCCGGTGGCACCGTGTTCTTCCTCGGCCAGGGCCTGCTGGAGGTGGCCGCGCACGGCGGCGACGGCTCAGCTCCGGGAAGCACTTCGCTGTACATGCAGGTGCGCGACGTGCGGGCGGAGTTCGAGGTGCTCCGCTCGCGCGGCGTCGAGGTCCTGCGCGAGCCGAAGATCGAGCCGTGGGGGCTGCACGAGGGCTGGATCCGCGATCCGGACGGCGTGCGCATCGTGCTGGTGGAGATCCCCGCCGATCACCCCCTGCGCCGCGACACCCGCTCCTAGGCTGCGTCCGGTTTGCCGGTCTTCAACGACGGCAAACCCCGGGTGCCCTTGGGAGCAGGGGGTGGCTAGCGATCTCTCAGCAGATCCTGCAAGAACTGCGCGTTGCGATGGCCCTCGTCGCGGAAGCAGTTGTTGAAGACCACGTGCGCGGGCTCGTCGAGCTCACGCAGGCGACGGGCCCACCCGGCCAGCTCACCCGGGGAGTAGGAGTAGCGGAAGCGCTGCTCGATGTCCTTGCTCGTCCACTGTGGACTGTGACCGTGCATGCGGAGCACGGCGATGTCGGAGGTCGCGACGAGCAGGGGCGGCACGGAGTCCTCGTAACCCTGTGGCATGTCGACCGACACGTACGGGATGTCGTGCTGGCACAGGAAAGCGAGCGTGGCTGGGCCGTTGACGTGGTCCAGCCACGTGGAGTGGCGCAGCTCGACGCAGATCCGCAGCGGCGCGCAGCGGTTCTTGCACTCCACCAGGAACTGCCGCGCGGACTCCCCCGGCCGGAACCACGGCGGGAACTGGAACAGGATCAGACCGAGCTTCCCGGCGGCGTGGATCGGTTCCACCGCAAGGAGAAACCGTTCCCACAGCTCCTCGGCGCGCGCTGGGGCGAGGTCGCTGAGGCGGACGCGCTCAGCACCGGTGCGCAGATCGGGTGGCAGGAAGGAGGAGCGCACGGTGTGCTTGGTCAACGCGGCGAAGGCCTTGACGTTGAAGGTGAAGTCCTCCGGCGTGCGGTCCACCCATCCCCGCGCCACCTCCGGCGCGGGGATGGCGTAGTAGGAGGTGTTGACCTCCACCAGCGGGAAGCGCGACGCGTAGCTGGTCAGCCGCTCCGCGTCGCGCACTCCCGCCGGGTACCACCCGGTCTCGGTCAACCCCCGATCGGTCCACCCCGCCGTTCCCACCAGAACCTCGCCCATCACCTCGGGCTACCCGGTGCGCCGCGAACGAATCAGCGGCGGCGGCCCGCGAAGCGGGACCACAGGCCGACGGGCACCAGCCTCGCCGCCTTCATCAGCACCGCCATCCGCCGGGGGAAGACGATCTCCGGCTTGCCGGACACGATGCCGTCGGCGATCTTGCGGGCGGCGTAGCCTGGCTCGACCATGAACGGCATGGGGAAGGTGTTGCGCGCGGTCATCGGCGTCCTGACGAACCCCGGACAGACGGTCTGCACGCGAATTCCCTTGTGCCGCAAGCCTCCTCGCAACGACTCCAGCAGGTTGATCTGCGCGGCCTTGGTCGCGCTGTAGGCCTCCCCGCCCGGCATGCCGCGATAGCCCGCGACCGACGCGACGCCGACGATCGTGCCCCGGCCGCGCTCCAGCATCGACGGCAGCACGGCCTCGATGCCGTAGGACATCCCGAACACGTTGACCTCGAACTGGTTCCGGAACGAGTCCGGGTCCCAGTTCAGCACGTCGAACCGGTCCCACGCGCCCGCGTTGAGCACGGCGACGTCGATGCCGCCGAAGGCGTCGACGACCTTCTCCGCGGCGGTGAGCACGGCGATGCGGTCCATCACGTCGACGGGCTGCACGAGCATGCGGCCCGCGGAGACCTTGGCCAGCTGGTCGGTGCGGCGGGCGCTGATCGCGACCCGGGCACCGCGCGCGTGCAGTTCTTCGGCGAGCGCGGCACCGATCCCGCTGGAGGCGCCGGTGATCCAGACGCGGGGGCTCATCGGGCCTTCTCGAATCCGAGCTGCCACACGTCGAGGTAGCCGGAGCGGAAGCCGGCCTCGCAGTAGCCGAGGTAGAACTCCCACATCCGCTTGAACTGGGCGTCGAACCCGAACTCGGCGATGGTGTCCCAGTTGGCGGTGAAGCGCTGGTGCCAGTGCTTCAGCGTGCGCGCGTAGTCCTGGCCGAGCGAGCGGCGCGCCACGATCGGGAGGCGGCTGTTGCTCTCGATCGCGGGCACCGACAGCAGCTGCCCGCCGGGGAAGACGTACTTGTGGATCCAGGTGTAGGACTCGCTGGTGGCCAGCAGCCGGTCGTGCGGCATGGTGATCGCCTGGAGCCCGACCCGCCCACCGGGCACCAGCAGCCGCTCCAGCGCGCCGAAGTACGTCGGCCAGTACTCGCGGCCGACCGCCTCGATCATCTCCACCGAGGCGATCGCGTCGTAGGTCCCGGTGGCGTCGCGGTAGTCCTTCAGCTCGACCTTGGCGAGGTGCGAGACCCCGGCCTGGGCGATTCGCTTGTCCGCCAACGCTTTCTGCTCGGCGGAGATGGTCAGCGAGGTGACGTGCGCTCCCCTGCGCGCCGCGCGGATCGCCAGCTCGCCCCAGCCGGTCCCGATCTCCAGCAGCCTCGTTCCCGCCCGCACGCCCGCGTAGTCCAGGATGCCGTCGATCTTGCGGCGCTGCGCCTCGGCGAGATCGGTGACGCCGGGTGCGAACCAGGCCGCAGAGTAGGTCATCGTCTCGTCGAGGAAGTTCGCGAAGAGGTCGTTGGACAGGTCGTAGTGGCGGTGGATGTTGTTCCGCGCACCGTCGACGGTGTTGCGCTCGTCGCTGGGCTGGCGGCGCTCGACCATGTGCCGGAAGACCTGCAACGGCTTGGGGATCAGCGTGGCCATCCGCTTCGCGAACGGGGTCAGCACGTCGGCGAGGTGGCCGCTGTTCCAGTCCCCGGCCATGTAGGACTCGCCGAAGCCGATCTTGGCGTCGGCGCCGAGCTTGCGGAAGAACTCGTCGGGCCGCACGATCCGCATGACCGGCGAGTTCGAGCCACCGGCTCCCCAGCGCACACCGCCGGGGAGCGTGACGCGCACCGGCAGCGCCCGAACGGCGTTCCTGAAAAGACTTTCGGCGATCCTGGCACGGAGCACGGTCACTGGACACCCTCCTGAACGGTGTGCGGCTTGCGGGGGACGACCGGGATTCTTCTGAGCCACAAGGCGATCCCGTGCCGGAAGATCAGGGCGAACACGCGGTGCGAGAGCATGAGCACACGCTTGGGCGCGGACGCCCGCTGCCCGCGCAGCGTCGCGACGAACACGACCTCGTCGTTCTGCCGCAGAGAAATGCTGATGTCCAGCCGCTCGCCGGGCCTGCTGAACTTCATGTGGTAGCGGCCCTCGACGGTGTAGAACGGCGAGACGTAGAACTCCTTGTCGGCCTGTGCGCGCCCCGCCGGATCAGGGCGCAGCAGGTAGCAGTGCCTTTCGCCGTAGGTGTTGTGGACCTCGGCGACGATGCACTCCAGCTCACCGTCGGGGGTGTGGCACCAGAACACCGACAGCGGGTTGAAGACGAAGCCGAGCACGCGCGCGTTGGCGAGCAACAGCACTCGCCCACCCCGGAGGTCGACGCCCTGCGAGGCCAGCCACGCGTCGAGGTTCTCGCGGATCGACCGGTCCGGGTCGCCGAGGTGGTCGCGCGCCTCGAATCCCTTCGGCAGCGCGGCGAGGTCGACCAGCGACATCTGGACGCGGTGGGAGAACCGCCGCCGGATCTGGTCGAGGCGCGTGTGCGTGACGACGGCGTCGTAGATCATGTCCAACCAACTCCGAACGCCTCCGCCGCCCGCACCCCGGACGCGCAGCCGTCCTCGTGGAAGCCCCACCCGTGGTAGGCGCCGGCGAATGCCGTCCGACCGGTCGCCAAGGACGGGAGTTCCGCCTGCGCGGCAACGGACTCCGGCGTGTAGATCGGGTGCTCGTACACCATCTTCGCGATCACCGACTCCTCCGCGATGCGGGTGGAGGCGTTGAGCGTGACGACGTAGTCCTCCGGCTCGGACAGGCGCATGAGGCGGTTCATGTGGTAGCTGACCACGACCTCGTTGGAGTCCGACCGGCACGCGGGCTTGAGGTAGTTCCACGACGCCCTCGCACCCTCCGCGCGCGGCAGCAGTGAAACGTCCTTGTGCAGCCAGGTCTCGTTGCGGGAGTACTGGAAAGCGCCCAGCACAGCGCTTTCCGCCTCGGTCGCATCGCCGAGCAACCGCAGCGCCTGGTCGGGGTGGGTCGCGATCACCACGCGGTCGACGCGGTGCAGCTCGTCGGCGTCGTCGCGGATGTCCACGCCGTCGGTGTCGCGGTGCACGGCGCGGATCGGAGTCGAGACGTGCACGGCGGTGAGCCCCTTGACCGCACGCTCCACATAGGACCTTGAGCCGCCGGTGACCGTTTTCCACTGCGGAGAACCACCGACGGAGAGCATGCCGTGGTTGCGGAGGAACTCGAAGAGGTAGCGCGCCGGGTACTGCTTGCTGACCTCGCGCGAGGACGACCAGACGGCGGAGACCACGGGCAGCACGAAGTGGTCGACGAAGTAGGAGGAGTAGCCACCGATCGCCAGGAACGCGCCGAGCGTGACGTCTCCGGCGTCCGGCTCGGCGAGGACGCGGCGGGCGTGCTTGTGGAAGCGCGTGACCTCGGCCAGCATCCGCAGGTACGCGGGCTTGACGAGGTTCCCTGGCTGCGCGAACAGGCCGCTGATCTGCTTGGCGCCCGCGTACTCCAGGCCGCAGCCCTCGCAGCGCACGCTCATCGACATCTCGGAGTCCTGTGTGGACACCCCGAGTTCTCCGAAGAGCCGCAACAGGTTCGGGTAGGTGCGCTGGTTGTGCACGATGAATCCGCTGTCCACCGCGACCATCCCGCCGTCGGGCGCGGGCACGTCGTGGGTGTGCGCGTGGCCGCCGACGCGCTCGTCCCGCTCGAACATCACCACGTCGTAGCGCCGTTGCAACAGGTAGGCGGCGGTCAGCCCAGCGACTCCGCTGCCGATGACAGCAACACGATCACGCATCGCGCTTCTCCTCGGTGATCTTCATGACGAACGTGCGGGCGGCGGCGGTCCAGTCGGCGATCCGCCGGAGCATGAAGTGCCCGGCGCCCGGTAGTGCGACGTGCACGGCGCGGACGCCCAGGGAACGCAGCCGCTCGACGTAACTCGCGGACTGCGCCGGGCTCGTCCAGCGGTCGGCGGTCCCGTGCACGACCAGCACCTCCCGCCCGGAGCGGACGAGGTGACCGACCGGTTCGCCGGGCTCGATCCACGGCGCGAGCGCGCAGACCGCCCGCACGCCGCTCTCGTCGGCCACGCGCAGCGCGGTCCGCCCGCCCATCGAGTGCCCGACCAGCACGATCGCCGCGCCGGGGTGGTTGCGGCGGGCCTCCGCGATCGCCCAGCGCGCGTCCGCGACGGCGGGCAGTTCCGGCTCGTTCCAGCCGCGCTCGCGGAAGCGCACCAGCCAGACGGCGGCGCCGTGGTCCCGGCCCGCGCGGTGCAGCGACCGGGCGATCGGGATCATCCGCCGGTAGCTGAGGTTGCGCCGCAGAACCGGCTCCCGGCTGCGGACCTTGCCGCCGTGGAGGACGACGACAACGGTCTCGACCTCCGCGTCGGCGTCCATGATCGTCAAGTCGGGTGTGCGCACACCGGTCATTCGGGGCGGGTGGCGCTCCGGTTTGGTCTTTCGGGTGATCCACCAATCCGGGCGCCCGCGCGCGACGAAGACCGGGAAAGCTTCGGAAGCGGGGTGTGCGGCGTGTCCCAGCAGCATGGTGTGGCTCAGACGCTGGCTGAGCTGGTCGAACGGGTGCTCGGAGCCGGTCTGCCGGTGGGTCTGCGGGCCTGGGACGGCAGCACGGCGGGGCCGTCGGAGGGCCCGGTCGCCGTGGTCCGCAACCGCAGGGCGCTGCGCAGGCTGCTGTGGGACCCGAACGAGCTGGGGCTGGCCAGGGCCTACGTCTCCGGAGATCTTGACGTCGAGGGTGACCTCGCCGAGGGGCTCCGGCGGTTCTGGGCGCTCGCCAGGAAGCAGCGGCCCCGGGTGAGCGCCGCCGATCGCGTGGAGCTGGTCAAGGCGGCCGTGCGGCTCGGCGTGATCGGTCCGCGCCCGAAGGCTCCGCCGGAGGAGGCCAGGCTGCGCGGGCGGCTGCACACCCGGTTGCGGGACCGGGCGGCCATCGCCCACCACTACGACCTGAGCAACGAGTTCTACGAGAAGGTCCTCGACCCGCACATGGCGTACTCGTCGGGCTACTGGACCAGCGACGACCCCGGCTACACGCTCACCGACGCGCAGCGGGACAAGCTCGATCTCGTGTGCCGCAAGCTGGAGCTGAAGCCGGGGATGCACCTGCTGGACGTCGGGTGCGGGTGGGGCTCGATGATCCTGCACGCGGCCGAGCACTACGGCGTGCACGCGACCGGCATCACGCTTTCCGCGCAGCAGCGCGATTTCATCGAGAACCGGATCAAGGAGCGCGACCTCACCGACAAGGTCACCGTGCGCTTGCAGGACTACCGCGAGCTGTCCGATGGTCCCTACGACGCGGTGTCGTCGATCGAGATGGGCGAGCACGTCGGCGCGGGCAACTACCCGATCTACACCTCGGCGCTGCACCGCGCGGTCAAGCCCGGCGGGCGCGTGCTGATCCAGCAGATGTCGCGCGGCAAGGTCGCTCCCGGCGGCGGCGCGTTCATCGAGGGCTACGTTGCCCCCGACATGACGATGAGCCCCGTCGGCAGCACGGTGAACCTGATCGAGCGCGCCGGTTTCGAGGTCCGGGGTGTCGAGGCGATGCGCGAGCACTACGTTCGAACCGTGGACGTGTGGGCCGAGACCATCGAGAAGCGCTGGGCCGAGCTCGTGCGGCTCGTCGGCGAAGGGCAGGCGCGCGTGTGGCGGCTGTACATGGCGGGCGGATCGCTGGCGTTCGCCGAGAACCGCATGGGTGTCAACCAGATCCTCGCCACGCGCCCCGCGGTGATCTGAGATGACCTTCACCGCCAACCTGGCGATCACCGGCGCCCTCTCCATCGTGCTCTTCGTGATCACCTACGTGATCGCGCGCCGCCGAGGTCGCCTCGACACCATCGACACGCTCTGGGGCTTGGGCTTCGCCGTGATCGCCGTGACGAGCTACGCGCTCTCCGGCGGCGGCCACCCGCTCAGCGCCGCGCTCACCGTCGTGTGGGGCGTCCGCCTGGCGTGGCACATCCACTCCCGCAACCACGGTCGCGGTGAGGACCCCCGCTACACCAAGATCAAGGGCAACTCGTTCTACCGCGTGTACATGCTCCAAGCCGTGATCATGTGGTTCGTGTCGCTGCCCGTGCAGGCGGCGCAGTACTGGGTCCCCGAGGTCGGCTGGCTGGGATGGCTCGGCGCGGCGGTGTGGCTGCTCGGCTTCGTCTTCGAGACCGTCGGTGACCACCAGCTCGCCCGCTACAAGGCCACCCCCGACCGTCCACCGGTGCTCAACACGGGTTTGTGGCGCTACACCAGGCACCCCAACTACTTCGGTGACGCGTGCGTGTGGGCCGGCCTGTACCTGATGGCCTGCGAGCACTGGATCGGCGCCGCGACGGTGTTGTCGCCGGTGGCGATGATCCTGTTGCTGGCCAAGGGAAGCGGTGCGCCGCTGACCGAGAAGGCCATGCGCGAGCGCCCCGGCTACGCCGAATATGTTTCCCGCACCAGCGGTTTCTTCCCGCTGCCACCCAAGAAAGGCTGACAATGCGCCCCGGTGACACCGTCGCAGACTTCACGCTCCCCGACCAGGACGGCGAGCCCCGCACGTTGAGCGAGCTGCTCACCGACGGCCCTGTCGTGCTGTTCTTCTACCCCGCCGCCATGACCGGCGGCTGCACCGCCGAGGCCTGCCACTTCCGCGACCTCGGCGCCGAGTTCGCCGAGCTGGGCGCGCAGCGCGTCGGCATCAGCGGCGACGCGGTGAGCAAGCAGAAGGAGTTCGCGTCGCAGAACACCTTCGACTACCCGCTTCTGTCCGATGTGGACGGAACCGTGTCCGCCCAGTTCGGCGTGAAGCGCAGGATCATCAAGATGGTGAAGCGCCACACCTTCGTCATCGGCACCGACCGCGTCCTCCTCGACGTGATCAAGAGCGAGCTCCGCTTCGAGGCGCACGCCGACCAGGCCCTGGAGTCACTGCGCAAGCACGCCAAGGGCTAGCGCGAATTGCCTTCGCACAAGGCGATTCATCATTCGGCCCAGTCCGGACCTTTTGCGCCGCAACGGCTGCGCGTGCGAGCCTCAGCGAATGAATCTTCGTCGAGCGATCGCGGTCGTCGCGGTCACGGGCTTGGGCACTGCCTTCTCCGGGGTTGTCGCGGAGGCGGCGGACCGGCCGAAGCTCACCATCAGTTGCAGCAAGGCGGGTTTCACCGGATCGGTTGCCATCTACGGCAGGTCAGGCCCTAACGGGTTCGGTGGCACCGCACCACTGGCAGACATCACCAAGGTGCAGTACAAGATCAAGAAGCCGAACGGGGGGCGGACGGAGCGCAATGACGTCTTCGTGCACTACCGCCCCGATCTCGAGCAGCCCGAGCTGCGCTACCGGGTGGCGAAGAGCGGCGACAAGGCCCTCGCGGACAACAAGTGGCACTCGCTGAGGCTGGAGAGCGACTCGACGAAGACCAAGCACCCGGACTTCCTCGTCGAGTTCATCTTCAACACCCCCGACAAGGACCCGAGGTGCACCAACCACAAGCGCCTGTGAGGGTGACGGCGTGCTGCCGGGTGCGGACGTGGCGCACTTTCCCTAGGAGTGCGCCACTCCGACCCGAAAAACCCGGACCTCCCCGAAGTTCTCCCCATCGCAGGGCGAGGAGTTCGAACAGTTCGCCTGCACGTACGCCCCGGTCTTGAAATACGCCCCGGAGAACTTCTTCTCGAACGACACCGCCAGTGTCCCGTTGAAGAAGGCCTTGATCCGCCCGCCGCTCACCTCGAACCGAGCCACGAACTTCCGTCCCAGCTCGTACGAACTCGTCACGAGGTGGAAGTGCGCGTCATCCCCCTTCGTGACGTAGACCTTCTTCCCCTCCACCCGGAACACCGACACATCGTCGCTGCCGTCGTGGATCTGCGCCGCCACCACGTGGGGCTTGTCGTTCGGCAGGCGCGTCACCGCTGCCTCGACCTCGAGAACGTGCTTCCCGGACCCTGACGACCAGCTCGCGTTGTCCTTGCCACCGTTGGTCATCTCGCGCAGCTCCGACCGCGGATAGCTCGACCCGCTCGTCGTCACTCCGTTCACCGCCGCGCGGAAGCGAACACCGCTGCAATCCGGCAGCGGCACGAACCAGGGGTCGGCGCTGAACGTGGCGAGCGCGGGCTGCTTGACCTCCTTCGGCTTCCCTGCGGAGCCGGTCGGCAGCGTCTGCTTCCAGTTCTTCAGGTCGAGCACGTCGGCGGGGTGCTCGCAGGACTCCTCAGCCGCGGCCACGGGTGCCGCAGAGGCAAGCGCGGCCACGGAGAAAACCGCGCAGCACAAGGGGATCAGACGGTTCATCGGTCGCTTCTCTCGTCAGGGGACGGCCCGGCAAGCCGTCGACCAAGAGCTGTGCATCGATTTACTGCTGAGCGCCCGAAGGCTAGGGGCGACGTGGGGCCGCGTCAACGGCCACGTCAGAAACTTGCCCACTGGTACCTTCTGAGCAGGTAAGAGGGAGGGGTGCCGGAGTGCGCAGTGGCGGCAGTGTGACGATTTACCAAGTCGCGCGCGCCGCGGGGGTATCGCCGAGCACGGTGTCCAACCTGCTCAACGGCAGGCCCGGGCGGATGCTGCCCGCGACCCGGCAGCGGGTCGAAGCGGCGATCGAACAGCTCGGCTACCGCCCCAACCGCACCGCCCGCCAGCTGCGCACCGGCCGCACCCAGGCGATCGGGCTCGTCGTCCCCTCGGTCGCGAACCCGTTCTGGGGGACCTTCGCCCGCCACCTCGAAGGCGCCGCGCTCGCCGAGGACTACCACGTGCTGCTGTGCAACAGCGAGCGCGAGCCGGAGCGCGAGCGCCGCTACCTGGAACAGCTCTGGGACGACGGCATCCGGGGCGTGGTGCTGTGCTCGTCGCTGCCGTCGCTGGACCACGTGAAACCGTTGGTGGAGGCCGGTTTGACGGTGGTCGCCTTCGACCGCACCGCCCAGCCCGGCGATCCCGAGGCGCTGGTGAACATCAGCGTGGACAACGCCGTCGGCACGCACCTGGTCACCCAGCACCTGCTGAGCCTCGGTCACCGGCGGCTGGCCTACGTCTCCGGTTCGCTGCGCGCGGTGAACCGGCAGGAGCGCTACCGGGGTTACCTCTCCGCGATCACCGACGCCGGGCTGGACCTGGCCGACGTCAACGTCGAACTGTCCACTTCGGACACCAGCTACGGCGACCGGGACGCCGCCGAACTCGGCCGCGCCCGCACCGTCGAGCTGCTCAGCTCACCGAACCCGCCGACCGCGCTCGTGGCGATGAACGACATGTGCGCGCTCGGCGTCTGCGCGGGCGTGCGCGACACCGGCCACCAGGTCGCCGAGGACGTGTCGGTCGTGGGCTTCGACGACATCCTGCTCGCCGAGCTGTGCGCGCCCGCACTGACCACCGTGCGCCAACCGCTGGAGCGCATGGCCACCGAGGCTTTCCAGCACCTGCGCGCCGGAATCGAAGGCGGCGCACCGGTTCTCGGCCGCTCACTGCTCATCCGGCCGGAGCTGGTCGTGCGCGCCTCCACCGCCCCACCCCGCTAGCCGACCTCCCGCGCGTCACCGGGTTCACCAGTCTTCAAGACCCACAAACCCCCGCCCCAGCGGTCTTCAACGACGGCAAACCCTGACGGTGCGCGGGGTTTGGGGCGGTTAACGATGATCAACAGGAGGGTTTGGTGGTCTTGAAGACTGCCCAACCCCGGCGAGACCGGAACGCTCCGCTCAGCCACGTGCGGGACAGGCGCTAGGCGGTCATCGCGGCCACCTCCGCCGCGAGCTTGCGCACCACCTCCGAATGCGTCTCCCCCGTCGCGCCCGACACGCGGTCGATCAGCATCAGGTCGACCACCATGTGCGCATTGGCCTCCGCCGTGCGCGTGGCCTGGGACCAGCGCAGCGCGGAGATCACGCGCATCAGGTCCTCGTGCGTGTAGGGCGGGACCACGCGAATGCTGCCCGAGGGCTCGTCGTGCCCGTTCGCGCGCGCGATCAGCTCGAAGGTCTCCTCGACCGGACGGGCTTCCCCGAGCAGGGTCAGCACGCGCATCCAGTCCTCGATCAGGTCGCGCTCCGCCGGGACGGGCGCCATGTCCACCGATCCGTTGTCCATGCCCGCATGGTGCATCCGACCCCTGACACTCCAGCACTGGCACTCCAGCACTGGCACTCCTGCGCTGGCAACCGGTTGGGGCCAAAGGGCTTACGAGATGGGAACGAGCGCGGTCACGCGGCCTCCGGCGGCGCACGCTGATCTTCCGGCCCCGGACGGGTGACGTCGGAAGTCGGTTCGACGGGAGGAGCCCGCGATGACGCCGTTCTGGGAGGCCACCTCCGGCAGGCTGCTCGACCGGCTCGTGCGCGCGGGAGCTCCCGCGGTGCTCTTCTGGTTCGGCGGGCTCGCGCTCGTGCCCGGCGGGCCCGCGTGGCTCACGACGGCGCCGGGCGCCTTCCTGTTCGCCGGCGCCCTCGTCGGCTCTGCGGTGGTGGTGAACCAGGTGGCTCCGCTGGCGTTGCGGGTGCTCCAGGGGCCGTGGCCGGGGCCGCTGAAGGAGTTGTCCCGCAAGCGAACCGCGGAGATCAGCGCGCGCGTGGAAGCGGACGAGCTGAAGTGGCGCGAGCTGACTGCGGCGGTGAGGTCCGACCTCGCCACCGACGAGGAGCGCGCTGAGCACGTGGAGCTGGAGCGGCGGCTCAGCCGGTGCTCTGCGGACGTCGCCCAGCACCAGCCGACGCGCGTGGGCACCCTGCTCAGCGCGGCGCAGGCGCGGGTCAACGAGAAGTACGGCCTGGACGCGGTGATCACGTGGCCGAGGCTGTGGCTGGTGCTGCCGAAGGCCGCGCGCGACGAGCTGGCGGCGGCCCGCGCGGCACTGCACTCCTCGGCCGCGACGATGGTGTGGGCGGCGTTGTTCTGCGGCTTCACCTGGTGGTCGTGGTGGGCGCTGCCGATCGGTGTCAGCCTGCTCGTCGTGACCGCGTGGTTCTGGGTGCCCGCGCGCGCGGCGCACTTCGCGGCGCTGTTCGAGTCGACCTACGACCTGCACCGGGCCGCGCTCTACGAACAGCTGCGCTGGCCGATGCCCTCGTCTCCGGTGAAGGAGCGCGAGCAGGGCCGCGCGCTGACCAGCTACCTGCTGCGCGGTACCCGCCCGAGCCTCACCTGAGCCCGGGGACCGCCTCGGCCTCCGCCATCGCCTGCGCGGTGAGCCGGAACAGCGGCGGGACCCGGTAGCGGAACCACCCGGCGAAGTCCGCGGCACCGCCGGTCTCCGGGATCGCGAGGTGGAACTCCACCAGGCGCTCCAGCACCGATTCCGCGTGGTACTCGTCGAGGTTGAGCAGCTTCGCCGCGTCCTCCAGCGGGAGCGGTTCCCTGGTGTGCGGGGCGAGCGCGAGGAACGCGGCGCGGGCGTCGGCGTCCAGTTCGGCGACGCTGGCTTCGACACTGGCCCGCACGTCGAGCTTGCCGCTGGTCAGCTCGCGCAGCCGCTGGTCCTCAGCGCCGAGGCGCTCGACCAGGCGGGCCACCGACCAGTGCGGGCGCAGCGCGAGCCGGGTCGCGGCGGCCAGCACCGCCAGCGGCGAGCCCCCGCACAGCCGCAGCAGCGCGGCCGCGGCGGCGTCGTCGCGGCCCGCCCTGGCCTGGCCGATCACCGAGGCGAGCAGGTCGGTGCTCTCCGCGGGGCTCAGCGGTGGCAGGTCGAGCATCAGCCCGACGCTGCGCCAGTGCAGCCTGCGGCGGCAGCTGACGATCACCGCGCAGCGCTGGCCGGTCGGCACCAGCGGCGCGACCTGGGCCGCGCTGGTGGCGTTGTCCAGCACCACGAGGATCTTGCGCTGGGCCGTCCAGCTGCGGAAGAGCTGGCTGCGCTCCTCCAGCGTCGCGGGCAGCGGGATGTGCGGGCCGCGCAGCGCGCGCAGGAACCCGGCGAGCACCTCGGCGGGTTCGGTGGTGGCGAGGTCGGCGTAGAGCTGGCCCTGCGGGAAGCGGGCCCGCACCCGGTTGGCGGCGTGGGTGCAGAACGCCGACTTGCCGGAGCCGGGCGGGCCGGTCACCGACACCACCGGCGGCGCGGAGGACGGCGGGCGCAGCATCAGCGCCTCGACCTTGCCCAGTTCGTCGGAGCGGCCGATGAAGGCGGGCAGGTCGGGCGGCAGCTGCGCGGGCGGTTCGCCCCACGCGGCCTCGCGCCCGGACTCGCGGACCACGGTGAGCCCGCTCGCCGTGGACTCGGCGGCCTGGTCGGTGCCGCCCGCGAGCAGCGAGCGGTGCAGCCGCTGGAGCTCGGGGCCGGGTTCGATGCCGAGCTTGGCGACCAGGGTGGAGCGGATCGTCTGGAACACCCGCAGCGCCTCGGAGCGGCGACCGGCGCGGTGCAGCGCGAGCATGAGCTTGCCGTGCAGGCCCTCGTGCGTCGGGTACTGCCGCACCAGCGTGCTCAGCTCGGCGATCAGCTGGTGGTGGCGCCCGAGCAGCAGATCGACCTCCATGCGCTGCTCGGTGACGCTGCTGCGGCTCTCCTCGAGGCGGGCGATGTGCGTCTTGAGCACCGGACCCGGCTGGACGTCGCTGAGCGCGGAGCCGCGCCACACCGCCAGCGCCGAGCGCAGCGAGTCGGCGGCGTTCTCGTACATCCCGCTCTCCAGCTCGGTGCGCCCGCGCTGGGCCAGCTCGGCGAAGTGCTGGACGTCCAGCGACTCCGACGGCAGCTCCAGCGAGTAGCCGACGCGGTGCGTGCGCAGGACGGAGTCGGCCAGCTCCGAGCGCTCGGAGCTGGCGAGGATCTTGCGCAGGTGCGAGACGTAGGTCTGCAGCGTGGTGTTCGCCTTGGACGGCGGCCGAGGTCCCCAGAGCTCCTCCATGAAGGACTCGGTCCGCACGACGTTGTTGGCGTTGACCGCGAGGAGGGCGAAGACCTGACGCATCTTCGGCGGGGTCGGCGTGATGGCGACGCCGCCGCGCAGGACCTCGAACTGGCCGAGCACGCGCACTTCGATGATCTCAACCTCCGCTCAGCACCGATCGCACTTGGTATACCGCAGGGACCCATCACCGTAGAAGGCGAAGATGGAGAAGAATCAACGCGCGGTAAACAGTTCGTCAGACGCGCGATGCCGGTCGGCGAACGGCGTCCAGGAACTTCAATACCCTAACTCTAATGGGTGAAAACTGGCCCTCGACCTGGGATAATACCGATACCGCCCGATCGGGTGGACATGCGCCCGGCTGTAGTGCGCGCGCTCGCTTGCCGCACACCCAAGACCCTTTATCCCCAACAACTTGAAATCGCTTGCGCCCGCACCGGCCTTCGGTGAGAGCCGGACGCGTATCGAACGAATCTGTTTTGTCCTTCGTCAGAGCGACGCACATCGGAGGGAACGAGAGTTCCGTCTCAGTCCGCGCTCGTTCCCGCGATTCGGGACAGCACCGCGTGCGCGACGGCTTCGGGAGCCTCGTCCGGGATCCAGTGACTGATCCCCTCCAGCACCCGCAGCTCGTAGGGAGCGTCGACGAACTCCGCGCACTTGCGCGCACCCGCCTCGCCCAGCGCGACGTCGGCGGTGCTCCAGACGTAGGTGGTCGGCACCCGCGCGGGCTCGACGACCCGACCGGCGCTGTCAGCGGCTCGGTACCAGTTCAGCGCGGCGGTGAGCGCGCCCGGCTCGGTCATCGCGCGCACGTAGACCTCGCTCTCCTCGGCGGGCAGCACCGCCGCGAAGATCTGGCGCAGACTCGCGGCGTCGTCGGCCAGCAGCACCTCCTCCGCCTTGCCCGGCGTGCGGAACAGCTGGATGTACTGCGAGCGTTCGGCCTGGTCAGGGTCGTTCGCGCGGGCCCAGGCGAAGGCGGCGGGATGCGGCACGGACACCGCGGTCAGCGCGCGCACGCGGTCCGGGTGCGCGATGGCCGTCGCCCACGCCACCGCCGCGCCCCAGTCGTGGCCGACCAGGTGGAAGGACTCCAGCCCGAGCGCGTCGGCGATCCCGATGACGTCGCCGACCAGGTTCGACACCCTGTAGTCCTCGACCTCCGACGGGCGCGCTCGCGGTGAGTACCCGCGCTGGTCAGGCGCGTAGGTGCGCAGTCCGGCCGCGGTGAGCAGCGCGGTGACCCTGCGCCAGCTGTGCGAGGTCTGCGGGAATCCGTGCAGCAGCAGCACGGGCTCGCCGGACTCCGGCCCGGAGGCGACAACGTCGAAGGTGAGCTCGCCGACTTCGATCTCCATGCGCCCCAAGCTATCGGCTGAGGCCGGGTCCGGGGAGCACGTCGACGTCGGTGGCGTGCATGGGCTCCCCGCACGCCGAGCAGCACGGTTCGACGTGGGCGATCTGCCCGCACGCGCGGTGGCGGTAGAGCACCGGCGGCCCCGCCTCGCCCGCGGTCCAGCGATCACCCCAGCGCACCATCACCATGAGCAGGTCGCACAGCTCGGCGCCCTTCCCGGTGAGCACGTACTCGAAGCGCGGCGGCCGGCTGGAGTACTCGCGCCGCTCCAGGACCTCCTGCTCGACCAGCCACTTCAGCCGCTCGGTCAGCACCTTGCGCGAGATGCCGAGGTCCTGCTGCATCTGCTCGAACCTGGTCATGCCCACGTAGACATCACGCAGGATGAGCGGCGACCACGGCTCCCCGATCACGTCGAGGGTGCGCGCGATCGAACACGCCATGTCGCCGAACCGCGTCCTCTGCACCACACCACCATAGTTCCCTCAAGGAACGTTCTGCGCTACAGTCAGTCTCCTCAAGGAACTCGGAGGTAGTGATGAACCGTCCGCCCGTGGTGAGCGCCCAGGAGTGGCAGACCGCCCGCGACGCCCTGCTGGTCAAGGAGAAGGAGCACACCCGCGCCCTCGACGCGCTCGCCGCCGAACGGCGGAGGCTGCCGATGGTGCGCCTGGCCCCCGGCTACCGGTTCACCGCGCCGGACGGTTCCGCCGTCGACTTCGCCGAGCTCTTCGAGGGCCGCCGCCAGCTCGTCGTCTACCACTTCATGCTGGAGCCGGGCAGCGACCACGTCTGCGACGGCTGCTCGTCGTTCACCGACAACCTCTCCGGGCACCCGCACCTCAGCCCCCGCGACACCGCGCTCGCCCTGATGTCCCCGGCACCGCAGGAGCAGATCTCGTTGGTGCGCAAGCGCTTCGGCTGGACGATCCCGTGGTACTCGGCGTTCGGCAACTCCCTGTACGCCGATCTCGGCCTCGGCGGCATGTTCGGGGTGAGCGTGTTCCTGCGCGAGGGCGAGGAGATCTTCCGCACCTACTACACCTCCGGGCGCGGCGTCGACCGGCTGCGGCTCGACCTCAACCTGCTCGACCTGACCCCGTACGGCAGGCAGGAGGAGTGGGAGGACTCGCCGCAGGGCTGGCCGCAGACGCCCACCATGCAGTGGATGCGCCACCGCGACGAGTACGGGAGCTGATCACCGTGCCCAGGCAGCTCACCGACTCCGAGCGCACGGATTTCCTCGCGCAGCAACACATCGCCGTGCTCAGCGTCGCTTCGAACGACGGCCGCCCTCCGCTGACCGTCCCGGTCTGGTACGCGTTGCGGGAGGACGGCGAGCTGACGTTCTTCACCAACACGCAGGGCCGCAAGTCGCGCAAAACCCTTCTGCTGCACCACGCCGGGCAGTTCAGCCTGTGCGTCCAGCAGCCTCAGTTCCCGTACAAGTACGCCACCGCCGAGTGCACTGTGGTGCGGGCCGACCGCTCGCCGTCGGTCGACGAGGTCTTCGCGATCACCAGTCGCTACCTGCCGGAGGAGGCCGCGCGCCAGTTCGCCGAGGCCGAGACCGCGAACCCGGCGGGCGTGTTCGTGCTGTTCACCGCGCACCCCGACCGCTGGCACACCCTCGACTTCGCCTAGCTCTGGCCACACCTCACGCCCACGCCCTGAACGGGCCGTTTGGCTACTTGAACGCACCAAACGACCCGTTCAGCGCGTTCAACGCGTCAAACGGGCCGTTGGGGTCGGCCGTGCGGGTGCGCCCTTGGTCGGGCAGCCTTCAAGTACCGCAAACCGCCGTTGCGGACGTCGCCCACCACCCCAAACCGCCTGCCGTCACTGGAGACCGCGGAGACGGGGGTCAGGCGATCTTGAAGACCAGCGAACCCGAAGACGTATGAACCCAATGTGGCATTTGTTGCGCGAGACGTAACCAATGCCACATTGGGTTCATCAGTCCGCGCTGAGACGGTTGAGGTTGCTGTGCGGCGGAGCGCGGGCTCAGCCGAGGAGCGGGATGTCCAGGCGCCCGTAGTGGAACTCGCGGACGGCTGTCACGAGTTCCTCGACTGTCAGGCGGCCGTCGCCGTCGAGGTCGATCAGCTCGAAGCTGCGGTCGGACTCCTCCTCGGTGAGGCCGACGGCCGAGGTGAGCCACAGCCGCAGCTCGATCTTGTCGACCAGGCCGTCGCGGTCGGTGTCGCACAGGTCGGCGATGGCCGCGATGGTCGGGCGCAGCACCTCGTCGAAGCCGGTGTCGCCCCGGCCGAACATCAGCTCCTGATCGGCGGCCAGGAACTGCTCGCGGTCGAGCGAGCCGTCGGGAGCGACACCGACGGCGGCGGCCTGGACCGCGAACAGCTCCATCATCGCGCCCATGACGGCCCGCCCCTGCGGCGAGTCCTCGTCCCTTCCGAACGCCGCGAGAATGCGCAGGCCCTCCTCGCGGTAGTCGGTTCGGTCGACCCGGCCGTCACCATTGACGTCCCACTTTTCGAAGCGCTTGTTCTCGTTCTCGGTTCGCATCGCGAGGCTCATGCGATCGACATTAGGTCGACCTTTCCGAAGCGACCAGTCGCCCGAGCGAGTGCGAATTCGACGCGCGAACAACGGATTCCGTGAGCGCATTCACCCTTCACGGGAAAGGGTCGACCCGTTTGCCGCAGTCAGGCCGCGAGGTCGCGTCCGGGCAGCCAGCCGTTGGGGATGTCGGTGACCCGCCAGGACTCCACGCGCAGGCGCGCGGTCACGATCGGTGTCTCCAGGAACGGCGCCACGTAGGGCACCTTCGCCAGCAACCTCGCGCGCGCGGCCTCCGCGTCCGGCCCCTCCTCCAGGATCTCCGCACGCACCGTGGCCTGGAGGAACGGGTCGGCGGGCGAGCCGGTGGAGACGATCACGGCGGCCATCGGGTTCTCCCGGAGGGCCGCGAGGGTGCGCCCGCGCTGTTCGAGCACCAGCAGCAGCGAGTACAGGCCGTCCTCGGCGAAGTAGACGCCGTTCACCCACGGACCGGTGGGGCCCGAGGTGGCCAGGAACAACGACTGGTGCGTGGCGAGAGTGGTACGGGCCAGCTCAGCGACTTCGGACACGAGAACTCCTTCAACGGTGAAAGTCGAAGGAACGGTACTTGACGGATAACGCCGATCATCCCGCCGCAACTCTTCTGGGAAACCGATTCGCCCGGTCATCCGATCTCGGAGTACGAAAGGCACAGCCCCGCCGCCACCCAAAGCGACCGGTCACACCGTTCGCGATGTGACCGAATCACTTCGGGTGACCACTAGCGAGCGGGCGGGGTGAACTTCTCGATCTTGTTGAGCAGACCGCGGATGCGCAGCGCGTGCAGCGGGGAGAGCAGGTAGCCGGGGTAGCTGGCGAACCACGACGCGCTGCCGAGGCTGACCGCGTCCGCGCCCGCCCAGAAGTACTCGCGGCAGTCGTCGAAGGTGCGGATGCCGCCGGTGGCGATGATCGGCAGCGTCACCCCGGCCTCGCGCAGCTCGGACACCACGCGCAGGCCGATCGGCTTGATCGCGCGGCCGGAGACCCCGCCGTAGCGGTTGGCCAGCCACGGCTTCCCGGTCCTCGGATCGAGCCGCAGGCCCTTCACGGTGTTGATCGCGGTGAGCCCGGAGACGCCGTGCTTCGCCGCCAGCCGAGCGTGCCCGAGGTAGTCGTAGTCGGGCGAGAGCTTCAGGATCACCGGGTGGTTGCTGCGCGGAACGGCCTCCGCCAGCACCGAGCCGATGATCTTGTTGAAGTCGAAGTTCACGTTGTGGCAGGACACGTTCAGCTCGACGGCGGCGATGTCACCGGCGGGCACGGCGGCGTTGACCTTGTCCACCAGCGTGACGAACTCCTCCGCGGAGAAGCCGCCCAGCGAGATGATCGTGCGCTGCCCCCGCGTGCGCGGGAAGTAGTCGCGCAGGTAGGCGTCGATGCCGACGTTGCACCAGCCGAAGGCGTTGAGCCAGCCGGTGTCGGTCTGCCGCAGCACCGTGCCGTAGCGCTTGAGCAGCGCGGGGAGCTCGCGCACCGGCCACACGTCGCGGGTGGTGAAGTGCCCCTCGCGCGGCTCGACGGTGACGGTCCGCGCGGTGATCGCGCCGAAACGCTCCAGCGGGACGAACTTGGAGATCGGGCTCATCCCGTACGGCACCAGCGAGGAGTTGGACACGCCGTAGCCCAGCAGGCTCGACGAGGTCACCAAGCGGTTGCGCAGAACGATGTCGCCGAGCCGAACGCTCACTTGGTGTCCTGCTGGGTCTGCGAGGCGTGCATCGCGCGCAGCTCGCGCATCGCGTCGACGGCGTGCCGCGAGTCGGTGGACTGGATCGCCATCACCGGCACGTACTCGTCGTCGGGCAGCTCCAGCCGCGCCCACGCCGAACCGTCCGGGAAGTTCACCTCGCGCACGAGCGCCCACGGGAACCGGTGCGTCACAACGATGTT
Organism: Allokutzneria multivorans; assembly: GCF_039537405.1. NCBI lineage: Bacteria > Bacillati > Actinomycetota > Actinomycetes > Pseudonocardiales > Pseudonocardiaceae > Allokutzneria > Allokutzneria multivorans. The sequence goes on along the minus strand of NZ_BAABAL010000008.1, from coordinate 143,847 downwards.
GCGCACCTCGATGCCCTCGGCGTCGGCGCGCACACGGGGCCGGGTGAACAGCAGAGCCGCACCGGCAAGCGCGACACCGATGCCCGCCATGGCGATCTGGTCGGCCACGCGGAAGTACGCGCCGGTCGGGGTGTTGCCCAGCAGCAGGCCCACCACGACGAAGACCGCGACCAGCGCGACGGCCAGCACGGGGGCCACCCGTCGGACCTTGCGCGGACGGATCACCAGCTCGGTCACTGCGTCGGACATTGCGGCGGTCACCCTCTCAGCCCCTTCAGCGTCAAAGCGGTGTCGAGCGCGGCGACGCACGCTTCGAAACCCTTGTCCTCCACCGAATCCGGCAGCCCGGAGCGGTCGATGGCCTGCTCGACGGTGTCACAGGTGAGCACGCCGTTGCCGACCGGGGTGGACTCGTCCAGCGCCACCCGCGTCAGCCCGGCGGTCACCGCGTCGCACACGTACTCGAAGTGCGGAGTGCCGCCGCGGATCACCACGCCCAGCGCGACAACCGCGTCGTGCGTGCGCGCGAGTTGTTGGCACACAACGGGAAGCTCCACCGCGCCCGCGACACGGACGACCTTCGGCGATGCGATGCCCGCCTTGTTGGCGGCGAAAACAGCGCGCGCCACCAGGTTGTCAGTGATCTCCACGTGCCAGGTGGTCGCCGCGATGGCGAGGCTCAGCCCCGTCGCGTCCGGAACGACCTGCTCCGGCCTTCCCTCACCGCTCATGTCACATCCAAATCGTGCAGCTCGTGTCCCATGCGGTCGCGCTTGGTCCGCAGGTAGTCGACGTTCTCCGGGTTGGGGCGCACCGGCAGCGGCACGCGCCCGGTCACGCTCAGCCCGTAACCCTCCAGCCCGACGCGCTTGGCCGGGTTGTTGGTGAGCAGGCGCATCGTGTGGATACCGAGGTCCACCAGGATCTGCGCGCCGGTGCCGTAGTCGCGCGCGTCGGCGGGCAGACCCTGCGCGAGGTTCGCGTCCACGGTGTCCGCGCCCGCGTCCTGCAACTGGTAGGCCTGGAGCTTGTGCATGAGGCCGATGCCCCGGCCCTCGTGCCCGCGCATGTAGAGCACCACGCCGCGCCCCTCGGCCGCGACCAAGGCCAGCGCCGCGTCGAGCTGAGGCCCGCAATCACAGCGCAGCGAACCGAAAGCATCTCCGGTCAGGCACTCCGAGTGCACGCGCACCAGCACGTCCTTGCCGTCGCCGATCTCGCCGTAGACCAGCGCGACGTGCTCGACGCCGTCAATCAGGCTGTCGTAGCCGACCGCGCGGAAAACCCCGTGCACCGTGGGCATCCTGGCCTCGGCCACGCGCACGACCTGCTTCTCCGAGCGGCGCCGGTAGGCGATCAGGTCGGCGATGCTGATCAGCGCGAGGTCGTGCTCGGCGGCGAAGACGGCCAGCTCGTCCTGGCGCGCCATCTCGCCGTCGTCCTTCTGGCTCACGATCTCGCAGAGCACACCCGCCGGACGCAGCCCCGCCATGCGCGCGAGGTCCACCGCGGCTTCGGTGTGGCCGGGCCGCCGGAGCACGCCGCCGTCCTTGGCGCGCAAGGGAACCACGTGCCCGGGGCGGTTGAAGTCACCCGCGACCGCCTTCGCGTCGGCGAGCAGCCGGATGGTGTGCGCGCGGTCGGCGGCGGAGATCCCGGTGCTCACGCCCTCCTTGGCGTCCACGGTCACCGTGTAGGCGGTGCCGCGCACGTCCTGGTTGGAGTGGTACATCGGCGGCAGGTCGAGCCGGTCGCAGTCCTCACCGGTCAACGGCACGCAGATGTAGCCGGAGGTGTAGCGGACCGTGAACGCGATCAGCTCGGGAGTGGCCTTCTCGGCGGCGAAGATCAGGTCGCCCTCGTTCTCCCGGTCCTCGTCGTCCACGACGATGACGGGACGGCCCGCCGCGATGTCGGCCAACGCCCGCTCGATGGGGTCCAAAGTGGTCACCGGGCCGCTCCTATGTCTGTGCGCCAGTCACGGCCCATTGTCCCCTACCCGGCGGTATTCCCCGCGCGGCGTTCATCACGTGGCCAGGTGCGGGGTCGCGAGGCGCTCCACGTACTTGGCGACGACGTCGACCTCCAGGTTCACCACGTCACCGGGCTCGCGGTGGCCGAGCGTGGTCAGCTCCAACGTGGTCGGGATGAGCGCGATGCTGAACTCGTCGGTGCCCGCGTCGACCACGGTCAGCGAGACGCCGTCGACCGCGATCGAGCCCTTCTCCACCACGTAGCGGGCCAGGTTCTGCGGCATGGCGAAGCGCGTCAGCCCGGTCTCGTCGCGGGAGAGCAGCGTGCCGGTGCCGTCCACGTGGCCCTGCATGATGTGCCCGCCGAGCCGCTGACCCGCCGCGACCGCGCGCTCCAGGTTCACGGCCTGCCCCGCCTCGGCCTTGGCCAGGCTGGAGCGCTGCAGCGTCTCGTGCACCACGTCCACGGTGAAGGCGCCGTCGGCGACCTCCACCACGGTCAGGCACACGCCGTTCACCGCGATCGAGTCGCCGTGCTTGGCGTCGGAGGTCACCAGCGGGCCGTGCACCGTCAGGCGCGCCGAGTGCGCGGCATGCTCCACCGCGGTGATCCTGCCCAGTTCCTCGACGATTCCGGTGAACAACGTGGTCCTCCTACTCGGGTGCCGGGACGGCGCTGATCCGCACGTCCGGGCCGATCATGGTGGCGCTCTCGAACATCAGCGGGAGCGCGTCGCCGATGGTGCCGACGCCGATCTCGCCCAGCACGGGGGTTCCCGCGCCCAGCAGCATCGGTGCCATGTACACCAACGCCCGGTCCACCGCTCCTGCTTCCCAGAAGGCGCCCGCGAGTTTCGCGCCGCCTTCGAGCAGCACGTCCACGACGCCGCGTTCGGTGAGGGCCGCGAGGACCTCGCGCGGGTCGCGGGTGCGCAGGTGGACGGTCTCCGCCGCGTCGTCCAGCACGCGCGCGCCCGCCGGGATGTCGCGCTCGCCGACCACCACGCGCAGCGGCTGCCGGGTCGCGGTCTCGTTCACCGGAGGGCGGGAGATCAGCTGCGGGTCGTCGGCGAGCACGGTCCCGGTGCCGACGATCACCGCGTCGACCTTGAGCCGCAGCTCGTGCACCTCGGCCCTGGCCTCCGGTGAGCTGATCCAGCGGCTGGTGCCGTCCGCTGCGGACAGCCGACCGTCCACAGAGGACGCGAACTTCCACGTCACGTGCGGCCGCCCGGTCCGCACGCGGTGCAGCCACGCGCGCAGCGGCCCTGTCCGGACCTGGTCCGCCAACAGTCCTGAGTGGACGGTCACGCCCGCTTGGCGGAGCCGTTGCGCCCCACCGGAAGCCACCGGGGACGGATCGTCGATCGCGTAGTAGACCTGGACGATCCCGGCCTTGATCAGCGCGTCGGCGCACGGCGGCGTGCGGCCGTGGTGCGCGCAGGGCTCCAGCGTGACGAAGGCGGTCCCGCCCTTGGCCGCCGCTCCGGCCATGCGGAGCGCGACGATCTCGGCGTGCGCCTGACCGGGCGGCTGGGTGCCCCCGAACCCGACGGGCTTGCCGCCCGCGTCGACGATCAGGCAGCCGACGGGCGGGTTCGGGCTGGTGAAGCCGCGAACCCCCTCGCTGGCCGCGATCGCCGAGCGCATCGCGAGTTCGAGCGCCGAAGACCCGCTTGCGGGGTCGAGTCTTGACACCGAGGACATCAGCGCGCCGAATCGAGCGCCTGACGGCGCAGGGCGCGCACGGCCTTGCCGGGATCCTTGCCGTCGTAGACGGCCGAACCCGCGACGAAGCAGTCCACCCCGGCCTCAGCGGCCTGTTCGATGGTGTCGGCGTTGATGCCGCCGTCGATCTCCACGACGAGCTTCAGGTGCCCGGTGTCGACCAGCCGCCGCGCGGTGCGCACCTTGTCGAGGACCTCGGGCATGAAGGACTGCCCGCCGAAGCCCGGCTCCACCGACATCACCAGCAGCGTGTCGTAGTGCTTCAGAACGTCCACATAGGACTCGAGCGGCGTTCCGGGCTTGACCGACAGGCCCGCCTTGGCCCCGGCCGCGCGCAGGTCCTTGGCGATCTTCACCGGGTCCCCGGCGGCCTCGGCGTGCACGGTCACGTTGTAGGCGCCCGCCTCGGCGTAGCCGACGGCCCACCGGTCCGGGTTCTCGATCATGAGGTGGCAGTCCAGCGGGATCTCGGTCGCCTTGCGCAGCGACTTCACCACCGGAAGGCCCAGCGTCAGGTTCGGCACGAAGTGCGCGTCCATGACGTCGACGTGCAGCCAGTCGGCGCCGTCGGGACCGCCGACTGCGGCGGCCTCCTCGGCGAGACGGGCGAAGTCCGCGGACAGGATGGAGGGGGCGATCAGCGCCTGACGAGCCACGGAAGAGCAGTCTAGGCGGCTGGCTCGTCCGCTCGCGCGGCGGCCCGGCGCCGGACCAGCAGGTAGGCGAGCACGAGCAGCACCAGGAACGGCGGCCCGGCCAGCCACGCCACGAAGAACTGGTCGGTGAAGCCCGTCGTGACGAGCACCGCCACGAGCACCAGCACCGCGAGCCCGGAGGTCACCGGCGCGCCCGGCAGGCGGATCGGCGACGGCGCCGCGCCCGCGCGCTCACGGGCCCGGCGGAACGCGAAGTGCGTCGCGAAGATGATGATCCACGCGGCCAGCCCGCTGAACAGCGCGGCACCGATGAGCAGCGGGAACGCGTCCTTCGGGGAGAACACCGACGCCAGCACCGCGATCACCAGGCCGACCGCGCACACCCCGAGCGAGCGGCTCGGCACACCGCGCTTGCTGATCTTCAGCAGACCACGCGGGGCCTGCCGGACCACCGCGAGCGAGTGCACCATCCGCGAACTCAGGTACAGGTTGGTGTTCATCGCCGACAGCGCGGCGGTCAGCACCACGAAGTTCATCACCCCGGCCGCGGCGGGCACGCCCGCGTACTCGAAGAGCCGGACGAAGGGGCTCTGTGTGATGCCTTCCACACCAGCGGCTTCCGACCACGGCACGATCAGCACCAGGACCGCCGTGCCCAGCACGTAGAACAGGCCCAGCCGCAGCACCATGCTCCGCGCCGCCCTCGGCACGTCGCGTTCCGGATCACGCGACTCGGCGGCCGTGACCGCGACCGCCTCCGTGCCCAGGTAGCTGAAGCTGACGACGCTCAGCGCCAGCCACGCCGCGCCGAGCCCGTTCGGCAGGAAGCCGCCGTGCTCGGTGACCGCCGACAACCCCGGCGAAGGGTGCCCCGCGAACCCGAAGAGCAGGAAGTACGCGCCGATCCCGATGAACGCCACGATCGTGACGACCTTGATCATCGCGAACCAGTACTCGAACTCGCCGAAGAAGCGCACCGACAACGTGTTCACCGTCAGGATCAACGCGGAGAAGCCGGCCACCGGCACCCAGAGCGGCACCTGCGGCCACCAGAACTGGATGTACAGGCCCGCCGCCACGACCTCGCTGCCGATGTTCACGATCTGCGCGACCACGTAGAGCCACCGTTGGACGAACCCCGCCATCGGGCCGAGATAGCGGTGCGCGATCGCCCCGAACCCGCCGGCGTCGGGATGGATGACGGTCATTTCGGCGAGCGCGTAGGAAAGGGCGAGCGCGACCACGGCGGCGAGCGCGTAAACCACGACCACTGAGGGTCCGGCCATCGAGATGGCCAGACCCGAGCCGAGGAAAAGCCCGGTCCCGATCGCGCCACCGAGCGCGATCATGCCGACCTGGCGGCTGGAGAGTTCTCTCCGCAGGCCCGTGCCGTCGTTCACGCCGGTCCTCCTTCGGTGTGCTGTGGAGGTGGAGTGTGCCAGCGTGATCATTGTTGGGGTTGTGGGGCTTGCTGGTCGCGGGTGTTCGTGGGGGACGGCTGGGGGTTCGGGGTCGGGGACGGCTGGGGTTCCAGCTTTGTTGCGCTGGACTTCCAGCGGGCACCGGTTTCAGCGGCGGGTGCGGGTGCGTGCGTGGGGCGCCGGTTGGCTGCGTGGGGGTCGGCTTGACCTGGGGCCCCTTGCGCGTGCCGTGGTAGGCCGGGCGGGCACGGGATGGATCCCGGCCCTCGCGGACAAGCGTATGGCACGCGCACCCCAGGTAAAGCCGACCCATTTCCAGCCGTCCGTCGAGTTAGTCTCGGGTTGCGTTTTCGGCGTGCTCGACGCCTGGCAATTCATCCGTTAGGGCCATGATCCACTATTTTATTCACGTAGAATAGAGGTATGGACCCTGACGCCGTCCTTAAGGCGGCCTTCACGGGCATGGGTAAAGCCGTAGCTGAGTTTTCGGTGACCCTGCTCAACTATGTATCCGATCTTGAACCTCGTGATCGGGAATTCTCTGAAGAGCTGTTGATGCGTGAACTGCGCGTATCACGGGTGAAAGCGGGTTGGTTGATCGACCGTGCCACCGACCTCACCTCCCGCCCGGGAGTGTTGAAGGCGATGGTCGAAGGCCGGGTCGATGAGGGCAAAGCGCTCATGATCATTGATCTGGTGCGGGTTCTCTCGGTCGCGCACGCGGCGGTCGCTGAGGAGGCGTTGTTGGCGCATGCGGAGAAGAACTCTTACTCGACGACGCGTCAGTACGCGGTTCGGTTCATCCACCGACTTGATCCGAAGGCCGCTGAACGTCGGTTCACGGAGAAGCGCAAGGCCCGCATGGTCGAGAAGATCAACCTCGACGACGGTATGGCCCTCCTCCGGCTCATGATGACCGCCCACGACGCCGCCATGGTCTACGACCACGTCAACCGCATCGCCCGCTCCCTCCCGAAAGATGACCGGACCCTCGACCAGAAGCGCTCCGACGTCGCCCGGGACCTGTTGCTCGGCCACGACACCCCCGCCCCGCAAGGCCAAACGATGGTCTACCTGACCATGCCCATCACCTCAGCCTTCGGCATGACCAACGACCCCGCCATCCTCGGCGGCTACGGCCCCATCCCCGCACCCATCGCCCGCGACATCGCAGCAGGTGGGATCTGGAAACGCATCCTCACCGACCCGATGACCGGCATGGCCGAAGAGATCAGCCACGTCTACCGGCCGTCCCCGAAACAACGGGAACTCATCGCCGCCCGGTATCCCACCTGCATGGCCATCGGATGCAACCAACCCGCACACCGCTGCGACCTCGACCACTGCTGCCCATACGACGGAACCAACACCACACTCACCAACCTGCGGCCGAAATGCCGCAGGCATCACCGGATGAAGACCCACTCCAACTGGAAATGCGAGAACCAACCCGACGGGACACACACCTGGACCACGCCGAACGGGAAGACCGAAGACGTGCACCCAGTGCCGATCGCCGAACCGGCGCCGTTCTGAGTCGGCGCACACCCTCAGTGCACGCCGAAACAGAACTGGCTCCGATTGCGGACAGAAGCTGACCGCAATGGTCGGCAGACTCGCCTCCAACACCTGCGAAACCTGGAGGCAGAGCGATGTACGCACCCGCCCAGCACGACGAAGTCACCGGCCTGGTCAACTACATCGACGAGCAGCTCACGGCCATCCGCTCCGCCGCCTTCGGCCTGACCGAGGAGCAGGCGCGCGAAACGCCGTGCCGGAGCGAGCTGTCGGTCGGGGGAATCATCAAGCACACGGCCTTCGTCATGCGCGGAGCGCTGGAGCGGATGAGGACCGAAGTCACCGAACAGCCGATGGACGAGGCGGCGTGGGCCGAGTTCAAAGACAGCTTCGTCGTGCGCGAGGACGAGACGGTTGCGGGAACCATCAAAGACTTCGACCAGCTGCGCGCTGAAATGCTGGACGCGATCGCGGCGAGCGATCCGGCCGCCGACGACATGTCGCCGCCTGCGCCGTGGCACGGGATCTTCGACGCTCGGCCGATCAACGCGCGCTACTTCTTCGTGCACCTCATCGAGGAATGTGCGCGGCACGCGGGGCACGCCGACATCATCCGCGAACAGATCGACGGCATGCAGGTGCCCGCGCTGGTGCTCACCCTGGAGGGGGCTAGCGCCAACGAATTCTTCCAGCCCTACCAGCCGGAGCCGGGCACGCTCCTGGCCTGAGGCTAAGCCAGGAAAGCACGCAGCTCCGCCACAACCTCCGCAGGGCGTTCCTCCGGAAGGAAATGGCCGCACTCCGGAATGGGGCCGCCACGGACATCGGTGGCGTACTCGCGCCAAATGTCCAGGGCGGGCAGTGAATTGAGCAGGCCCGCCTCACCCCACAAAGCGAGAACCGGCACAGCGACGCGACGACCAGCGTCGAAATCGGCGTCATCGAGAGCGGCATCGTGCGAAATGGAGGCGCGGTAGTCGTCGAAACCTGCGCGGAGCGCTCCGGGAGCCGAGAAAGCGCGGACGTACTCGGCGATAGCGGCGGCGTCGAGACCGTGGCGGTTGACGGTCCACTTCTCGAAGAAATAGCCGAGGTAACCGGCGACGTCATTGCCCGCGAGGCGCTCCGGCAGGTCGGGCTGGAGGTGGAACAGCATGTGCCAGTAAGCCGCGCCGAGCTTGGCGTCCATGCGCTGCCACATCGCGCGCATCGGCACTACGTCCAGCACGGCGAGGCGTTCCACCTGGTCCGGGCGATCGAGAGCCCAGCGGTGAGCGACGCGCGCACCTCGGTCGTGCCCGACGACAGCCGCGCCGGAGAAACCGAGAGTTTCAATCAACACTGAAACGTCGGAAGCCATAGTGCGCTTGTCATAGCCGTCCCTGGCCTTGTCGGTCCGGCCGTATCCGCGCAGGTCGGGGGCGATGACCGTGTGATCGCGGGCCAGCTCGGGCACGACGTGGCGCCAGCAGTGGTTGGTCTGCGGCCAGCCGTGCAGCAGCACGACGAGCGGCCCCTCCCCCTCGCGCCGGTAGTGCATCCGCAGCCCGTTCACCTGGGCGACCTCATCCATGAGCGTCTCCTAACCGTCTAAGGTGGTTAGAGACCGTAGCGTGCGGCAGACTCTCCGGACAAGGAGGGGACGATGGCCAGGCGGGACTGGATCTGGGACGGCGGACGGGCGAGCGTCGACCTGGTGAACACGCTGCGCGACCGCAAAACGGGCGCCCGGGAGCTGCTCGACGACACCGACGCGCTCGCGGAGTGGTTGCGGCTCGCGAAGCTGACTGAGCACGGAGAAGTGACCGCTAAGCACCTCGACGCGATCCGGGGGCTGCGCGAGGCGGTCGACCGCGTGCTCCGGGGTGAACTCGCCGACGCCGACATCGCCGTGCTCAACGCGTGGGCGGCGCGGCACCACCAGCCACCGCTACAACTGCGCCTGACACCGCAGCGCGAACCAGTCGCCTACGTGCCGACACCGGAAGACGCCGTCGCCTCGGCACTGGGCGCGGTGGCGGTCGATGCGATCGAACTGCTCCTGGAATCGCCGACAGTCAGGATCTGCGCGGCGGAGACGTGCGGGTTGCGCTTCGTGGACCGATCACCGGCGCGCAACCGGCAGTGGTGCTCGATGGCCCGGTGCGGCAACAGGGCGAAGGCGCGGCAGCACTACGCGCGCCGCAAGACCACGTAGAGAGGGGAACGCGTGAGCTACGTGCACTGGCAGGACGTGCCGACGCGGTGGAAGGACAACGACATCTACGGCCACGTGAACAACGCGGCCTACTACTCGTTCATGGACACCGCGATCAACACGTGGCTCATCGAGACCGGCGGGCTCGACATCCACAACGGTGACACGATCGGCCTCTGCGTCGAATCGCACTGCTCCTACAAAGCACCCGCCGCATTCCCCGAAACAATCGCGGTCGGATTGCGCGTCGGCCACCTCGGACGCTCCAGCGTGCGCTACGAGCTCGGGCTCTACCGCGACGATGACTTGCTCGCCGAGGGCCATTTCATCCACGTCTTCGTGGACCGAGAGACGCGGCGCCCCAAGGAGATCACCGCGCCCCTTCGCCCCGCACTGGAATCACTGCTCGAAAACCCGTGAGCGAAACGCCGCTGTGGGGACCCCTCGTACCCCACAGCGGCTGAGGACCGAAACCCTCGACGCGCCCTGGGGGAGGCTCGCTGAGGGTTCCGGTCCCGGTGACGGGGCGGGCCGCGTCCCGTCGGGAAAGAGCCTCGCCGCCGCCACCGTCGACGCTCCACCCGCTGCGGCGCCAAGCGCCACATAAGCGCTGTTCAGCCAGGCAGACCGGCGTTTCCGGTCCGGATTCGCACCCGTTAAGGTCGGCTGCATGAGCAGCGAGGACACGCGTGCGGTGTTCGCGGAGCGGTTCGCGTTCCTCTGCGCGGAGGCCGGTGATCCGCCACTGAAACGGATCGCCGAGTCGGTCAGCCGCGCCCGGCGGGTGGACGAACGCGGACGGCCGTTGCGGGTCAGCGTCCAGCGGATCAGCGATTGGCGGCGGGGCCGCAACGTCCCGGCCCAGTTCGCCGGATTCGCCACCGTGGTGGAGATCCTGGTCGGCGAAGCGCGGAAAAGGCGCCCCTCGCCGCGCGTCGAAGGTTTGTACGATCTGGATTCCTGGCGTTCGCTCTGGGAAAGCGCGATTTCGGGCATCGCAGCACCTCGCGCCGAAAATCCCGTGTGCCCTTATCGCGGCCTCGCGTCCTTTCGCCAGGAGGACGCCGAATGGTTCTTCGGGCGAGAGAGAAGCACCCGCGACCTTCTCGATCTGGTGAACGACGCGCGTGAGAGCGGTGGCGGAGTCGTCATGGTCGTCGGCGCTTCAGGAGCGGGGAAGTCATCTCTGCTCAGGGCCGGCCTGCTCCCAGCACTCACCTGCGACACCGCGTACCTGGCCCCGGGGGTCGACCCGCTGCGCGAGCTCGACGAGCACGGGGTGACGGCGAACCGCGCAGGCCTGGTGCACGTCGTGGACCAGTTCGAAGAGGTCTTCACCCTCACCAACGACTCGCGCGCGCAGCAGGCGTTCATCAGCAGGCTGCACGCGATCAGCTCGACCGCCGTGGTCGTCATCGGCGTCCGCGCCGACTTCTACGGCCAGTGCCTTGAGCACCCGGAGCTCGCGGAGGCATCGCAGCACAGGCAGCTGGCACTGGGCCCGATGGCGGCGAAACAGCTGCGTGAAGCGATCTCGGGCCCGGCCAAGGCGGTCGGTCTGCACCTCGAACCCGGCTTTGTGGAGCTGCTGCTCCGCGACCTCGTCGCCGGCGGCGGGAAGCACGACGCGGGTGCCCTTCCGCTGCTCTCGCACGCCCTGCTGTCCACGTGGAAGCGACGCCAAGGACATCGCCTCACGATCGCCGGGTACACGGCGGCGGGCGGAATCCGCGGGTCGGTCGCGGCCACGGCGGAGCGGGCGTGGGAACGGCTGGACCAGGCGGGCAAGGTCTCCGCCAAGGCGATGCTGTTGCGGCTGGTGCGGATCGGCAAGGACGCTCAGGACACGCGTCGGCGGGCCACCCGCGACGAGGTGCTGGCCAGAGCGGGCGACGACAGCGCGGCGGCGGTGGAGGTGCTGGAGGTGCTGGCCGCCGCGCGCCTGGTCACCGTGGACACCGCTTCGGTGGAGATCACCCACGAAGCACTGCTGCGGGCATGGCCACGGCTGCGCCAGTGGCTCGACGAGGACCGTGAGGGGCGGCTTCTCCTGCAACGGCTCGACGAGGACGCCGAGGCGTGGGAGCGCGCGGGGCGAGACCCTTCGCTGCTCTACCGCGGTGCGCGCTTGGCGGCGGTGCGACGCTGGGCAGAGGAGGAGCTCAGTGCCGCCGCGCGGGCGTTCCTGAGCCGGTCGGAGCAGCACCGCAGGCGAGTCGTGTGGAGCCGCAGGAGCGCGGTCGCTGCGATCACGGTCTTCGCCATCGTCGCGACGGTGTCCACCGTGGTCGTTCTGCGACAGCGGGATGACGCGCGGTACGCGCAGCTGGCCGCTGAGATCGATCGCGTCACCGAGACTGACCCGTCGCTGTCCGCACGACTGAACCTCGCGGCGAGCAAGCTCCGGCCGGATGACGAGAACGCTTACACCAGAACGATCTCCGCACAGAACACCACCTTCTCCACCGCTCTCCCCGGGCATTCGGGGGCGATCCGGTCGATCGCGTCGAGCGGAGACGGCTCCCTCCTGGCGACGGCAGGTGAGGACGGAACCGTCCGGCTGTGGAACGCGGTCAGCCGTGAGGCGTGGGGACAGCCGTTGACCGGACGCGGCGACGCGGTGCTGGCCGTGGCGCTCAGCCGTGACGGCCGCGTGCTCGCGGCCTCCGGCCCGGGACGGGCGATCCGGCTCTGGGACACCCGCGACGCCTCGCACCCCAAACCGGTTGGCGCACAACTGGAAGGCCATCTCGACACGATCAACTCCATCGCACTCACACCGGACGGTCGCACCCTGGTGAGCGCGGGTGAGACGACAAGGATCTGGGACCTCAGCGCCCCTGCGCCGGTCTCGCGCGAACTCCACGGGCACACCGGAATCGTGCGCGCGGTGGCCGTCAGCACGGACGGGCGACTCCTCGCGACGGCGGGCGTGGACCGGACCGCGCGCCTGTGGGACATCAGCGATCCCGTTGCTGCCGAGCCACTCGGGGAGCCGTTGCGCGGACACGGCGGAGCGCTGTGGTCGGTTGCCTTCAACGCCGACTCGACCATGCTCGCGACCGGCAGCGACGACAAAACGGTGCGGCTGTGGGACGTTCGCCGCCGAGCCCAGGTAGGCCAGCCGTTGTCCGGTTACGCCAGCGCCGTGCTCTCGCTCGCGTTCAGCGCGGACGGGCAGCGGATCGTCACGGCGAGCAGCGACAGAACGGTGCGGCAGTGGGACATCCGCACGCCCACCCCGGTCGAGCGCCAGCTGCGGGGAAACGCGGGGATGGCTTACGCGGTGGTGGCGCTCCCGGACGGGAACACCGTCGTGAGCGGCGGCGAGGACACCGTCCTGCGCTTCTGGACGACCCCGCCGACAGTGCTCTCCGCGCACACCGCCGCCGTGCTCGCCGCAGCCTTGCGGGAGTCCGATCACACGCTCGTCACCACCGGAGAGGACCGCACGATCCGCTTCTGGGACACCCGCGATCCGTTGCACCCCAAGCCTCTTGGCCGACCGCTGACGGGGCACGGCGGCGTTGTCCGCTCCGCCGCGTTCGTCCCCGGCGGCAAGCTGCTCGCGACCTCCGGGGACGACGGGCGAGTGCTGTTGTGGGACACCACCGACCCCGCCGACGCCAAGCCGTTCGGACAGCCGATCACCTCGCCGGGCGACACGGTGTGGCGGGTTCGGTTCAGCCCCGACGGCCGCACGATGGCAACCGTCGCCTACGGCCGGGAGGTGCGGCTGTGGGACGTGCGCGACCCGGCGAGGCCGCGCTTGACGGGCGCGGCGCACCCCGGAGCCGTCTGGGCGGACTTCATGCCGAACGGCGCGACCCTGATCACGTCGGGGCCCGACCGCACCGCGCGGCTCTGGGACGTCGCCGATCCCGCGTCACCGAAGCAGATCGGCCAGCCGCTGGTCGGTCACACGGCGACGGTCTGGACGGGCGCCGTGAGCCGGGACGGCCGGTGGCTGGCGACGTCGGGCAGCGATCGGCTGATCCAGCTCTGGGACGTCCGCGACCTGGCGCACCCGGTGCGCGGCCCGGTGCTCACCGGGCACACCGAAACGGCATCAGGGCTGGCGTTCAGCCACGACGGGCGTCGGCTCGCCAGTTCCAGCACGGACCAGACGGTCCGGCTGTGGGACCTCGCCAGCGCGAAACAGATCGGCAGGCCGCTGACCGGACATCGCGACGTCGTCTGGTCAGTCGCCTTCAGCCCGGACGGCCGGAGCCTGGTCACCACGAGCACCGACCGCTCGGTTCGGCTGTGGACGCTCGACGCCGCTCAGGTGACCGACCGCGTCTGCGCGGCGACCTCCGGCGTGCTCACCCGCGAACTCTGGGGTGAGCACGTACCGCAGCTCCCCTACACCGATCCTTGTGCGAAGTAGCCCTACTGCTCCGGACGGCGGAACAGTGCGCAGAACATCGCGTCAGTGCCGTGCCGGTGCGGCCACAGCTGCACGTACGGCCCGTCGCCGAGGTCGGGGACGCCGGGGAAGTGCTCGCGCGCGTCGATCACCTCGAACTGGGCGCGGCGCGCGGCGTCCACGGCGATGCCGACGGTCTCGGACAGGTGCGGCGAGCAGACCACGTAGCCGACCACGCCGCCGGGCCTGACCAGCCGGAACGCCGAGCGCAGCAGCTCGCGCTGGATCTTGGTCAGCCCGCCGACGTCCTCGGGCTTGCGCCGCCAGCGCGCCTCGGGACGCCTGCGGAGCGCGCCGAGGCCGGTGCACGGGGCGTCGACCAGCACGCGGTCGAAGGAGCCCTCGGGCAGCTCGGGCTCGCGGCCGTCGCCGACGTGCACGGTGACCGGGAGGCCCTCGGTGGCCTGGCGGACGAGCTTGGCGCGGTGCTCGGCCTGCTCGACGGCGTCGAGGGTGCCGCCCTGGATCGCCACGAGCGAGCCGAGCAGGTTCGCCTTGCCGCCCGGGCCCGCGCACAGGTCCAGCCAGCGCTGGTCGCCGCCGGTCACGGGGACGCGGCTGAGCGCGACCGCGACGAGCTGGCTGCCCTCGTCCTGCACGGCGGCGAGGTGCTGGCGGACCGGTTCGAGGTCGCCGGGGTCGCCGGAGTCCAGGTGCACGCCGTAGGGCGAGTACGGCGCGGGCTCGCCGCCGGTGATCGCGGCCAGCTCGTCCGCGCTGATCTCCCCGGGCCTGCCGAGCAGGTGCACGCCGGGCCGGGTGTCGTCGGCCGCGAGCGCCTCGGCCAGCTCACCGCGAGCGCCGCCGAGCGCGTCGGCGAAGGCCTGGGCGATCCACTTGGGGTGCGCCGTGCGCAACGCCAGGTGGCCGACCGGGTCGGTGTCGGCGGGCGGGGCGAGCTGCTCGACCCACGCCTGCTCGTCCTGCTGGGAAACCTTGCGCAGCACGGCGTTGGCGAAGCCGCCCGCGCCGCCGCCGGCCTCGACCCTGACCATGTCCACACTGGAGGCGACGGCGGCGTGCGCGGGAATCCTGGTGCGCAGCAACTGGTACGCGCCGAGCCGCAGCACGTCGAGCACCCGTCCGTCCACTTCGGACAGAGGACGGTCGGAGCACGCCTCGAGCACCGCGTCCAGCAGGCCCTGCGCACGGCTGGTGCCGTAGCCCAGTTCGGTGGCCAGCGCCGCGTCCCTGCCGGTGATCTTGCGCTCCCGCAACAGCTTCGGCAGCACGAGGTTGGCGTAGGCGTCGCGCTCGCGCACCGCGCGCAGCGTCTCCAGCGCGGCCATCCGCGCCGGGTCCAGCTCGGGAGGGCGCCTCGGCGATTCGGTCCGCCCGCGCGGCGGTCCCGAGTTGCGCGAGCCGCCCCGCCTGCGTGGCTGGTTGAAGGTCATCCGAGTCGTTCTCCAGCTTCGATGCGGGTGCCGCGCGCCCAGTCGGTGGCGGCCATCCTCTTCTTGCCCTGCGCTTGCACGTCGCTGAGCTGCACGGCGGTGGTGGCGGTCCCGACGAGCACGCGCTTCTTCTCCACGCGCAGCTCACCCGGTGCCAAGCCGGTTGCAGCCGTGTCCCCCGCCGGGACGGGCAGCACCGGGCCGAGCTTGAACCGCTCCTCGCGGAACAGCGCCCACGCCCCGGGCTCCGGGGTCACTCCGCGCACCAGGCGGTCGACCGCGGTGGCGGGCGCGGTGAAGTCCACGCGCGCGTCATCGACGGTGACCTTCGGTGCCAGGCTGACGCCCTCGGTGGGCTGGTCGACGGCGACCAGCGTGCCGTCCTCGATGCCGTCCACAGTGGACAGCAGCAGGTCCGCGCCGGAGATCGAGAGGCGCTCCAGCAGCTCGCCCGCGGTGTCGCGCTCGCGCACCTTCTCCGTCACCACACCGAAAACCGGTCCCGCGTCGAGCTCGCGCACGATGCGGAAGGTGCTGGCGCCGGTGATCTCGTCGCCGTGGCGCACGGCCGACTGCACGGGCGCGGCGCCGCGCCATGCGGGCAGCAGCGAGAAGTGCAGGTTGACCCAGCCGTGCTTGGGGATGTCCAGCGACCGCTGCGGCAGCAGAGCGCCGTAGGCCACCACCGGGCAGCAATCGGGCTCCAGCTCGGCGAGCCTAACCAGGAAGCCGGGATCGCCCGCCTTGGCCGGGGTGAGCACCTCGATGCCGTGCTCGTCGGCCAGCGCGCCCACGGGCGAGCGCTGCATCTTCTTGCCGCGACCGGCGGGCGCGTCGGGGCGGGTCACCACCGCGACCACCTCGTGCCGGGGCGAGTCGAGCAGCGCGCGCAACGCGGGCAGCGCGACCTCGGGCGTCCCCGCGAAGACCAGCCTCATCACACGCCTCCCTTGCCGAAGAACGAGTGCGGGCTCTCCTTGATGACCGGGACCCCGCCGTCGAACCACTCCGCCTCGCGGATCTCGCGCAGCGCCCGCTTCCTGGTCTCGGCGTCGAGCCGGTCCACGAACAGCACGCCGTCGAGGTGGTCGCTCTCGTGCTGGATGCAGCGCGCCAGCAGGTGGCTGCCCTCGACCTCGACCGGCTCGCCGTGCATGTTCCAGCCCTTGGCCACCACGTGCAGGTGCCTGCGGCAGTCCCAGCTCATCCCGGGGATCGACAGGCAGCCCTCCGGGCCGTCCTGCTCCTCCTCGCCCACCACGTCGAAGGTCGGGTTGATCAGGTGCCCGGCGAAGCCGTCGCAGTGGTAGGTGAACACGCGCAGGCTCACCCCGATCTGCGGGGCGGCGATGCCCGCGCCGCCCTGGGCCTCCATGGTGTCCCAGAGGTCCCGCACGAGACCGCGCAGCTCCTTGTCGAAGTCCACCACCTCGGTGGCCCTCGTCCTCAGGACGGGATCACCGAACAGGCGAACGGGCTGAACGGTCACGGGTCTCCTCTCAAGAAAGTGACCACAGTCTACGAACCTGATGGGGACGCAACGGCGGTGGGCGGTGCGGCCACTCACCGGTATGACGACTGCGACGAGGCTGCTCGCGGTGACGGAACGGAGCGTGCCGGTGACAGAACCCCCAGGCGACCGCGAGCTGTGGCTGCGAGCGGCCAACGGCGACCGCGACGCCTTCGGCGAGCTGTTCGAACGGCACGCCGAGGCCGTGTGGAACCACGCCTACCGGTTGACCGGCTCGTGGGCCACCGCCGAGGACCTCGCCTCCAACACCTTCCTGACCGCGTGGCGCAAGTGCGGCGAGATGGTCCTGGTCTCCGAGAGCGCGCTGCCCTGGCTGTACACGGTCGCCGGGAACCTTGCCCGCACGGAGTCGCGCAGGCTCTTGCGCTTCCGCCGCGCGGTGGACCGGCTCCCCGACCCCGGGGTCGTGCGCGACCACGCCGACGGCGTCGCCGAGCAGGTGGACGGCGACCGCCGGGTGCGCGAGGTGCTCGCCGCCGTCGACCGGCTGCCGAAGGGCGAGCGCCAGGCCGTGCAACTGTGCCTGCTCGGCGAGCTGTCCTTCTCCGACGCCGCGTCCGCGCTCGGCATCGCCGAGTCCAGCGTGCGTGCCCGCATCTTCCGCGCCAGGGCGAAACTGCGCGCGGTCCTGCCAGAGGGAGCCTCCCGATGAGCGAGTTCGACCTCCCCCCGAAGCGCCAGCTGCCCTTCGACGTGCGCGCGAGCATGCGGGCCAAGCTCAACGAGGAGCTGAACCGGCCCCGGCGCCGCTCCCGCAAGTCCCTCGGCGCCCTGTTCGCCACCTTCGCGCTGCTGACCGGCACGGCCGTCGGCGGTCCCCTGCTGCTCGGCGCCGGTGACGAAGGACTCCAGGACGGCGGCATGCCGAACTTCGACGCCGGTCAGCACGACAGGAGCGTCAAGGAGCTGACCGCGCGCAAGGACGTGGACCTGGAGCGCTGCCGCCAGGCCGCACGGGCCAGCGGCCGGACCGGGACGTTCCCCGACCCGGCTCGCTGGCGGGCGGTCTTCCGGTTCTCGTCCATGTCGACCGGAGCGATCACGGCCGTGCTCGCCGGCGACCGCCCGGTGTTCTGCGAGGCCTCGCGAACGCAGGTGAACCTGTGGGCGGCCGACTCCGCGGCGGACTCGACCGACCACCAGATCAAGATTCACGCGGTCTCCAGCTCCGGGTTCCTGCTCGGCAGCACCAGCCGCGACTCCGTGGCGATCGACACCCGGGTCGACAGCTACGAGGTGCGCGGCGGCGTCCCGAACATCTCCTACGCCAACCAGCGGACGACCGTCATCGAGGGACTGTTCGTGGTGGTCCCTCCCAAGGAGTCCGGCGCGATGACCATCACCGCGGGTGGTGTGCGGCAGCACCGGGTGACCAAGCTGGGCACCCGCAGGCAGCCGCCCAGCCCGGCGATCCTCGTCACCGATCAGGGGCGCACGACTGACCGGAGTTCCTCGCTGGGCGTGGAGCTGGGGGCGTGCATCACCAGGGCGTCCGCTCTCGGCTCCCGGCCGGTGGCCGACGCGGAGAACTGGGAGCCGGCGTTGCGGCTCGACCTCGGCACGCGCGGCACCGCCGTGGTGGCCAGGCTGGACAACCAACTCGGCGTGTGCAAGACCGTGGGTGGTGCGAGCTCGTTCGGAGCCGTGTTCACCGACGGCTCCCAGCGGTTCGAGCGGCCGGTCTCGGCCGAGGAGCCGGTGGTGCCGGGTTCTCTCCTGGTCGACGGGCTGCTCATCACCAGGTTCTCCGGGCGCGTCGCGCCGGAGGTGCGGTCGATGACCCTGCTCGGCCCCGAGGGCCAGGAGCTGCGGACCCTGATCGGCAACGGGGTCTTCGTCGCGCTCCCGGTCCAGCCGATGACCCTGAGCGAGGAGGCCGAGGCCAAACGTCCACTGCCCAACGAGAGCTGGCGGGCCCGGATCGTCGAACGGGGACCGAACGGCACCGATCGCACGAGGGTGGTGCCCGCCTTCAAGTACTGACGCCCTTCAAGTGCTGAGGCCCACTCCCGTGGGTTGTTCACGGTGACATCCGGAAGCGGTGCTGTGGCTACCCCCAGGAAACCCTGGGGGGTGATCCTGAGTTCGCACCGAGAGTTCCGGGTAGTCCGGGGGTATTCCCTGATGGTTCCGTTCGGCGACGCGCACAAGAGTTGGTCGTGTGATGGAACTGACCGTGCTTGCCGTTGCGCTGGCCGCGCTGGGCGCCTGCTGCTACGCGGGTGCCGCTCGGTTGCAGCACTCCGCCGTACGGGCTTCCAGCACCGGGGAGAGCCTGAAAATGGCTTCACTGCTGGGTTTGCTGCGCGACCGGCGGTGGCTGACCGGTCTGTCGCTGCTCGTCGGCGGCACCGTGCTGCACGCCGTCGCGGTGGCCATCGGACCGCTGATCGTGGTCCAGCCGGTCGGGGTGCTCGCCCTGGTGCTCGCGGCCGTGCTTGACGCCCGCCAGTCCGGCGAACCCCTTACCGCACAACGTCTTGCGCCCGTGCTCACCGCGACGCTCGGCATGGGCCTGTTCGTGGCGCTCGCCGCTGGCAACGCCACCTCCTCGCTGCCACCGCTGACCGCCGCCACCGACGCGCTGCTGATCACCGTCGGCCTGCTCGCGGTGCTCGGCCTCGTCGGCGCGCTGAGCTCCAAGGGCCTGCGCTGCCTCGCGCTCGGCGTGGCGGGCGGTGTCTCCTACGGACTGATCTCGGTCCTCATCCGCCTTGTCGCACAACGATTCCAGCTCAGCGGGGAGATCGACCCGCTCGCCGTGCTCGGCGTGGCCGGGGCGCTGCTCGTCGGCGGCTGGTGCGTCCAGCAGGCCTACGCCAGCGGGCCCCCGCACATGGTGGTCGCGTGCCTGACCGTCCTCGACCCGCTGGTCGCGGTGGGCATGGGCGTCGGACTGCTCGGCGAGGCAGCGGGCACCAGCCCCGCCGTCGCCGTCCTCGAACTGGCCTGCGCCGCCGTCGCGCTCGCCGGAGTCACCCTGATCGCCTTGCGCGACAACAAGAACCCAGCACCACCGAGTGCGACCGATCCCGAGCGGGTGCTCACCGCCGCTCACGCCAGCTCACCCCTCACGGACAGGACCGAACCATGACCAGCAACCGTCCCCTGCGGATCGTCATCGGCGCCGACACCTTCCCGCCGGACGTCAACGGTGCGGCCAACTTCGCCCACCGGCTCGCGGTCGGCCTCGCCTCGGTCGGCCACGAGGTGCACGTGCTGTGCCCGGCTCCCGCCGCCGACGCCGAGATGCTGGCCGGGGTGAACGCCGTCGACGGGATCACCGTGCACCACCTGAAGTCCTACAGATGGCCGTTCTACGACAACTTCCGGTTCTCGGTGCCGTGGAAGGTGAAGGCCGAGACCGAGGAGCTGCTGTGGCAGATCCGCCCGGACGTGGTGCACTCGCAGGCGCACTTCGTCGTCGGCCGTGCGCTGTCGAAGACCGCGCCCGCACTGGGAATCCCGCTCGTGGCGACCAACCACTTCATGCCGGAGAACCTCTTCGCGCACGCCAAGGTCCCGCGCTGGTTCCGCAGCACCGCCTCGAAACTCGCCTACCGCGACCTCGCCAAGGTCTTCGGCAGGGCGCAGGTGGTCACCGCTCCGACGCCGAGGGCGGTGGAGCTGTTGCAGGCCAACAAGCTCGGCCGCGAGGCCCTGGCGATCTCCTGCGGCATCGACATCGACAAGTACAGCAGCGGCACCCCCGTCGCGCGGACCCCGGGCGCTTCCAAGACGATCCTGTTCGTCGGCCGCCTCGACGAGGAGAAGCGCGTCGACGAGCTGCTGCGCGCCATGGCGAAGCTGCCCGAGGAGCTGGACGTCCGCGCGGAGATCGTCGGCGGCGGCAGCTGCGAGAAGCCCCTCGCCGCACTGGCGGAGGAGCTCGGCATCACCGACCGCGTGCGCTTCCTCGGCCGGATCAGCGACGAGGAGCTGGTGCAGGCCTACGCCCGCTGCGACCTGTTCTGCATGCCCGGGATCGCGGAGCTGCAGAGCCTGGTCACCATGGAGGCGATGGCCGCGGGCAAGCCCGTGGTGGCCGCCGACGCGATGGCGCTGCCGCACCTGGTGCACCCCGGCCGCAACGGCTGGCTGTTCCCGCCCGGCAACGTGCTGGTGCTCGCCGCGCGCCTGGCCCAGGTCCTGGGCGATGAGCAGATGCTCAAGCGGATGGGCGCCGCCAGCGCGGAGATGATCGCCGAGCACGCGATCTCCGCCACCTTGGAGCGCTTCGAAGCCTTGTACCGCAATGTGATCACCGACGCCCACGGCGAGCTCCGGGTGGTCCCGCTCATCGAGCCCACCCCCGCGCTCCGCCGCACCGCGTAAGGCTCAGACCAGCTCGGGCGGGTCGAAGCGGACCCGCACCGGGTTGGTCTCCTTGCGGGCGGTGCGCACGCCCTGCGCCTCCGCAAGCGCCTTGGCCAGCAGCCGTCCGTCGCGGCGGGGCACGCGGATCAGCGCGCGCTCCTTCTCGGCGACCCCGTCCGCGCTCTCCGGCCCGAGCGGGACCGGGCCGAGCACCTCGGCGGACTCCGGCAGCTGTGCGGTCTCCAGGAACTGGTCGATCGCCTCCGGGGTGCCGTCGACCGTGCCCATCCGCACGGCGGGCGGGAAGCCGAGCTCGTGCCGCCCGGCCAGCTCCTGGCGCGCGTGCCACACCGGGTCCCACCGCACGAGGGCCTGCACCGGAGCGATCGAGGACTCCGCGATGACCACGACCTTGCCCCCGTCCACCCCGGGCTTCACCAGCGCGGCGGCGGTGAGCCACTTGCGGAGCGCCTCCTCGGTGGCGCGCAGGTCCGCGCGGCCCAGCAGCGCCCAGCCGTCCAGCAGCAGCGCCGCGCCGTAGCCGCCCTCCGCGACCGGCTCCGCGCCCGGCGTCGACACGACGAGCGCGGGCTTGCCCGGCACCGAGGCCAGCACCTCGTCCGCGCCCGACGTGCGGACGACGATGCCGGAGAACGCGCGCCCCAGCTCCTCCGCCGTGCGCTTCGCGCCGATCACCGCCGCGCGCATGCGGCGCGAGGAGCACCCCGGGCACACGAACGACGCTTCGCTGACGCCGCACCACCGGCACGCCGCCGGTCTCGGCTGGTCCTCCCGCGAGCCTCCGGGCAGTGCCAACGGCCCCGCGCAACGACGGCAGCGCGCGGGCTCACGACAGTTCGCGCAGGTCAACGACGGCACATAACCCCGCCGTGGCACCTGGATCAGCACAGGAGCCCCCGCTGCCAACGCCGAGCGCGCGGCGTCGAAGGCGATCGACGGCAACCGTGCCGAACGCGCACCGGGATCGCGCTCAAGCTGCGTATCGGTCTCCCCGATCGAAGCCACTCGCGGCGCCGCTGCCCTGATCTGTTCGCGCGAGCCGACGATCTCGTGCGCCCACCCCGTGTCCACCAGCAGCTGTGCCTCGGTCGTGCGCGCGAAACCCGCCACGAGCAACGCCGCCCCGTTCGCGTGCGCGCGCTGCGCGAGGACTTCGCGGGCGTGCGGGTACGGCGAGCGCGGCTCGTAGTGCAGGTCGTCCCCGTCGTCCCAGATCACCAGCAGCCCCGGGTCGTGCACCGGCGCGAAGGCCGTCGCACGCGTTCCCACGACCACGCGCACCGCTCCGCGCAACACCGCCAGCCATCTGCGGTAGCGCTCCGCCGGGCCGAGGTCGGCCGACAGCGCCACCACGCCTTCCGCGCCCATCAACGCTTCGCAGGCCTTGTGCACGCGCGTCAGGTCGCGGTGGTCCGGCACCACGATCACCGCTCCGCGCCCCGTCGAAGCCACCGTCGCGGCGGCTTCGGCGAGCCTCGCCGGCCAGTCCTCCCCCGGCAGCGCCTGCCACACCGCGTGCGCGGCCCTGCCCGCCAGCGCCGCGTCCAGGAACGCCTTGCCGCGCGGGTAGGCGTGCCACACCTCGGCCGCAGGCGCTTCCGGCACGCGCGCGGGCTCACGCGGCGGCTCGGCCTCCACCTTGGCGTGCCTCGGCGGGATCGCCAGCCGCAGCACGTCGATCATCATGCCCGCGCCCCGGTCCGCGACCGAGCGGGCCAGCTTCATGATCTCCGGCGCCAGCACCGGCTCCGGCGAGACCACTCTGTCCAGATAGGACAGTCGCCCGCCGAACTCCGACGCCTCCACGCGCTCCAGCACGTAGCCGTCCACCAGCTGCCCCGCGAAGCGCACCCGCACGCGCACCCCCGGAACCACGTCCGCGTCGACATCGCTGGGCACCAGGTAGTCGAACGGGCGGTTCAGGTGCGCCAACGGCACGTCCACGCAGATCCGCGCGCACGGCAGCGACTCAGCGGGCA
The DNA here is from genome assembly GCF_039537405.1 of Allokutzneria multivorans. Classification (NCBI taxonomy): domain Bacteria; kingdom Bacillati; phylum Actinomycetota; class Actinomycetes; order Pseudonocardiales; family Pseudonocardiaceae; genus Allokutzneria; species Allokutzneria multivorans. The sequence continues at coordinate 120,683 of NZ_BAABAL010000008.1, read as the reverse complement.
CGCGCTCCCCCTTGCGCTTCGCCCGCGCCCCTCCACCCGGTTTCCCAGCCACCCCGCTGGTGTACCAGAGCCCACCGACGCCCGCTCCACCCGCCAGCGGTTCACCACCCCGAACCCCCGGCCGGTACAGGCGTCTTCAAGACCGGCAAACCCCACCCGCGGCGGTCTCCAACCGCAGCAAACCCACGGCTGACCGGGCAGCCCCGAACCCACCGACAGACGCCACCCGAAGCGGGGTTCACCACCGTTGACGACCGCCAGAACGGGGGTTCGGTGGTCTTGAAGACCGGCAAACCCCGGCGGACCTCGGCGTCCTCAGAGGTCGGAGACGTCGATCAGGCCGTCCTGGATGGCGCGCGCCACGAGGGCCGCCTTGGTCGGGGCGTCGCGCCCGGCGTTGGCGTACTTCACCCGCACGCGGTCGATGTAGGAGTTGACCGTGCGCACGGACAGCGAGAGCTTGCGCGCCACCATCTCTTTGGACTCGCAGTGGAACCACTCGATGAGCACGTCCACCTCGCGCGGCGCGAGCTTCGGCCGGTGTCCCCTGCTGTCGGTGCCGAGCGCCCCGGCCAGCGCGGGCGTGGTGTACGGCAGGTCGTGCGCGGCGGCCCGAACGGCGCCGACGAGGTGCTTCTCGCCCTCGGCCTTGGTCACGTAGCCGCTCGCGCCGATGTCCAGGCAGGCCAGCGCGGTGTCGGGGTCGTCGCGCATGGTGTAGACGACCACCTTGCGGCCGTCGTCGACGAGCCGGCGCAGGTCCCCGAAGGCGGGCGTGCCCCCGGCGAGCTGGAGGTCGAACACCACGACGTCGGCCAGCGAGCCGGGCTCCAGCCAGGCCGCGCGCACGTTCACCCCCGTGCTGACCACCTTGATCGGCGGGTTGGCCGACGCGCACCACACCCGCACCCCGGCCGCGATGGCCGGGTGGTCGTCGATCACCACCACCGTGATGCTCATGCCCGCCACGTCACCTCGACCCACATCCGGCCCTCGTCGGTCATCGTCGTCATGCCGAGCCCGGGGCAGCCCACCGCGGTCACCTGCGTGGTGTCGGGGCAGTCGGAGACGACGCTGACCGACACCCGGTCCGGCCATCCCGCCACCGTCACCCGGGCCGTGCGCGTGGTCGCGACGAGCACGGCGAGCACCGGCTCGGTCAGCGCGCGACGCACCTGCTTGCTCAGCGCGGGGCGTTCCCCCCGCACCGCGAGCGACACCGTGATCCCGTTGCGCTCCACCAGGTCGATGCACGCCTGGAGCTGGTGCACCAGCGGGTCCGGCACGTCGTCGCCCTCGGCGAACAACCGTCGCATCCTCGCCGCCTCCAACGCGCACGAGCGGCGCACCCGCTCGTCCTCCGGGTTCAGCGCCCCGGTCGCCAGCCCGGCGAGCAGCGGCGCGGTCGTGGTGGCCAGCGCCGTGTAGCGCAGCCGCTGTTCGGCGTGCAGCCGTTGCGCCACAGCCTCTTCCGTGCGCAGCTTCTCCTCGTGCTCGGCGATCCGCGCCGCGTCCTCGGCGGAGCGCCGCAGCAACGTCGCCGCGTGCCCGACGGCGAGCTGGAAACCCCACACGATGACCGTCTGCACCGCCATGCCGACGAGGGTGGCGCGATCGGTCTGCCCGGCGATCGCCACCTGCCCCACCGTGATGAGGTAGTGGGTGACCAGCAGGGCGGCGAGCGGGCGCGCGCCGAGGTCCAGCGTCAGCAGCACCGCCATCCACCCCAGCGGCCCGAACGACCAGTGCGCCTGCCCGATCAGGTGGGGCGCGGGCACCGCCGCCGTCGCCACGATCGAGACGAGGAACACCGCCCCCGCCAACGGCCAGCGCCACCGGCCGGGTGTGATCTCCAGCCACGCCAGGGCACCGAAGCCCAACGCGATCACCACGAACACCGCGAGCGCGCCGAGCTGAACCCATGCCGGGCGGTAGACGCCCATGTGCACCAACAGCATCGGCAGGCTCAGTCCGAAGAGGACGGCCAGCGTGATGGCGGCGACCGCGAGGCGCAGTCCGCGCAGGATGTGCGCGGCGGCACGCTCCGGCGACGTGCTCTCGGGGACCGCCGTCGCGGCCGTGGCGGGTGCGGCGAGGTCAAGCACGCGGCCACTCCAGCCGCACGCTCGTGCCCGCGCCAGGACTGCTCGCGATCACCGCGCGCCCTCCGACCGCCTTCAGCCGTTCCACCAGCGAGTGCGTCAGCCCGCGCCGCTGCGGTGGCACGTGCTCGGGCTCGAACCCGCATCCGCTGTCGAGCACCTCCACCACCACACCGCCGTTGCGCCGCGACGACACCCGCACCAGCGCGTTGAGCACGCCGGAGTGCCTCGCCACGTTGTTCAGCGCCTCCCGCGTCGCCCGGCACACCGCCACCGCGACCACGGCGGGGACCGCGAGCCCGGCGGTGCCGCGCCAGTCCACGCGCAGCGGGCTCTGCTCGATGACGTCCTCCAGCAGCCGCACCAGATCCACATCGCCCGCGGTGGTGCTCGGCAGCCCGGAGCCGCTGAGCACGTCGAGGTCCCGCGCGGCCTGCTCCGCCAGCCACGTCGCGTGCCCGTCGAGCACTCCGGCTCCGACCATCAGCAACGTCGCCGCGGCGGTGTCGTGCAGGTTCGCCAGGTGCACGCGCTCGTCAGCGCGCACGGCCGAGGCGATCGCCGACTGCCTGCGGGCCAGCTCCTGAGCCGCCGTCGCCCGGTCCGTCCTCCGCCCACCGCGCCGCACGAACATGTACAGCCCGTACGACAACGCGGCCTCGACGAGCATCCACAGCGCCAACGGCAGCGCTTCCGGCCAGCGCGTCGGAGCGGCCAGCGCGGCGCCGAGGAGGTAGGCCGCCACCAGGAACACCGTCACCGGCGCCGACACGAGCGCGCGCACGTGCCACTGGTGCGTGACGACCACGATGGACACGACCACGAGCACCCAACTGGTGCCGTTGTACAGCGCTTCGCCCTGGACCACCCACGGCTGCGCCAGGCAGACCCCGGCCAGCACCACCGCGTCCGCCGCGATCACCACAGGTCCGCGCGGCAGGCGCACGTACACCGCGTTCCAGGCGTTGAGCCCCACCGCGACCGCCAGGGTCACCGGCACCGCGTCCGGGCTGACCGCGAGCAGCGACAGCACGCTGCACGTCGCGATCACGACCGTGCGAACGACACCCGCGTAGCGCAGCCCGAGCCGCCGCAGTTCCCGCTCCGCTGGCCCCAACGTCCACCCGCCCCAGCTCTTTCGTGACGCACCACCGTAGCGATCAAGCTCGCCGATGGGGAGCACCCGAACCCCGGACCACCCAGGCCGATGCATGACTTCAGCAGGCGCCGAAGGGGTTAGCGACGGCGGAAGACCAGGTAGCGGACGGTGCGGGGTTGGGGGACGGGGGTGTCGGCGGGCAACGGGGAGTCGGCGAGAACGGAGGCGCCCAGGGTGGGGAGAGAGCCCAGGTCCTGAGCGGGGCGCCAGCGGTCGGCCACGGCCACGCAGTCGGCGATCACCTCGCGAGGGGTGATCGAGAGCGTGCCGGAGACCTCGATCGGGTCCTCCGCCACGAGCCCCAGATCGGTCAGCGCGGCAGCGACCTGGTCCGGGCCGGAGATGTCCGCGCGCACGTCGTCGCGGGGCAGCCCGGCCTCCGAAGCGCGGTCGTAGAAGGCGTTGGACAGCTCGCGCAGCGGCCCGGTGTAGAGCGGCCAGCCCAGCGACAGGCACACGCGGCCGCCGGGAGCGAGCACGCGCGCGATCTCCGCGAGCGCGCTCCGCCACTCGGCGATGTGGAACAGCACGCGCGCGATGTGCACACCGGCGACGGAGCCCGAGGCGTGCGGCAACGCGGTCGCGCTGGCCTTGGTGAAGGTCGAGCCGGGAACGGGCACCTGCCGCCAGTCCTCGACGTCGGTCAGCTCGAAGCGGACCCCCCCGCGCGGCGATCTCCGCAGCGAGGTACCCCGAGCCTGAGCCGATGTCGAGCGCGGCGGGACCCAGACATGCCGCGAGGCGGCCGAACAGCAGTTCGGCCGCCTCAACGGGAAGTACTTCAATCACACGCCCGCGGCGTTCTTGAGGGCGTCGACGCGGTCCAGGCGCTCCCACGGGAGCTCCAGCTCGGGGCGGCCGAAGTGGCCGTAGGCGGCGGTCTGCGCGTAGATCGGGCGCAGCAGCTCCAGGTCCCGGATGATCGCGGCCGGGCGCAGGTCGAAGACCTGGCTGATGGCGGCCTGGATCTTGGCCGGGTCGATGTTCTCGGTGCCGAAGGTCTCCACGAACAGGCCGACCGGGGCCGCCTTGCCGATGGCGTAGGCGACCTGGACCTCCATCCGGGAGGCCAGGCCCGCGGCGACCGCGTTCTTGGCGACCCAGCGCATGGCGTAGGCGGCCGAGCGGTCCACCTTCGACGGGTCCTTGCCGGAGAACGCGCCGCCACCGTGGCGGGCCATGCCGCCGTAGGTGTCGACGATGATCTTGCGGCCGGTCAGTCCGGCGTCACCCATGGGGCCGCCGATGACGAAGCGGCCGGTCGGGTTGACCAGCACGCGCACGTCGCTGGTGTCCAGCTTCAGCTCGTTGATCTCCGGGGCGATCACGTGCTCGCGGACGTCGACGGCGAGCATCTGCTCCAGGTCGATGTCGGCGGCGTGCTGGCTGGAGAGCACCACGGTGTCCAGGCGGACCGGCTGGTCACCCGCGTACTCGATGGTGACCTGCGTCTTGCCGTCCGGGCGCAGGTACGGCAGCGTGCCGTTCTTGCGGACCTCGGTCAGCCGCTTGGACAGCCGGTGCGCCAGCGCGATCGGCAGCGGCATCAGCTCGGGGGTGTCGGTGCAGGCGTAGCCGAACATCAGGCCCTGGTCGCCCGCGCCCTGCTTGTCGATGTCGTCCTCGGCGCCCTCGACCCGGGTCTCGTGCGCGGTGTCCACGCCCTGGGCGATGTCCGCGGACTGCGAGCCGATCGCGACGTTGACGCCGCAGGAGTGGCCGTCGAAGCCCTTGGCCGAGGAGTCGTAGCCGATCTCCAGGATCTTCTCGCGGACGATCGAGGGGATGTCGGCGTAGGCCTCGGTGGTCACCTCACCGGCGACGTGCACCTGGCCGGTGGTGATCAGGGTCTCCACCGCGACGCGGGAGCGCGAGTCCTTGGCCAGCAGCGCGTCCAGGATCGAGTCGCTGATGGCGTCGCAGATCTTGTCCGGATGACCCTCGGTCACGGACTCGCTGGTGAAGAGTCTGCGGCTCTGCTGCGTCACGGTGTTCTCCTGAGAAAGTTCAGCTTCGGTAGATGGGCTCTGGCGTCGCAGGGCTCTGCTGTCCCAGGTCTTTCGGCGTCCCTCGAAAGGGCTGCGTCAGCGTACTTCGCGGCCGGAGCCGCCTGACGGGACGTATTCAAGCTTCTTGCTCACAGCGTCCCAGAGCAGAGCCGCGAGTTCAGCTTTCCCACCAAGTGGGAGCTCGGTGGCCACCGCGCCCGCGTCCTGCGCGCTGAGCAGCCAGCCGGAGTTCTGCTCGACCTCGAAGGCCCGCCCGTCGCCGACGGCGTTGACGACCAGCAGGTCACAGCCCTTTCGGGCCAGTTTGGCCCGGCCGTGCTCCAGCGGCGTGCCCTCGGCGTCCCCGGTCTCGGCCGCGAAACCCACGACGAGCTGTCCAGGGAAACGGTGTACAACCAGCTCGGCGAGGACGTCGGGGTTGCGGGTCAGCTCCACGACGGGGTCCGGCCGGTCGTCCGACTTCTTGATCTTGTGTTCGGCCGTGGCCACCGGGCGGAAGTCCGCGACGGCCGCGGCCATCACCACCACGTCGGCGGTCTTGGCCGCGGTGCGCACCGCCTCGCGCAGCTCCAGCGCCGTGCCGACCCGCACCAGGTCCACCCCGGCGGGCGTGGCCAGGTCGGCGGTGTGCGCGGCGACGAGCGTCACGGTGGCTCCGCGCTGCGCGGCGACCCTGGCGAGCGCGAAGCCCTGCCGCCCCGAGGAGCGGTTGCCCAGGAAGCGCACCGGGTCCAGCGGCTCGCGGGTACCACCGGCGGAGATCACCACGTGCCTGCCGTCGAGGTCGCGGGGCAGCGCGTCGCGGCGGGCCAGCAGCAGGCGGCACAGCTCGGCGATCTCGGCGGGCTCGGGAAGGCGGCCCTTGCCGCTGTCCTTGCCGGTCAGCCGCCCGCTCGCGGGTTCGGCGACGATCACGCCCCGCTCGCGCAGCAGCGCCACGTTGGCCCTGGTCGCCGGGTGCTCCCACATCTCGGTGTGCATCGCCGGGACCAGCAGCACCGGGCAGCGCGCGGTCAGCAGGGTGTTGGTCAGCAGGTCGTCGGCCAGCCCGTGCGCGGCCTTGGCCAGCAGGTCGGCGGTGGCCGGCGCGACCACGACCAGGTCGGCGTTCTGGCCGAGGCGCACGTGCGGCACCTCGGGCACGTCGGCGAAGACGCCGGTGTGCACGGGGTTGCCGGAGAGCGCCTCGAAGGTGGCCGCGCCGACGAAGTTCAACGCCGCCGAAGTCGGAACGACCCGCACCTCGTGACCGGTCTCGGTCAGCCTGCGCAGCAGGTCGCACGCCTTGAAGGCGGCGATCCCACCGGCGACGCCGAGAACGACCCGAGGGCGGGTCCCGTCCGTGTTACTCACTCGCCTTCGGTGTGCTCAAGCATCCCGGCGTGGATCTCGCGCAGCGCGATCGACAGCGGCTTCTCGCGCGGACCCGGCTCCACCAGCGGGCCGACGTACTCCAGCAGGCCCTCGCCGAGCTGGGCGTAGTAGTCGTTGATCTGCCGCGCGCGCTTGGCGGAGTAGATCACCAGGGCGTACTTCGAGCTGACCTTCTCGAGCAGGTCGTCGATCGGGGGGTTGGTGATGCCCTCGGCGCCGGTGATCGGCTGCGCGAGCGCGCCCAGCTCTGCGGGGATCGTCACTGAGATTGCTCCAAAAGTCTGCAAATCCGGGGTGCGGCCTAGTCCCGGGACGGGGCCGCCGTACTCGGTGCGGTACTGGGTGCGGCCGGGCCGACCATCAAGTTTACCAAGTCGGCGGCGGCTTGACGCACGTCGGCGTTGACCACGTGGTGGTCGAACTCCTCGGCGGCCGCCAGTTCCTCGCGCGCGACCTGGAGCCTGCGCTCCACAACCGCCTCGTCCTCGGTGCCGCGCCCGGTGAGCCGGTCGACGAGCACCTCCCAGGACGGGGGCATCAGCATGACCAGCCGGGCCTCGGGCATCGCCTCCCGGACCAGCCGGGCTCCCTGGAGTTCGATCTCCAGGACGGCCGGGCGGCCCGCCTCCAGCGCGGCCAGCACCGGCGCGCGGGGCGTGCCGTAGTGGTTGCCCGCGTACTCGGCGTGCTCCAGGATCTCGCCGGAGTCGATCATGCGGTGGAACCAGTCGCGGTCGACGAAGTGGTAGTGGGTCCCGTCGACCTCGCCGGGGCGCGGGGACCGCGTCGTCGCCGACACGCTGAAGTACAGGTCCGGGGCCATCCGGCGCACCTCGGCCAGCACGCTGGACTTGCCGACGCCGGAAGGGCCCGAGACGACGGTGAGCCGGGGCCGGACGACGATGGCGCTGTCGTCCGGCCCCGGCCGCTCCGCGGTCACTCTGCGCTGAACTCCGCGAGCAGCGCCTTGCGCTGACGGTCGCCGAGACCACGAAGACGACGGCTGTTGGCGATCTCCAGGCGCTCCATGATCTGGGCGGCGCGGACCTTGCCGACGCCGGGAAGGGCCTCCAGCAGCGCCGAGACCTTCATCTTGCCCAGGATCTCGTCGCTCTCCGCGGAGGTCAGCACCTCCTTGAGGTTGGTGCCACCGCGCTTCAGGCGCTCCTTGAGCTCAGCGCGAACGCGACGAGCAGCAGCCGCCTTCTCCAACGCTGCAGCCCGCTGCTCCTCGGTCAGCTGGGGAAGGGCCACGATCATCCTCCGTGGGGTGGGGGTTCTATCCAGTAGGAACGGTGCGGCGACCGTACCGACCGGGTCTGACAGGACACAACGCGGGTCACATCCGAACACGTCTCCAGCGACTCGCTCTAGCGACAGTGTCCGCCGTGTCCCACATTCGACATCAGTCCCGAGGATGACTACCCATTCGGGTTGTCCTCCTGCTGGCGGACGGTCAACGAACGTTAGCCGTGAATGCCCGTGAAAGCGGTATCACCCGCACGACATTCCCGCCAAACGCTCGGCACCGGGCGCAAGTACTACCAGTACCGGCGCCTTCACCGCTACTGACCCGCTACAAGGCCCCGGATCTCCTACATCACACATTTCGTACGCGAGCCGAAACAACCCCTCTTGCCAGAGGGGTCCCCGCACGGTTTTCCGAAGCCCTTTCGGGGCTGCCCGGACACTCTCAGACACGCAGCGAAGCGGCTATCGCGGCACTCGCGCGCAAAGCCGCCGAACGCACTTCCGAGACGCCGGGACCGTGCCGGAGAACGTCGCGGGAAGTGGTCGGCAGAACGTGCGCGATCTGATCTCCGAAGACCGTTCTCAGATCCGCGCCGCTCGCGCCCTGGGCACCGATGCCCGGAGCCAGCAAAGGCCCGTTGACCTGCGAAAAGTCCAGTCCAGTCCGGCCGACGGTCGCGCCGACGACGAGCCCGACCGAGCCCAGCGGATCGGCGCCGGAATTGCGCGCGGCGGCCTCGTCGACCATGGCTTGGGCGATGCTGCGGCCGTCCCCGTCCAGCGCCGCGGTCTGCACCGGCAGAGCCTCCGGATTGGACGTCCTGGCGAGCACGAACACCCCCCGCCCGGTGCGCTCGGCAAGGCTCAGCGCGGGCTCCAGAGAACCGAAGCCGAGGAAGGGTGAGAGCGTGACCGCGTCGGCCGCCAGCGGCGAGGAATCGTCCAAGTAGGCATTGGCGTACGCCGACATGGTTGACCCGATGTCACCCCGCTTGACGTCCAACAGGACCAGGGCACCGGCCTGCCGGGACTCCGCGATGACCCGCTCCAGGACGGCGACGCCCCGCGAACCGTGGGCCTCGAAGAAGGCCGACTGGGGCTTGATCACCGACACGGTGCCCGCCAGCGCCTCCACGGCGGTCAGCGCGAACCGCTCCAGACCTCCGACGTCTTGGGCGAGTCCCCAAGACTCCAGCAGGGCCGGGTGCGGGTCGACGCCCACGCACAGCGGTCCCCGCTCGGAGACCGCTGTGACGAGGCGAGCACCGAAGGGACGGGGGCTCACGCGCGGGCCTCGCGGACCGCCGCCTGGAGGTCCTGCAGCGACCGCACTCCGATGTCTCCCCTGATGAGGGCCTCGATGCCGTGCACGGCGGCAGCCGCGCCCTGGACCGTGGTGACGCACGGGATGTCCCTGGCGACGGCCGCCGTGCGGATCTCGTAGCCGTCGAGGCGGGGCCCGTGGTTGCCGTACGGAGTGTTGATCACCATGTCGACCTCACCGGCGAGGATCGTGTCGACGACGTTCTGCTCGCCCTCGAAGTGCTTGCGCACCACCGTGCACGGGATGCCGTTGCGCCGCAGCACCTCGGCCGTGCCGTCGGTGGCAAGAACTTCGAAGCCGAGGTCGGCCAGCCGCTTGACGGGGAAGATCATCGCGCGCTTGTCGCGGTTGGCCACCGAGACGAAGACCCGGCCGCTGGTGGGCAGAGACCCGTACGAAGCCGCCTGCGATTTGGCATATGCCTTACCGAAGGAGGCGTCGATGCCCATCACCTCGCCGGTGGACTTCATCTCCGGGCCGAGCAGCGAGTCCACGCCGCGCCCGTCCGGGGTGCGGAAGCGGTGGAAGGGCAGCACGGCCTCCTTGACCGCCACCGGGGCCGACACCGGCAGGTCGCCGCCGTCGCCCTTGGCGGGCAGCAGGCCCTCGTCGCGCAGCTCGGAGATCTTGGCGCCGAGCGCGATCCTGGCCGCCGCCTTGGCCAGCGGGACCGCCGTGGCCTTGGAGACGAACGGCACGGTCCGCGAGGCGCGCGGGTTGGCCTCCAGCACGTAGAGGACGTCGTCCTTGAGCGCGTACTGCACGTTGAGCAGGCCGCGCACGCCGATGCCCCTGGCGATCGCCTCGGTGGTGCGGCGGACCGCCTCCAGGTCCGTGCGGCCGAGGGTGATCGGCGGCAGCGCGCACGCCGAGTCGCCGGAGTGGATGCCGGCCTCCTCGATGTGCTCCATGACGCCGCCGAGGTAGACCTCCTGGCCGTCGCAGAGCGCGTCCACGTCGATCTCGATGGCGTCGTCCAGGAAGCGGTCGACCAGCACCGGGTGCTCCGGGCTGACCTCGGTGGCCCTGGCGATGTAGCCGGCCAGGGTGTCCTCGTCGTAGACGATCTCCATGCCGCGCCCGCCGAGCACGTAGGAGGGCCGCACGAGCACCGGGTAGCCGATCTCGTCGGCGATCCGCTTGGCGCCCTCGAAGGAGGTGGCCATGCCGTACTTCGGCGCGGGCAGCCCGGCGGCGGTGAGCACGTCGCCGAACGCGCCGCGCTCCTCGGCGAGGTGGATGGCCTCCGGCGAGGTGCCCACGATCGGCACGCCCGCGTCGGCCAGCCGCTGCGCCAGCCCCAGCGGGGTCTGCCCGCCGAGCTGCACGATCACGCCCGCGACCGTGCCGGAGCGCTGCTCGGAGTGCACGACCTCCAGGACGTCCTCGAAGGTCAGCGGCTCGAAGTAGAGGCGGTCGGAGGTGTCGTAGTCGGTGGAGACCGTCTCCGGGTTGCAGTTGATCATGACGGTCTCGAACCCAGCGGCCCGCAGCGCCATGGCCGCGTGCACGCAGGAGTAGTCGAACTCGATGCCCTGGCCGATCCGGTTCGGCCCCGAGCCCAGGATCAGCACCTTCTGCCGTTCCCGCTGCTCGGCGACCTCGCACTCCGCGTCGGGGTCCAGCTCGTAGGCGGAGTAGTGGTACGGCGTGTTCGCGGCGAACTCGGCCGCGCAGGTGTCCACGGTCTTGAAGACCGGGCGGACGCCGAGCCGGTGCCGCAGCACCCGCACGCCGTCCTCCCCCGCGAGCTCGGGGCGCAGCGCGGCGAGCTGCCGGTCGGAGAGGCCGTTGCGCTTGGCGCGGCGCAGCAGCGGCTCGTCGAGCACCGGGGCCGTCTCGATCTCCTGGCGCAGCTCGATGAGCGCGGCGATCTGGTCGACGAACCACGGGTCGATTCCGGATGCCTGGCAAACCTGCTCGACGGTGGCGCCCATGCGCAGCGCGCGGTCGACGGTGTAGAGCCGCCCGTCGTGGCCCTTCTTCAGCGCTTCGAGCGTCTGCTCCAGCGTCACGTCCGGGTCCGCCACGGTCCAGAAGCCCGCGGCCTTGGTCTCCATCGAGCGCAGGACCTTGCCCAGCGCCTCGGGGAAGTTGCGGCCCATGGACATGGCCTCGCCGACGCTCTTCATCGTCGTGGTCAGCTCGGGGTCGGCGCCGGGGAACTTCTCGAAGGCGAAGCGCGGCACCTTCACCACGACGTAGTCCAGCGTCGGCTCGAAGCTGGCCGGGGTCTCGCCGGTGATGTCGTTGCGGATCTCGTCCAGGGTGTAGCCGATGGCCAGCTTCGCGGCGATCTTGGCGATCGGGAAGCCGGTGGCCTTGGAGGCCAGCGCGCTCGACCGCGACACCCGGGGGTTCATCTCGATGACGACCATGCGGCCGGTCTCCGGGTGGATGGCGAACTGGATGTTGCAGCCGCCGGTGTCCACGCCCACCGCGCGCAGCACGTCGATGCCGACGTCGCGCATGTGCTGGTACTCGCGGTCGGTCAGCGTCATCGCCGGGGCCACGGTCACCGAGTCACCGGTGTGCACGCCCATCGGGTCGATGTTCTCGATGGAGCAGACCACGACCACGTTGTCCTTGCGGTCGCGCATGAGTTCGAGCTCGTACTCCTTCCACCCGAGCACGCTCTCCTCGATGAGCACCTCGGTGACCGGGCTCTCCGCCAGGCCGACCGAGGCCAGGCGCTCCAGGTCCTCGGGGGTGTGCGCCATGCCGGAGCCGAGGCCGCCCATGGTGAAGCTGGGCCGGATGACCACGGGCAGGCCCAGCTCGGCGACGGTCTCGCGGACCTCCTCCATGGAGTGGCACACGCGGCTGCGCGGGGTCTCGCCGCCGATGGTGGCGACGATGTCCTTGAACTTCTGCCGGTCCTCGCCGCGCTGGATGGCGTCGATGTCGGCGCCGATCAGCTCGACGCCGTACTTCTCCAGCACCCCGCGCTCGTGCAGGGCGACCGCGGTGTTGAGCGCGGTCTGCCCGCCCAGGGTGGCCAGGATGGCCTCGGGGCGCTCGGCGGCGATGACCTTCTCGACGAACTCGACGGTGATCGGCTCGACGTAGGTGGCGTCGGCGAACTCCGGGTCGGTCATGATCGTCGCCGGGTTGGAGTTGACCAGGCTGACCCGCAGGCCCTCCTCGCGCAGCACGCGGCAGGCCTGGGTCCCGGAGTAGTCGAACTCGCACGCCTGGCCGATCACGATGGGACCGGAGCCGATGACGAGGACGTGCTTGATGTCAGTGCGCTTGGGCATCTACTTCTTCCCGTCCATGAGCTCGACGAACTGGTCGAACAGGGGCGCGGCGTCGTGCGGACCCGCGGCGGCCTCCGGGTGGTACTGCACGCTGAACGCCGGAACGTCCAGGCAGCGCAGTCCTTCGACCGTGTCGTCGTTGGGGCAGTAGTGGCTGACCTGGGCGGCGCCGAACTCGGAGTCGAAGCGCTCGCCGGGGGTGCCCTCGACGGCGAAGCCGTGGTTCTGGGCGGTGATGGCGACCTTGCCGGTGGCCACGTCGATCACCGGGATGTTGATGCCCCGGTGGCCGTAGCGCATCTTGTAGGTGCCCCGGCCCAGTGCGCGGCCGAGGACCTGGTTGCCGAAGCAGATGCCGAACAGCGGCAGGCGGCGGCTCAGGAACTCCTTGGTGAGCGCGACCGCGTGGTCCTGGGTGGCGGGGTCACCCGGGCCGTTGGACAGGAACACGCCGTCCGGGGACACCGCGAGCACGTCGTCCACAGTGGACCCGAGCGGCAGCACGTGCACCTCGATGCCGCGCGCGGCCATCATGCGCGGGGTGTTGGACTTGATGCCGAGGTCCAGCGCGGCGACGGTGAAGCGGCGTTCGCCGTCGGCCTTGACCACGTAGGGCTTGGCCGTGGTGACGTCGCGGGCGAGATCGGAGCCCGCCATCTCCGGCGCTTGGCGGACCTCGGCCAGCAGCTGGTCGAGGTCGGCGACGGCGTCACCGGAGAAGACCCCGGCGCGCATGGCGCCGCGCTCGCGGATGTGCCGGGTGAGCGTGCGGGTGTCCACACCGGAGATCCCGACGATCCCCTGGTTGGTCAGCTCCTCGTCGAGGGAGCGGACGGAGCGCCAGTTCGAGGGCACGCGCGCGGGGTCGCGCACGACGTAGCCCGCGACCCAGATGCGCTCGGACTCGTCGTCCTCGTCGTTCCAGCCGGTGTTGCCGATCTGCGGCGCGGTCTGCACCACGATCTGGCGGTGGTAGGAGGGGTCGGTCAGGGTTTCCTGGTAGCCGGTCATGGCGGTGGAGAAGACCACCTCGCCGAGGCTGCGGCCGAGCGCCCCGTAGGACTCGCCTCGGAAGCTTCTGCCGTCCTCCAGCACCAGGACAGCGGGGGTGCGAGAACTCATCGCGCCGAGTTCCTCTCGGGGTCGTGATTCGGGGTCATAGTCTGCAAGGCGGCCTCCCACTCGGGGTAAACCGAACGGTCATCGCCTCGGAACCCGGTGTCCAGCAGCCAGTTCTCGTCGAGCGCCCAGGTCAGCACGAGCACGCCCTTGATGCCCATGGCCTTGCCCGCGAGGCCCCTGGCCGAGCGGGCGCCGCGGAAGGTCTGCGCGGGAATCCACAGTGGACTCGCGCCGACGCGCTCGACGTGCAGTCCCTCGGCGGTCAGCCGCGCGGTGGCCTCGGCGCGGTGGCCGATGTCGCCGACGGCGATGCGGTCGTGCCAGTCCCTGGCGTCCACGGTTCCCACGTAGACGCCCTTGAGCGGCGGCAGCAGGTCCGCGCCGATGCTGGTGGGCTGGGCGAAGAAGCCGGGCATCACGGCGGCTTGGCGGCGGGCCCGGTAGCGCCAGCCGCGCAGCATCGCCAGCAGGCTCAGCACCAGCAGGCCGACGACGATCAGGGTGAGCAGGGCGCGCATCAGCCGCACACCTTTCCCTCGTGCGCGGTGATCCGCCCGCGCAGCATGGTGAGGACCACCCGGGCGGGCAGTTCCATGCCCTCGAACGGGGTGTTGTCGGAGATGCTGGCGAAGTCCGCGCCGCGCACCGTCCACCGCGCGTCGGGGTCGACCAGCGCCAGGTTGGCGGGCTCTCCCTCGGCGAGCGGGCGGCCCTGGTCGGGCAGTCCGGCGATCTGCGCGGGGCGCTCGCTCATCACCCGCGCCACGCCGCGCCAGTCCAGCAGCTCGGTGACCACCATCGTCTGTGCCACAACCGAAAGCGCGGTCTGCAAGCCCAGCATGCCCGGCCGCGCGCTCGACCACTCGCAGTCCTTGTCCTGCGGCGCGTGCGGGGCGTGGTCGGTGGCGACGCAGTCGACGACGCCTTCGGCGAGCGCGGCCCGCAGGGCTTGGACGTCCACGGAGGTCCGCAGCGGCGGGTTGACCTTGTTGACCGGGTCGTAGCTCGCCAGCAGCTCGTCGGTCAGCAGCAGGTGGTGCGGCGTCACTTCGGCCGAGACCCCGGTGCCACGGGCCTTCGCCCAGCGCAGCACGTCGACCGTGCCGGTGGTGGAGACGTGGCAGACGTGCAGCCGACCGCCGGTGTGCTTGGCCAGCAGGCAGTCCCGCGCGACGATCGCTTCCTCGGCGACGGCGGGCCAGCCCGCGAGCCCGAGCCGCGAGGCGACCTCGCCCTCGTTCGCTTGCGCCCCCACGGTGAGCTTCGGCTCCTCGGCGTGCTGGGCGATCACCGCGTCCAGTGCCTTGCTGTACTCCAGCGCGCGGCGCATCAGCAGCGGGTCGTGCACGCAGTGCCCGTCGTCGCTGAAAACCCTGACCCCGGCGGTGGATCGGGCCATCGTGCCGAGCTCGGCGAGCTTCTCGCCCTTGAGCCCCACCGTGACCGCGCCGACCGGGTGGACGTCGACCAGGCCGACCTCCTGGCCCTTGCGCCACACGTGCTCCACGACGAGCTGCGTGTCCGCGACGGGATCGGTGTTGGCCATGGCGAACACGGCGGTGTAGCCACCGAGCGCCGCGGCGGCCGAGCCGGTCGCGATGGTCTCGGTGTCCTCACGCCCCGGCTCGCGCAGGTGCGTGTGCAGGTCGACGAACCCGGGCAGCAGGACTTTCCCTTGCGCCTCAATGACTTCGGCGTCGCCCTCGTCGAGCCCGGCGCCGATCCGCGAGATCACACCGTCCTCGATCAAGACGTCGACGGGCTCTCCTTCGCCGTAGAGGAGAACCCCCCTCAGCAGCGCGCTCACAGCGCATTCCCTTCTCCGACAAGCAAGTGATAAAGCACAGCCATCCGAACGTGCACGCCGTTGGACACCTGGTCCACGATCGCCGCACGCTCGGAGTCGGCCACGGCGGAGGAGATCTCCATGCCGCGCAGCATCGGCCCCGGGTGCAGCACGACGGCGTGCTCCGGCAGCAGCTTCATGCGGTTCTCGTTGAGCCCGTAGGCGATCGAGTACTCGCGCGCTGACGGGAAGAACCCGCCGTGCATGCGCTCGGCCTGCACGCGCAGCAGCATCACCGCGTCCAGCCCCGGCAGCTCCGCGTCCAGGTTGTAGGACACGGGCACCTTCCACGCCTCGACCCCGGCGGGCACGAGCGTGGGCGGTGCGACGAGAACGACCTCGGCGCCCAACGTGGTCAGCAGGTGGACGTTCGACCGCGCGACCCGGCTGTGCAGGATGTCGCCGACGATCCCGATCCGCCTGCCGCGCAGATCTCCCAGGCGCTCCCGCAAGGTCGCCGCGTCCAGCAGCGCCTGCGTGGGGTGCTCGTGCGTGCCGTCGCCCGCGTTGATCACGCCGGTGCCGGTGTGGCCCAGCCAGCCCGAGAGCCGGTGCGCCGCACCGGATGCCGGGTGCCGCACGATCACGCAGTCGGCTCCCGCGGCGGAGAGCGTGAGCGCGGTGTCGCGCAGGGACTCGCCCTTGTTCACCGAGGACCCGCTGGCGGAGACGTTGATCACGTCCGCGCTCATCCACTTGCCCGCGATCTCGAAGGAGACGCGGGTGCGGGTGGAGTTCTCGTAGAACATCGTGATCACCGTGCGGCCGCGCAGCGTCGGCAGCTTGCGCACCTCGCGGCCGAGCAGCGTGGCCTTGAGCTCGGCGGCGGTGTCGAGAACGGCGGTGGCGGTGTCCAGGTCCAGGTCCGCGGCGGAGAGCAGGTGCTTCACCGCGAGCCCCCCTGGCTCAGACGGTGTTGGCTCAGGAAGGCACCGTCGTCACCGTCCACTTCGGACAGGTGGACCGCGATGTCCTCGCTGCGCGCGGTCGGCACGTTCTTGCCGACGTAGTCCGCGCGGATCGGGAGTTCGCGGTGGCCCCGGTCGACCAGCACGGCCAGCTGCACCGCGCGGGGGCGGCCGTGGTCGCGCAGGGCGTCCAGCGCGGCGCGGACCGTGCGACCTGAGAACAGAACGTCGTCCACGAGGACGACGAGCCGATCGTCCACTCCGCACTCCGGGAGCTGCGTGTGCTCGAGGGGGCGCGCGGGTTTGCGGCGCAGATCGTCGCGGTAGAGCGTCACGTCGAGGGCGCCGACCGGCACCTTGACGCCGCTGAACTCCTCGATCTTCTCGGCGAGCCGCGCGGCGAGCGGGGCGCCCCGCGAGGGGATGCCGAGCAGCACCACCGACTCGTGGTCCGCCGCGTCCAACGCGGTCTTCTCGATGACCTGGTGGGCCATCCGGGCAACAGTGCGCGCGACATCCCCGGCCGACAGCAGCTCGCGCCGCTCGGCCGGGTCCGCCGCGGCACCGGAAGGTGACGCCACGGAAGGGACCTCCTTCCCCGCCTCACTGGACGGGTCCTTAAAGGACGTCTAGCAGGGCTTTTGCCCAGCCACCCGAGACCGTATCAAGAACTCGCGATCAGCCGTCCGAGTGGTGTGTCACTACTCGCCCGCCTGCCGCAGTGAGATCAGCTTGACCTGGTGAGTTCGAGCGGCAACCATTACTCTCCGTATTGGATGTGATGTTCCCTGCGGCAACTGGTGCCTGCCGACGGGGCGAACGAACGGAGAACCGCCACATGGGCGATTACGCCAAGGCGCTGGGCGCCAAGCTCCGCGCGATCCGCCAGCAGCAGGGCTTGTCGCTGCACGGCGTCGAGCAGAAGTCCGGCGGTCGCTGGAAGGCGGTCGTCGTCGGCTCCTACGAGCGCGGCGACCGAGCGGTGACGGTCCAGAAGCTGGCGGAGCTGGCCGACTTCTACGGCGTGCCGGTGGCGGAACTGCTGCCCGAGGGCCGGGTCCCGTCCGGGGCCGAACCGGCGACGAAGATCGTGATCAACCTCGAACGGCTCCAGCAGCTACCAGCGGACAAGGTGGGCCCACTGGCCCGCTACGCCGCGACGATCCAGAGCCAGCGCGGTGACTACAACGGCAAGGTGCTCTCGATCCGCACCGAGGACCTGCGGTCGCTGGCGATCATCTACGACATGACCCCCGGCGAGCTGACCGAGCAGCTCATCGACTGGGGCGTGCTCCCGCCCGAGGCCAGGCCCTCGAAAGAGGACTGAGTGGACTGACCCGGAGCAGGCACCACGACGAGGCACCCGCGAGCCAGTGGCTCACGGGTGCCTCGTGGGTTTCGGTGCCGGCGCGGGTGCTAACCGTTGAGCGAGGCCCGCAGGTGCCCGGCGATCCCGGCGATGCGGCCGAGCACCCCGTTGACGAAGCGCGGGGAGTCGTCCGTGGACAGCGTCTTGGCCAGCTCGATCGCCTCGTCGATGGCGACCGCGTCGGGCACGTCGGCGGCCCAGAGCAGCTCGTAGAGGCCGATCCGCAGGATGGCGCGGTCCACCGCGGGCATCCGGTTGAGGTTCCAGCCCTCGGCGTGCTCGGAGATCAGCTGGTCGATCCGGGGCGCGTTGTCGCGCACGCCCTCCACCAGGGTGATCGTGTAGTCGTTGACCGGGGCGACCTCGGTGGACCCGACCCGCTCGGAGATGAGCGTGACGGGGTCCACCTCGCGGGCCTCGGCCTCGTAGAGGACGTCGACGGCCCGCTTCCTGGCCTTGCTGCGCGCACCCATGTCAGCTGTTGACGCGGCCGAGGTAGCGCGCGTCGCGGGTGTCCACCTTGACCTTGTCGCCGGTGTTGACGAACAGCGGGACCTGGATCTCCGCGCCGGTCTCCAGGGTGGCGGGCTTGGTGCCGCCGGTGGAGCGGTCGCCCTGCAGGCCCGGGTCGGTGTGCTGGATCAGCAGCTCGACGGAGGCGGAGAGCTCGACGTAGAGCGGGGCGCCGTCGTTCGAGGCGACCATCGCGGAGGTGTTCTCCAGCATGTAGTCGGCGGCGTCGCCCACGATGGCACCCGAGACGGTGATCTGGTCGTAGGTGTCGCCGTCCATGAAGATGAAGTCGGCGCCGTCCTTGTACAGGAAGGTCATCTCCCGCTTGTCCACGTTGGCGGTCTCGACCTTGGTGCCGGCGTTGAAGGTCTTGTCCACGACCTTGCCGGAGAGCACGCTCTTGAGCTTGGTGCGCACGAACGCGGGGCCCTTGCCCGGCTTGACGTGCTGGAACTCCACGACGGTCCAGAGCTGGCCGCCGTCGAGCCTGAGCACCATGCCGTTCTTGAGGTCGTTGGTGGTGGTGGCCACGGTGGTGATCTCTCCTGAGGTGATGTCGGAGGGTCAGACGACCACGAGATCCTTCGTGGTCAGGGTGAGGAGTTCAGGTGCGCCCGCGCGGACGACGAGGGTGTCCTCGATACGGACGCCGCCCCGCCCAGCGAGGTACACCCCGGGCTCGACGGTGACCGCCATACCGGCGGCAAGTGTACCGACCCCCACCTTGGACAACGCCGGAGCCTCGTGGACCTGCAGGCCGACGCCGTGGCCGAGCCCGTGCAGGAAGCGCTCCCCGTGCCCGGCCCCCTCGATCACCGCGCGGGCCGCCGCGTCCACGTCGGAGACCTTCGTCCCCACCACGAGCGCACCCCGCCCGGCCGCCTGGGACGCGGCGACGAGCTCGTAGACCTCGCGCTGCCAGTCAGCGACCTCGCCGAGGGCGAAAGTCCTGGTCATGTCCGAGTGGTAGCCGTCGACCAGCGCCCCGAAGTCGATCTTGACGAAGTCCCCGCGCCGCAGCACGGCACCGGTGGGTCGGTGGTGCGGGACCGCGGAGTTCGCCCCCGCCGCCACGATCGTCTCGAACGCCGGGCCGGCCGCGCCGTGCTCCAGCATCCGGCGCTCCAGATCGCGCGCGACCTCCAGTTCGGTCCGCCCCGGGCGCAGCCCACCGTGCTCGACCAGCGCCGCCAGCGCCCGGTCCGCCGCCGCGCAGGCCATCCGCAGGGCTTCCACCTCGGCCTCGTCCTTGATCAGCCGCAGCTGCTCCACCAGCCCCGCCGCGCGCACCAGCTCCGCGCCGCCGGCCTCCTTGAGGAGGTCCAGGCCGTCCACGGTGACCTTGTGGCTCTCGAAGCCCAGCCGCCCGCTCGCCTTCTTCGCCAGCGCCGTGTCGCAGGGCCGGTCGATCACCCGCTCCAGGTCCGGCACCTGGGCGTCCGACTGCGTCAGGTACCGGCCGTCCGTGCAGAACACGCTGCGCTCGTCGCCCTCGGCGTGCAGCAACAGCGCGCCGTTGGACCCGGTGAACCCGGTGAGGTAGCGGAGGTTGAGCAGGTCGGTCACCAGCAGCGCGTCCAGCTCCTTCGCACGCAGTTCCGCGCGCAGCAGTGAACGCCTCCGGGCGTGGGTTTCTGGCATATCCGCAGCGTACGTGGGCCCTGTCGCACCGGTCGACCATCGCCGCTCTTCCGTAGGCTGCCCCAGTGCGAACCTGGATGACGCGCGGCCTCGCCCTCGGTGCCCTGCACGCCGTGGCCCACATCGCGGTCGCGGCGGTGCGCGTGCACTCCCCCGAGGCCCTGACGCTGCCCCGTGTCCTCGCGCTCTCCGTCCTCGTCCTCGCCGCCGCTGCCTGGGCTGTCTTCGACCGCGCCCGCACCAACTGGCTCCTCGCCGCCGTGGTGGCCGGTCTCGTCGCGGGCGTCCTCGGCGTCGTCGGTCAGGCGCTCCTCGTCGACGCCACCGAACTCTCCGCGCTCGGTGTCGCCCTCACCGGCGGCGCCGCGTTCACCGCCCTGCTCGTCCTGGCCCCCGCCACGCTCGGCACCGCTTTGGGCAACCGCCTCAGGGCGTCACCTTCTCCTTGATGGTGGTACCGGGATGGTGGTACCGGTCGCAGGTTCGTCAGTCTTCAAGACCCACAAACCCCCGCCCTTGCGGTCTTCAACGAGGGCAAACCCTCGGCCTCATCGGAGCAGGGGCGGTCAACGATGATCGACAGGGGGTTCGGTGACCAAGTCCTCAGCTCGACCACTTTCCGGACGGGACCTGCACGAGCCGCTTCGATCCGGCGCGTGAAACAAATTCCACCCAAGCCCCCTCGAACGTGGCGTCACAAGGCCATTCCGAGGCATCGTTGTTGTAGGGGTGCCCCCGGGTGGGTGGGGGCTGTCAACGCGCGCGCGAAGAAGTCGTGGGCGATGGGCGCGGGCCGCGGTCAGCCGCCGAGCGTGGAACCGGCGCGATAGGCGTCCCAGCGGTCGACGGGGACGTCGACAATGGGGGATTCGTTGGCGAGGGCGGCGGGTTCGGAGCCGAGGCGCCAGAGCCTGCCGTCGTCGAGCAGGAAGGCGAAGGGGCGGCCGGGGGCGCGGATCGCCGGGGCTCCGGGGCGCAGGCGGGCCAGGACGGGCAGGCGCAGCAGGGCGGGCACGGAGGTCGGGAGCAGGCGCACGGCCAGGCGTTCGGCGACCGACTTGCGCTCGACGCGGACGCGGTTGCCGCCGATGACGACGTCGATGGTGCGGTCGGGGGCGGGCAGGGCGAAGCCTTCGAGGACCTTGCGGGCGCGGGTGGTGTCGGCGCAGCCGTCGAAGCCGCGCACGTCGATGCCGAAGTGCTGGAGGTCGGTGGGCGCGCTGGGCTCGCGGGTGGCGCGGACGACGTCGAAGGACGCGCGCCCGCAAGGGTCCTCGGCGGAGATCGTCGCGTGGCCCTCGGCGGTGCGGACGAGGCCGGGACCCTCCTGCCAGGGGCCGGGGATGTGCACGGGCCGGTAGGGGTGCCGGGCGAAGGCGCGGTCCCAGAAGGTGAGGGTGGTGCCCTCGCCGGTCTCGTGGGCGATGGCGACGGCGTTGAGCGCGGGCACCCACATCCAGTCCGCGCTGAAGGCGTCGACGACCGAGCGAGTGCGGCTGGCCTGCGCGGAGCCGACCGGCACGAAGCCGTCCCTGGTCAGGGCTTGGACCTGCTCGGCGAACAGCGGGTCCTTCGCGCGCAGGACGAACTGACCGGCCCCGTTCGGCCCGGCCCCGGCGGCGGTGGTGTCGGTGAACATGAGGTGGAACCAGCCGTCGAGGTGGAACACGGCGGGCTGCCCGGCGCCGTAGGTGTTGGCGCGGCGGACCTCGCCGGAGGCCCGCACGATCGGCCCGCCCGCGGCCAGCCTGCGCCAGTTCACGCCGTCGTCGCTGGCAGCGACCCCGATGCTGTTGTCGTGGGTGTGATCGCTCGGCGCGCCGGTGTAGTAGAGGTAGTAGGTCCCGCTGACCTTGATCACCGACGGGTCGCAGGTGTGCATGGCGTCGAAGCCGCCACCGCTGCCGCTGAACACGGCGCCGACCGCCTCGAACGGCCCGGCGGGGGTGGCGGCGTCACCGTGCACGATGTCGTCGCCGGGCGGGCCCGCGCCGATGAGCTGGCTGCACCACCACATGCGGACGCGGCCGTTCTCCTGGAGCAGGGTGGGGCCGTAGTTGTAGGGCGCCTGGGGCCCGCCCGCCGCGACGACCCCAGCGCTCTGGCGCGGCCGGTCGATGCCCAGGATCGCGGGCAGCAGGTCGGCGGTGCCGCCAGCGCCGCCCCGGTTCGGCGGGACCGCGACGGGCCCGGTCATCGCGGGCGGGGGCGGTTCCGGTGGTGGGGTCGTCGTGCACGCGGACAAGATCGACGCGGCCAGGACGAGCACGCAGAGCAACGCCGCGAGCAGGTTCCGAGGCCGCCGCAGTCCCACCGCTCACCTACTTAGTGCAACGACAAAGCCGGCACAGTCTAAGCAGGCTCACCCGCACGGGTTAGAGCGAGGGAACGCAGCGTCACGCCTCGACGGGTGCGGCCACCAGCTCCACCTGGAAGCCATCAGCGTTTTCCAAGTAGGCCGCGTAGTGGTGCTCGCCGCCCGCGTGCGGGTGCCGGTCGCCGAACATCAGCCGCCAGCCGTGCTCGCGCGACTGCTCGGTCAGCCGGTCGACCGTCGCGCGGTCCCCGGCGTGCAGCGCGAGGTGGTTGAGGCCGGGCAGCATGCGGTCGTGGGTGTCCCCGGCCAGCGCGGGCGAGCGCTCGGCGACGACGTAGGTGGGGCCCAGCCGCCAGCTGATCCCGTTCTCCCACAACTGGTGCTGCCGGAAACCGAGTTCGGTGAGCAGCCAGCCGAAGGTGTCGCGCGCGTGCTCCAGGTCGCCCACCCACAGCTCGACGTGGTGCAGGCCAGTCCTCTGTGGACGCTGCACGAGCTGCACGCGGTGCGTCGCGCCGTAAGCGAAGCGCTCGCCGACGTCCAGGAAGCCCAGCCGCTCGGAGAGCTTGAGGCTGCCGGTGTTCTCCGGGTGCACCAGCGCCCACACCGTCGGCAGTGCTAGGTCGTCGAAAGCGTGGCGCAGCAGGGCTTCTGCTGCTTCCCTGGCATACCCGGAACCCCAGTGCGGGCGGCCGACGAACCAGCCGATCTCGGGCAGGTCCCCGGGCAGCTCCGCCGACGGACGGAGGTGGCCGATGCCGACCGCCGCACCGTCCACCGTGAACAGGAAGTGCCCCATGCCGTCCGGGTAGTCACCGCTGATCCGGCTGTAGACGTTGACGAAAGCAGCCTCGCGGTTGCTCAGGTCGGTACCCAGCCACTTGCTCATCTCCGGGTCGGCGAAGATCCCCGCGACGGCCTCCGCGTCCGAGGCGCGCAGCTCGCGCAGCACCATCCGCTCGGTGACTAATTCGGGGACCTTCACGATGCCGCCTCCGGTGAGATGATCCCGTCGGCGGTCATCTCGCCGCCTTCTTCGCCAGGAAGCGCAGCGCCAGTTCGTAGCCGGTGAGCCCGAGCCCGACGATCACGCCGGTCGCGATGGCGGAGATGTGGCTGTGGTGCCGGAACTCCTCGCGGGTGTGCACGTTGGAGATGTGCACCTCCACCAGGGGTTCGGTGAGCTGCGAGCAGGCGTCGCGGACGGCGATCGAGTAGTGCGTCCACGCTCCCGCGTTGAGCACCACCGGCCAGCCCGCGTCGGCCGCCTCGTGCAGCCAGCCCAGCATCTCGCCCTCGTGGTCGGTCTGCCGGACCTCGACCTCAAGGCCCAACTCCGTCCCGGTCGCCTCGCAGAGCTGGACCAGGTCGGCGTAGGTCTCGCTGCCGTAGATCAGCGGCTCGCGCGAACCGAGCCTGCCGAGGTTGGGGCCGTTGAGGACGAGGACCTTCACAGCAGCAGACCTCCACCGTCCGAAGTGGACTCGCGAGCGACCGCCGAGTACGCGGCGGCGAGCAGGCCCGGCTCGGGGCCTTCGAGGCGACCGGGCTTGGCCAGGCCGTCGAGCACGACGAAGCGCAGCACGCCGGAGCGCGTCTTCTTGTCCCCGCGCATGGTTTCCAGCAGCTGCGGGAGCGCGTCGGCGTCGTAGCTCGTCGGCAGGCCGATCGCCTTGAGCACGCGGTAGTGCCGGTCGACCGTCTCGTCGTCGAGGCGGCCCGCCAGGCGCGCCAGTTCCGCGACGAAGACCATGCCGACGCTGACCGCCGCGCCGTGGCGCCAGCGGTAGCGCTCGCGCCGTTCGATGGCGTGGCCGAGGGTGTGGCCGTAGTTGAGGATCTCGCGCAGGTTCGACTCGCGCAGGTCCGCCGCGACCACGTCCGCCTTGACCTGGATCTTGCGGCGCACCAGCTCGGCGAGCACGTCGCCGGTCGGGTCCAGCGCGGCCTCCGGGTCGGCCTCGATGAGGTCGAGGATCACCGGGTCGGCGATGAAGCCGCCCTTGACGACCTCGGCCATGCCCGCGACGAGTTCGTTGCGCGGCAACGACTCCAGCGTCGCGAGGTCGACGAAGACGGCCATCGGCTCGTGGAAGACGCCGACCAGGTTCTTGCCCGCGTCGGTGTTGATCCCGGCCTTGCCGCCCACCGCGGCGTCGACCATGCCCAGCAGCGTGGTCGGCACGTGCACCACGCGCACACCGCGCATCCAGGTGCCCGCGATGAACCCGGCCAGGTCCGTGGTCGCCCCGCCGCCGAGCGAGACGATCACGCCGCCGCGGTCCATGCCGATGCGTCCGAGCACGTCCCAGCAGAACCCGGCGACCGCCAGGCTCTTGCCGTCCTCGGCGTCGGGCAGCTCGACGCGGTGCGCGGAGGCTCCCGTCGCCTCCAGCTCCTCGCGCAGGCTCTCGGCCGTCGCGGTGAGCGTGGGCTGGTGCAGGATCGCGACGGTCCCGACGCCCTTGAGCGTCTCCAGGATCTCGCTGAGCAGCCCCCTGCCGATGACGACGTCGTAGGGCTGGGCGGTGGCGACCCGAACCCGCACGGGCTCAGTGCTCATGACTTCACTTCCAGAGCTTCGAGGGCCGCGTCAACGACCTCCTGGGGTGTGCGGGAGTCGGTGCTGACCTCGACGGTGGCCACCTCGCGGTAGAGCGGCAGCCGCGCGTCGAGCAGCGCCTTGAAGGTGGCGCGCGGGTTCACGCCCGCCAGCAGCGGACGCGCGCTGGACAGCCCGGTGCGCCGCACCCCCTCCGCCATGCCGACGCCGAGGAACACCACCACGTGGTCGGCCAGCAGCGCGCGGGTGCGCTCGGAGAGCACGGCTCCGCCGCCGAGCGCCACGACTCCGTCGTGCTCGGCGACCGCCGTGGCAACGGCGCGCTCTTCGATCTCGCGGAACGCCGCCTCACCGTCGACGGTGAAGATGTCGCTGATCGACTTGCCGGTGCCGGCGACGATGTCGGCGTCCACGTCGCGGAAGCCCACCCCCCACGCCTGCGCCAGCAGACCGCCCACGGTGGTCTTGCCCGCGCCGGGCGGACCCACGACGACCGCGCGCGGAGTCACCAGCGCTCCTTCAGCGTCGCGAGGTACGCCTCGGCGTTGCGCTTGGTCTCGGCGACCGAGTCACCGCCGAACTTCTCCAGCACCGCGTCCGCGAGCACCAGGGCCACCATCGCCTCGGCCACCACGCCGGCGGCGGGAACCGCGCACGCGTCGGAGCGCTGGCTGATCGCCACGGCGGCCTCGCCGGTCGCGGTGTCCACAGTGGACAGAGCGCGGGGCACGGTGGAGATCGGCTTCATCGCGGCGCGCACGCGCAGCGGCTCGCCGTTGGTGATGCCGCCCTCGACGCCGCCCGCGCGGTTGGACCGGCGGCTGACGCCGAGCTCGCCGTCGGAGCGGTCGATCTCGTCGTGCGCCTTGCTGCCGCGCCGCCGCGCCGTCTCGAAGCCGTCGCCGACCTCGACGCCCTTGATCGCCTGGATGCCCATGAGCGCACCGGCCAGCCGCGAGTCGAGCCTGCGGTCCCAGTGCACGTGCGAGCCGAGGCCCGGCGGCAGCCCGTAGGCCAGCACCTCGACCACACCGCCGAGGGTGTCGCCGTCGGCCTTGGCGGCGTCCACCTCGGCGACCATCGCGGCGCTGGCGTCGGCGTCGAAGACCCGCACGGGGCTCGCGTCGATCGCCTCAAGGTCCCGCGGTCCCGGGAGCACGCCCGTGGGCGCCTCCACGGTGCCGATGGACACCACGTGGCTGATCACCTCGACGCCCAGCGTCTGCCGCAGGAAGGCCCGCGCCACCGCTCCGAGCGCCGTGCGCGCGGCCGTCTCGCGAGCGCTCGCCCGCTCCAGCACCGGACGCGCGTCGTCGAAGCCGTACTTCTGCATGCCGGGGAGATCGGCGTGCCCGGGCCGGGGCCGCGTGAGCGGAGCGCTGCGGGCGAGGCCCGCCAGCTCCTCCTCGGCGACCGGGTCCGGCGACATCACCTTCTCCCAGCGAGGCCACTCGCTGTTGGCGACCTGCACGGCGACGGGGCCGCCCTGGGTGAGCCCGTGCCGGACGCCACCGAGGAAGGTGACGACGTCGGCCTCGAACTTCATCCGGGCGCCACGGCCGTGGCCAAGGCGTCTCCTGGCCAGATGGCCCGCGACATCACCACTGGTGATCTCGACCCCGGCGACCAAGCCCTCAAGCACGGCGACCAGGGCAGGTCCGTGCGACTCTCCAGCGGTGATCCAGCGCAACACGCCGTGATCCTGCCATGTCCGCGCGCGTCAGCCCTGCGGAACCCCGGCGAGCGCGAGCGCCTGCCCACTGGGTGGAACCAGCGTGAGCACGAGCGTGGCCAGCAACAACCCGGGTCCGTGCGGGACAGAATCACCCCCTTCCCGGTGACGGTGCGAGCGCGGGGAGAGCGCTCCGACTATGGCGGTAATCACCGCCGCGAGGACCACGACCACGGGCAGGGCGATCCATTCCACCGCGCCGGCGACCGCGCCGAGACTGCCGGAGAGCTTGACGTCACCCGCGCCGAGCGCAGCCGGGGACACCGCTCGCACGACCGCGTGGACGGCAAGGAAGACAACGGCTCCGCAGAGAGCGCGGACCGCCAGCGGTGGCCCTGGACCGGAGAGAGCGGCGGGGAGCAACAGCAGCCCTGCTGCCGGATATGCGGGCAACGTCAACGCATCCGGCAAGCAGGAGTGCCGGAGATCGACCACCGTCAGCGCGACGGCGAACCACGCCACCGCGAGCTGAACGGGCAGCCACCACAACGGCGCGGGCACCGCGCACGCGAGCGCCCAGAGCCCGCCGACAGCGCACTCGCACAAGGGAAAGCGCACCCGCGCGCCACGGTCGAGCCGAGCGAGGAGCAACCGCGCGCCGGCCCCCGCCGCGAACCCCGCGACGAGACCGAACAGCGCTCCGAGACCATCCATGCCCAGAGGATGCGCACGGGCAGCTCTCCCCGTCGAACGAGCGCGGCGCCTGGGTGAAAATCGTGTCACCGAGCGTCCACAGTGGACGGTCAGCGGCGAAGCCCCCGACGTACCCAATGTGGCATTTGTTTCGCTGAGCGCAACAAATGCCACATTGGGTACGAACCCGATCGGGGGGCGAGGGGTCAGGCGGACCAGATGAAGATCTGGTCGCCGTGCTCGACCTCGTCGGACTCGCGGAGCTCGGCCAGCTGCTCCGGCTTGGCCTCCACCGCGACGACGGGGCAGACCGGGGAGTAGCCGTGCCGCTCCACCTCGGCCGGGTTCCAGGTGATCATCCGCTGGCCCGCGCGGACGGTCTCGCCCTTGACCGCGTGCAGGGTGAACCCCTCGCCCTTGAGCTTCACGGTGTCGATGCCCAGGTGCACGAGCACGGCCCGGCCGGAGGGCGTCAGCACGACGAAGGCGTGCGGGTGCAGGGTCACCACGGTGCCGTCGACCGGGGCCACGGCGTCGGTGTCGGCACCCTCGGCGCGGTCGGGGTCGATGGCGATGCCGGGGCCGACCATGGACTCGGCGAAGACCGGGTCCGGCACCGACCTCATCGGGATGGCCCGGCCCTTGACCGGGCAGTGCACGGGAAGCGTCACATCAGGTCCTGGATGTCCTCGGCGATGTTGTCGGCCTCGGGGCCGACGATGACCTGCACGATGGTGCCCTGCTGCATGACGCCCATCGCGCCCGCCGCCTTGAGCGCGGCCTGGTCGACCTTGGAACCGTCGTGCACCTCGCACCGCAGCCGTGTGATGCAGGCCTCAATGTCCTCGATGTTCTCGGCCCCTCCGAGCCCGGCGAGGATCGCCGCGGCCTTGTCGTCAGCCACTCAAGTCTCCCTTGCCTCACACCCTGCGAGCAGGGCGTACGTGGTTGGGCCAGATGCTGGCACACCCGACACGAAGCCATAACGGGTGTTGACACCCCGAGGACGCCGGGAGCATCCTCCGCAGCACTGGTTTAGACCGGACCGTACCAATCCGCCAGCCTGGATTCGAGGGGAGTGAGCGTGCCGGTTCCGGAGACTCCTCCCGCACGGCTGCTGGACGGGCCGACGCCCAAGCACGCCCAGCTGCGCGAGATCCTGCGCGGACTGGCCCAGGACCAGCTGGCGCCGGGAACCCCCGTCCCGTCCGAGCGCGAACTGGCCACCCGCTACGGCGTCTCCCGGCTGACGGTGCGCGAGGCGATCAGCCAGCTGGTCACCGAAGGACTGCTGACCAGGGTCAGGGGCAAGGGCACCTTCACCGCCAAGCCGAGGGTGGACGCCCAGCTGCACCTGGCCTCCTTCACCGAGGACATCCGCAGGCGCGGGATGACCCCGACCACCGAGCTGCTCGACCACGGCGAGCTGGTCCCGCCGACGGCGACCGCGAGCGCGCTCGGGCTGGAGACGGGGCAGACCGCGTACTGGCTCTTCCGGCTGCGCCGCGCCGACGGCACCCCGATGGCCGTCGAACGCGGCTGGTACCACCCCCGCGAGGTCCCGGGGCTGTTGCGCAACGACCTCACCCGTTCCCTGTACGGCCTGCTCGCGCGGGAGTACGGGGTCCAGCTCGACCACGGTCGCCAGACCGTGTGGGCGGACGCCGCCGACCCGGTGACCGCCCGGCTGCTCGGCGTCAAACCGGGCAGCCCCGTCCTGGTCTTCCGCAGGATCTCCACCGCCGCCGGAGCTCCGGTGGAGGACATGACGTCCTGGTACCGGGGCGATCTGTACCAGGTGACCATGCAACTCGACCGGGGCCTTCCTGACCCCGGTCCCCACCCTCAGCAGGGAGGTACCCGATGAGCGCCACCCCGGGCGGTCGCGACATCAAGGGTTTGGCGGTACTGCAACGGATCGGTCGCAGCCTGATGCTGCCGATCGTCGTTCTCCCGGCGGCCGGTCTCCTGGTCCGCCTGGGAGACACCGATCTGCTCGGGGCGATCCCGGGCTTCGAGAAGGGCGCCGCGGTCATCGGCGGCGCGGGCGGTGTGCTGCTGAACTACCTGCCCCTGCTGTTCGCGGTCGGTGTCGCGGTCGGGTTCGCCAAGAAGGCCGACGGCTCCACCGCGGTGGCGGCCGTGGTCGGCTACCTCGTGCTGAGCCGGGTGATCATGGTGATCAACCCGATCGACGACCCGAACAAACCGGGCACCCAGAAGATGGCCGACGCGCTCGGGGTGATGCCCGGGAGCTGGCCCTACGGCGTGCTCACCGGCGTCATCGCCGGTCTGGTCACCGCGGTGCTGTGGCAGCGCTACTACCGGATCAAGCTGCCCGCGTACCTGGCCTTCTTCGGCGGCAGGCGGTTCGTCCCGCTGATCACCGCGGTCGTGATGATCGGCCTCGGCATCGTGATGGGCCTGCTCTACCCGCTCTTCGACAAGGGCATCACCGCGGTCGGCGAGTGGGTCACCGGCAGCACGATCGTCGGCGCGGGTGCCTACGGCGCCGCCAACCGCCTGCTGCTGCCGTTCGGCCTGCACCACATCATCAACACCTTCGTGTGGCAGGTCTTCGGCGACTACACCAACCCGGCCGGTGAGGTCCTCAAGGGCGACTACAACCGCTTCCTCGGCGGCGACACCTCGGCCGGAACGTTCATGACCGGGTTCTTCCCGATCTTCATGTTCGCCCTGCCCGCGGCGGCGCTGGCGATCTGGCACACGGCCAAGCCCGCCCAGCGCAAGATCGTCGGCGGCATCATGGCCTCGGCGGCGCTGACCGCGTTCATCACCGGCGTCACCGAGCCACTGGAGTTCGCGTTCATGTTCGTGGCGTGGCCGCTGTACCTGATCCACGTGCTGCTGACCGGCGTGTCGCTGGCGGTGTGCAACGCGCTCGGCATCCACCACGGCTTCTCCTTCTCCGCCGGTGTCATCGACTACCTGCTGAACTGGGGCAAGGCCACGAACCCGTTCCTGATCATCCCGATCGGGCTCGTCTTCGCGGTGGTGTACTACTTCCTGTTCAGGTTCGTGATCACCAAGTGGAACCTCAGGACGCCGGGCCGCGAGGACGAGACCGTGGACCCGCAGGCCGAGCCGAGCAAGGCCTGAGCACCCCCTCCAGGAAGGACCTCGCAATGCCGGAACGACGGGTCACCGTTGCCTCCTCGGTCGGACTGCACGCCCGGCCGGCCGCGCTGCTGGCCAAGGCCGCGGCGGCGCAGCCGGTCACGGTCACCATCCGCAAGGACGGGGGCGAGCCGGTGGAGGCGGCCAGCGTGCTCGGGCTGATGACGCTGGGCGCGATGCACGGTGACGAAGTGGTGCTCAGCGCCGAGGGCGAGGGTGCGGAGGACGCGCTAGAAGCGCTCGCCTCGATCATCGCCAAGGACCTCGACCAGGCCTGAGCGGCAAGACCACGGTGGGACCCGTCCGGCGGACGGGTCCCACCGGCGTATAACGGGCGGTCGACCTTCCGGGGGATATCCGGGAAAACTCTGATGTACCCCGGTTGTGCAGGGGCGATGATCGCAGGTATGGATCTCAATCTCACCGGAGCCCCGGCCGCGACCCGGGTGCCCCGGGTGGGGATCACCGTCGCGTGGCTGGGAGTCGGGGTCTCCGTCTCCCTCATGGCTGTGCTGCACAGCCAGCCCTTCCCGAGCCCGTACTCCCAGACGATCAGCACCTACGGCGTCGGCCCGTTGTCGCAGGTCTACATGTGGTCGCTGGTGGCGCTGGGCGTGGGCTCGCTCGCCTTCCTCGCGGGCATGGTCCGGTGGGAGGCCCCGTACTCACCGCTGGCGTGGACCTGCGTCGGCATCTGGAGCGGCGGCCTGCTGCTCGCGGGCGTGCTGCCGATGGACACCACCAGCACCGAGCGGACGCCGTTCGGGATGCTGCACAACCTCGCCGCCGTCGCCGCCTTCCTCGGGCTGCCGACGGCGGGCCTGGTGCTCGGCAGGCGCTACCGCGAACACCCCCGCTACGGCGGCTACGCGCGGCTGAGCAGGCGTCTCGGGATCTTCGGGTTCGTGATGCTCTTCCTCTTCGGAGTGAGCTTCTTCGGAATGATGGAACCGCTGCTGGTCGACTGGTTCCCCGGCCCGAACCCGGTCGGCCTCACCGAACGGCTGCTCGTGGTCGGCGAGGTGGTGCTGCTCGCGGTGCTGATGCGGTGGTCCTCGGAGGTCACCAGGACCGTCCGGATCACCTGACCCGGACGACCTAGCCCAGGGGCAGCGGGAGGACGTTGCCGGTGGCCCGGCGCAGGGCCGAGCGCATGGCCTCGCGCGGAGCGGGGCGGCCGGTGAACAGCTCGGACTGGCCGAAGGCCTGGTGCAGCAGCATGTCCAGGCCGGTCGCGACGGGGTTGCCCGCCTTCTCCGCCGCCGCGGCGAGCGGGGTCGGCCACGGGTGGTAGATCACGTCGAGCACGCTCGGCGCCTCGGCGAGGTCGGTGACCCACGGCTCCACGGCCTCGGTCGGCACGGTGCTGATCAGCACGGAGCAGCCGTCGACGAGCTTCGCGGGGGCGGCTTCGGCCCACGTCACCACGGTGACGGCGAGGTGCAGCCGCTCCGCGCACGCCAGGGCCTCGCGAGCGCGCGCGGGGTCGCGGACGACGAGCCGGACCTGGCGCACGCCCAGCTCGGCGAGCCCGACCAGCGCGGCCTGCGTGGTGCCACCCGCGCCCAGGATGACCGCCGGACCCGCGGCGATGGTGAAGCCCGCCGCGGCGCGCAGCGCTCCGACCACGCCGTCCACGTCGGTGCAGTCGGCACGCCAACCGGCCTCGACGGGGATGAGGGTGTTCGCGGCGCCCGCCAACCGCGCGCGGGGCGTGACCTGGGCGGCCAACGCCAGCGCGGCGCGCTTGCCGGGCATGGTGACCGACAGGCCCGCCCACTCCGGGCCGAAGCCGCTGACCAGGCCGGGCAGCGCCTCCTCCGAGCACTCGATCGACTCGTAGGTCCAGTCCAGGCCGAGCGCCTCGAAAGCGGCTCGGTGCAGCACGGGCGAGAGCGAGTGGTCGACGGGCGAACCCAGGACGGCGGCCTTGCGGGCCATCAGTAAGCGCCCTTCGCCTGGGCCTCGCGAACGTTGGCGTTGTGGTCGTCGAGGTCCTTGGCGAAGCAGGACTTGCCGTTCTTGTCGCAGCGCACGAAGTACAGGTAATCGCTGGGCTCCGGGGTGACCGCGGCGGAGATCGCGCCCGCGCCGGGCGAGCCGATCGGCGTCGGCGGCAGGCCCTGAACGGCGTAGGTGTTGTACGCCCCCGCCTTGTCGCGGTCGGCGCTGTTGGTGCGGATGTTCGGCCGGTCCAGCGGGTAGTTGACCGTGGAGTCGTACTGGAGCCTCATACCGATGGCGAGGCGGTTGCGGGTGACCTGCGCGATCTTGCCGAAGTCCGGGGTCGCGGACTCCTTCTCCACCAGCGAGGCCATGATCAGCAGCTGGTAGGGCGAGAACCCGGTCTTCTCCGCCGACTTCGGCAGCCCGGCCGCCTGGAGCCTGGCCGAGCCCGTGGTCAGCAGCGCGCGCAGCACGTTCTCCGGGGTGTCACCGGGCTTCACGTCGTACTTGCCGGGCATCAGCAGGCCCTCGAAGCGGCGACGGGGCTCGGTGACCTTGGAGGCCTCGGTGATGACCCACTCCGGCGCGCCGATCTCGGCGAGATCGGCCTTCTCCATGGCGGAGCGCACCTGCTCGACGGTCAGGCAGGTGTTCTTGCCGTTGAGCTCCGCGCAGCTGGCCTTGGCGATCATCGAGATGATGCCCTGGTTGACCTTGCCGCTGGCCACGGTCACGTCGTCGAGCTGGTTGCCGCCGCGGATCTCCATCTCGCCGACCCTGGCGTTCTTGCGCACCAGGCCCGCGACCGCGTTGGCCCCGGACATCTTCGTCTTGAGCACGTAGTAGCCGGGCTGCACCGAGCCCGCCGAGTCGTTCTCCTGCGCGGCGGCGGTGTAGGCGCGGACGCTGCCCACCACACCCGCCTCCACCAGGCTCTGCCCGGTCTGGGAGATGGTGCCCGGCTCGACCTTGACCACGACGTCGGACTCACCGGCGCCCTCGAAGTCCTCGTAGCTGGTCAGCCCGAACAGCGAGGTCACGCCGTACCAGACGCCGATGCCGAGCACGATGACCGCGGCGATCCCGCCGAGCAGCAGGACCTTGCGCCGCCGCTGCTTGTCGGCGGAGGCGGCGGCCCTGCCGCGACGCGGGCGCTCCTCGGCCGGGGCCTCGTCGAAGAGGTCGAGGTCGTTCACTCAGATCAACCCTCCTGGGTGGCAGGTCGGGTACGGGCGCGCAGGTCGAGCCATCCCTGGAGGATCTCGACGGCGGCGGCCTGGTCGATGACCGACCGCTGCTTCTTGCCGCGCACCCCTCGGTCGGAGAGCATCCGGGTCGCGGAGACCGTGGTCAACCGCTCGTCGGAGAGTCTGACGGGCACCGGTGCGATCCGCTCCGCCAGCACCCTGGCGTAGGCCGTCGCCGCCTCGGCGGCCGGGCCGTGCCGTCCGGCCAGCGTGCGCGGCAGTCCGACCACCACCTCGACCACCTCGTGCTCCCCGACCAGTCCCACGAGCTGGTCGAGATCACGACCAGCCTTCTCGTCGCGGGCCAGGGTAGCGAGGGGGCTGGCGAGCACCGGCGCGGGATCGCTGAGCGCGACGCCGACCCGCACCGAGCCCACGTCCACCCCGAGCCGCCGCCCGGGACCCGGATCGTCCGGGCCCGGGCGGTCGGGGCTGATCGCCTTCTCGTTCACGAGCCGCCGAGGGCGCGGCGCAGCGCGGTGACGGCCTCGGCGACACCGGACTTCTTCGAGCCGCCGCCCTGGGCCATGTCGGGCTTGCCGCCGCCGCGGCCGTCGATGGCCGGGAGGAAGCTCTTGACCAGCTCACCGGCCTTGAGCTTGGCGTCCCTGGCGGCCGGGGTGGTGGCGACCACGAAGCTGACCTTGTCGGTGTCCGGCTCGGCGGAGAACAGGGCGACGACGCCGTTGGCCCCGCCGAGGCGACCGCGCACCTCGGTGGTGAGGGCGCGCAGGTCGTTGCCGGAGACGCCGTCCGGAACGCGCTCGGCCACCACGACCGTCTCGCCCAGCTTCTCGCCCTTGGCGGCCAGGTCACCGGCGGACTGGAGCACGGAGGCCACGCGCATGCGGTCGATCTCGCGCTCGGCGTCGCGCAGCCGCGACAGGATGCCGGAGACGCGCTCGGGCAGCTCGTGCGTGGGCACCTTCAGCTGGTCGGCGAGCTGCGAGACGAGCAGCCGCTCCTTGCTGGTGTGCCGAAGGGCGTCCATGCCGACGAGGGCTTCGACGCGGTGCACGCCGGAGCCGATCGAGGAGTCGCCGACCAGCTTGACCATGCCGAGCTGGCCGATCCGCTTGACGTGGGTGCCACCGCAGAGCTCGCGGGAGTACTCGCCCATGTCGACGACGCGGACGTCGCTGCCGTACTTCTCGCCGAAGAGGGCGACGGCGCCCAGTTCGAGGGCCTTGTCCATGGTCGTGGTGAACGACTTCACCTCGATGTCGTCCAGGAGGTAGGCGTTGACCTCCTCCTCGACGCCGCTGAGCACGGAGGCCGACACCGGGCCGGGCGTGGTGAAGTCGAAGCGCATGCGCCCCGGCGAGTTCAGCGAACCGGCCTGGGCGGCCCGCTTGCCGTAGGCGGAGCGCACGGCGGCGTGCACCAGGTGCGTGGCCGAGTGCGAGCGCTCGACGGCCAGGCGCCGGTCCTCGTCGACGTGGGCCTGGATGACGTCGTCGATGGCGACCTCACCGGCGAGCACCTTGGCCTTGTGCACGAACAGGCCGGGAACGGCCTTCTGCACGTCGGTCACGGAGAGCTGCACGTTGTCGCCGACGAGCACGCCGGTGTCGCCGACCTGGCCACCGCTCTCGGCGTAGAACGGCGTGCGGTCCAGGACCAGCTCGACCTCGGTGCCGGTGCCGGCGCTGCGCACGGGGACGCCGCCGACCAGCAGGCCGATCACCCGCGAGTCGGAGTCCAGGTCGGTGTAGCCGAGGAACTCGGTGGTGCCGTGCTGCTCCAGCACCGAGCGGTAGACGGTGAGGTCCCCGTGCCCGGTCTTGCGCGAGGCGGCGTCGGCCTTGGCCCGCTGCCGCTGCTCGGACATCAGGCTCCGGAAGCCCTCCTCGTCCACGGTGAGGCCCTGTTCGGCGGCCATCTCCAGGGTGAGGTCGATCGGGAAGCCGAAGGTGTCGTGCAGCTGGAAGGCCTTGTCCCCGGCCAGCTGCTTGCTGCCGGCGGCCACGGTCTCGGCGGCGGCCACGTCGAAGATCCTCGAACCCGAGGTGAGGGTGGCCAGGAAGGCCTCCTCCTCGGTCCGCATCACGGCCTCGATCCGGTCGAAGTCGCTGACCAGCTCGGGGTAGGACGGGCCCATGGCGTCGCGCACCACGGCGGTGAACTCGGCCAGCACCGGCTCCTGCACGCCCAGCAGGCGGGTGGAGCGGACGATGCGGCGCAGCAGGCGGCGCAGCACGTAGCCGCGGGCCTCGTTGCCGGGGGTGACGCCGTCGGCGATGAGCATCACGCCGCTGCGGGCGTGGTCGGCGATGACGCGGAAGCGCACGTCGTCGACCGGGTCGGTGCCGTAGGTGCGGCCGGAGAACTTCTCGGCGGCGGCGATCACCGGGCGGACCAGGTCGGTCTCGTAGACGTTGTCCACGCCCTGGAGCAGGAAGGCCACCCGCTCGACGCCCATGCCGGTGTCGATGTTCTTGGCCGGGAGCTGGCCGAGGATCGGGTAGTTGTCCTTGCCCCCGCCCTCACCCCGCTCGTTCTGCATGAAGACCAGGTTCCAGATCTCCAGGTAGCGGTCCTCGTCGGCGACCGGGCCGCCCTCGACGCCGAACTCGGGGCCGCGGTCGAAGTAGATCTCCGAGCACGGGCCGCACGGGCCGGGAACGCCCATCGACCAGTAGTTGTCGGCCATGCCGCGGCGCTGGATGCGCTCGGCCGGGATGCCCGCGACCTTCTTCCACAGCTCGATGGCCTCGTCGTCGTCCTGGTAGACGGTGACCCACAGGCGCTCGGGGTCGAAGCCGTAGCCGCCGTCCTCCACCGACCCGGTCAGGAGGGTCCAGGCGTGCCGCATGGCCCCTTCCTTGAAGTAGTCGCCGAAGGAGAAGTTGCCGGCCATCTGGAAGAAGGTGTTGTGCCGCGTGGTCTTGCCGACCTCGTCGATGTCCCCGGTGCGCACGCACTTCTGCACGCTGGTGGCGGTGGCGTAGGGCGGCGGGGCCTCGCCGAGGAAGTACGGCTTGAACTGGACCATCCCGGCGTTGACGAACAACAGGTTCGGGTCGTCCAGGATCAGCGGGGCGCTGGGCACCAGGGTGTGCCCGGCCTTCTGGAAGTGGTCGAGGAAGCGCTGGCGGATCTCATGCGTCTGCACGGTGGTTCCTTAGGAGGAGGTGCGAGAAGGGGGCCCGGGTGCGGCGGGGAGCACAGCGCTGTACGGCGCGGGAGTCAGCTCCCCGCCCTGCGCGCTCGCCTGTTCCGCACGTTTCCGTCCTCTGCTTCCCAGCTCCTGCGCTCCCTGGACTGGGAGACGCGGTCCGTGCTCCTACTGTAACTGGAGTGTCGACCGGGATCGTTCGCCCTGTCGACGACCTCCTTCAGCTCACCTTCGCGCTCGTTCATGCCCGCGCGCACGTCAGCCCCGAAGGAACCGACGGCGCTGGCGAGTTCGCTGATCGCGTCGCCGAGATTGGCCGCGACACCGGCCGGGGTGAACGCCTGGGCCTTGGTGCCTGCCTTGCGCGAGAGCACGACACCGGTCAGCACGCCGATGCCGAGCCAGAACATGCGCCTCATCGACGGCCGCCTCTGGACTTGCGGGAGCCCTTGCGCGAGTGCTTGCCGGGCTTCTCGTCGGCGGCGCGGCGACGGGCGCGCACGGCCTTGCTCACGCCGTAGGACAGCGCGGCGGCCTTCACCAGCGGACCGCCGAGGGTGGCGGTGAACAGCGAGGTGAGCGCGGAGACGTTGCCGCTGACAGCGCGGGCGTTCGCGGTGATCCCGTCCACGCGCTCCAGCTGCGTGTTGACGTGGTTCAGCGTGGTGTTGGCGCCGGTGAACAGCGGGTCGGCGTTCTCGTGGGCCTTGCGCAGGGCCACGGTCGCCTCGTCGAGGGTGCGCCCGAGCTTGATCAGTGGAACCGCCAGCAGCAGCACCAGCAGCACGAAGGCGCCGGCTGCGATGAGCGCGGCGATCTGCCCTGGTGACACGTGCCCTCCTGGGGAAGTTGGGGTGGGAATCTACGGCGCGGACAGGCTACCGCGCGGTGATCTCGCGCTCTTTCGGGGCGTGTGCGCCGCGCGCCCGGGTACCCGGGTGAGGCGGATCGGCCAAAGCGGCGTGGCTCACTCAGCGGTTGACACGTGAAGCTCTGTTCACTTGGGTAAGGCTTGCCTAACTAAGATGTGGCTAGCCTAAATGGATCAATCCCCCTGCTTCACCACCGGAGGTGCCGTGTTGCCGGCCGCAGAGGCTCCGCCTCGCCCTCGCACTACCTCGACTGTCCCGTTGGCCGGAACCGGTGAGGGCCTGGCCGAGGTCGCGGCCGCGCTCACCCGCGCCGTCGGCGGGGCCAGCACCGCGCTGCGCCCGTCCGGCCCGCTGCCCTCGGGCTCCCCGCAGGACGTGCTCGGCGCGGTCACGAGCAGGCTCGGGCCCGCGGTGATCCCCGCGACCGGTATCGGCGCGGACGCCGCGCTGCACCGCGTCGCCAGGCTGCTCGTGGAGCAGGGCATCGACCTGACGCACCCCTTCGCCGCCGCGCACCTCCAGCCGCCGCCGCTCGCGGTCGCGGTGGCCGCCGACGCGCTGGCCGGGGCGAGCAACGCCTCGCAGGACACCTACGACTCCGGTCCGGCCGGGATCGCGGTCGAGCGCTGGCTGGTCTCGGCGCTCGCCGGGCTCGCGGGGCTGGAGAAGCGCGCGGACGGCGTGCTCACGCCGGGCGGTTCGCTGTCCAACCTGATGGCGATCATGCTGGCCAGGGACTCGGTGGCGCGGCGGCTGGGCATCGACATCCGGACCGACGGCGTTGCCGCGCTCGGCAAGCCGGTGGTGTTCTGCTCGGAGCTGGCCCACTTCTCCACGCACCGGGCGTGCGCGGTGCTCGGGCTCGGCGAGGCGGCGGTGCGCGCGGTCCCGGTGGACGCCGAGCGCAGGATGCGCCCGGACGCGCTGGCGGAGATGCTGGCGGAGCTGAACGCCGACGAGATCCCGTTGGCGGTGGTGGCGACGGCGGGCACCACCGACTTCGGCTCGGTCGACCCGCTCTCGGAGATCTGCGAGATCGCCCGCGAGCACGGCATGTGGTTCCACGCGGACGCGGCCTACGGCTTCGGGGCGCTGTTCTCCGACCGGCTCGCGCCGAAGGTGGCCGGGCTCCAGCTGGCCGACTCGATCACGGTGGACCTGCACAAGATCGGTTGGCAGCCCTCGGCGGCGAGCGTGCTCCTGGTGGCCGACGGCACCGCCTTCACCTCCCTGGAGCGCCAGGTCGACTACCTCAACCCGGCCGATGACGGCGAGCAGGGCTACGACGGCCTGCTGGGCGTGAGCTTGCAGACCACGCGACGCCCCGACGCGGTGAAGGTCGCGACGACGCTGCTCGCCTACGGGCGCACCGGACTCGGTTCGATGCTCGACACCTGCCACGACCTCGCGCTGCACGCCGAGGCGCGCATCCAGGACGAGCCCGAGCTGGAGCTTGTCGCGGGCGCGAACCTGACCACGGTCGTCTTCCGCTACCGGGGCTCCGACGAGCTGAACGGCGCGCTGCGGCGAGAGCTGCTGCGATCGGGGCGGGCCCTGCTCGGCCGCACGTCCGCGTTCGTCGACAAGCCAGGTTCTCCTTCCGTCACTTGCCTGAAGTTCACGTTGCTCAACCCGAACGCCGGTGTCGCCGACATCGACGCGCTGATCGACTTGGTCATCAGCACTGGCCGCACGCTCGCGCACCAGGAGGGCGCAGCATGACCACCACCACAGAAGCGCTTGTACTGCAAGACGATCCGCTCGATCATCCGGACGCCCGCGCGACGGCCGAGCACGCGCACCTCGAAGCGCTGCTGCGCTGCTGGCTCCAGGAGACCGGCGTGGACGTGCTGCCTGGGCCGCTCTCCGTGGAGCTGCCCTCGTCCGGGCTGGCGCTCGTCACCGAGGTCACGCACTGCTCCCCCACCGGGTGGCACCGCTTCGCGCCCGTGCGCATCCGGCGCGCTGACGGCGGCGAGCTGTCCCCCGCCGATCCCGTGCTCGCGGTGAACCTGATCGGCACCGAGGCCGCTGCGCGCGGAGGTGCTCGCACTGGTGGTGTTCCGACCGGCGAGGTCGCTGATCTCGTTGAGCGGACTGCGGAATCGGTGCGGCGCATGACGGAGTTCGTCGCTGATCGTCGCTCCGCGCCGGACGATCACGCGGACGCGTTCCTCAACGCGGAGCAGGCTCTGCTGTTGGGGCACCTGCACCACCCGGCGCCGAAGAGCCGGGACGGCGTGCACCCCGACGAGGCGCGCGCGTACGCGGCCGAGCTGCGCGGGAAGTTCCGGCTGTCGTGGTTCGCGGCCGACCCGTCCGTGGTGTCGCACGACGCCGTCGAAGGCGCGCCGTCGCTGGGCGGGCGGGACACCGTGCAGTTGATGGCGGACCTCGCGGAGGGCGGCCCGAACGACGGCCGCGTGCTCATCCCGGCGCACCCGTGGCAGGCGCGGAACCTGTTGCTGCGCCCCAGGATCAAGGCTCTCGTCGAGTCCGGTCAGCTCCAGCCGCTCGGCGAGTTGGGGCCGGAGTGGTACGCCAGCTCCAGCCTGCGCACGGTGTACCGCTCGGACGCGCCGGTGATGCTGAAGCTGTCGCTGGGCCTGCGCATCACCAACTCGCGGCGGGAGTCCACGCGCACGGAGCTCAAGCGCGGCCTGGAGATCAACCGGCTGATCGACGCCGGGCACACCGCGTCGACCTACGGCGCTTTCCCGGGCTTCTCGATCGTCCGCGACCCGGCGTGGATCGCGGTGGACGAGCCCGGTCGCGCGGGTGGTCCGGAGATCACCGGGCTCGACGTGGCGGTGCGCGAGGTCCCGGCCGACGTCACCGACTACCGCTGCCTCGCCGGGCTGGTCGCGCCGCGCCCGGGTCTCGGTCGGAGCGCGCTGGGCGAGATCGTGGCAGCTCAAGGTTCCGGCGCGGCTTCGCGGTGGGTCGCCGACTACACCGACCGCGTGCTCGTTCCGATGCTGCACCTGTACTCCGCGACCGGTATCGGCCTTGAGGCTCACCAGCAGAACACGTTGGTGCGCCTGGACTCCAGCGGTGGGGTCGCGGGGTCGGCGTTCCGGGACAACCAGGGCTACTACCTGGCTTCCTCGTACCTGCCCGCGCTGTTGGAGCGCCTCGGCATCGAGGAGTCCACGCTCGCGGTGGTCGATGACTCCATTGTGGACGAACGGCTTTCCTACTACCTGCTGCGCAACCAGGCGCTGGCGATCATCGGCTGCCTCGGCGTGGAGGGTCTGGCCGACGAGCGCGAGCTGCTGTCGGTGATGGCCGGTCGGCTCACCGCCGCGCTGCCCGCGCTCGCCGATGCTGGCCCGGACGGCGACCGGCTCGCGACGCGCTGGCTGAGCGCGGACAGCTTGCCCGGCAAGGGGAATCTGCTGACGCGCCTGCACGGCATCGATGAGGTGCTCGCCCCGCTGGACGCGCAGTCCGTGTACCTGGACATGCCCAATCCGCTCGTTCAGGTGATCTCGTGATCCCGATACCCGCGCTCTCCGGCGAGTGGACCTTGCGCCTGGTGTCGCCCGACGGCGATGACCTGGAGCTGCTGCACCGCTGGATGAACGAGCCGCACGTGTCCCGCTTCTGGAAGCAGGACTGGCCGATCGAGAAGTGGCGGGAGGAGCTGGCGGGACAGCTCTCCGGCGATCACTCCCGGCCGTGCCTGCTGCTCAAGGACGGCGAGCCCGTGGTGTACGTGGAGATCTACCGCGTCGTCCGCGACCAGCTCGCCGCTGCCTACGCCGCGCTCCCCGGCGACATCGGCGTGCACCTCGCGATCGGCGACCCGAAGTGGACCGGACGCGGGATCGCCAGTACGACTATGCCGTTGCTGGCCAAGGCTTTGCTGGACGCCGACGAGAACTGTCGGCGCGTCGTGCTAGAACCTGATGTGCGCAACGTGCCCGCGATCCGGGCGCTGCGCAGCGGGGGTTTTCACCACCGAGGTGAGATCACCCTGCCCACCAAAACGGCCGCGCTGCTGGTCTACCCACGAACTGAGGAGGACTTGCCGTGACCGACCAGGTCGAGAGCAAACACGACGTCATCGCGATCGGCGCGGGGCCGTTCAACCTGGGCCTCGCCGCCCTTGCGTCCACTGTGGACGATCTGGACCTCGTGGTGCTGGAGTCGCGGTCGGACTTCCGGTGGCACCCCGGGCTGATGTTCGACGACGCGATGCTCCAGGTGAGCTTCCTCGCCGACCTGGTGAGCCTGGTCGCGCCGACGAACCCGCTGTCCTTCCTGTCCTACCTGCACGACACGGACCGGATGTACCCGTTCTACGTGCGCGAGCAGTTCCACCCGACGCGGCGCGAGTACGAGCACTACCTGCGCTGGGCCGTGTCGAAGCTGCCGTCCGTGCGGTGGTCGCACCGCGTGGAGGCGGTCCGCTGGGACACGGGCGCCTCACTGTTCACCGTGCACGTGGTGCACGCGGACGGGCGCCGTTCGGTCATGCAGGCCAAGGACATCGTGCTCGGTGTCGGCACCGAGCCGAACGTGCCCGAGTCGCTGGCCGCGCTGCCCGGCGACAAGCTGCTGCACACCGCCGACTACCTGCACCGCACCCCGGACGTCGAGGCCGCGGGCCGGGTGACGGTGATCGGCTCCGGCCAGTCCGGCGCCGAGGTCGCCCTGGACCTGTTGCGGCGCAACGCCTCCGGCGGCGGGGCGATGAGCTGGCTGACCAGGACGGTGTCCTTCGCGCCGCTGGACTACACCAAGCTCGTGCTGGAGATGACCACTCCGTCCTACATCCGCTACTTCCACGACCTGCCGCAGAGCAAGCGCGACGACCTGGTGGCCGAGCAGTGGCGGCACTACAAGGGCATCTCCACCGAGACCCTTGAGGCCATCCACGACGTGCTCTACCAGCGCGATCTGGCCACGGGCCTTGCCGATGTGGAGCTGCGCAACGGCATCGCGATCGAGGGGTCCACTGTGGACTCCGCAGGGCGGGCCGTGCTGACCTGCCGCCACCGCGACACCGGTCGCACGTTCGAGCACGTGACCGACCTCGTGGTCGCCGCGACCGGCTACAAGCAGCGCAAGCCCGCTTTCCTGTCGCCGGTGGAGAACCTGGTGCGGCGCGACGAGAAGGGCCGCTACAAGGTCGCGCTCGACCACTCCATCGAGCTGGACCCGTCGGTCAGCGGACGCGTTTTCGTGTCCAACGCGGACCTGCACAGCCACGGTGTCGCCGCGCCCGACCTGGGCATCGGCGCGTTCCGCAACGCCACGATCCTCAACTCGGTGAGCGGGCGGGAGCTGTACCGGCTGCCGAAGAACACCGCGTACACCAGCTTCACCGTTCCGGGAGGTGCCGGGTGACCAGCGACCGCGAACTGTGGCGGCAGTGCTCCATCGCGTTGCTGGCCAAGGCGATCGGCGAGCTGTCCTTCGAGGGCATCCTGACGCCGGTCTCGTTGGAGGACGGTGCTTGGGAGTTGCGTTTCCCGGGCGCGCGTTATGTTTTCTCCGCGTCTCGGACGGCTTTTGGTGGCTGGCGGGTCGACCCGTCGTCGGTGACCCGTGCCGCGTCGGGGATTCTCGGCGACGACATCGCCCAGCAGGCCGACAACGTGCAGCAGTTCTTCACCGACGCCGCGCCCGGAGTGGGAATCCATCCGTCCACTTTGGCCAACTACCTCAACGAGGTCACGTCGACGCTGACCGCCGACGTGGCGATGACGCGCACCGCTGTGCCTTCGGCGGAGCTGGCTTCGTTGGACCACGCGGAGCTGGACGGCCACCTCACCGGTCACCCGTGGCTCGTGGCGAACAAGGGCCGCGTCGGGTTCTCCGCCTCGGATCAGGCCGTGTACGCGCCGGAGGCTCGCCAGCGCATTCAGCTCCCCTGGATCGCCGTGCACCGTGGCTTGGCGGAATTCCGTGGCACGCCAAAGCTTTCTGAGCACGTGGTGGTGTCGCAGGAGCTGGACGAGTCCACGCGCGCCGAGTTCACCAAGGTGCTCACCGACCGCGGTTTGGACGCCGAAGCCTACGTGTGGCTGCCGGTGCACCCGTGGCAGCTGGACCACGTGGTGCGCACGCTGTGGGCGCCGGAACTGGCCACTGACCGCATCGTGGTGCTCGGTTCGTCGACCGATCACTACCGGCCGACGCAGTCCATTCGCACGATGTGCAATGTGGACAGACCGAAGCGGCTCCAGGTCAAGCTGCCGCTGCGCATCCTCAACACCGCCGTGTGGCGCGGGATTCCGCCGCACTGCACGCTCGCGGCGCCGGTGGTGACGCAGTGGCTGCGCGGGCTCTGGAACTCCGACAAGCTCCTGGCGGAGTGGGGCGCGGTGATGCTCGGCGAGGTCGCGTCGGTGACCGTGCGCCACCCTTCGCTGTCCACTGTGGACGGAGCACCGTACACGTGGCTGGAGACGCTGGGCTGCATCTGGCGCGAACCCGTGCCCGAGGCCGGGCACTCGTGGTCGCTCGCGGCGCTGCTGCACGTCGACCCGGCGGGCCGGCCGCTGGTCAGCGAGTACATCGCGCGCTCCGGCGGTGACGCGGAGGCGTGGTTCGCCGCGTTGACGCGCGTGCTCGTGCGGCCGCTGCTGCACGTGCTCT
The DNA here is from genome assembly GCF_039537405.1 of Allokutzneria multivorans. NCBI lineage: Bacteria > Bacillati > Actinomycetota > Actinomycetes > Pseudonocardiales > Pseudonocardiaceae > Allokutzneria > Allokutzneria multivorans. The sequence goes on along the minus strand of NZ_BAABAL010000008.1, from coordinate 76,629 downwards.
ACCGCTACGGGATCACCGTGAACCCGCACGGCGAGAACGTGCTGATCGTCAGCGGCCCGGACGGACTGCCCGCGCAGGCGGTGATCAAGGACCTCATCGACGACGTGAACGTGTCGGTGGAGCCGGTCGCCGAGCGCGGCCCCGAACCCGACTCGCACGACCGCGTCCTGCCGCGCAAGCCGTGGCGCATCCTGCGGCAGTACTTCGTCGACGCGCTGCTGGTCGGCGTGTTCCGGCCGCTGTCGGAGCTGCTCGAAGCGCACCACGGCCTGCCTTCGGAGCGGCTGTGGGGCATCGTGCGCGGCGAGATCGAGGCCTATCGCGCGCGGTTCCCCGACGTCGCGGAGCGGATGGACGCCGGCGACCTGCTCGGGCCGACGTTCGCGCGCTACCCGCTCAACGGCGACCGCCTGGTGCAGACCGGGTACGTGGAGCTGTCGTACCGGCACGCCATCCACCCCAACGGCACGGTCCCCAACCCCCTGCACTCCGTCACCCCCATCCCACCCCGGGACGGCTGGTAGCTCTTAAGCCCTGAACGACCCGTTTGGTGCGTTGAACGCACTGAACGGGTCGTTCAGCGCGCTCAACGCACCAATGGGGCCGTTGGCGTTGTGTGTGGTCAGGGACGCAGACGTACCCAATGCGGCATTCGTTACGTCTGGCGAAACAAATGCCACATTGGGTACACCGCAGCAACCTCGACACCCACGCAAAGAAGATCCGCGAAGGCTCTGCGCGCCGTCAGGTTCACCAGTCTTCAAGACCACCCAACACCCTTCGCCGAGGTCTCCAACGACGGCAAACCGTCGGCTGCCTCGAAGTAGGGGGCGGTTAGCGATAAGCGAAAGCGGGGTTTGTGGGTCTTGAAGACGCCCCAACCCTCCGGGCCTACGCCAACGGCTCGTTTGGTGCGTTGAGCGCACTGAACGGGTCGTTCGGCGCGCTCAACGCACCAATGGGGCCGTTGGCGTTGTGGGGGGGCGCGCCATTGAGGCCCGGGGTTTGCTGGCGTTGAAGACCGCTGGGGTGGGGGTTTGTGGGTCTTGAAGACTGGCGAACCCGGCGGCTTGAGGGACGGGTGCGCTGCGATCTCCGGCGCCTCGCCCCCGTCGGTGGTGCGTACCCAATGTGGCATTTGTTTCGTCTGACGCAACAAATGTCACATTGGGTTCACTCCGGCTGGGGCAGGAGGTGCAGGAGGGGGGCGGTGAGCGTGGTGCGGCCGTGCCAGTGCAGGCGCGCGGTGGCTCCCTCGCGGATGAGCACGGCGGAGGTGGAGGCGGTGCGCGTGGAGGCGGTGCCGGGGGTGTCGCGCAGGCGGTCGGAGAGGTCGCCGGGCTGGGTGGAGATCGGCACGATCCACCGCCAAGCGCGCTGCTGGGCGAGCCGGGCGAGCACGTGCGGCGGGACGGGCGCGAAGACGGCGATGGCGGTGCGCTCGCGCAGCCAGGGGACCTGGGCGTCGAGGGCGTCGACGTCGCGCGCGCCCTCCTCGTCGGGCTCCTCGGACAGGATGTCGAAGGCCAGGTGGTAGGCGAGCAGTGTGCGGTGGTCGCCGAAGACGTCGTCCAGTGTGATCGGTTTGCCGCCCGCCGTGGTCAGCGGCGAGGAAGCGTCGACATCGGGCCCCTGCGGGAGGGCGGCGCGGAGGGCTGCGACGGCGGCAGCGGCAGCGCGCAGCTCCCCCTCGGCCGCCAGCAGTTCGGCGCGGGCGCGCCGGTAGTCCGCGCTGGCGGCGACGTGCACTGTGCTCATGCGGAAAGAACTTAGTCCGAACGGCGGCACTGCGGAGCCGGTTCGGTCAACGCATCAACGCGACGCGAGCGCGTTGGGCAGCATCGACGGGCAACCGCCCACGTAGGACGGGTCGTACTCGAAGTGCCACGGCTCGTTCTGGTAGCGCCTGCACCACCCGTGCTTGCCGTTGCTGCGCTCCACCCACGACGCGGCGGACAGCGGCTGGATGTCCACGGCGATCCCCTTGACGTGGTTGGACGCCTCGGGGGTCAGCACGTACTTGCTGGCCTGGTCGGCGCTGCCGAAGCGGCGGACCGCGCTGTCGAACTCGGCCTGTTGCTGCCACGCGCTGCGCTTGCCGTCGTTGAGGCACATCTTGACGTTCTCGGCGGCGGCCTTGCCCTTCAAGGAGTTCCACGCGGCGAGCACGTCATCGCGCAGGCCCCGAGGAGCTTCGTCGGAGTAGCGCTGGTCCAACGCGCACTTCGGTGCTTCGTCATCTCCAGTGACGTTGACCAGTTCCACGTAGGCCTCACCGGGCATCGGCCTGGTCGGCTCCATGTAGAACAGCACACCCAATCCGACGAGCAGCGTGACCGCTAGGGTCACCACGATTCGCATCCGGCCGTTTCTCCTCTAAACATGCTGCTGCACAAGTGTTTCACAGCGGTGTGTGGCGTGGTGCCTGCCGGTCGCCGCCGGAGCGCGGCGCCCCAGCTCCGTGCCGTGAAGCAGGGCGACGAGCGCGAGCGCGATCACCGGCGCGCCCACGGCGGCGATGACGATCGAGTCGTCCAAGCGCTCAGCGGCCGTGGTGGCCGACCCGAGCATCACGCGACCGACGAGCGGCACGATCGAGGGAACGAAGAGCGCTCCGATGAACCACGCGGGGTGCGGGTGGACACGGCCACGTCCGGCGAACGCGGCGACAAGGCAGCCGATGAGCGCGGCAACCAAGCAGCCGCCAAGCGTGTCGCTGGGCCGGTGCCAGCCGAGTCCGACGGTCGCCACGGCGACCGCGGCGACGACGACCGAGCCACCGCCGAGCACGAACGGGCGCACTTTGCGCGGGCTGACCAGCGCCAACGCGACCAGCACGGCCATCGCGCCGGTCACGTGCCCGCTGGGGAAGCTGTTGTGCCCGGCGACCGAGGTGACGTAGAGGTCGGGCCGCTCCAGCAGCACTTCCTTGAGCAGCTCGGTCGTCAGCGTCGAGCCGCCGATCACCGCGACGACGGTGACCGCGCCGACGAACCTGGCCCGGAACACCCCGACGCCGAGGGTGAACAGCGCGACGGCTCCGAGCAGGAAGGTGCCCATCCCGCCTTTGAGCAGGTAGGAGAACGCGGGGTCGGTCAGGCCGCCGGTCTGGGCCTGGTGCACGGCGCCGTTCTCCGCGCGCTGCCCGGTGACCGTGTGCACGTAGGCGAGAAAGGTCACGCCGAGCGCGATCAGGGCTCCTAACGCGCCCGCGACGGGAAGCGGCCAGGTCCTGGGCTGTGCTTCGTCGCTGGTTGCCATGACGCTGGTTGCCATGACACCGATGCTCCAGCCGTGGTGTCCGCGTTCTGTGCTGGGTTTGTCATGGTTGTGCAACAGACCTGGATAATGGGCCGCGTGGCGATTGTCCTGGTAGTCGAGGACGACCGTGCCGTGCGCGAAGCGCTCCAGCTGTCTCTTCGCAGGCAGGGGCACGATGTGCACGTGGCGGACAGCGGTGAGCAGGGCTTGGCGTTCCTCCGGGAGCAACGCCCGGACCTGGTGCTCGTCGACCTCATGTTGCCCGGCATCGACGGCTTCGAGACCTGTCGCCGCATCCGCGCCGAGGGTGATCTGCCGATCATCGTGCTGACCGCGCGCAGCGACGACTTCGACGTGGTGGCGGGTCTGGAGGCGGGCGCGGACGACTACGTGGTCAAGCCCGTGGAACCGAGGGTGCTCGACGCGCGCATCCGCGCCGTGCTGCGCAGAGCCGCGAGCGAGCAGCAGACCAGCGACGAGCACTTCGGCGACCTGGTCGTGGACCGCACCGCGCTGGTCGTCACCAAGAGCGGCGAGCCGGTCCCGCTCACGCCGACGGAGCTGAAGCTGCTGCTGGAGCTGACCAGGACGCCCGGCCGGGTGCTGTCCCGCCAGCAGCTGCTGAGCGCGGTGTGGGAGCACGACTACCTCGGTGACTCGCGGCTGGTCGACGCGTGCGTGCAGCGGCTCCGCTCCAAGATCGAGGACGATCCGGCGAGCCCGAGGCACGTGCGCACGGTGCGCGGCTTCGGCTACCGGTTCGACCGGGTGTAGCGGGTGGCGGGCAGGCGGTGGTCGGTCGGGCTGAGGCTGCGGCTGGTCGCCGCGTTCGCGGTCGTCGCGCTCGGCGCGGTGATCGCCACCACCGGCGCGAGCTACCTCTCCGCGCGCAACACGATCTTGCAGGGCGTCCAGGACCGGGCGATGGACACGTTGCGCACGCAGGTCAGCACGTTCGCGGCCACCGTGCCGCTGCCACCGACCCAACGCGACCTCGACGCGTTCCAGCGCAGGCTCAGCGGCTACGTCGCGGTGTTCTACCGGGACCTCCGCTCCACCGGCGGACCGCCGACCGAGGAGCTGCCCGCCGAGTTCCGCGCCGCCGTGCACGACAACGACCGCGTGCTGTTCCAACGCGGGTTGTGGTCGGAGACGGCGCCGTTCCTGATGGTCGGCATGACCGTGCGCACGCAGAACACCGTGGGCGCCGTCGAGCCGACCGGCTTGGAGATCTACGCGCAGATCAGCCTGGCCAGCTCGCAGTCCGACATCTCCGAACTGGCGGCGTGGGCGTGGGTGACCGGCGCGATCGCCTTGCTCGTCGCGGTCGGCATAGCGCTGCTCGCGGCGCGCAGCGTGCTCCGGCCGGTGCGCGAGCTGAACTTGGCCGCGCGCGGCCTCGCCGACGGGCAGTTCGACACGCGGTTGCGGGTGCGCGGCGGTGACGAGCTGGCCGAGCTGGCGCACACCTTCAACACCTCAGCGGCCACCTTGCAGCACAACGTCGGGGAACTACGGCGGATGGAGTCGGACGCGCGGCGCTTTGTCGCCGATGTCTCGCACGAGCTGCGCACACCGCTGACCGCGATGACCGCCGTGATCGAGATCCTGGAGCAGGAGACCGATCACATGCCGCCGGACTCCGCCGTGGCCGCGCGCTTGGTGGCCGGGGAGACGCGCAAGCTGTCCCGGCTCGTGCAGGACCTGATGGAGATCTCGCGCTTCGACGCGGGCCGCGCCGGGCTCGAACTCGACGAGTGGGACGTGGCGACCGCTGTGCGGGACACGATCGCCGCGCGCGGCTGGCAGGACTCCGTCTCCGTGGAGCTGCCGGAGGGTTTGGTGGCGCGGGTGGACCGTCGGCGGCTGGACATCGTGGTGGCCAACCTGGTCGGCAACGCGCTGCGCCACGGTGCTCCGCCGGTGCTGGTGCGGCTGTGGCGGGAGGACGACGGCGTGGTGATCGAGGTCAGCGACAACGGCCCCGGTCTGCCGGAATCGGTGTTGCCGCACGTGTTCGACCGCTTCTACAAGGCGGACTCCGCGCGGGCGCGCTCCGAGGGCAGCGGGCTCGGGCTGGCCATCGCGCGCGAGAACGCCCGGCTGCACGGTGGTTCGCTGACCGCCGGGAACCACCCCGGCGGGGGCGCGCGGTTCGTGCTCCGGTTGCCGGAGGTGTTGGTGTGAAACGCTTTCTCGTGCTCGTCTCACTGTTCTTGTTGGTGAGCTGCGGGGTTCGGCCGACCGAGATCGTGCGCGCGGGACCGGCTCCGATCCTGCCCGCCGGTGGTGAGGGCGCGGTGCTGTACTTCCTCTCCGGCGAGCAGTTGCAGCCCGCGAGCCGGGCCACCGGCCAGCCCCTCGCCCCCGCTCAGGCGGTGGAGTTGCTGTTGGGCGGGCCGACGGATGCCGAGCGCTCGGCGGGGCTGGTGACCAAGCTGCCGTTCACCTCGGGCCGGGTCACCCTGTCCGGCACCACGTTGACCATGCCGATCCCCGTGCTCGGCCTGCCCGAGGAGGCGGTGCAGCAGCTCGTGTGCACGGCTGTCCGGGCGCTCGCACCGACCGAACAGCACCTGGGCCTGTTCCTGGCCGGGCGCACCGGTCCCCTCGGTTACCGCGAGTGCTCCGCCATGACCTAGGGAGCGTCGTCGCGGGTCATGCGGCGGAGCTTGGGGAGGCGTTCGGCCAGCACGCGCTCGGCCCCGTGGTTGGTGGGGTGGTAGTAGTCCTTGCCGACCAGCTCGTCGGGGGCGTACTGCTGCGCGAGGACTCCGCCGGGCGCGTCGTGCGGATAGCGGTAGCTCTGCGCGTGCCCCAGGCGTTCCGCGCCCTTGTAGTGGCCGTCGCGCAGGTGGGGTGGCACCGGGCCGACCGCGCCCTTGCGCACGTCGCTGGACGCCTCGTTGATGGCGACTATCACCGCGTTGGACTTCGGCGCGGTGGCGAGGTGGATCGTGGCCTGCGCGAGTGCCAAGCGTCCTTCGGGGAGGCCGATGAGCTGCACGGCCTGCGCGGCGGCGACGGCGGCCTGGAGCGCGGTGGGGTCGGCCATGCCGATGTCCTCGCTGGCGTGCACGACGAGACGGCGGGCGATGAAGCGCGGGTCCTCGCCCGCCTCGATCATGCGTGCCAGGTAGTGCAGCGCCGCGTCCGGGTCGGAGCCCCTGATGGACTTGATGAACGCGCTGATCACGTCGTAGTGCTGGTCGCCGTCGCGGTCGTAGCGCACCGCCGCTTTGTCCACAGTGGACTCCAGCGTGGCGAGGTCGATCTCCGCCGCGCCCGTGGAGCTGGCCGACTCGGCTGCTGCTTCCAGTGCCGTCAACGCCCGGCGCGCGTCACCAGCGGCGAGCCGGACGAGGTGGTCCTCGGCGTCCTGCGCGAGGCTCGGCGCTCCCCCGAGCCCGCGCTCGTCCTCGACCGCCCTGCGCACCACCGCGCGCACGTCGTCGTCGGTGAGCGAACGGAGCTGGAGCACCAAGGACCGCGAGAGCAGGGGTGACACCACCGAGAAGAACGGGTTCTCCGTGGTCGCCGCGACGAGCAGCACGACCCGGTCCTCCACCGCGCCGAGCAGCGCGTCCTGCTGCGTCTTGGAGAAGCGGTGCACCTCGTCGATGAACAGCACCGTGGACTCCGACGTTCTGCCGAGGCGACGACGAGCTTCCTCGATCACCGCGCGCACCTCTTTGACGCCCGCCGACAGCGCGGAGAGTGCGACGAAGCGCCGCCCCGTCGCCTTGGAGACGAGCGTGGCCAAGGTGGTCTTCCCCGTGCCGGGCGGGCCGTAGAGCAGCACCGATGCGGGCGCGGCACCTTCGACCAGCCTGCGCAGCGGTGCTCCCGGGCCGAGCAGGTGCTGCTGGCCCACCACCTCCTCCAGCGAGCGGGGGCGCATGCGCACGGCCAGCGGCGCGTTCGCGGCGAGCTGCTCGTCGGCCTTCTCGGCCACCTCCTGCCCGAACAGCCCCTCCTGCCCAGAAGGACCGCTGTCGAAGAGTGCGTCGTCCACGCCCGCGACGCTACCCGCCACCCCTGACACTCCCGCCACCGCTCGGTACCCCGCCTCCAGAGGTCTCTAACGACAGCAAACCGGTTGAGCGCGATCACGGCCAGGGTCGGGGCTCACGACGGGGTTTGTAGTGGTTGATGACAGCAGCGGTGGGGGTTCGGGGGTCTTGAAGACTGGGGAACCCGCCTGGTTACGTGGGCGGAGGGGTGGGGTGGGCGGGAGTGTCGCCGTGGGGGCTCGCGGCGTGAGAGACTCGTTTCCCGTGTCGTCTTCCACCCTTCGCGCGCGCGTCGTGTTGCTGGCCGGTCCGTCCGGCTCCGGGAAGTCCACCCTCGCCGCCCACCTGGGCTGGCCCGTGCTCCGGTTGGACGACTTCTACCGCGAGGGCCGCGATCCCCGGCTGCCCAGGGACGACGCCGGGGCGGTGGACTGGGACCACCCGGAGGCCTGGAACGCCGAGGACGCCGTCACCGCGATCACCGAGTTGGCCGAGTCGGGCGAGGTGCGGGCGCCGATCTACGACATCGCCTCGGACAGCCGGTCGGGCGAGCGCACGGTCTCGGTGCAGGACTCGCCGCTGTTCATCGCGGAAGGGCTCTTCGCGGACCGCATCGTGGACGGCTGCCGTGACGCCGGGGTGCTCGCCGACGCGCTCGTGCTGGCGCCGTCGGCCTCGCTGACGGCGGCGCGCCGGTTCGCCAGAGACGTGGCGGAGGCGCGCAAGCCGGTGCCGGTGCTGCTCCGCCGAGGTCTGCGCCTGTGGCGGGAGCAGCCGCAGGTCGTGCAGCGGTGCGTCGCCGCCGGGATGCGGCGCAGCAAGCCTACGGCGGCGCGCGCGGAACTGCGACTGCTTGCCTCTCCGAATGCCTTGTGGGGCAACGAAAAGGTCAGTTGAGCCGATTTCGCCCGTAGTCGATCTACCTTCGAGTCGTTCCGCGAACGAAGGAGATCGGAATGCGCGTCTTTTCCCGGTTCGCCAGCGTGGTCGCCGCCGCGGCGCTCGTGCTGACGTCCCTCGCGGTGCCCGCGTCGGCCGCCCCGCTGGTGAGGTACCGGACCGGCCTGCACTTCGGCCTGTGCCTGGACGTGCGCGGCGGGGCCGGAGCCTCCGGCCAGGACATGCAGCTGTGGCACTGCGGCGAGGTCCCCGGCCAGCGCTGGGAGAAGCGCGGCGAGCAGTTGGCGAGCGACCTCAACCGCGGGCTGTGCCTGGACGTGCGCGGCGGGATCGGCGCCGCCGGTCAGGACGTGCAGCTCTGGCGCTGCGGCAACATCGCGGGGCAACGGTGGGTTCGGGACGGTCTGTTGCTCAGGAGCGGACTGAACTACCACCTGTGCCTGGACGTCCGCGGCGGGTCGGGCAAACCGGACCAGGACGTGCAGCTGTGGACCTGCGACTCGAACAACGCGGCGCAGCACTGGTACGAGGTCTGAGCACCTGAACGGCGGGGTTGCTCGCTGATGAACACCTGATCGTCGGGCTTCCGCTCACGGCTCGGTTGCCGGTAAGCCAGAAACATGAGCATTCCTCTCGACAGGCGCACCCTGCTGCGCGCCACGGGGGTCGCGGTCGGCGCGGCCGGGCTGACGGCCCTGCCCGCCACCGCGACCTCCGGCGAGGTCTTCCAGCACGGCCTGGCCTCGGGTGATCCGTTGCCGACGACCGTGCTGCTGTGGACCAGGGTCACTCCGACGCCGGCGTCGCTGCCGGGCTCCGGGGTCGGCCCGAGCGTCGACGTCCAGTGGCAGGTCGCGGCGGACCGGGCCTTCACCCGGGTGGTGGCCGGCGGCACCGTCGCGACCGGCCCGGACCGCGACCACACGGTCAAGGTGGACGCGACGGGGTTGAGCCCCGCGACGACCTACTACTTCCGATTTCGGCTCAACGAAGCCGTTTCGGACGTTGGCACCACCAAGACGGCTCCGGCGGCGGAGGCGAACGTCCAGCACCTGCGCTTCGGCGTGGTGTCGTGCGCGAACTGGCAGGCGGGGCACTTCGCGGCCTACCGCCACCTCGCCGAGCGCGGTGATCTGGACCTGGTGGTGCACCTCGGCGACTACCTCTACGAGTACGGGCCCGGCGAGTTCCCGGTCGGCTACGCCGTGCGCCCGCACGTCCCGCCGCGCGAAGCACTGACGCTGTCGGACTACCGCCAGCGCCACGCGCAGTACAAGACGGACCCGAACCTGCGCGCGCTGCACGCGGCGGCGCCGTGGACGATCACCTGGGACGACCACGAGTCGGCCAACGACGCCTGGTCGGGCGGGGCGGGCAACCACGACCCGGCGACCGAGGGCGACTGGGCGAGCCGTCGCGCTGCCGCGCGCAGGGCGTACTTCGAATGGATGCCGGTGCGCAACACCGGTGACCGGCTCTACCGCAAGCTGCGCTTCGGCAAGCTCGCCGAGCTCTCCATGTTGGACCTGCGTTCCCACCGCTCCAAGCAGGTGAAGATCCTGTCCGGCGAGGCTGACGACCCGAACCGCTCGATCGCGGGCGCGGAGCAGCTGTCGTGGCTGATCGACGGGCTGGTCTCCTCGACGGCGAGGTGGAAGCTCGTCGGCACCCGGTGATGATCTCGCCGACGCTGATCCCGCCGCTGCCCTCGCACGTCCTGGGGCCGCTGCTGTCGTTGCTGGGCCTGCCCGCCGAGGGCGGAGTGGTCTTCACCGACCAGTGGGACGGCTACACCGCCGACCGCCGCGCACTGCTCTCCGCCCTGGCGCGCAACAAGGTCAGCAACACGGTGTTCCTCACCGGCGACGTGCACTCGTCGTGGGCGTGCGACGTTCCCGCCGACGCCGGGATGTACCCGCTGAGCCCCTCGCTGGCCACGGAGCTGGTCTGCCCGTCGGTCACCTCCGACAACATCGACGACGTGCTGCACGTCCCGCCGCGCACGGCGTCGGTGATCGCGGAGAAGGCGCTGCAAGGGCTCAACCGGCACGTCAAGTGGGTGGAGTACGACTCGCACGGGGCCGCCGTGCTGGACGTGACGCCGTCCTCGGTGCGGATGGACTGGTACTTCCTGGCCGACCGGACCAAGCCGGACAGTTCGGCGCGCCTGGCGAAGTCCTTCCGCGTCGCCGACGGGACGCAGCGGGTCCAGGAGATCAACCCGGCGTGAGAGGGCGGTTTCGGGCTTAGTATCCCGCCATGACCAAGCAAGGTCTGCGCGAGCTGAAGAAGCTGGCGACCCGCAAGCACATCTCGGACGTGGCGACCGGGTTGTTCCTGGCGCGCGGCTTCGACAACGTGACGATCGCGGAGGTCGCGGCGGCGGCCGAGGTCTCGAAGATGACGGTGTTCAGCCACTTCCCGCGCAAGGAGGACCTGTTCCTCGACCGGCACGCCGAGCGGATCACCCAGCTGCGGCGGGCGCTCGGCGAGCGGTCGCCGGAGGAGTCGGTGGTCAGCGCGCTGCGGCGGCAGCAGCACCACCTGCTGGCCTCACGGCACCCGCTCTCCGGCGCGGTCGAGGGCGTGATCCCGCTCTGGCGCGTGCTCAGAGCCAGTCCGGCGCTGGTGAACCGGATGTACGAGCACGGCGCGGAGATGCACGTCGCGCTGATCGCGGCGCTCGAAGCCGACGGCGCCGAGGCAACCGCTGCCCGGCTGTTCGCCGCGCACATCTCCGCCACGCTGATGTCGATCTTCGAGCTGGCCGTGGACCGGGTGCTCGACGGCACGCCGGTCGAGGAGGTCAGGCGGCGCCAGGCGGACGTGATCGACAGGGCTTTCGACCTGCTGGAGAAGGGAATGGGCGACTACGGCGTGCGCAGCCGGGCCTCGATGCCGGAGAGGTGACCGCGCAGGGCGTGTTCGAAGAGCTCGTCCAGGTTCTTGCCCGGCTCGTCGGTCAACGTGGCCAGCCGGGGGAAGCGTCCCGAGGCGAACAGCGCCCGCACCTCGGCCTCCTGCTCCATCCACCACTCGCTGCTGGTCATGCCGCTCGCGCGCACCGCGTCCAGCTCGGTGGCCCGCGACAGCGCCAGTCCGCGCACGAAAGCGGGCAGCGTCAACGCTTCCCTGATCTTCTCCTCCTTCGACATCGGCAGCGCGTGCAGCGCTTCCAACGTCCACTCGGTGTGCAGCATCGCCTCAGGGATGAGCAGCGGACGGGTCACTGAGATCAGCTCGGCGAGCCACGGGTGCGCGCGGCAGAGCGCCCACTGCAACCGGCACACGACGCTGAGCTGCTCCTTCCAGCCCTTCGGCGGCGGATCGGGCAGCGGCCGGGTGCGGAAGACCTGGCGCAGCATGAGGTGCACGAGTTCGTCCTTGCCCGCGATGTGGCGGTACAACGACATCGGCCCCACCGCGAGTTCCGTGGCGAGCCTGCGCATCGACACCGCTTCCAGTCCTTCGGCGTCGGCGACGCGGATGGCGGTCGTGGCGATGCGCAGGCGCGTCAGGCTCTGGCCGAGCGGCGGTTCCCGGCGCGGCTTGGCGCCCCGCGTGCGCACGACGGTTCCCGCTCCGGGATGGGCTTCGACGAAACCCTCCTGCCGCAACAGGTCCAGCGCCTTGGCGGCGGTCGCCATCGCGACGCCCCACTCCCGGGTCAGCGCGCGCGTGGAGGGAACGCGCTCGCCGGGGCGCAGCTCCCCCGCTTCGATGCGGGACCTGATGGCGGCGGCAATGCGCTGGTACGGCGGGCTCACGCCAGCAAGTGTACTAGTACGCTTTGGTCAACTGACCTGGGATTTTGCCTTCTTACAACCTGTTTCGTTGCGATGAGCGTACGCCCGTGGGCAGAGTCGCCTCATGAGTTCGATACAGCGCGCCACGGAGATCCTGTGCGATGCCTTCGTGGCGGACCCGGTGGTCGAGTGGGTGTTCCCCGGCCCGGTCGAGCAGCGCAGAGCGGGGGCGGCACGGGTGTTCGCCCCACTCGTCGCGGCGTCGGCGGAGGCGGGGGAACTGGCCGTGCTCGATGACGGCGCCGCCGCCGTGTGGCTCCCCGTTGTCGCAGGCGAGTCCTTGGCGCCGGGGCCCGGAGCGGAGTTGCCGCCGCGACTGCGCGTGCTCGTGGACACGTTGGCGCGCAACCATTCCACCGAGCGGGAGCACCTGTATCTCGCGTTCATCGGTGTGGCGCGGGAGAAGCAGGGGCAGGGGCTCGGGGGCAGGCTCCTCGAAGAGCGGCTGCGAAGTGTCGACGTGCCGGTCTACCTGGAGGCGAGTGCGGAGCGCAACGTGGCGCTGTACGCCCGCCACGGGTTCCGGCTCACCGGAGATCCAGTGACGTTGCCGGACGGGCCCACGGTGTGGCCCATGTGGAGGGAGAGCTGACATGGCTGTGCAGAAGGAGATCGTCGCGGGCACGAACGAGGACTTCATGATCGTTCGAGAGCTGGCCGTCACGGGTGGGCAGGCGGAGATCGGTCACGCGCTGGCGGAGGAGGCGGCGCGCTCCTACGGCTGGCGCCCGCAACCGGCCGACCGGCGCACGGCGCGAGCGCGACGGCTGTGGTTCGAGCGCAACTGGCCGCAGCACCACGAGCGGATGCGCGGCGCTGCTTCGGCTCTGGGACTGGACTTCGAGTCCGATGAGTTCTTTGTGGACGGCCTGAGCGGGGTGCCCAACGGCTCCGCGTGCTCGGCGACCTTCCTGCCGCCGAGTGCGACCGAGGAGGGCCGGGGAACGCTCGCCCGCAACTACGACTTCTTCACCACGAGCGCCGCCGATCTCTTCGCGATGCTCAGTGGTGGCCAGCCGACAGGCGGCGCGGAATTGCCGATGGCTTCGCGGCCGTTCGTGGTTCGCAGCAAGCCGACCGACGGTCCCGCGACCACCGTGTTGACCATGGACACGTTGGACGGTTGCATGGACGGCATCAACGAGCACGGCCTGGCCGTGGTGCTGTTGATCGCCGACGCGGAGAACGCGGGCGAGCCGACCTCCGCCGGTCCTCAGGTCGGTCTGTCCAGCATCCAGCTGCCGCGCTTCGTGCTCGACACCTGCGCGACGGCGGAGGAGGCCAGGGCCGCGCTGCTCGGCGCGAAGCAGTACGACCTGGGCACGCCGTTGCACTACCTGATCGCTGACGCGAGCGGGGACTGCTTCGTGTGGGAGCGCGGCGCGGGCGGGGACGAGCACATCACCGACGGTGGCGGCGGAGCCCTGTGCGTGACGAACCACTTGCTGCACAAGCACTCCGGCGAGCTTCCCGCCGACAACGACGAGACGATGCTGACCTACGAGCGGCATCGCAGGCTCAGCGGGGAGACCAAGGACGTGCTGTCCGGACCGGGCGTGCGCGCGGCGATCGACTCGGTGAACTTCGACGCGGTCGGCGCCGACGTGCCCTACCCGATCCGGACCCTGTGGCGTTCGGTGTTCGACCTCGGTGAGCGCACCATGGCCGCGCGCTTCTACCTCGGCGACGGCCGCTACACCGACGAGCTCGTCTTCGGCTGCTAGGGCGTGTTTCACAGGTCCGTGCTCGCGATAGCCGGGCCGATCCCGGCTCTCATCGAACGAGACCTATGAAACAGCCCTAGAGCACCTTCCGCAGGGCGCCGAGGAGCATCTCGACGCGCTCCGGCCTGGCGTTGTGGCCCATCAGGCCGATCCGCCAGACGGTCGCGACGAACTCCTTGGCGCCCGCGCCGATCTCGATGCCGAACTCCTCCAGCAGGCGCTTGCGCACGGCCGCGGAGTCCACGCCGTCCGGCACCCACACCGAGGTCAGCTGCGGGAGGCGGTGGCCCTCGGCCGCGAAGAGCTTGAGGCCCATCTCCTCCAAGCCGTTCTGCAGCGCCGTTCCGACGATCTGGTGCCGCTCGAAGACCTCGGGCAGGCCCTCGTCGAGCACCCGGCCGAGCCCCGCGTGCAGCGAGGCGATCATCGCGACCGGCGCGGTGTGGTGGTAGGTCCGGCCGCCGCCCGCGCCGCCGCTGACGTAGTCGCCGATCAGCCCGAGGTCGAGGTACCAGGTCGGCGGGTGCGGGACGCGGCGCGCCCACGCCCGCTCGGAGACCGTGAACGGCGCAAGCCCCGGCGAGACGCCGACGCACTTCTGCGTGCCGGAGTAGGCCAGGTCAACGCCCCAGTCGTCGATGAGCACCGGCGACCCGGCCAGAGAGGTCACGCAGTCCGCGATCACCAGCACGCCCTCGTCCCGCGCGCGCACGGCCGCGGAGAGCGCGCCGATGTCGCTGCGCACGCCGGTGGAGGTCTCCGCGTGCACGGCCGCGACGATCGCGGGCTTGGGGTGCGCGTCGAGCACGCGCTGCACGTCGACCGGCTGCCCCCACTCGTGGTCGACGCGGACGACCTCGGCGCCGTAGCGCCCGGCCACGTCGCACATGCGCTCACCGAACAGGCCGTTCACCGCGATGACGGCGACATCGCCCCGGCGCACGGTGTTGGCAAAGGCGGCTTCCATGCCGATGGAGCCGGTCCCGGACAACGGCAGCGTCCGGCGGTTGGCGGTGCCCCACACGGTGCGCAGCCGCGCGCAGGTCTCGTCGAGCAACCGCAGGAACTCGGGGTCGAGGTGGCCGAGCAACGGCGCACCGAGGGCGAGCGTCGCCTCCGGGTACGGGTTGGACGGACCGGGACCCAGCAACACGCGATCGAGCAGAGCCATGCACGCACCCTAGCTCGGGTGTGTGCTCGCCACATTTAGGTAGATTGAATCTACGTAGATTCAATCTACCTGCATCGGAGCTGGTGGGGCAGCCTGGGAGGTTTGAGCGTGGAGAGCTGCGTTTTCTGCTCCATCGTCGCCGGGCGCGCGCCCGCCGTCGTCCTCGCGGAGTGGCCGGAGGCCATCGCGATCCGGCCGCACGGCGGGGTCAACGAGGGGCACGTGCTCGTGCTGCCGCGCGTGCACGTCGAGGACGCGGGCACCGACCCCGACGTGACGGCGGCCGTGATGCGGTGCGCCGCCGAGCTGATGGCGGAGCAGCCTGCCGCGAACTTGATCACTTCGAAGGGCGCCGACGCGACGCAGACCGTGTTCCACCTGCACGTTCACGTGGTGCCGCGGGTGGCCGGGGACGGTTTGGCGCTGCCGTGGACGTCAACGTCGAAATCTCGGGATTAGCTCCGTCCCAGGGCCATGGAGCGCAACGAGATCATTGAGGTCCTGAACCGTCCGGGCAGCCAGGAGCTGCTGGCCCGCGACATCGCCCGCCTCGCCTACGTGGCCAAGGACGGCACGCCCCGCACCATCCCGATCGCGTTCACCTGGAACGGCTCGGAGATCGTCATGTGCACTTCGACCAACGCGCCGAAGCTGCCGTCCCTGCGGGCGAACCCGGCCGTCGCGCTGACGATCGACATCGAGGTGCACCCGCCCAAGATCCTGCTCGTCCGCGGGCGCGCCGAGCTGGACGTGGTCGACGGCATCCCCGACGAGTACCTCCAGATGAACGGCAGCTACGACATGTCCCCCGCGCAACGCGTCGAGTGGGAGGCCGAGGTCCGCTCGCTCTACCAGGGCATGGTCCGCATCGTGGTCACTCCGACCTGGGCCAAGCTGATCGACTTCGAGAGCACTCTGCCCACCGCCGTCGAACAACTCGTCCAGGAGCGTGCGGTTCGTCGTCGTTGAAGACCTCCGCGAGCGGGGTTCGTGGGTCTTGAAGACCGCCGAACCCATCGACGCCCTCTCCAACGGCCCGTTTGGTGCGTTGAAGGAGCTGAACGACCCGTTCAGTGCGTTGGGAGCCCTGAACGGGTCGTTTGGTGCGCTCAAGTACCCGAAAGGGCCGTTCGGGGCGTTGAGGTAGCTGAATGACTCATTGGGGGCCCTCAACTCCCCGAATGAGTCATTCAGGGAGTTGAGGTACCTGAAAGGGTCATTGGGGGCGCTCAAGTACCTCAATGAGTCATTCAGCGCGTTAGGGGTGAGCGGGGACTTGCCAGTCGCGGGCGCGGAGTTGGGCGGACCACATGTCGGCGTAGCGGCCGGGCTGGGTGATGAGGTCCTGGTGGGTGCCGCGCTGCGCGACGGTGCCGCCGTCGATCACCACGATCTGATCAGCGCCGACGACGGTGGACAGGCGGTGAGCGATCACCACTACGGTTTTGCCGCGCACGAGGTTGTCGATCGCTTGCTGCACAACGACTTCGGATTCGGTGTCGAGCGCGGCGGTGGGCTCGTCGAGCAGGACGACGGGGGCGTCCTTGAGGATGGCGCGCGCGATGGAGATGCGCTGGCGCTCGCCGCCGGAGAGCGCGGAGCCGATCTCGCCGACCCGGGTCTGGTAGCCCTGCGGCAGCCGGGAGATGAACGCGTGCACGTTCGCGGCGCGAGCGGCTTCGATGATCTCCTCCTCGGT
This sequence comes from Allokutzneria multivorans, assembly GCF_039537405.1. Taxonomy (NCBI): domain Bacteria; kingdom Bacillati; phylum Actinomycetota; class Actinomycetes; order Pseudonocardiales; family Pseudonocardiaceae; genus Allokutzneria; species Allokutzneria multivorans. The sequence continues at coordinate 60,055 of NZ_BAABAL010000008.1, read as the reverse complement.
GGCGTCGGGTCGGCCCATCGCGATGTTGGCCAGGATGGTGTCGTCGAAGAGGTAGACGTCCTGGAACACCACGGCGATGTGGCGCAACAGCTCTGTGGGTTCGAGGGTGCCGACGTCGACCCCGCCGATCTTGATCACGCCGGACTGGGGGTCGGCGAAGCGGGTGATCAGCTTCGTCACGGTGGTCTTGCCGGAGCCGGACGGGCCGACGAGCGCGGTCAGACTCCGTTCCGGGACAACGAGATCGACCTCGTGCAGCACTGGCGACGTGCGACCGTCGTAGGTGAAGCCGACCTTCTCGAAGGTGATGTCGAAGGACGTGGGCGCGGTCCCTCCCGGCCGCACGGGCAGAGGCTCGACGGCGAGCACGGAACCGATGCGGCTCAGAGCGGCCTCGGCCATCTCGAAGAGCTTGGTCATGGTGACGGCGGCCCCGAGCGGCTCGGCGAAGCGCGCGGCGGCGACGACCACGGCGAGCAGCAGCGGCAACGACAACCGCGCGTCGAGCACGAACGCGGCTCCCAGAGTCACGAGTGCCACGACCGCGACCTGAACCAGGAACTGAAGTGCCGCAACGGGAACGGAGGCGGAGCGGTTGGACACCGCGTTGGCTTCCTGCTGATGGGTGAACACAGAAACCAAGCGCGAAGAGTCCGCGCCGGCCTGGCCGGTGGCCTTGAAGACCGGCAAACCCTGGACGTACTCGACGATGCGGCTCGCAGCACCCGCGTTCGCCTCGTCGACGCGCCGGAAACCCGCGTTGGACAGCGCGCGGAGCTTGCGCACCAACGGGATCGAAGCGATGGTCGCCGCGACGAGCACTAGGCCGAGCCGCCAGTCAACGACCAGAACGACCACGCCGAGCAGCGCGGGCACGGTTACCAGCTGGACGAAGAGCGTGGAGAACGAGGAGATCCCGGTGGCCGCGCTCGTGACGTTGCTGCCGACGACGGTCGTCAGGTCTCCGGCCGCACGGCGGTTGAGTTCCTGTTGCGGCATCGAACGAAGCCGCTCGCCGAGCCGGGTTCGCGTGGCGCCGGTGACGAGGTGCCAGTAGTCGTAGGTGAAGGCGCTCTCCCGCACGCGAAGCGCGCCCTCGGTGATCACGAGCACGGCGAGCGCGCCGACCCACGCCCAAGCCTCGCCGATGCGCCCGGCCGACAGAGCGGCCAGCAGCGGGATGAAGGTCGCGTAGGCGGCGGCCTGCACCAAGGAAGCGATCACGGAGATGCGCAGCGTTGAGCGGAACTGCGGCGCGTACGGGCCTGCGGCCAGCATCATGAGGCGACGAATGCGCTTCACAGCTTCACATCCTTCTTGTCGCTCGACCCTGCAAGCAGGTCTTCGGCCCGGTTTCCAACAAGCCCCCACGTGGAAGCCTGTTCGTGCCGAGCCCACAGCGCGGCGTAGCGCCCGTTCGCGGCGACCAGGTCGGGGTGCTTGCCGCGCTCCACGACCTTGCCGTTGTCCAGCACCACGATCCGGTCCACATCGACCACAGTGGACAGTCGGTGCGCGATCACCAGGACGGTGCGGCCCTTGGTCAAGCGGGCGATGGCGTCCTGGATAGCGGCCTCGCTCTCCGGATCGGTGAACGCGGTCGCCTCGTCGAGCACGACGATCTGCGCGTCGGACAGGATCGCCCTGGCGATGGTGATCCGCTGGCGCTGGCCGCCGGAGAGCCGTCCACCGCGCTCGCCGACCTGGCTGTCGTAGCCGTCCTGGAGTTCGGTGACGATGAAGTCGTGCGCTGCGGCAGCCCGGGCGGCGGCCTCGACCTCGGCGTCGGTGGCACCAGGCCTGCCGAGGCGGATGTTCTCCGCGATGGTGCCCTCGATCAGGAACGGGTCCTGGAAGACCAGCGCCACGTGCTGGAGGAGGACTTCGCTGCGCATGTCGCGGACATCGACGCCACCGACCCGCACGGAACCCTCGTCCACGTCGTAGAAGCGCGGGATCAGTCTGGCCACAGTGGACTTTCCGGAGCCGGACGGCCCGACCAGCGCGCACACCGTGCCCGCCGGGATCTCGATGTCCACATCGGACAGCACTGGAGCGCCGCGATCCGTGGAGTAGCTGAAGGTCACTCCGCGAAGCGACACCGACGAATCTGAAGGAACACGCGGCGAAGCAGGTTCGGGCAGCGGCGGGATCGCGAGGAGTTCACCGATCCGCACGGCCCCGGCCTTGGAGTCGTTGACGTAGTTGGTCAAATGCATCAACGGGGAGATCGCTTCGATGGGCATCGCACCGATCAGCAAGCCCAGCAACAACTCCGGCGCGGTGATCCAGTCGAGCGCGAGCATCGGCACGCCCGCCGCCGCGATCACCAACAGCGTCGGCAACGGCACGATCACCAGCTTGTTGAACACCGAAGCCGTGCGCGAGGTCGCGGTCCACGCGCCGATCGCCTCGGTGAACGCGTCGACCGAGTCGGAGAAGCGGCGGAAGGACGTGCGGCCGTCGTCGAAGGTGCGCACCACGGGCATGCCCTGGACGAACTCCACCACGGCGGCGTTGACGTTCTCGTTGGCGTCGTTGTACTTCGCGCGCTGAGTGGTGTAGTCGCGGGCCATCAGCGAGAACGAGACCATCGCCACGGGTACCACGAGCAGCACCACGATCAGCAGCTTCCACTGCACGATGCCCAGCGCGATCAACGCCGCGATCGGTTGCGCCGCAACGGCTCCGAAGAACGGCATGGCGTCGGCCACCACGTTGTGCAGCGCGGCGACGTCGTCCTGCATGACCTTCTTGATCCGCCCGGAGCCCAGCCGCTGGACCACGCCGAGGGGCATCTTGGCGAGCGCGTCGGCGAGGCGGCGGCGGAGCACCACTTCGAGCTCGAAGCTCGCGTGGTGGGCGACCTGCTCGGCCAACCACCGCGACCCGAACGACACCACCAGGCCCACCAACGCGAAGCTGACCCACCATGCCAGCGCGGAGCCCGAAGGCTGCGCGGCGAACAGCTCGCCGACGGCCATCGCAACGCACACGTAACCCGCGACACCGGCGGCTCCACCGAGAGCCCCGAGAGCCAGTGCCCGCGTGAGCTGACCGCGCACTCCCGGGGAGAGCCCGACCAGGTCTGACACAGGCTTCATACCGCTGTCACTCACCGAAGACCCTCTGCGATCTGCTCAACGAGCGGCTCGTTCATGCACGAGAAGTGATTACCGTCCACATTGGACACGGTGAAATCGCCGAGGCAGACATCGCGCCAGAACTCCAGCATCTGCTCGGTCATCCCCGGCGCCAACGTCGTGGTGGGGCACAGGAACTTGATGTCGCCTACGTAGGGAGGCGGGACGAAGCGCGCGGACTGGAAGCTCTGCTTGAAGACGCGGTACATGCCAATCGCCATCTCCGGCATCATCGAGGCGGCTTCGGCGTAGCGGGCGAAGCGCTCCTCCTGACTGAGTGATCCGAGCCGTCCGAAGAAGTCGTCGATCTTCGCGAGAGAACCTTCCGGGACGCGGCCGTCGTTGTCGCGCACCAGCTTCGGGAACTCCTCCGAGACGGCCTGCGGATCGACCGAGCCGAGGCCGATCTGGTCGAGCGTGATGCCGAGGTTCGGCACGAACAGGGTCTCGAACATCAGCTCGTCCTGGATGTCGAAGGACACCAGGTGGCTGCTGACCAGGACCAGCTCCTCGACCTCCATCCCGCGCTCCGCCAGCCGCCGCGCGACCTCCGTGGCGAACATGCCGCCGAGGCAGTAGCCGATCAGCTGGAACCGCGTGTGCCCCTCGGCCAGCAGGCGTTCGGTGTAGTCGTCGGCGAGCTTGCCCACGACCTCGGCCGGATCGAGCGCGAGGTAGACATCGGTGTCGGCGATCGCGATGCCGAGCACCGGGCCGAGGTCCTGCGCCACCAACCGCGCGGCCAGCGGACGGAAGCACTCCATCGTGCCGAGACCGGCGTGGAACAGCACGCGAACCGGACCGTCGCTGGTGGTGCTGAAGGGAACCAGGGCCGCGTTGCTCCCGCTGACGAGCTGCGTCTCGGGCTCTGCCTTGCGACGCAGGAAAGCCGCGAGCTGCGCCACGGTCGGCTCGTTGAGCAGTTGCCGCAGCAGGGTGTCGAACGGCACGGGCTCGGCCTCGGGCAGCTCCTCGCGCAGGCGCCCGGCCATGCGCGCCATGATCAGCGAGTCCGCTCCCCTGGTGAAGAAGTTCTCCGTGCGGCCGATCGCCGGGATCTGCAACGCATCGGCCCAGCGCCTGGCCAGCGCCTCCTCCAGCTCGTCCTCCGGCACCTCCGACGCGGCGGACTCGACCGGGGTCGGGCGCCACGCCTGGAGCGCGCGGCGGTCCACCTTCCCGTTTCCGGTCAAGGGAAGCGCGTCCACGACCTGAAGCTCAGCGGGGATCATGTGCTCCGGCAGGCGCAGCGCCAGGAAGTCGGCCAACCCGGTCACCTGCGCGCGATCGGTCTTGAACCGCTTCACGTAGAGCGAAGGAAGCTCCAGAACCGAATCATCCCAAGGCCGGGAGCCGTTCACCACGAGCCATCCGCCGGGCACCAGGAGGTCGACGAACGCGCTCCGGAACGAGGTCGCGACGATGGCGTCATAGGTGTTGGGCGCGAAGCCCTGCGCGCGGTAGTCGAGATCAACATCAAGCACGCCGAGCCGGTAGTCAGCGTCCAGCCCCGCCAACACCTCCACGACCTCCGGACGTGAGCGGTCGAGTTCGAGAATCCGAAGTGGACGGTCGGACTCGACGGCCGCGCGGTGCAGCACGGCGGCGATCGCGTGATCGGTGGACCGAGCCGCGCTGGCGATGCGAATCAGCCGCGAGTCGTCAGGAACAGCGGGCGCGACGCGCGCGGTTTCGACGACGCCGAACAGCGCGCCGTCCGAGACGACCACTCCGGCCGCCGCAACCGCCGGGTGCTCGCAGAGAGCGGCTTCGATCTCGCCGAGCTCGATGCGGTGGCCACGGATCTTGACCTGCGTGTCCGCGCGGCCGAGGAACTCGATGTCCCCGCCGGGGCGGTAGCGGCCGAGGTCACCGGTGCGGTAGAGCCGTTCGCCGTTGTGCGTGATGAAGCGGTGCGCCGTGGTCTCCGCGTCGCCGAGGTAGCCCTGCGCGAGCCCGGCGCCGCTGATGCACAGCTCACCGACAGTCCACACAGGACAGTCCTGCCCGAGAGCGTCGAGCACGCGGAAACCCTGATTGGCCAAGGGCTTGCCGTACGGGATGCTGTGCCAGCCCGCAGGAACGCCGTCGATGCGGTGGTAGTTGGACCAGATCGACGCTTCGGTGGCACCACCGAGGCTGATCAGCTCCATGCCGGGCAGCTTCACAGCGGCCTCAGCGGGCAGAGTGGTCGGAATCCAGTCGCCCGACAGCAATGCGATCCTCAGGCTGGGCAGCTCGACGTTGAGGTAGGTCAACAGCATCTGCATGAGCGCGGGAACGGAGTTCCACACCGTGATGCCGTGCTCCGCCACCAGGTCCGCCCAATGCGAGGGGTCCGCACGGCGAACAGGTGATGGGTAGACCAGGGCCGCGCCGAGCGACAGCGGGCCGAAGATGTCGTAGACGGACAGGTCGAAGCCGAGGTTGGCGACGCCAAGCACCCGGTCGTCGGCCGTGATCCCGAAGCGGGAGTTGATGTCCACGATGGTGTTCGCGGCGGCGCGGTGGCTGATCACCACGCCCTTGGGCTTGCCGGTCGAGCCGGACGTGTAGATCACGTACGCCGCCGCGTCGGGGTCTCCAGGGGCGAGGTCGACAGGACCAGCGGCCGTCGAAAGGGTGTCGACGTGGATGCCCTCGCCCACCCAGGACTGCGTGAGGACGTGCCGCACATCGGCGTCGCGCAAGATCGCTTCGCGCCGCAGGACGGGCTGCACGGTGTCGACCGGCAGGTAGACCGCGCCCACGAGCAGCGTGCCGAGCACGGCGCTGACCTGCTCGATCCCCTTGTCCATGACGATCGCCACGTGGGAGCCGGGCGTGCATCCCGCCGCGCGCAGGGCGACAGCCACGGCGTTGGCCCGAGCCGCGAGGTCCGCGTAGGTCACCGATCCGCGCGAGTCGATCACCGCGATCCGGGACGGCGTCCGGACAGCCCGCGCGAAGACCTCTTCGTGCAGCAAGGAGTTCGGCAGCGGCGCGGCGGTGGAGTTGGCAGCGCGACGCTCCTCGATTTGCCACCACGGCAACTCAAGCGACGCGGAGTCCCAAGTCTCGTCAGAGGTGGCCAGACGCAGCAGCAGCGACTGGAAGGCCTCGAACATGTCGTCGACGAGGCCGTCGGGGAACACACCGTCGCGGATGTCCCAGTTCACGCGCAGGCCGTCCGCGTCGTCCATGGCCTGGCAGTCGATGAACACCTGCGGGGTCTGGGTGATGCCGAAGCCGTCGAAGCAGCCGGTCATCGTGCTGCCGATGCCGATCGCACTGGTGAACACGATCGGCATGAGCGCGGCCTCCCTGCCCCGCCGCCGCGCCAGCTCCCTGATCACCTCCACACCGGAGTACAGCCGGTGGTCCAGGTCGTCGAAGAGCTGCGTGCCGATCACCGCGGCGCGCTCGGCGAAGGTCGTGCCCGCGCTCCAGTCGACCTCAAGGAGGTTGACCGAGGTGAAGTCGCCGACGACCTCGTGCACCTGCGGGTGCAGCGGCAGGCGGTTGAGCACGGTGAGGTTGAGCGAGAACCGCGACGACTGGCTCCACCGCTCGACAACGGCGGCGTAGGCGGAGAGCACGGTCGACGACGGCGTGAGGCCACGGCTCTGCGTGCGGCGCTTGAACTCCTCCCACTGCGGCGCGGTCAGCCGGAGTTGCTTGCGGGAGAACGACGGCGCCTGCTCGCGCTGGTCCATCGGCAGCTCGGGCGCGGCGGGAAGCTCGTCCAGCCGCGTCGTCCAGTACTCGCGATCACGCTGGTAGCGGCCGGTTTCCCGCATCTTCAGCTCGGTGATCAGGTAGTCCCGGAACTGCATCTCCAGCTCGGGCAGCTCGCGCGCGGGGTCGGCGTGCAATGCCTCCAGCTCCCCCAGCAACATCGCGATGCTGGCCCAGTCGGCGATGAGGAAGTCCAGCGACACGTGCAGCACGGCGTGCTCGTCGGTCCGCGTGGCGCGCAGGTCGAACAACGGCCACTGCGTGGTGTCGTAGACGTGGTGGCCGAACTCCTCGCGGATCGAGTCCAAAGTGGACTGCGCGTCGGCCTTGCCACGGAGGTCGGTGACAGGCACGGTCACCTTGGGAACCTCGGGAAGCACGCGCTGGTAGCCGTCCGCGGCGATCACCGCGCGCAGCATGTCGTGCCGCTCGATGAGGCGGTTCCACGCAGCCGTTAAGCGCTCCTCGTCCAGCGTCGGGTAGCTCACTTCGACGTAGACGTGGCAGGCGACGCCGCCGAAGCCGAACGCGTCGTTGCGGCCGAGCAGGTAGGCGGCCTGGACGTCGGTCAGCGGGAACGGCTCGTTGCGCGCGGCGGGGTCTGGAACCAAGACGCCGCTTTCGTTCTGCAGCAACGAAAGGACGGCGTCCTTGCCCGCGCGGAGAGCTTCGAGGAGGTCGCCGGTGAGCACGCCCTTCGGGGCGCGGTAGCGGAGCTTGCCGTCCTCCGCCCAGAGCTTCACGCCTGCCCGGTTGAGGTCTGCGACAAGGGTTTCTGGCGTGGTCACGACTGGGACTCCTCAACGGGGACGGGGGTGAGAACGGTGCCGTGCAGCTTCGCCGGGTCGAGTTCGGCGCGGAGGCCGTGCAGCTGCACGCCGATGACGCCGGTCGTGAGCGCGGGTTCGGGGCGGAGCCACTGGTCGGAGCGGACGTAGCGATCGAAATGCGGGCGCTGGACACGGCTCACGCCATAGCGGACCGTGGCGATTCCCGTTGCGCCGTTGGTGTGTTCGACCTCGGCGGGGCGCTGCGGCGGGTCATAGGAGGAGACGACGAACGGCAGCTCGACCGGGCTCGGAGCGAGCATCTGGTAGCGCACGCGCTGGCCGTCCGGGCGAGTGCGGCCGTTGCGGAAGATCCGCGAGACGTCAACGCCGGTCGCGGTGAGCTGGGCCCTGGTCGCGGTCAGGTCGGTGTCGTCGGTCTCCAGCGCGAGGTCACGCCAGCCCTTGCCCGGCCTGGACCACTTGTGCAGGCGCGCGCCCATGCCCCGGCCGAAGCGCAGCGCGACCGGCCAGCGGAGAGGGGCGAGCTTCGACGGGAACTCGAAGAACTCGATGAACGGACCTTCGGAAAACCAGATCAGCGCATTGTGCGCTTTCTTGGGATCACTTCCCCAAGCCACTTCAAAGCCCAAGTCGGTGAAATTCTGGACAGTCTCGTGAATGTCCTCCACGCGACACAGGACGTGACTCGTCCTCAGCATGACGAAAATCCCTTTCTTGACATCCACGCAGCTAGACGAGTTAGGGTGACCGCATGAACGTCACCGACATCGATTTCCTGCGCCGTCGCGTCGATGAGGACGACGCTTTGCGGTCGGCCCCCGAACTGCGCGAAGCCCTCGATTCCGGAGCGCCCGGAGTCGGCCCGTGGCTGGCGGCTTTCGGCGGCCGCGCGGAACGCAATCTCGTGCTGTTCCCGTTGCGCGGAGCCGGGAGCGACATCGTGCTCGCGACGCTGCTCGCGGGCGGGAGCGTCGTGCTCGGTGACCTCGACGCCCACCCGGCGCGCACGCTCGCGCAGCTGGAGCGCAGCGGCGCCACGGCGGTGACGCTGCCGTCGAAGATGGTGGAGCGCTTGAACTCCGAGCCCTCCGCGCCGATGACCGACCTGTCCGAGCTGCGCCGGATCTACTACGTCGGCGAGCCCGCGCGCTTCGACATCCCCGGCCCGCAACTGTCCCGTGTGGACACTCTCACCCTCGATCACGTGGAGCAGTTCGTTGTGCGCTTCCGGGACGCCGTACTGGCGTCGATGTTGCTTACACTGCAAGCCAACGACGTTCTCCACGATCCCGCCGTCAGCCACTCCGCCGACGAGATCCTGACGGCTGCGCACGTCGCGGCGCGGCACCACGGCGTCGTACTGCGCTGGCTGGTCGCGCTCACAGAGCACGGAGTCCTTGCGCGCCAGGGTGATCGTTTCCTGGGGACCGATCCGATCAGCCGCGATGCGGTCGAGAAGGCTTGGGACGCCTCGGAGAAGCTGTGGACGGGGCATCTCGGAGCCGCCGAGGTCGCCGCGTACTTCTGGCACAACGCGGAGCGGCTGCCGCAGCTGATGACCGGCGAGGAGCAGGCGACGCTGCTGCTGTTCCCCGAGGGGCGCACGGACATCGCCGATGCGCTCTACCGGGACACTGCCGTCGCGCGGCACCTCAACGCCCGGGCGAGCGAGACCGTCCAGCGGCTCGGCGCCAAGCGCATCCTGGAGGTCGGCGCGGGCACCGGCGCCACCAGCGAGGTCGTGATCCGCGACCTGGCCGGGCAGGAAGGTGTCGACTACCTCTTCACCGACCTGTCCGCGTTCTTCCTGACCACGGCGAAGGAACGCTTCGCCGAGCACCCTTGGGTGCGCTACGGGATCTACGACATCGACGGTGAGAACCCTGCGGGCATGGGCACTTTCGACGCGGTGATCGCGGCGGGTGTGCTCAACAACGCACGTGACGCGGACGCGACATTGAAGCGGCTCAAGGAACTCCTCGTGCCCGGCGGCTCGCTGCTGATCATCGAGCCCACCCGCGAGTACTACGAGATCCTGATCTCCCAGGCGTTCATGATGACCGCCGCCGAGGACGCCAGGCTGCGCAGCGGCACCACGTTCCTCTCGCGGCAGCAGTGGGTCGAGGCGATCGACCGAGCCGGACTGTCCCTTGTGGACGTCACACCCGACGACGCGCACCCGCTGTCGCCGATGTCGCAGTACCTTTTCGTCGCGCGTCACTGAGGGAGCCCGGTGAGGAGAGACGCGTAGCCGAGCTGGGACGTCAGGTCCTGCCACATCCGGCACAGGGTCAGGTGGTACTGGTCCGGCCGCGCGCTCTCCGCCATCGCCAGGATGTCCCTCCCGATGGCCTCAGGCAGCTCCGCAGTAAGGAACTCCTTATAGCTGCTGGGGTTTCCCGCCAGCACGGACGTGCACGGCTCGGCCAAGTGCGCGGCATCCGGCGCGTCGAAGTCGAAGGACGTGCGCACGGACTCCGGGATGTGCAACCGAGGCGTCCACGACACAGGCCCGTGCGCGTCGTTCAGCGTGAGCGCGCCGCTGTCGGTGCCGATGGTGATCCGGTGCAGCACGTGCATGTGGTTGTCGGGGTCGTCCGGGTTGATCTGGTTCTGCACGCGCAGCGTGATCGGTACACCGCCGATCTGGCCTCCCACAACGGAGAACGGCTCGCCGTCCATCAGCTTGGTGAAGCTCCACGGCCGCACCGTGCCGAGCGCGTCGCCGATGACGTGCAGCAGCGGGAAGGAAACCTGCACCCCGCACACGGCGTCCACGTACAGCGGCTTGCCCATCTCCCCTGCTGCGGCGATGAAACGACGCGCGGCGGGCAGCTGTGCGTACAAGTCACCGAGCCGGTAGGTCACGTTGTTCCTGCGCGCCACGCGAAGCGACTCGGCGAGGTCGTCGTGGTGCACAGGTTGTTCTTGCAGCACGTGGATTCCGCGAGCGAGGAGTTCGCGCGCCAACTCACTGCCCGGCCCGCCCATCGACGACGAACGCACCACGACGCACGCCAGGTCGATGTCGTCGGGAAGCTGATCAACAGCGGTGTAGAGCGGCACGCCGGCTCGTCGTGCCGTGTCCACGGAGCGCTCGCTGCCGCGCCCGAGGACTCCGGCCAGCTCGTAGCGCCCGGCCAGCTGGGCGACGGCGGCGATGTAGGACTGCCCGAAGGTCGTCCCGCACACGAGGACCTTCACAGCGCGCCCTCCTCGACTGCAAGCTCCGAAAGCGGCGCGTCGAACACCGTGACGTCCAGGCCGTCGAAGGGCTCCAGCACGGTCGCGGCGCGGTGCAGTCCACTGGGCACGTCGCCGCGCAGCACGGCCTTCGTGGCGGCCACGGTCACGGCCGCCGTCAGCTCCGCGACGCTGCCCGCGCGCAGCACAGCCGTCCTGCCGTCGAGCTCGGCAACGAAGGTCGCCCTCGGGCTTCGCCCAGCGAGGTCCAGCGCGGACGCCTCGCACAGCCCCTTCCGCTCGCCGAGCGCGCGCAGGAGGTGCTTGCCCTCCACGACGCTGTACCAGTCACCGTCCACAAGCGACAGTGAACGAGCGACGGCTTCGTTTTCAGCGTCCATGAAGGGGAAGGCCGACACCGGCTCGTCGAAGAACGGAATGTCCACATCGGACACGCGGGTCAGCGCACCACGTTTGACCTGGCCGTTTCGCCAGGCGGCCAAGGGCTCGTTGACCCCGTTGAGATAGTCCTCCGCCCCAGCTGTGGTGAACCGGTCGAGCACTCCGCAGTACATCGCCAGCTTCGTCCCGCGCGAACCCAGCCAGCGCGGAAGCAGCCCGGACAAGCCCGGCGAGGCCCCCGCCGCGAAGACCACGCGCCGTCCGCGCGGATCGATCACGGCGTCGGCCCCACCGGCGTCCACGTGGTCAGCTCCGGCCTCAACAGCAGCGGTGGCGACCCGGGCGGCGGTCTTGTGCGACGGGCCGACGCAGTTCACCACCACGGACGCACCTGCGACGAACGAAGCCAGTGAGCGGTCGTCGTCAATGTCCACTCCGGACGATCGACTTCCCGCACGGACCTCACCCGGCAACGCGCGGAGGACGTGCCTGCCGACCGCGCCGGTGGCACCGAGGAGCGCGATCACAGCTCGCCCTCCTCAAGGTCGACCTCGAACACCGGGGCGGCGCTGGCGATGGTCGGCGCGGCGAACAGTTGCCGAAGCGGCAAGACCACGCCGAAGCGCTGTTCCGCCTCCTGGATGAACCGCGTGGCCAGCAGCGAGTCACCACCGAGCGCGAAGAAGCTCTGATCGCGCCCGATGTCGCTGACGCCGAGCAGCTCCGACCACATGGCCGCGAGCTGCGTCTCCACCTCACCGCACGGAGCTTCGCCGGCGGTCTCCTCAGCGGGGCCGGCCAGCGCAGAGCGGTCGACCTTGCCGTTGGCGCTCAACGGCAACCACGGCAGCACTTCGACGTGCTCGGGGATCATGTGCGCGGGCAGGCGACCGCTGACGTGGCGCTGCACCTCAACCAGGTCGACATCCAGCGCGTCGGCCGGACGACGACCGTGGATGGTTGCCAGGCCGGAGTCGCCGACCGCGCGGTGCGCCACCTCGGCGAACCCGGCTTCGGCGAACAACTCCGCCCACCGCTGCGCGTCGAGCATGGGCGACCCGTTGGCCCGGCGCTCCGCGTCGAGCCCTTCGAAGCCGTTCTCCAGCACCGCCGCCGTGAGCAGGCCGATCGGCGCGAGCACGGTCGGCTCCACCGCGATCACCCATCCACCGCGCCGCGCGAGGAGGCTCGCGACGGCGATCCCGTGCCGCACATCGGTGTAGCGGTGCAAGACGTTGTGCGCGAGCACCATGTCGAACTTGTGCCGCAACGACTCCGGAACTCGGTCGTCGGGAACCCGTTGGCAGTCCACACCGCCGAGCCTCCGAGCCGCCGCTTGGACCATCGACGTGGAGGGATCGATGAGCGTGTAGCGCGCCTGATCAGACCGCAGCGCCGCCAGAATCCGCTGAGCAGCCACACCTTCACGGCCGCCCAGTTCGACGACCTCCACAGGTCGTCCCAGTTCTTCGGCCAGCTCAGCGATCTCGCGGGCGATCACCGGCACGCTCTCCGCCCCGGCGTTCGCAGGCGCGAGGACCGGGTCAGCCAGGATCTCCGCGGTGTTGCCGCTCTCCAGCACTCCGCGGAACCAGTCGATCCGCTGCCGGACGTGGTCGACCACCTCGTGCTGACCAGCCGCGTCAGCTCGCCCAGCCAGCCAGTTCTCCCACAGTTCACGCAGCTGCGGCGAAGCAGAGGGCAGCAGTTCGCGAAGCAGAGGGGTGACCGCCGCTGCTTGATCGTCCAGGTCAACGGCCTCGGTGACTCCGGTGATCGCGGACGTCGGCGGGAGCGGGGCGGGAACGACGGCCGCCGCGAGGGTCTGGCTGACCACCGCCTGCCCCACCGCAGGGTGGGATTGCAGCGCCGCTTCGACCTCGCCGAGCTCGATGCGGTGGCCACGGATCTTGACCTGGTGGTCGCGGCGCCCCAGGAACTCCAAGGTGCCGTCCGGCCAGTAGCGGCCCATGTCGCCCGTGCGGTACCACCCGTCGATGAACTGGGCGGCAGTCGCTTCGGGCGCTCCGCGATACCCCAGGGCGACGCCCGCGCCGCCGATCCACAGCTCGCCGGGAGTCCAATCAGGACAGTCGCGGCCGAAGGCGTCCACCACGCGGAACTGCTGGTTGCGCAGCGGGAAACCGTACGGAATCGATTTCCAGGCCGGATCGACCGCGTTGACCTCGAAGTGGTTGGACCAGATGGACGCCTCGGTTGCGCCACCCAGCGCGATGAACCGGCAGTCGAGCTTGCCGGGCAGGTCGAGGCCGACCCAGTCGCCGGAGACCAGCACCAGTCGCAGCGGCACCTCATCCGCGACGATCAACAGCATGTCGAGCAACGCGGGCACGGTGTTCCACACGGTCACCCCGTGCCGCTGCACCAACTCCAGCCAGCGGCGGGCGTCGCGGCGGGACTCCTCCTCGACAAGCACCACCGCGCCGCCGGCGGACAACAGGCCGAACACGTCGTAGACCGACAGGTCGAAGTCCAGCGCGGACACTGCGAGCACGCGATCCGCGGAGGTGACCTCGAAGCGGGAATTGATGTCCGCGATGGTGTTCATCGCCGCGAAGTGGGTGATCTCCACACCCTTCGGCTCTCCGGTCGAGCCGGACGTGAAGATCACGTACGCGAGCTGGTCAGCACCCAGCACGACCGGCGCGGGCTCAGCGCTCTCCGACTTCCTGAGCAGCTCCGGCGTGACGACCACGCGCGCCCCGGACAGCCGGAGAATGCGCTCGCGCCGCACAGGCGGCTGGTCGACACCGATGGGCACGTAAGCCGCACCGGCGGCCAGAACACCAAGCACCGCAACGATCTGGTCGACGCCCTTGGGCAGGGTGACCGCGACCGTCTCCCCTGGCCGCACCCCCTCCGCCAGCAGCAGGGACGCCACCCGCCGAGCGCGGTCAGCGAGCGCGCCGTAGCTCAGCGAGCCGTCAGTTCCCCACAGCAGCGCGGGAAGCGACGGCGACTCCTCCGCGATGCGGAAGAACTCCTGGTGCAGCAACATCTCCGGGCTCGGCCCCTCCGTCGCGTTGACGGTGGCGCGCACCTCGCGCTGGGCAACGGGCAGGAGATCAGGGGCCGGAGCCGACCACTCGGTCGTGGCCAGCCAGTCCAGCTCTTCGAGGTAGGCGGCGAACATCGCGTCCACCATCCCCGCCGGGAACAGCTCCTCCACGGCGTCCCACACGAGCGCGATCCCACCATCCACTTCGGACACCTGGTGGTCGAGCCACACCTGCGGGGTCTGCGAGATCCCCCACACCGGCTCCGCCAGCAGGGAGTTCTCCGGGAACGGCAGGCCGAGCGCGCTGGTGAAGACCACAGGCATGGTCACCTCGGCCTCGCCCGCGCGCTTCGCCAGCTCGCGCAGCACCCACACCGCCGACGCCTCGCGGTGATCAAGCGCTCCCCACAGGCGTTCCTGGAGCCTGCGCGTGCCGTCGGCCCACGCCTCCCCCGCGACGGGGTGGTGATCGACCAGGATCAACGACGTGAAGTCGCCGATCACGTTGGCGATGTCCGGGTGCGCCTCGCGGCGGTCGAACAGCGTGACGTTGAGGGTGAGGTCGGCGCGCCCGCTCCACCGGCCGAGCACATCGGCGAAGGCCGACATCAGCACCGCCGACGGCGTGACGCCGCACTCCCGCGCTCGCTCGGTGATCGCCTCCCACCGCCGCGCGTCGAGCACCGATTCCCGGCGCAGGAAGCGCGGGCGCTCGATCTCGGCGGGGTCCACGGCCAACGGCAGCTGCGGCGCGGGCGCCAGCTCGGGCAGGCGCGCGGTCCAGTACTCCTCGGCCTTATCAGCGGCCGGGGTCGCGGTGAGGACGTAGTCCCGGAAGGACATCCCGACCGGCGGCAGCTCGGCCTCAAGGTCGGCGTAGAGCGCGCCGAGCTCGGAGTAGAACGTCAGCACGCTCAGCGCGTCGAAGATCAGGTTGTCCGTGCCGATGCCGAGCACGCCGTTCCGGGACACTGTCACGGAAAACAACGGCCACACCGCCGGGTCGAAGACCTTGTGCGACATCTCCTCGCGGAGGCTGTCCACAGTGGACACGCGATAGTCGGGCACCTCGGCGAGCACGCGCTGTTGACCGTGCTCGTCGAAGACCACTCGGAGCATGTCGTGCCGGGACACGAGCGCGTTCACCGCAGCTTCGAGCCGAGCGACGTCAAGGTCCGGGACGGAGTACTCGCGGTAGAAGTGGCTGCCGATGCCGCCGAGCGTGAAGTCCTCACCGCGACCGATCCAGTACGCGCGCTGCACATCGGTCGGCGGGAACGGCTCGAAGCGACTGGCGTGGTCGGCGACGACCTGCGTGACGAGCGCGGCGCCCTCGGTCAAGGTCGCGGCGAAAGCGGCGAGCGTCGGGTTCGCGAACAGCGCGGCCAGCGCGACGTTGCCGAGGCCCGCCGCGTTGAGCCTGCCGACGAGGCGGGTCGCGAGCAGGGAATCCCCGCCCAGCAAGAAGAAGTTCTGCTCACGCCCGAGCACCGGCACGCCCAGCAGCTCCGACCAGGCGTCGGCGACGATCTCCTCCACAGGGCCGATCGGAGGCGAGAAGACCTCAACGTCCTTAATGGACAGATCGCGCTTGAGCGCGGCGCGGTCGATCTTGCCGTTGGCGGTGATCGGCAGCGAGGGCAGGACGACCACGCGGTCCGGCACCATCACCGCAGGAAGCCGCTCCACCAAGGATGCTTGCAGTGCTTCGAGATCGACGTCTCCGAGCCGGTCGAACTCCGTGATGTCGCCGTCTCCGTGCAGGATCGCGACGAGTTCGTCCGTGCGCTCAGCGAGCGCGTGAGCGAAAGGCCCGCCCTGCCACCGAGCGGTGGTCCACGGCGCGGGGTCGCGGTCGACGAGCCACTGCGTCACCGAAGGCGCGTCGGTGTCGGGCGCCATCTCCAGCAGATAGTCCACAAAGGACGCGATGAGGTCGCGGTCGGGTGCCATCGTGACGGCGGCAGCGAGCCTGCGCTCATCGGTGACGACCGCGATCGCCTGCGCGACACCGGGGAAGGCGGTGAGTGCCGCCTCGATCTCCCCCAGCTCGATGCGGTGGCCACGGATCTTGACCTGGTGGTCCGTGCGGCCGAGGAACTCCACTGTGTCGTCCGGCCAGTACCGGGCGAGGTCGCCGGTCCGGTACCACCGCGCGCCGTCGAACTCGACGAACTTCTCCGCAGTCCGGGAAACGTCGTTCTGATAGCCGCGAGCCACACCGGCTCCGGAGACCCACAGCTCTCCCGCGACCCAGTCCGGGCAGTCGCGGCCGTGCGCGTCGACAACGCGACATCGCATGTTGCGCAACGGCTTCCCGTACGGCACGGCTTTCCAGCTCGGGTCCACCTCGTCGACCTCGAAGACCGTCGCGTGGATCGCAGCCTCGGTCATGCCGCCGAGCCCGGCGAACCGGCAGCCCGGCCTCAGCTCGCGCAGCCGTCCGGGCAGGTCGACGGTCACCCAGTCGCCGCCGAGCATGACCAGCCGCAGGCGGTCGCCGAAGTTGCCCGCGACGATCAGCATGTCCAGCAAGGCAGGCACACAGCTGACCACGCTGACGTCCCACCGCCGCATGAGTTCCGCCCACGCGTGCGCGTCGCGGCGCTGCTCCTCGTTCAGCAGCACGACGCTGCCACCGAACGCGAGGAAGGCGAACAGGTCGTAGGCGGAGAGGTCGAAGTCCAAAGCGGACAGTGCGATCGTGCGATCATCTCGGCTGACGCCGAAGTGCTCGTTCACCGCTTCGACCGTGTTCGCGACCGCGCGGTGCGGGACTTCAACACCCTTGGGCACACCGGTCGAGCCCGAAGTGAAGATCACGTACATCAGGTGTTCACCGGACACAGAAACCACGGCGTCCAACGGCCGGTGGTCGATCGCGTCCGCCATGACGGACTCCGTCAGCACGACCTTCGCGGCGGCGTGGGCCTGCGCGCGGCGTGCGGCGGGAATGTCCACACCGGACGGGATGTAGTAGGCCCCGGCCGCGAGCACGCCGAGCACCGCGACCACCTGATCCGGCCCCTTGGGCAGGGTGATGCCGACCGCGTCACCGGGCTGAATGCCTTGGGAGATCAGCATCGTGGAGACCCGGCGAGCCTTGAGCGACAGGTCGCCGTAGCTCATCACGCCGTCCTCGCCCCACACCAAGGCGGTGCGCTCGGGCTCGGTCTCGGCGACCTCGAAGAACCTCTGGTACAGCGGCTTCCCCGGGGCTTCGCCCTCGGTCCACGCCCTGACGGGCCCCATCGCGCCGACCGGCTCGTCCCAGGGCAGGTCGGTGACCAGGTCGGTGAAGGCGGCGAACATCGCGTCGAGCACGCCTTCGGCGAAGATCGCCTCGCGGGCGTCCCAGCTGAGCAGGATGCCGCCGTCCAGCTCGGTGACCTGCGCGTCGAGCCACACCTGCGGCCCCTGCGAGATCATCCACACCGGCCGTCCGAGCCCGTTCAGCTCGCCGAAGTCCAAGGTGCTCGCGAAGACCACCGGGGCGACCACTTGTTCGCCGTTGGCGCGCGTCAGCTCGCGCAGCACGTCCACGCCGGTGAAGCCGGAGTGGCTGGAGGCCTCGCGCAGATCGCGCTGAACACGGCGACACGCCTTCACAAAAGGAGATCCCGTGCGCACGCCCAGCAACACCGAGCTGGAGAACGCGCCCACCAAGGAATCGACATCGTCGTGCAAGGGCTCACGGCCGAAAACGGGGATGTTCAACAGGAAGTTCTGCTCGCTGCTCCACGCCCCGACGACCTCGGCGAAAGCGGTGGCGAGAACGACGGAGGGCGTGAGGCCGAGGCTGCGCGAACGCTCGCGGAGCTGCTCGGAAGCCTTGGGGTCCAACCAGAACTGACGGCGGTTGACACGTAAGTCCTTGCTGGGCACCACGGGTAATGACGGCGCTCCGGGCAGCTCGCCGAGCTTGTCGAGCCACCACTGCCTGTCCTGCTCCACCTCGCGGCTCGCGGCGCGGTCGGCGAGGTAGCGCGGGAAGCTGTAGTCCAAGGGCGGCAACACTTCGCCGTGGTAGGCGCGCGCGATGTCGTTGACCAGGATGCGCAGGCTCATCGCGTCGGCGGCGACCATGTCAAGGTTCACGTGCACCCTGAATCGTCCGTCCACACGCGACAGTTGGACGTCGAAGACCCTGCCGTCAGCGATTCCCTCGGAAAGCTCGGCCCGCACGTCCCCGTCGTGGATCTTCAGGCCGGGCCACGTGCTCACCGGGGAAATGCGCTGCCGCCCATTGGCGTCAACGGAAACGCGAGTCATGCCGTGCCGGTCGATCACCGCGCGGACGGCCGCTTCCAGGCGCTCCGGGTCGATGTCCTCAACCTCGAACTCGGCGTAGAAATGCGCGGCGACGCCCTCTTCGCGGCCGATCCACATCGCATGCTGGAGCGGGTCCAGGTCGAACGGCGAGAGCTCGTCGACCTGCGCGCTGACCACCGGGGAAACCTTCTCCCCCAACAGTTCCCGCCACGCGGCCACGGCCGGGCGCTCCGCGAGGTCGGCGAAGCTCACCTTGGCGCCCGCGCGGCGGAGCTTGCCCGCCACCCGCATCATCGCGATGGAGTCCATGCCGGACTCGATGAGGTTCGCGTGCTCGTCAAGGGAATCGGCGGGCACCTTGAGCACGGCCGCGACGGTGCCGAGCAGGTCGATGGTCACCGCAGGACGTCCTTCACTTCGTTGAGTTGACATGTCAGCAAGTCGAGGAGCATCGCGTTGTGCCGCACGGGGTAGAAGTGATCACCCGGCACCACGCGCAGGTCGAAGCCGCCCGTGGTGAAGTCGCTCCAGCGCTCCGCCTGAGCGGGAGTCACCTCGCTGTCGTCCTCACCGACGACGGCGGTGATCGGCGCGCGCAGCGGTGCCCCGGCAAGGTGGCGGTAGGTCTCCTCCACGCGGTAGTCCGCGCGAATGGCGGGCAGGAACACCGGCCACAGCTCGGGATTCGCTTTGAGCACCTCGGCCCCGGCACCGCCGACGCGCACGACCTCCTCGACCAGCCCGGCGTCGTCGCGGAGGTGGATGTCGCCGCCGACCAGCTCGTCCGGGGCGTGCCTCGCGGAGGCGAAAACCCTGGTCGGAGCCTCACCGCGAGCTTCGAGCGCGCGAGCCACCTCGTACGCCGCGACCGCGCCCATGCTGTGCCCGAACAGGGCGAGCGGGCGGTCCAGCAGCGGGCCGAGGTCGGCGAGCACTCCGGCGACGACCTCGGCCATCGAGGCCGGGACCGCGTCGGCGATCCGGTCCTCACGCCCGGGGAACTGCACGGCCCACAGCTCGACGTCCTGCGGCAGCCCGGCGCCCCAGGTGCCGAAGAAACTCGCGGAGCCCCCCGCGTGCGGGAAGCAGACCAGGCGCGTGCGCGCGGCGGCACGGGGGGTGCGGCAGCGCAGCCAGCGTGGGCTCATCGCGATCCTCTCCAGACGAAGCTCTTGTTCAGCGTTCAAGAGACTAAGGTAACCCTTACCAAATATCGAGGCGGTCGCCCCGCACGTGATCCAGAACCCATGCGAACGCCCGAATGTGTACACAGTGGACGGTCAAGGATTCGCGTTTGTCCGTGGATTTCCTTGGCGCACCAGCACACTAAGCGCGGATTCCGGCATCGTCACATGCTGATGTACGCACGGGTCACGCAGCGTTCGCCCCGGTCACGGACCGTTCACGTGACGAAGCGCGCTCTTGGAATCTGGCCGTTGAACTCGCCTGGACGGCTTGTTACCTTGACCGCGCTTAGGTCGACCTAACATCCCCGCTCGGCCCGTTCCGGAGGTTCCCCATGCCGTTCAGTCGTCGTGCCCTGCTGCGTTCGGCCGGGCTCGCGCTCGGGACCGCGACGCTGCTCGGCGGCTGCGGCCCGAGCGCTCCGGGTTCGGCGCCCGTGGAGAACGTCCCGGGTCGCCTGCCCCGCAAGGGCGGCAGCCTGCGCGCGGTGTTCACCGGCGGCGGCACCGCGGACACGCTCAACCCGTTCGACTCGATGTCGCCGGTGGACTTCGTCCGCAACGACGTGCTCTTCGACTCGCTGTTCTCCATCGACAACGGCCGCGCGACGCCGCGCCTGGCGCTGTCCGCCGAGCCCGCGCCGGATCGAAGGTCCTTCGTGCTCAAGCTCCGCGACGGCGTGGTGTGGCACGACGGTTCGCCGTTCACCGCCAAGGACGTCGCCTACAGCTTCCGCTACATGAGCGCGCCGGAGCGCCCCATGCCCAGCGAGCTGCAGAGCTACTTCGACCTGGCGAAGGTCCAGGTGCGCGACGACCGCACGCTGGTCGTGCCGACGCTGCAACCGATCGGCGACCCGGCGCTGATCATCGCCGCCTTCCTGACCAAGGTGGTCAAGGACGGCGCCACCTCCTTCGCCCCGGCCACCGCCATCGGCACCGGCCCGTACCGCGTCGCCGCCTTCGACGCCGGTCGCGAGGCGCGGCTGACCAGGTTCGACCGGTACTGGGACTCTCCCGGCACCGTGGACGAACTGGTACTGCTGAGCCTCACGGACCCGCAGGCCAAGGTGAACGCGGTTCGCACCGGGCAGGCCGACTACGCCGGTGACATCCCGTTCAGCATGGCCAAGGCGGGCAGCGGCAGCCCCGACGTCGAGGTGCGCACGGCCGGTCGCAAGAACCGCGTGGGCTTCGGTTTCGTGCTCAACGCCACGATCGCGCCGTTCAACGACCCGCGGGCCCGCCGCGCGATCCGGCTCGCCGTCGACCGCCAGTCCCTTGTGGACAGTGTGCTGCTCGGCTACGGCGAGCCCGGCAATGACCTCTACGGCTTCGGTACCGAGTACTTCGCCGACCGGGGGCCCGTGCAGCGCAACGTCGACGAGGCCCGGAAGCTGCTCCGCGAAGCCGGTGCCGAGGGCGCGTCGATCACGATTCGGTCGACGGAGTACGAGGTCGGCTACAACGCCTCCACCCAGCTCCTCGCCGAGCAGCTGCGCGAGGTCGGCCTCAAGGTGAAGCCGGACATCGTTGGGGTGGCTGAGTTCTTCGAGCCGAAGGCGATGGCGGCCAGCCACGGCGTCACGTTCTCCATCGGCGCGCTGCCGCTGCCGGTGACCTACGCGCGCCTGGCGGCCTACCCGTCGCTCGCGCTGAACGACACGCAGCTCAACGCCGCCCTCGCGGAGGGTCTCGCCGCCGTCGATGACGCCGCCAAGCGCAAGGCGTGGACGACCGTTCAGGACGTGATGGCCGATCGCGGCAACACGATCGTCTGGGGTCTGGCCGACACGTTGAGCCTGGAGCGCAAGGCCGTCGCGGGCGTCGAGGTGCGCGGTCTCGCCAAGTACCCGTACCTCGGCAAAGCCGGACTGGCGTGATCCGCAGGCTGGCTACCGGCGCTGTCCTGCTCGCGCTGTTGTCGTTCCTGGTCTTCGTCGGCGTGGAGCTGCTTCCCGGTGACCCCGTCACCACCCGGCTCGGCCCGACCGCGACACCGGAACGCGTTGAGGCCGCGCGACATCAGCTCGGCCTGGACCGGCCCGTGCTGGTGCGTTACGGCGAATGGGTCAGCGGCCTGGTCCAGGGGGACCTCGGCCGGTCGGCCACGGGCAAGCCGGTGTCGGAGATGCTGAGCGATCGCGTCGGGAACTCCGTTCTGCTGGCCGGGATCAGCCTCGTGCTGCTCGTGCCGCTGTCGCTCGGGCTCGGCCTGCTCGCGGCCACTCGGCGATCGGTGTCGGCCGGAGCCCTCGTGCTGGCGTCGATCCCGGAGTTCGTGCTGGCCGTGGGCTTGGTGCTGCTGTTCGCGATCACGCTCAGGTGGTTCCCCGCGGTCTCGTTGATCCCGGCCGGTTCCAGTCCGCTCGCGTACCCGTCGGCGTTGGTGCTGCCCGTGTTGAGCCTGCTCGCGCTCGGCATGTCCTATGCCATCAGGGTGATCCGCTCAACGGCTTCGACAGCGCTGCGGTCGCCGCACGTCGAGTTCATGCGACTGAACGGGGTTCCTTCGCGAACCGTGTTCCGCACGGCGGTCGTTCCCGCGGTGCTGCCGGTCGCCGTGCAGGTCTGGCTCGTGACCGGTGTGAGCCTCATCGGCGGCGGAGTGCTGGTGGAGAAGGTTTTCGGCTATCCGGGGATCGGCGAGCTGCTGGTGGTTTCGGTGCAGTCCGGAGATCTCCCGGTCGTGCAGGCGTTGACGCTCATCCTCGGCGGCGCGATGGTGCTCGCCCTGCTGTTCGCAGATGTCGCGATCCGCCTGCTCACGCCTCGCCTTCGGACCACGTCGTGAAGCGCGCGTTCGCCGCCGTCGCGGCGCTGATCGTGCTCCTGGGCCCGGAGTTCGCCGCGAACTCGCCGACCAAACCGGTCGGAGTGCCGTATTCGTGGCCGACCTGGGTGCTGCCTTTCGGGACCGACCACCTCGGCCGCGATGTGCTGTCGCGCATGCTGCACGGCGGTCGGCCGTTGGTGCTGACCAGCCTCGCCGCCGCGCTGGCCGGAGTCCTGCTTGGCGCGGTGATCGGCCTGGCTGTTGCGCTGACGAAGCGGCAGGCATTGATGTGGCCGTTGGACGCCATCGCCGCCGTGCCACCGATTCTGGTGCTGCTGCTGACTTTGACGGCCATGCCCGACCGCGTGGGGCTCGTGCTCGCGGTCGCGGTAGTCGGCGCACCGCTCGCCGCGCGGGTCACGCAAGCCGCTGCCGCACAGGTCGTTGGGCGTGCGCACGTGGAGATCGCGATCGCGCGCGGCGAGAACTGGGCGTGGTTGCTGGGCCGGGAAATCCTGCCTCTCGTAGGCGGAACAGTGTTGGCTGACGCCGGTATGCGCTTCGTCACGTCGGTTCATCTCGTTGCGGCTGCGGGCTTCCTGGGGTTGAGCGTGTCCGACTCCGACTGGGGTTTGCTGATCGTGGAAGCACTGCCCGGGGCGTCCTTGCAGCCGTGGGCGTTGCTCGTGCCGGTGCTCGGCGTGGCCTTGCTCGCGGTGAGTTCGAACCTCTTCGCTGACCGCGTGGCGCGGCACTCCAGGGGGATGCTCGGATGAAACCACTGGTAGAGCTGGACGATCTTTCCCTCGCGGCCTCCGGTCGCCTGCTGCTGGACGGCGTGAACCTCACGATCGCGCCGGGCGAGGCCGTCGGAGTGCTCGGCCCGTCGGGCTCCGGCAAGACCACACTGGCCCTGGCGGTGCTGGGCCATCTGCGCCCCGGAGTGCGGCACGTCGGCGGTCAGTCCTATGTGGACGGCCACGCGATGCTCCCCACCCCGGCTCCCGGAGTGCGCGGAGGCGTCGTCGGCTACCTCGGCCAGGACCCGGGCCTGCTGCTCAACCCGTATGCGAAGGTT
Source organism: Allokutzneria multivorans (assembly GCF_039537405.1). Classification (NCBI taxonomy): domain Bacteria; kingdom Bacillati; phylum Actinomycetota; class Actinomycetes; order Pseudonocardiales; family Pseudonocardiaceae; genus Allokutzneria; species Allokutzneria multivorans. The sequence continues at coordinate 36,490 of NZ_BAABAL010000008.1, read as the reverse complement.
GGCGCTGACCTGCCGCTCGCCCGAGTCGGGCTTCCTTCCACGTTGGTCGGCCGCTACCCGCACCAGCTGTCCGGCGGTCAGCAACAGCGCGTCGCGCTCGCCATTGCCCTCGCTCGCGAACCACGGCTGTTGGTGCTGGACGAACCGACCACCGCGCTGGACGTGCTGGCCAAGGCGGAGGTGCTGGAGGAGCTGAAGCGGCTTCGCGACAGCGGCGTCGCTCTGTTGTGGATCAGCCACGATCTGGACACTGTGGACAGTCTCGTCGACCGCGTGTTCACTGTGGACGGTTCCACGCCGACCCGCACTTCGGTTCCGCGCACACCGTCCACTTCGGATGGTCCGGTTGCGCTGCACGTCAACGGCTTGCACGCGGGCCACGGCTCGAACCGCGTTCTCAAGGACGTTGACCTCGACGTCCGTGAGGGCGAATGCCTGGCGATCCTCGGAGCTTCCGGCGTCGGCAAGAGCACGCTCGCGCGGTGCCTGGTCGGCTTGCACAAGCCCAGCGACGGGTCGGTGACCGGCTCGGACATCCAGCTCGTGCCGCAGAATCCGGCCGAGTCGCTGCACCCGCGTCAGGACGTCCGCACCGCACTCGTCCGACCGCTGCGCAAGATCCGAGGAATGCGCAAGCCTTACGACGCCGAGGTGGACCGCCTGCTCGACGCGGTCGGGCTCCCCACCGAGTTCGCTTCACGACTTCCCGGTGAGCTGTCCGGCGGCCAGCGGCAACGCGTCGCGCTCGCCAGAGCGCTTGCCGCGCAACCGAAAGTCCTCGTCTGCGACGAGATCACCTCAGCGCTGGACGCTTCGACGCAGGCGGGCGTGCTCGGCCTGCTCGGCGAACTCCGGCAGCGGCACGGGCTCGCGGTCGTGTTCATCACCCACGACGCCCATGTTGCCGCCGCGGTCTCCGACCGCGTTCTCGTGCTCGTCGACGGCCGTGTCGCCGTCAGCGGGCACACCGATGACGTGCTCGCGCGGCCGGAGGACCTGCCCGCGCTGCTTCTGGAGGAACGACCATGCAGAACGTAGAGGAGCTGCCCCGGCTCGACGCGGAGTACTTGCAGAACCCGCACGAGCTGGCCGACCGGCTGCGCCGCGAGGGGCCCGCGCGGCCGGTTCTGATGCCCGACGGGATGCGGGTGTGGCTGGTCACCGGGCACGCCGAGGCGCGGTCGCTGCTCACCGATCCCCGGCTCAGCAGCGACGGCGTCTACGACCGCCTTGAGCACCAACGGTTGCTGGCCGAGGGCAAGAAGATCGAGTTCTCCCGCTCGCTGGCCGCGCACATGCTCAACGTGGACCCGCCGGATCACACGCGGCTGCGCAAGCTGGTCACCAAGGCGTTCACCACGCGCACGATCGCCCGGCTCCGCCCGCGCATCGCGGAGATCACCGACCAGCTGCTGGCCGAGATGTCCACTGTGGACAGCGTGGACCTGATCAAGGCGTTCGCGCTGCCACTGCCGATCATGGTGATCTGCGAGCTGATGGGCATTCCCGCCGAGGACCAGGAGCAGTTCAGCGGCTGGTCCAACGCGATGGTCTCGACCGCGCCACCGGAGCAGATCGGTGCCGCTTCCGGCGCGATGGCCGGCTACCTCGCGGGCTTGGCCGAGCAGAAGCGGGCCGCGCCGACCGACGACCTGCTCTCCGCGCTGGTGCACGCTTCCGAGGACGGCGACCAGCTGGCGGTGCCCGAGCTGATCGCGATGACGTTCATCCTGCTCATCGGCGGCTACGAGACGACCGTGAACCTGATCGGCAACGGCGTTCTCGGGCTGCTGCAACACCCGTCGCAGCTCGCGGCGCTGCGTGCGGACCCCGGGTTGCTGCCCAACGCCATCGAGGAGTTCCTGCGCTACGAGACGCCGAACAACATGGCTTCTCCGCGCTACACCACGGCCCCCGTGCTGGTCGGCGAGGTGGAGATCCCCGAGGGCGAGTTCGTCATGGTGTCGCTGCTGGCCGGAAACCGTGACGCCACAAGGTTCCCCGAGCCCGACAAGCTCGACATCACCCGGCCGACCGGCGCGCACCTCGGCTTCGGCCACGGCATCCACTACTGCGTCGGCGCTCCGCTGGGCCGCCTCGAAGGCGAGATCGCGATCGGCCACCTGCTGGCCCGGTTCTCGCGGATCGAGCTGGCCGTTGACGCTTCCGAGCTGCGCTGGCGCAAGAGCACGCAGATGCACGGCCTCGAAGCCCTCCCCGTCCGCCTCCACCCCTAGGGACGCACGATGTGTGGCATCACCGGTTGGGCCGCCTACGACACTGACCTCACCCAGCACGCGGACGTGCTCGCCGCGATGACCGACACCCTGTCGCGCCGCGGCCCCGATGAGACGGGCACGTGGCTGCGCCCGCAGGTCGCGCTCGGCCACCGCCGCCTCTCCGTGATCGATCTTGCCGGCGGCGTCCAGCCCATGGAGGCCGACGGCGTCACCCTCGTCTACAGCGGCGAGGTCTACAACTTCACCGAGCTCCGCGCTGAGTTGGGTCCGCAGAACTTTCGGACGCGCAGCGACACCGAGGTCGTCCTTCGCGGCTATCTCCGTTGGGGCGCGGCCGTCGCGGAGCGCCTGAACGGCATGTTCGCCTTCGCCCTGTGGGACTCGCGGGAGCAGAAGCTCGTTCTCGTCCGCGACCGCCTCGGCGTCAAACCCTTGTACTACCAGCGAACTCCGGACGGCCTGCTGTTCGGGTCCGAGCCGAAGTCCATCCTCGCCAACCCGTTGGCTTCGCGGGTGATCGACCGCTCCTGCCTCCAGGAGCTGTTCGGCCAGACCAAGGCGCCCGGCTGGTCGCTGTGGAAGGACATGCACGAGGTCCCACCCGGCACTGTGCTCACGTTGACTAGTTCGGGACTTCGTTCCCACAGGTACTGGTCGCTGGTCACTGCCGCGCACCCCGATGATCGCCACACCACGATCGAGACCGTCCGCGATCTCCTCACCGACACCGTCGCCCGGCAGCTCGTCGCCGATGTGCCCCAGTGCGTTCTCCTGTCCGGCGGCCTCGATTCCAGCGCGCTCACCGGCCTGGCCGCCCAGGCGATCCCCGACCTCCGCACGTTCTCCGTCGACTTCACCGGCGAGTTCATCCCCGACGAGCTGCGCTCCACCTCCGACGCCGGATTCGTCCGCGAGGTCGCCGACTTCGTCGGTTCCAAGCACACCAACGTGATCCTCGACCCCACCGCCCTGTCCGACCCCTCGCTGCGCCGCGCCGTCGTCAGCGCGTGGGACATCCCGTTGGGCCTCGGCGACATCAACGCCTCGCTCTACCTGCTGTTCAAGGCGATCCGCCAGGAGTCCACCGTCGCGCTCTCCGGCGAGTCCGCCGATGAGGTGTTCGGCGGCTACCCCTGGTTCCGGACCAAGGCCACCCACACGTTCCCCTGGCTGACGTTCTCGCACTCCATCAACACCGATCGGACGGCCGTGCTCCGCGAGGACCTCGACCTCGATCTTGATTCCTACGTCGCCGACCAGTACGCGGCGGCCGTGTCAGAGGTGGAGTTCCTCGACACCGAGTCCGCGTCCGAGCGCCAGATGCGGGTCATCTGCCACCTGCACCTGACCCGCTTGGTCCGGGCGCTGTTGGACCGCAAGGACCGCATGTCCATGGCCACCGGCCTCGAAGTGCGCGTTCCCTTCTGCGACCACCGTTTGGTCGAGTACGTTTACAACGCCCCTTGGGCTTTCAAGCACTTCGACGGCCGTGAGAAGAGCCTCCTCCGCGCGGCTGTCCGCCACGTGCTCCCCCAATCCGTCGCCGACCGCGTGAAGAGCCCCTACCCTTCCGTCCAGTCCGCCCAGTACGTCACCGCTCTGCAAGCCCAGGCCGCCGATGTGCTGTCCGAGAAGGACAATCCCGTGTTCTCGCTGATCGACCGCTCCTGGCTGCACGCGGCCGTCGGCTCCACGTCCGTCTCCGGTCCCGTTCGGCAGGGCTTGGAGCGCGTTCTCGACCTCTACCACTGGGTCGACCTCTACCGCCCCACGTTCGCCCTGTGACCGCGCGCGATGGTCGACCGTAAGACCGCCGAGGCGTTGCAGTTCCGTGGCAGCTCCGCGCTTTCCGCACAAGCATGGGACGCCGTCCTGTGCTCGGCGCCGAGTCGTTCCCCTGCGGAGCCCTTGCCACCCAAGGCGTCCCGCTCAGGTTTGTCCACCCGCCGATGGCAGCCGCCGTCACCGCACACATGGCAAGCACGATCTCCCGGGCCCGCGACTTGTACGACGGCGAGGCGATGACCGCCGGTCCGTCTACAAGGGTCCATGGGAATGCCACACACTCGTCGACCTGCTGGCGCGATACGCCCAGCTGTACCGGAGTGCCACCGAGCGGGGTGAGTAGGTGCGCGACTGATGCGCTCGTGTCAGAAGGGCGCCGGTTCCGCGATCGGCACCGGGTGCACGTCCTCGGTCTTCCCGTTCGGCGTGGTCCAGGTGTGTGTCCCGTCGGGTTGGTTCTCGCATTTCCAGTTGGAGTGCGTCTTCATCCGGTGATGCCTGCGGCATTTCGGCCGCAGGTTGTTGAGTGTGGTGTTCGTCCCGTCGAACGGGCAGCAGTGGTCGAGGTCGCAGCGGTGTGCGGGTTGGTTGCATCCGATGGCCATGCACGTGGGATACCGGGCGGCGATCAACTCCCGTTGTTGCGGGGACGGCCGGTAGACGTGGCTGATCTCTTCAGCCATGCCGGTCATTGGATCGGTCAAGATCCGCTTCCAGATCCCACCCGCTGCGATATCCCGGCCGATCCGGGCCGGGATCGGCCCGTAACCGCCGAGGATCGCCGGGTCGTTGGTCATACCGAACGCTGAGGTGATCGGCATCGTCAGGTACACCATCGTCTGCCCCTGCGGTGCCGGAGTGTCATGGCCCAACAACAAGTCCCGGGCGACATCGGAGCGCTTCTGATCCAGGGTCCGGTCATCTTTCGGGAGGGATCGGGCGATGCGGTTGACGTGGTCATAGACCATCGCCGCGTCATGGGCGGTCATCATCAACCTGATGAGAGCCATGCCGTCGTCGAGGTTGATCTTCTCCACCATGCGGGCCTTGCGCTTCTCCGTGAACCGGCGTTCAGCAGCCTTCGGATCGAGTCGGTGGATGAACCGGACCGCGTACTGACGCGTCGTCGAGTAGGAGTTCTTCTCCGCATGCGCCAACAGAGCTTCTTCGGCGATCGCGGCGTGCGCGACCGAGAGAACTCGGAGCAGGTCGATGATCATGAGCGCTTTGCCCTCATCGACCCGGCCTTCGACCATCGCCTTCAACACTCCCGGGCGGGAGGTGAGGTCGGTGGCACGGTCGATCAACCAACCCGCTTTCACCCTCGACACGCGCAGTTCACGCATCAACAGCTCTTCAGAGAATTCCCGATCACGAGGTTCAAGATCGGACACATAGTTGAGCAGGGTCACCGAAAACTCAGCTACGGCTTTACCCATGCCCGTGAAGGCCGCCTTCAGGACGGCGTCAGGGTCCATACTCCTATTCTACGTGAATAAAATAGACGATCATGGCCCTAAAGGATGAATTGCCAGGCGTCGACAACGCCAAAAACGCCCCACGCTGGAACGTAAGTCGCGAGACAAACCGGGTCGGCTTTACCTGGGGTGCGCGTGCCATACGCTTCCCAGCGGGGCCGGGATCCATCCCGTGCCCGCCCGGCCTACGACGGCACGCGCAAGGGGCCCCCAGGTCAAGCCGACCCCACGCTGGAACCGACGCGGGCTGGAAGCCCAGCCGTCCCCGACCCGGAACCCCAGCCGTCCCACACCCGGAACCCCAGCCGCCCCCACCCGGAACAGCCCCACACCCAGAAAACCCCACTCAACCAGAAAGCCCAGCCGGAACAACCCCAGACAAATACCCCACAATCGCCCCCACAGACGGATAGTTCCACAACAACGTCGCAGGCAAAGCCACCCCCACAGCCTTCTCCAACTCCACCCGCACAGCAGAAGCCAGCAACGAATCCACCCCCAACTCGCTCAAAGCCCGCGACTCCCCCACCACAGAAGCGTCAACCCCCAACACCCCCGCAACAATCTCTCCCACGGAATCCACAGAAACCGTAGAAACCACAGAAGCCGCAACAACCGGAGCAGAAGAAGCAACCACCGAGGACAGCACCAACGGCCGAGGCCCGGCGTGCTCCCGCAGCACCCGCAACACAGCCACCACGTTCTCCCCACACCCCACGGACTGGTCGAACGCCCGCAGAGCCTGAGCCGCCGTGATGTCCGCGGTTCCCCGAGCCGCCAACTCCACGTCCGTCGCCGCAGCCGAAGTCGACATGCCGAGCCCGCGCCAGCTCGTCCACGCGAGGCTCACCGTCTCCCCGCCCCGACGACAAGCCAGATCGTCCAGGAACGCGTTCGCCGCCGCATAAGCAGCCTGCCCCGGCAACCCCAACAGCGGCCCAGCGGAGGAGAAGAAGACCATGAACTCCAACGAGCCCGGCGGGAACAAGGCGTCGAGCACGCACGCGCCTGCAACCTTGGGCCGCATGACGGCATCGATGTCCGACGACGACAACGACCCGACGAGTCCACTGTGGACAATGCCAGCCGCATGAACCACGCCGGTGATCGGCGGAGCCTGAACCGCCTCCAAAGCCGACCGCACAGACGAAAGATCAGCGATGTCCGCCGCGACGGGGAACACCGTCACTCCGGCGGCCTCCAAAGCCAGGATCGGGGAAGACGAAGGCCACAAAGCACGAGGAGGCAGCGGTGTCCGGCCGAGCAGCACCAATCGGCGAGCACCGCGCTGTGCCAGATGTGAAGCCATTTCCAAGCCCAGAGCACCAAACCCACCGGTGATCAGATAGGTACCCGAAGGGCTGCACTGGAACGAAGCGGAACCCGAAACCGGAGTCAACCGTGGCACGAAAACAGAGCCGTCCCGCACAGCCAGAACAGGCTCGCGAGAAGACAACGCGCGTGCCAGAGCCGACACGTCCAGCGCGGTCAGCGACGAGGGCAGCTCGATGGCGCCGCCCCAGAAATCAGGATGCTCGCTCGCCAGAACGCGACTCACACCCATCAATGACGCTGAAGACGTGACACACCACAACCGCGAATCGGAGGAGTGCGACCGCACAAGAGACAGCAACGACGAAACGGAGTCCACGGAACACAACACGTGCGAGCCGGAAGTCCCTTCGGGAACCCCCAACGCGGCAGCCAACTTCGGGTCACCAAGCACCGAAACCGACGAGAGCGGAACAGAATCACCCTCGGGCAAAGAACACCAGTCGACCGAGTACCGAAGCTCGGCCAGCGAATCAGCCTCTGCGGCGAGCTCTCCGTAGCGCAGTCCCTCGAACCACGCTGAGCCACCAACCCCAGAAACCCACACGTCCACAGTGGACGGACCTGACACGCGAACCGAGATCGCGGCCGAGGAAGGAGCAGTCCCAGATACTCCGAACCGCGCCAAGTGCGAAGGCATCCGCAACACGGCAGGCCCGTCGAACACCACGGAAGCCATGGACAGCGCCGCGTCCAGCACCGAAGCCCAGCCAGGGGCGTCCGTGATCATCTGTCCACAAAGGACGTCATCACCACGCCGAAGCTCCGAGAAGCGCCACGGGTATCCCATAGCCGCAACGCCCAACTCCGCCAGCCGCGAGATCACGTAGTCCGGCGCCAACTCCGTACAGGCATCAACTGAAAAGCCGGTGCCAGAACCGAAGTCCAACAAAGCCGAAGTCGTCACCGCACCATCGGAAACGATGCGCATGATGTTGCCATCACGGACAATCTGCACCTCGCGCGCACCCGACGACGGCACGACCACGGGGTTCCGCAGCGAGACATCCCGAAGCCCAGAACACTCCCCCGCCGTCAGGAACGTGTTGAGCAGAACGGCGGCAGGCACGATCTCCGTTTCCAGCACGGGATGCCGCCCAGGATAGGGCCGCGTACGCACGTTCAACGTCGTATTCCACACCCGCGTTGAAGAACCGTGCACAGTCACCGGCGTACCGAGCAACGTGTCAGCTGGGAACGACGCGCTAGGTCCGGAAACCCAATGACGCTTGTGCTGCCAAGCGACTCCCGGCAAATCGGCCAGCACCCCATCGGGCTGAAGCACCGACCAGTCCACGTCGACACCGTGGCAGTACAACGACGCAACAGCAGCAAGCAGGCCAGCAAGCTCCGGCTTGTTCCGGCGAAGGCACGGCACCACAGCCCCCTTGCCGCCAAGCACCTCGTTGATCGAGTGGCTGACCACCGGATGCGCGGAAACCTCCAAGAACACGCGGAAACCGTCCTCGACCGCAGCCTCCACCGCGTCCTTGAACAGAACGGGATTGCGCAGGTTCTGCGCCCAGTACGAAGCATCCTGACGCGGAGCAGAACGCGGATCAGCAACAGCGGTGACGTACAGAGGAACAGAAGGAACCGAAGGCGAAAGATCCGCGACAGCCGAGGCGAGCGAAACGGCCAGCGGCTCCATCTGCGGCGAGTGGAAAGCGACATCGGAGTCCACCCGCCGAACGACATGTCCGTCCAAAGTGGACAGGAACGAGTCCAGAGCAGCAGGCGTACCAGCGAGAACCGTCGAAGCCGGAGCAGCCGCGATCGCGGGCACAACGTCCGTGCGCCCGGCCAGCAAAGAAGAAGCCGTCGAGAACGACATGTCCACCATCGCCATCGCGCCCTGCCCGGCAGCCAACGGCAGCAGGCGGGAGCGGCGGCACACCAACCGCGCGCCCTGCTCCTCCGTCAGCGAGCCCGCGACGACGGCCGCCGCGATCTCGCCGACCGAGTGGCCGATCACCGCCGCCGGACGAACACCGCGCGACGTCAGTACCGCCGCGAGGCCGATCTGCATCGCGAACAGCATCGACTGGATGCAGTCCACTCCGCCCAGCGAGCCGGACTCCAGCACTTCGCGCGGGGAAACACCGAGCTCGGCGAGGAAGATCGGCTCCAGTCGGTCGATCACCGCCGCGAACTCGGACGAATCGGCCAGCAGCGAGCGGCCCATCCCCGACCACTGCGCGCCGTGCCCGGAGAACACCCACACCACGTCCGAAGCAGTGGAAGCCACCGGGGAAACCGATTCCAGCCCCGCGGTGAGGGTCGCGTGATCGCTGGCGACCACCGCCGCGCGCGTCGGCAGATGCGCGCGGCGGTGGGCCAGTGTGTGCCCGACGTCGGCAAGAGAGCGCTCGCCGATCGCCGACACGAGCCGGGAAGCCTGCTCACGCACCGCATCCGGAGACCCCCCGGACACCGGATAGACGCGAAGTCCGGGCGAGGCGACCGGCGACGGAGCGCGCGAGGAACCCTGCTCCAGCACGACGTGCGCGATCGTGCCGCCATACCCGTAGCTGGCCACGCCCGCGAACCGCGACTCCAGCGGACGCGGCGAGGTCACCACCTCCAAGCCCGCCCAGTCGATGTCCTGGCGGAGCCCGGCGTCCAGCACGGTCGGCGGGATCACGCCGGCGTCCAGCGCGAGCACGGTCTTGATCACTCCGGCGATGCCCGCGGCGGCCTCGGTGTGACCGAGGTTGGTCTTCACCGACCCGACAAGGCATCCACCTTCACCGACCACAGTGGACAGTGCGCCGACCTCGATGGGATCACCGACGCGCGTCCCGGTTCCGTGCGCCTCGACGTAGCCGACCTCGCGCGGATCGACCCCGGCGTCGGCGTAGGCCGCGCGCAGCAGGTGCTCCTGCGCTTCCCTGGACGGAGCCATGATCCCGTCGGTCCGGCCGTCCTGGCGAACCGCGCCGCCCCGCACGACCGCCCACACGTGATCACCGTCGGCGAGCGCGTCCGAGAGGCGCTTGACCACGACCACGCCACACCCTTCACCGCGCCCGTACCCGTCCGCGGCATCGGAGAACGCCTTCGAGCGCCCGTCCGGCGAGATCGCCCCGGCCTCGTCGAGCACGGCCGTCAACCCCGGGCCGGACATGAGCATCACGCCGCCCGCCAGCGCCAACGGGGACTCGCCGGAAGCGACGCTCCGGCAAGCTTGGTTCAACGCCACCAGCGACGAAGAACAGGCTGTGTCAACGGAGAAGCTCGGCCCGCGCAAGTCCAACGTGTACGAAATGCGGTTCGCGACCGCGCACGCCGATGCGCCGATCCCCGTCCACGCACGGACTTCGGGCAGGTCTTCAAGCAGTCTCCGCCCGTAGTCGTCCGAGCCGACGCCCATGAACACGCCGGTGTCCGTGCCCGCGAGCTTCGTCGGGTCGATGCCCGCGTGTTCGAGCGCTTCCCACGCGACTTCGAGCGCCACGCGCTGTTGCGGGTCGAGCTGCTCGGCCTCGGTTCCCGAAACGCCGAAGAACGCGTTGTCGAAACCTGAGATGTCGTCCAGGAAAGCTCCTCGCGAAGTCACCCGCGACAGCACCGCCGCGTTCTCCCGCGACTTCGACCATGCCGCGTCCCAGCGCCCGTCCGGCACTTCGCCGACGGCACGGGAACCGGACATGAGGAACGACCAGAACAGCTCCGGGGAAGTGACTCCACCGGCGAAACGACAGCCCAGGCCCACGATAGCGACGTCCACGGAACAAACCTCAGCACGCACGCGGGGGCGTGCGCGTGAGTAGCGGGGCAAGTTGAGTACCCGGCTACTCACGCCATCGCGGGCACTCCGTGTTGAGCTTCCACCGTGCGGACCGAAAGCCTCTTCCTAGCCGGTATCGGCAGCTACCTGCCGCCACGTGTGACGACCGACCACGCGGTGGCTCAGGGCTGGTACGACGCGACGGAACGTGAGTTCGGCGAAATGGAAGCGGTCACGGTCAGCCCGGACGAGCCCGCGCCGGACATGGCGATCGCCGCCGCCAGGAAAGCGCTGGAGAACCTCGATCCCGACGAGTTCGGCGTTCTGCTGCACAGTTCCACGCATCCGCAAGGACCCGAGGGCTGGTCGGCCGCGCACTACGTTCTCCTCAACACCCTCAACCGGCCGATCCCCGCGATGGAACTGCGCCAAGGCTGTTTGGGCATGCTCGCCGGAGTCGAAGCCGCCGCGCACCGGTTGATCGCCGATCCCGCGCACGACACCGCACTGATCACCACCGCCGACAACTTCTCCACGCCGATCGTCGACCGTTGGCGAGCCTCGAAGCTCTTCGTGCTCGCCGACGGCGCTTCCTCGGTAGCGGTTTCCCGGCGAACGGGATTCGCGAAAGTGCACGCGATCGGCTCGCTGTCCAACCCCCGCATGGAAATCCTGCACCGCGCGGGCGAGAACCTGTTCCCGCCGGGCGCCACGATCGGCCGTGGACTGAACTTCCACGAGCGCAGCGAACGCGTGCGCGAGCAGTGGGCAGCGGGCGAAGCTCCGCCGATCCTGCACTTCGGGGAACAGGTCGCCGAGATCGTCGAGCGCACGCTGAAGGAAGCCGGGATCACCTTCGACCAGGTGAGCCGTGTCTGCCACCCGGGCTATTCCCGAGGTGCGCTGGACGCCATTTTCCTGGACTCGCTGGACATCGACGACGAGCGCGGGATCTGGGACTACACCAAGACCGTCGGGCACACGGGTGCCGCCGACCTGTTCCTGGGCTTGGAAGACTTGTGGCGCAACGGAAAGGTCCGGACCGGAGAGTTCGTGCTGCTGGTCGGCGCGACCACCGGCATGGAAGCCGGGTGCGCCGTCGTGGAAATCCTTTCGAAGGACGCGTGATGCTGGACGGATGCACGCCCTGGCCCGCCGAGTTCGCGGAGCGCTACCGGGCAGAAGGCTATTGGCGCGGTGAATCCCTCGGCGCGGTGCTGCGCGCCACGGCGGAGGAATTCGGCCCACGCACCGCTCTCGTGCACGGTGACCGCCGGATTTCCTATGCGGAACTGGACGCGTGGGCCGATCGTCTCGCGACTGGATTCGCCGACCACGGCATCAAGCGCGATGAGCGCGTTGTCGTGCAGCTGCCGAACGTCCCGGAGTTCGTGGCGATCTGCTTCGCCCTGTTCCGGCTCGGCGCGAAACCCGTCTTCGCCCTGGCCGCGCACCGGCACACTGAGATCCGCCACCTCCAGGAACTCAGTGGAGCAACGGCGTACATCGGTCCCGGCACGTATCGCGGTTTCGACTACCGCGACATGGCCGAGCAGATCGACTTCCGGCTGCGCTTCGACCTGGACTCAGACCTTGAAGGAGCACCAAGGGACTTCCCCGAGGCCGATCCATCGGACGTCGCGTTCTTCCTGCTTTCTGGTGGTACAACAGCACTTCCCAAGCTGATTCCGCGCATGCACGACGACTACGTCTACCAGACGCGCACGGCGGCCTCCGTCTGCGAGCTCTCCGCCGATGACGTCTACCTCGCCGCGCTGCCGATCGAGTTCAACTTCGCATGGGGCAGCCCTGGCGTTCTCGGAACCCTGTGGAACGGCGGCAAAGCCGTCATCGCCGACACCCCGTCGCCCGATGAGTGCTTTTCGCTGATCGAACGCGAAGGCGTCACCGTCACCGCACTCGTGCCCTCGCTCACCCAGATCTGGGTCGAGGTCGCGGAATGGACGGACTCCGACATCTCCACGTTGCGGTTGCTCCAAGTCGGTGGCGCGCGCATGCGGCCCGAGTTCGTCAAGAGCATCGGCCCGGCGCTGAACTGCCGCTTGCAGCAGGTTTTCGGCATGGCGGAAGGACTGCTCACGTTCACCCGGAACGATGTCGACGCACTGGACACACAGGGCACGCCGATCTCCCCCGCCGACGAGATGCGCATCGCCGACGAATCAGGAAATGACGTTCCCACCGGGGAGATCGGCGAGCTGATCACGCGCGGCCCGTACACGCCGCGCGGCTACTACCGCGTGCCCGAGCACAACAAGAAGGCGTTCACCGAGGACGGTTTCTACCGCTCCGGCGATCTGGCGAGGCTGACCGAGAACGGTGAGCTGGTGATCGAGGGCCGCATCAAGGACATGATCATCCGGGGCGGCGACAAGATCTCCTCGGGCGAGGTCGAGTCGCACCTCGGCGAGCACGCGGGCGTCGCCGGGGTCGCGGTGGTCGGCGTTCCAGACGAGTTCCTCGGCGAGCGCATCTGCGCCTACGTCGTCCCCAAGGGCAGGGCGCCGAGCCTGGACGAGCTGCGCGCCTTCATGCACGGCCGCGACGTCGCCGAGTACAAGCTGCCCGACCTCATCAAGATCATCGATGCCTTTCCCCTGACACCACTGGGAAAGGTCGACCGGAAGGCCCTGCGATGACAGTGACTGAACTCGAACTGCGCGAGACCCTGGCGGCTGTACTGAACCGGCCGACGCGGGAGATCGCGGGCGACGCGAACCTGGTGCTGCTCGGCATCAGCTCGCTGGAGATCATGCGCCTTGTCAGCCGCTGGCGCAGGCAGAAGCTGCCGGTGTCCTTCGAGGCGCTGGTCACCGAGCCGACGCTGGACCAGTGGCTGGCCCACCTGAACGCTGCGGCCTGACCGGTGAGCGTTCTCCTCGTCCAAGACGCCTGCGTCTACCCTGCCGACCCAGAAAACCGTTTCCTACCAACGGGTTCTCTGCTCATCATCGACGGGCACATCGCCGAGGTGGGCACGGCGGCGGAGATCGGCCCAGCGGTCGCGCAGATCCCGCCGGACGAGCTGACCGTGCTCGACGCGCGGCACATGATGGCGCTGCCGGGCTTCGTGAACGCGCACTGGCACGAGACCTTCGCGATGCGGCTCGCCAGGCCGAACTCCGGTTTCCTCAGCTGCGGCGGCGATCTGCACGCGGTGTCGGCGTCCTTCGACTCCTCAGCGGACTTCGGCGACCTGCTGACCCCCGACGAAGCCACAGCGGTCGCGCGCTATTCGCTCTGGACGCAGCTCCGCAGCGGCGTCACCACGCTCGGCGACGCGGGTTCGATCAACCGCCCCGAAGCACTCGCATCGGCAGCCGAAGAGCTGGGAATGCGCTGCGCCGTCAGCACTTGGGCGGCCGACGCGGTGTGTTCGCCCGATGAGGACAAGCCCACTCGGACTCGCGACGCCGATGCGATCCTCGCGCGGATCGAGTCGCTCGTGCCGTCGCGCTCCGAACTGGTTCGCTGCCGCCCGTCCTCCATCTACGTCACCAACATGACCGATGAGCTGGGCCGAGGACTGGCTGACCTCACCACTCGCCACGACCTCCCCTTCGCGACCCACGTCGCAGCGCTGCGCAACGAAGCCGACGTGATGCTGCGCTACTACGGCACGACCGGTGTGCGGCGCCTCGCCGAACTCGGTCTGGTCACCGACCGTCTGCTGGCTGTCCACTGTGGATTCGCGGACGCCGACGAGCGCCAGCTGCTCCGCGACGCGGGCGCCCAGGTGAACATCTCACCCGCGAAGTACGGCATGTCCGGCGAGACCGCGCTGACGGAGGGCTCGGTCGTCGATCTTGAGCTTTCCCTTTCCACGGACGGGCTTCCGCTGCCGCTGCCGGGCATGGTCGAGGCCATGCGCGCCGCCTGGCAAGGTTTCGGCGAGCGCACTGGCGACCCCGAAGCCCTCACAGCGACCGACGCGCTCGCGATGGCCACACGGGTCCCCGCACGCGGACTGCGCTGGCCAGGGATCGGCAGCCTGACCAAGGGAAACCGGGCGGATCTCGTGCTAGTGCCGACCGACGACTGGCGATACGTGTTGCAGCCCAACCCCTTGGAGGCCTTCCTGTCGCTCGGCTGCTCCAACGACGTGGACACGGTCATCGTCGACGGACAGGTGCTGATCTCCGGTGGGCGCGGAACTCGGACCGACGAGGACGTGTTGCGCGAGGACTACCTCAGCGCACTGGCGTCCTTCAGTTCCCGTTGCCTCGGCATCGACGCCGCGCCACTAGTGCGCCGCGCTAGGCGGAAAGCACCGCGGCGAGCGCGGCACGCGTAGTGATGCCGAGCTTGCCGTACACGCGTTGCAGGTGGTTCTCCACCGTGCGCACCGAGACCACAAGGAGGTCCGCGATGTCACGGTTGGTCAGTCCGCCCGCAGCGTGCTGTGCGACCTCGCGCTCACGTGAGGTCAAACCGGGACTCGCCCCCACACAGGGGAGAACGACGCGGCGAACAGGCTTCCGCGTCGTCGGCGCCAAGAGCGCACGGAGCCTGCGCGCGGTCAGCTCCGGCATTCCGGCCGCGACGACCTCACCGCACAACGGGTAGGTCATGCGCACATAGGCCCCCTCCGCCACAAGCACTCCACGGCGGTTGAGCGACTCCGCCGCCTTCGCGAGCGCCGGGAACCGATCCACGCACAGCGTCCCGGCGAGCGAGACCATGTCGATCAGCTCGGCCTCGTCGGGAGCGAGCCTGCCCAGCCGCATCCGCACCACATCGGCCAGCCTGCCGTCCGCGCAGGCGAGCCCCGACCAGCGCCACACCCCGTCGGCGCGGCGCAGGCTGCCCTCGGCGGCCGCGTGCTCGGTCAGCTCGCGCAGCAGCAGCGCGTTGCCCGCGGTGAGCAGGCCCATGCCCTCGGTCGTCGCGTCGTCGACCACCGCGCCGAGCCGGGCGAGCAGGACCGCGCGGATCTCGTCGAGGTCGAACGGGCGCACCTCCACGCGCTCGGCCAGCCCGTCCAGCCACAGCCTGCTGATCCCCTCCGGCACCCACGCCCCGGTCCGCACGGCGATCACCGCGGTGACCCGGTCCAGTGCGGCGGCGCGGCGCACCCGGTCGGCCACCTCCGGCTCCAGCAGTTCGGCGTCGTCGAGCACGAGCACGATCCGCCCGGTCGCGGGCCAGCCGTCGAGGGAGTGCACCACGTGCCCCTCCGCCAAGCCCACCGCCAGGTCCACCGCCTCGTCCAGCAAGCGGCTCCGGCCGGTGCCGGCCTCCCCGGTCAGCACCACGCCGCGTCCCCCGGAGAACGCGGCGCCGATCCGCGCCAGCTCGGCGTCCCGCGCGACCAGCGGCCAGACCATGACTGTCACCCCCCGTATCACAGCGTCATCCCTTAGGGGAGGCTAACTACTTAATACGGGTGCGAACAAGGCGTATCGCCGCACGTGAGATAGCACTCTGTGCGCGAGATCCTCACGTTCGACGGGCGAAAAACCCTTCAACAGCGATCTAGGGCGTGTTTCATAGGTCTCGTTCGATGAGAGCCGGGATCGAGGTCGTTCCTGGCAAGACGGCGGGAAGACCGCGTACCGGTGTTGTACGTGGGCTTTCCGACGGCGCGGCCAGGGGCGGGCTCGGCCCGGCTATCGCGAACACGGACCTGTGAAACACGCCCTAGCGGCGACGACGCCGGATCGCGACCAGTCGCGCCTGCGCTCCGTCGAGCGCCCGCTCCACGCAGTAGCGGTAGAACTCGGCGTCGTAGGCACGCAGCTTGTCCAGGTCCGTCGAGCGAGCGCGCAGCCACTCACCCATCGCGGCCAGCCCGGAGCCGCCCTGCTCGTCGGCCAGGTCCGCGAGCGTCCGCGCGTGCTCCAGCCGGGACTCGGGCTGGGCGTTGCGGTCGTCCTCCACCGCGATCAGGTTGAACGCGGTGTTGACCAGGAAGCTGTAGATGGTGGCCGCCTCGTCGCCGAAACCGGCGGCCTTGAGCACCCCGACGCCCTCGCCGATGATCTCCCGCGCCGCGTCGACGACGGGACCGAGCAGCACCATCTGCCGCGCGACGCCGTGGTAGTGCAGCGCCACCTTGCGCACGTCGGAGAGCAACGCGCCGAACCAGTCCCGCCACGGCAGGTCCGCGCCGGGCACCGGGACCTGGGCGATCACGCGCTCGGTGACCGCCATCGTCACCTTCTGCCGGTCGCCGACGTGGTGGTAGACCACGGCGGCGCCGACCCCGAGCTCCGCGGCGAGCTGGCGGACCGACCAGCCCTCCAGCCCGTCCCGGACGGTCAGCCGCACCGCCGCGTCCACCACCAGCTCCGGTGTGATCGGCGGCAGCCCGGCCGAGGCCCGCGACCGGTTCACTAGCGGAAAGCCGGGTACAGCGGCAGCCGCTCGGCCTCCGCCCCGAACCGGGAAACGATTGCTTCGGCAACAGAACGGGCGTGCTCGGCCACCGCGATCCGCCCGCAGGCCACGGCATCGGTGTGCAACCGGCGCCAGCGGTCGGCGAGCGCGGCGCTGCGGCGCGGCGACACCGTGTTCGCGTCGATCGGGCCGTCCTGTTCGGTCGTCCGCGGCAGCAGCCACCACGTCGACAGCCACACCCACAGCACCTGCGCGTCCAGCAGCCTCGGCAGCAGCACCGCGTCGTCGTCCAGGTCCGGCCACACCACGCTGACCTCGGCCCGCCACGCGGCGAGCATCGCCTCGGTCATCCCGGGCGGCAGCGAGAAGGAGCACCAGCAGGACGGGAACGGCACCCGCAGGTAGGCCGCGTCCAGCGCGATGTCGCGCATGCAGCCCCACTCGAAGTCCAGGAAGCGCACGCCCCGGCTGGTCACCAGGTTGTTGTCCGGGCAGACGTCCGAGGGGCTGAACGCCCGGTAGCGCGTGCCCTCCACCAGGTGCGAGGTCCCGGCCGCGTACTTCTCGGCGTCCGGGTTCCGTTGCACGCCAAGGGCATCGGCCAGCAGCTCGGGCAGCTCGGTGAGCGCGACGCGCGCCTCGCCCGCGATCGGGTCCCTCCACGAACGTTCGCCCAGACGGCGCATCAACGCGTCGAAGTCCGCCTCGCGGCCCGCCGTGGTCGCGTGCAGCCTGCCCAGCGCGCGGGCCCACGCCAGCAGCGAACTCTCAGCGGCCCTGGGGTCCTCGCCGAGCAGCTTGTCCGCGAGCGTCGGCGCGCGGCCCAGGTCCTCCATCACCAGCACGCGCTCGGCGACGCCGTGCGCCATCAGCTCCGGGCTGACCCGCTCCGGCGCGGTGAGCGCGGTGAAGAGCTGGCTGCTCGCGGCCTCGTGGGCGAAGGGATCGGGACGGCTGCCGTCGACGTGGTCGTGGTAGTGCTTCACGACCATGGTCCTCGGCAACGAGAAGGGCGTCTCGGCCACGCGGACGCGCAGCACGACCGAGCGGTCGCTGCCGCCCAGGTCCTCGTCGGCGTCCAGCCGCACGGGCGCGCCGAAACGGCGGCTCAGCACGGACTCGGCCGCCGCCACCGTCGTCGCGGTCTCCGTGTCCGAGCGAACGCCGTTGTGCGGCCCCGTGTCGTGCGGTGCCGCCAGGCCGGTGGTGATGTCCACGCTCATCGTCACCGAACCTACCCCCGCCGCTCGCTACGTTCCGACATGATCTGATTACACTCCGGCAAACACGCACCACCGCCGAGGGACACGGCCACGGTGATACCTCCTGGGATCGCTACCCAAACATCTCAAGGATGACGTTTCCGCACGGTCTCGTCACTCGCGGAACGGGTGATGAGGGGATGACAGTCGGGTGTTCACCCGGCTGCCAGCGGGCGCCCACCCGCCTCGGGTGAGCTGAACCGGTTCCGCCGGTACCTCGGCAGCAGAACGAGCACCGCGGCCACCACGATGCCCACCAGGTTGACCGCGAGCTGGGCACTGGACTCCAGCGCCTTGCCCCAGTCACCGAGCACCACCGCGACGGCCGCGTAGCCCGCGGCGGGCACGGTGGTGACCGAGATGAACACGCCGACCAGCGCCGCGGACTTGGCGGAGGTCAGAGCGAGCATCCCGGCCGCGCCCGCGAGCAGCGCGACGATCAACGAGAACGGTCCCACCTGGTAGACGAAATCCACCTGGTGCTCGGCGCCGTTGAACACTTCTCGGTCGAACAATCCACCCGTTTCGCCCAACGCGGCGGCGCCCGCCGTCACCACCATGGCGAGCGGGAAGCCCACGCCGACGGCGAGGGCCGCCCTGCGGACGAGGTCCCAGCGGCGCAGGACGAGCCCGACCGCGATCGCGGCGAGCGGCCCGAACTCCGGGCCCACCACCATCGCGCCCACGATCGTCACCGGCGAGTCGGTCACCACCCCGACCGCCGCGAGCAGGCAGGCCAGCGTGATGAACCACTGGAACGTGGTGGTGAGGCGGGACTCCTCGCCCGTGCGCGCGATGAGTTCCTCCCACACCACCGCGTCCGCGCCGTCGCCGGGCGCGTTCTCCTCGGCCCGGTCGGCCGCGTCGGAGAGCGAGGTGTCGATGGTCTCCAGCGTGATGGCGCCCTCGTGGTCCAGCCGCATCTCGCACAGCCGGGTCAGCACGGCGTCGGCGGCCTCCCGCGCGACGTCGGCCTCCACCACGTCGCCCACCGGGTCCAGGCCCGCGCCGGGCAACAGGACCAGGTGGGTCGCTCCCGCCTCCGCGCGGAGCACACCGATCACTGCTTCGGTGCGCTCCGGCGGACAGACGATCCGCAGGTGCAGCACGGCGGTCAGCTCGCCGCGTCACCCTTCGGCTCGGCGGGCTTGGGCTTGAAGTCGACCCCGGCCTCCTTGCGCTGCTGCGGCGTGATCGGCGCGGGCGCGGAGGTCAGCGGGTCGAACCCGCCACCGGACTTCGGGAAGGCGATGACATCGCGCAGCGAGTCGGCCTTGGCCAGCAGCATGCAGATGCGGTCCCAGCCGTAGGCGATGCCGCCGTGCGGGGGCGCGCCGTACTTGAAGGCGTCGAGCAGGAAGCCGAACTTCTCCTGCGACTCCTCCTCGGTCAGGCCCATCACCTCGAACACGCGCTTCTGCACGTCGGCGCGGTGGATACGGATGGACCCGCCGCCGATCTCGTTGCCGTTGCAGACCATGTCGTAGGCGTAGGCCTTGGCCGCGCCCGGGTCCTGCTCGAAGGTGTCGATGCTGTCCGGGGTCGGCGAGGTGAAGGCGTGGTGCAGCGCGGTCCACTTGCCGGAGCCCACCGCGACGTCGTCACCGATCTGGTCGGTGGCCTCGAACAGCGGGAAGTCCACCACCCACGCGAAGGCCCACGCGTCCTCGTCGATCAGGCCGCAGCGGTGGGCGATCTCCACGCGGGCCGCGCCGAGCAGCGCGCGCGCGTCGTTGGGCTGGCCCGCCGCGAAGAAGACGCAGTCGCCCGGGTTCGCGCCCGCCGCCTTGGCAAGGCCGTCGCGCTCGGAGTCGCTGAGGTTCTTGGCGATCGGGCCGCCCAGCGTGCCGTCCTCGGTGACCAGCACGTAGGCGAGGCCCTTGGCGCCGCGCTGCTTGGCCCACTCCTGCCAGGCGTCCAGCTTCTTGCGCGGCTGGCTCGCCCCGCCGGGCATGACCACGCAGCCGACGTAGGGCGCCTGGAAGACGCGGAAGGGCGTCTCGGCGAAGTACTCGGTCAGCTCGGTCAGCTCGACCTCGAAACGCAGGTCCGGCTTGTCGCTGCCGTAGCGCGCCATGGCGTCGGCGTAGCTGATCCTCGGGATCGGCAGCGCGATCTCGTGGTCGGCGAGCTCCTTCCACAGCGCGGAGATCACCTGCTCGCCCAACGAGATCACGTCGTCCTGGTCGACGAAGCTCATCTCGATGTCGAGCTGGGTGAACTCCGGCTGCCGGTCGGCGCGGAAGTCCTCGTCCCGGTAGCAGCGCGCGATCTGGTAGTAGCGCTCCATGCCGCCGACCATCAGCAGCTGCTTGAACAGCTGCGGCGACTGCGGCAGCGCGTACCAGGAACCCGGCTGCAACCGCGCGGGCACCACGAAGTCGCGGGCGCCCTCGGGGGTGGAGCGGGTCAGCGTCGGCGTCTCGATCTCGACGAAGTCGTTGGCGTGCAACACCGTCCGCGCGATGCGGTTGACCTCGCTGCGCATCCGCAGCGCCCGGGCCGGGCCGGAGCGGCGCAGGTCCAGGTAGCGGTGCCGCAGCCGGATCTCCTCGCCCGCCTCCACGTGCTCGTCCAGCGGGAAGGGCAGCGGCGCGGACTCGTTGAGCACCTCGAGGTCGGAGGTGGTGATCTCCACGGCGCCGGTCGGGATGTCGGCGTTCTCGTTGCCCTCGGGGCGGATCTCGACCGTGCCGACGATCTTGAGGCAGAACTCCGAGCGCAGCCGGTGCGCGCGGTCGGCCATCTCGCCCTCGCGGAAGACCACCTGGACCACGCCGGAGGCGTCCCGGAGATCGATGAAGATCACCCCGCCGTGATCGCGACGCCGCGCCACCCAGCCGGTGAGGGTGACGGTCTGGCCTGCATGCTCGGCGCGGAGACTTCCGGCCTCGTGCGTGCGCATCACGGGAGTGCTTCTCCTTGGTCAAAGGTGTAGAGCCCGTCAAGGCTAGCTTGACGTGCCGACGCACCTCGTCCGGGTACTAGCGCAGCGGGCCGCTGAACCTCGGGCCCGCGAGCCTGCGCTCCAGGCGGC
Organism: Allokutzneria multivorans; assembly: GCF_039537405.1. NCBI lineage: Bacteria > Bacillati > Actinomycetota > Actinomycetes > Pseudonocardiales > Pseudonocardiaceae > Allokutzneria > Allokutzneria multivorans. The sequence continues at coordinate 15,266 of NZ_BAABAL010000008.1, read as the reverse complement.
TCAGCCCGGTGCGCACCGGCTGGGCGAGGTACTCGCCGAGCACCACGCCCGCGGCGAGGGCCAGTCCGATGCCCAGCGCGAGGAACAGCGCGCGCATCCCGCCCGACAGGTCCTGGTCCACCGTGAGCTTGAACAGCGCCTGGTAGGTGGTCAGCCCCGGCAGCAGCGGCGTGATCCCGGAGACCGCGATCGCCAGCGGGGACATCTTGAGCCGCCTGGACACCACGCCGCCCACGAAACCGATCAGCGCGGCCGCCCCGGCGGAGGCGATGATCATCTCGGCGCCCGCCAGCATCAGCGCGCCGTAGCTGGCCATGCCCGCCGCACCGGCCAGCCCGGCGAGGAAGAGCGTGCGCAGCGTGGCGTAGCTGGCCAGGGCGAAGCAGAACGAGGTCGCCGCGCCCGCCGCGATCATCGCGGGCAGGTGCGCCAGCAGCGGCGGGATCGGCTCGCCCACGGTCAGCGGGGACCCGACGGCCACCCCCAGCTTGAGCACCAGCACCACGCCGATGATCAGCCCGATGGTCATCAGGGTGATCTCCATGGCGCGCCCGGCCGCGGTCACGTTGAAGCCGGTGATCGCGTCCTGCACGGCACCGACCAGCGACAGCCCGGACAGCAGCACCACGATGCCCGCGGCGATCACCAGCGTCGGCCGCATCCCGCCGAGGCTGTCCGGCAGCGCGTTCACGCCGAGCGCGATGCCCGTCGCCAGCGCTCCGCCGATCACCTGCTGGAAGAAGAACGGCAGCGCGATCCGGTTGACCAGCCTGCCGATCCGGTCGATCAGCGCCGTCGCCAGCGCGGCGATGCACGCGAGCACCAGCCCGCCGCCGAGCAGCACCGCCACCGCGGCCGCCATGCCGGACCACGCGAGCGTGGCCACCCAGCGCGGGTAGGGGTGCGGCGCCGAGCTGATCTCGTCGAGCACCATCCTGGCCTGCTCCGTGGTGAGCGCGCCCCTGGCGATGCGCCGCACCAGCCGCTCCACCTCGGCCAGCCGCGTGTAGTCCATGCTGCGGGAGCGGACCACGCGGGTCGCGCTGACCGGAGCGGCGGCGTACCCGCGGTGGCAGCAGATGGTGATGGACGTGAAGGTCACGTCCACCTCGCAGGTGGGCATGCCCAGCGCGTCGGTCACCGCGAGCATCGTCGAGGTGACGTCGGCGGCGCCGGCACCACTGGCCATCTGGAGCTCGCCGATGCGCAGCGCCAGGTCGAGCACCTGGTGCACGGAGGCGTCGTCGGGGACTTCGGGGCCGTACAGCATGGTGGGCATGATCGCCGGTCGCGCAACCGCCCGCTGATTGGTGTCACCACCTTCACCGCGCCGCACCCGGAACGCCCGAAACGCCAGCCCCACCGCTACCCCCACCCCGTAGTCACCTCACCTGGGGCATCGACGGATCGACCCGGCGCGTTGCAGGAGTGGATCATTGCGCTCGTCACATCACCTCCATCCCGAAACCACTTCACGAAACCGCCACGTGCACGCACGCTCCGGACCGCCGCACCAGACCGCTGCGACCGTGGCCACCCAACACGGCCCAACACCGCCCACCGGCACTGTCGGCCAGCACTGTCGGCCACGAAACAGAGAGGCCACAGCCGGTCTCACACCGCGGTTCGCGTCCGCGGTCAGCGCACTCCCGGGCCGGGCCCTCCGCACTAGGCCGCCGCACTGGGCCGCCGCACGGAGCTGTCCTCCGACTGCGAACGAGGACAGTCGTCAGCGCCGCAGCACCGAGCCATCGGGGACACAGGACCGCCGGAGACACGGGGCCGCTAGCGACACCGAACCGTCGGAGACACAGGACCGTCAGGTACACGGGACCGTCAGGTATAGCTGGGACATGGCCACCTCAGCGCAGGAGAACTTCCTGAAAGCGTTTCACGCCAACCATCCGATGGCGACGTCGCAGACGTTCGGCAGTGGCCGTGGACCGGACGGCCACTCCAGCTACGACCTCCTCGCCGCGCGGGTGGCGGGCAGCGAGCGCGTGCTGGACCTGGGCTGCGGGGACGGCGTCCTGCTGGACCTGCTCGCCGCTCCGTCCAGGCACCTCACCGGGATCGACCTCTCCCCCGACTCGCTCGCCGTGGCCCGCCGCCGTCCGACGCTGGCGAACGCCCGGCTGGTGGAGGGCCGCGCTCAGCGACTTCCCTTCCCTGACAACGATTTCGACGCATGCACCTCCCACATGGCGTTGATGTTGATGGACGACGTCGACGCGGTGGCGGCCGAGGTCGCCAGGGTGCTCGCCCCCGGAGGGACCTTCGCCTGCGCACTCGGTGGCGGGGCCGCCGGTGGCGAGGCGTTCGAGCTGTTCCTGTCGCTGCTGCGGCCGGTGCTCGCGTCAGCACCACCGCACCAGCGGATCCCGTCACTGGGTGACCGGCGCACCCGGAATCGCGCGGGGCTGGACGAGATCCTGGGTCCGGCCGGATTCGCGCCGGTCTCCTGGGAGACGGTGGTGATCGATCTGAGCGCTCCCGCCGACCAGCTGTGGCCGGTGGTCTCCTGCCTCTACGACGTGCTGCCGCTGCCCTCCGACACCCTCGCCGGACTGCGGGCGGAGTTCACCGCCGAGGCCGCCGCCCTCACCCGCGCGGACGGCACCGTCCCGTGCGGGTTCCAGGTCCACCTCGCGACCGCGTCCCTCCCTTCTTCGACGGAGTCCCTGTCCTAGATCCCTTGTCCTAGTAGGACTTCGGCAGTCCCAGGCTGTGCTGGGCGACGAAGTTGAGGATCATCTCCCGGCTGATCGGAGCGATCCTCGCCACGCGCGCGGCGGCCCAGAGCGTGCCGACGCCGTACTCCGTGGCCATGCCGTTGCCGCCGTGGGTCTGCACGGCGGTGTCCACCGCGTTGATCACGGCCTCGCCCGCCGCGTACTTCGCGATGTTGGCCGCCTCCGCCGCGCTCGCGTCGTCGGAGTCGTAGGCCCACGCCGCGCGCTGCACCGCCAGCCGTGCCAGCTCCAACTCCACGTGCGCCTTGGCCAACGGGTGCGCGATCGCCTGGTGCGCGCCGATCGCCTCGCCCCACACGCTCCTGGTGCGCGCGTACTCGTTGGCCTTGCCGAGAGCGTGCCTGCCGATCCCGGTGGCGTAGGCCGCGACCGTGATCCGCTCCGGGTTGAGCCCGGCGAACAACGCGGCCAGCCCCGCGTCCTCGCCGCCGACCAGCGCGTCGGCCGGGAGCTTCACGTCGTCGAAGAACAGCGTGTACTGCCGCTCCGGCGAGGTGATCTCCATCGAGATCTCGTGCCGCTCGTACCCGGGCGCGTCGGTCGGCACGATGAACATCGCGGGCCGCAGCGTGCCGGTCCGCGCGTCCTCGGTGCGGGCGACCACCAGCGTCGCCTCGGTCTCGTCGACGCCGGAGATGTAGTACTTCCGCCCGCTCAACCGCCAGCCGTCGCCGTCCTGCCGCGCGGTGGTGGTGATGTTGTGCGCGTTGGAGCCCGCGTCCGGTTCGGTGATCGCGAAGGACATCTTCGCGGAACCGTCGGCGAATCCGGGGAGCCAGGTCTTGCGCTGCTCCTCCGTCCCGGACTTGGCGATCACGGTCGCGGCGATCGCCGGGGAGACCACGATCAGCAGCAGCGGACAACCGCCCGCGGCCAGCTCCTCGCACACGATGGCGAGTTCGGTGATGCCGCCGCCCCCGCCGCCGTAGCGCTCCGGGACCGCGACGCCGAGATAGCCGAGCTGTCCCGCCTCGCGCCACAGCTCGTCGGTGCGCTCACCGCGCTTGGCCTTCTCGACCCAGTAGCCGTGGCCGTACTTGGCGGCCAGCGCGGCGACGGCGGACCGCAACGCCCGCTGCTCGTCGGTCTCGCGGAAATCCACTACCCCTCCTCAGCAACGCCGACAGGAACACCCACCACGGCCAGCACGGCGCCGGCCTCCACCTGCTCGCCCACCTCCACCTCGATCACCTCGACCACACCCGCACCCGGGGAGCGCACCGAGTGCCGCATCTTCATCGCTTCCAACACGATCAGCTCCGCGCCCGCCTCGACGCGCTGGCCCACCTCGGCGACCAGGTCGACGACCGTCGCGGGCATCGGCGCGAGCAGCGACCCCTCCGCGACCGTCTCGGCGGGATCGGTGAAGCGCGGCATCCGTTGCAGCGCAACCGATCCCAGATCGGAATCGACGAAGACCCGGTCGCCGTGCACCGCGACGTGGAAGGTCCGTCGCACTCCGGCCACATCGAAAGTAGCTCGATTCTCCGTGCTGTCAAACAGGACCACGTCCTCCTCGCCGAGCAGCCGCCCCCGCTCCAGCCGGTAAGCGACCTCGATCTCGCCACGCGATCCGGCGAATCTCTTGCGCTGCAACTGAGATGGCAGGTTGCGCCATCCGGGTGGAATCGCCGGATGGGTTCCGCGAACGGCGCTGGTCTCGGCCACGGCGGCGGCCAGAGCGGACAGTCGCTCTGTGCGATTTTCACCCAGGCGCACCACCACCCGATTGGTTTCGAGGAAAGAGGTGTCCGTTTCCCCTGCTACAAATCCCTCGTGCCGCAGAACATCGACGAGAAGATCGCGATTGGTCGCCGGACCGTGCAGCCGCGCTCCGGCCAACGCCGTGGCAAGCCTCCTGGCCGCGGCGACCCGCGTCGGCGCCCACGCGATCACCTTCGCCAGCATCGGGTCGTAGTGCGTCCCGACCACCGAACCGCTCACCACACCGGAGTCCAGCCGCAGCCCGTGGTCGGACGCCCCCACACCGAACTCGACGTCCACGGTGGACAGTTCGAAGCGGTGCAGGGTCCCGCTCTGCGGGCGCCAGTCGGCGGCGGGATCCTCCGCGTAGAGCCGCGCCTCGATCGCGTGACCGCGCGGGACGGGTGGCTCCGCCGGCAGCCGCGCGCCCTCAGCGATCTCCAGTTGGGCGCGGACCAGGTCGAGGCCGGTGACGCACTCGGTCACCGGGTGCTCCACCTGGAGCCGCGTGTTGGTCTCCAGGAAGAAGAAATCTCCCTTGGGGGACAACATGAACTCGACGGTTCCCGCACCCACGTAGTCGATCGCGCGCGCCGCCGCCACCGCGGCCGAGCACAGTGCCGCGCGCAGGTCCGCGTCGACGGCGGGCGAGGGCGTCTCCTCGATGACCTTCTGGTAGCGGCGCTGGATCGAGCACTCCCGCTCACCGAGCGCCCACACGGTGCCGTGCCGATCGGCGAGCACCTGGACCTCGATGTGCCTGCCGCGCTCCAGGTACGGCTCGCAGAAGACGGTGTCGTCGCCGAACGCGCTGGCGGCCTCCGCGCGGGCGGAGCGCACGGCCTCGTCGAGCACGTCGAGGGAGCGCACGATCCGCATGCCGCGACCGCCGCCCCCGGCGGATGCCTTCACCAGCACGGGAAGATCGGCGTCCGTGACCGCGCCCGGGTCCAGCTCCGGCAGCACGGGCACCCCGGCTTCGGCCATCAACCGCTTCGCGGCGACCTTGGAGCCCATGGACTCGATCGCCGCCGGTTCCGGCCCGACCCAGGTCAGGCCCGCGTCCTGGACCGAGCGCGCGAACTCGGCGTTCTCCGACAGGAACCCGTACCCGGGGTGCACCGCGTCGGCACCCGCGTCGCGAGCCGCGCGGATCAGCAGCTCACCTCGGAGATAGGTCTCCGAGGGAGAGGCCCCGGGCAGGCGCACGGCCACGTCCGCCTCCCGCACGTGCGGGGAATCGGCGTCGGGGTCGGCGAACACCGCGACGGTCCGGATGCCGAGCACCCGGCAGGTGGCGATCACCCGGCGGGCGATCTCGCCCCGGTTGGCGATCAGCAGGCTGGAGATCACTGCCGCTCCTCACATCCGGAACACGCCGTACCGCTCGGCACCGCGAACCGCACCGCTGTGGATCGCGGAGAGGCAGATGCCGAGAACGGTCCTGGTGTCCCTGGGGTCGATCACGCCGTCGTCGTAGAGGCGCCCGGACAGGAAGGGTGCGAGGGACTGCTCCTCGATCTGCTGCTCGACCACGGCCCGCAGCCCGGCGTCGGCCTGCTCGTCGTAGGGCTGCCCCTTGGCGGCCGCGGCCTGCCTGGCGACGATCGAGAGCACTCCGGCCAGCTGGGCGGGGCCCATCACCGCGGACTTGGCGTTGGGCCAGGTGAACAGGAAGCGTGGGTCGTAGGCCCTGCCGCACATGCCGTAGTTGCCCGCGCCGTAGGAGGCGCCCATCACCACGGTCAGGTGCGGGACCGCGCTGTTGGACACCGCGTTGATCATCATCGCGCCGTGCTTGATGATCCCGGCCTGCTCGTAGTCCTTGCCGACCATGTAGCCGGTGGTGTTCTGCAGGAACAGCAGTGGCGTGTCCGAGGCGTTGGCGAGCTGGATGAACTGCGTCGCCTTCTGCGCCTCCGCGCTGAACAGCACGCCTCTGGCGTTGGCCAGGACTCCGACGGGATAGCCGTGCAGCGAGGCCCATCCGGTGATCAGGCTCGTGCCGTAGGAGGGCTTGAACTCGTCGAAGTCCGAGCCGTCGACAACGCGCGCGATCACCTCGCGCGGGTCGAACGGCTCGCGCAGGTCCGTCGGCGCGATACCGAGCAGATCCTCGGGGTCGTGCACCGGTTCGACGACCGGGAACGTCGGTCCAGGACCGTGCTTGCGCCAGTTCAGCCGAGCGATGACGCGGCGGCCGATGCGCAGGGCGTCCTGCTCGTCCTCGGCGAGGAAGTCGGCGAGCCCCGAGGTCCTGGCGTGCATCTCGGCGCCGCCGAGCGACTCGTCGTCGGACTCCTCCCCGGTGGCCATCTTCACCAGCGGCGGTCCGCCGAGGAAGACCTTGGCCCGTTCCTTGACCATCACCACGTAGTCGCTCATCCCGGGCACGTAGGCGCCGCCCGCAGTGGAGTTGCCGAAGACCAGCGTCACCGTGGGCACCCGCGCCGCCGACGCCCTGGTGAGGTCGCGGAAGAGCCTGCCGCCCGGGATGAAGATCTCGCTCTGGCTCGGCAGATCGGCTCCGCCGGACTCCACGAGGTTGACCACCGGCAGCCGGTTCGCCATGGCGATGTCGGTGGCGCGGAAGGTCTTGCGCAGCGTCCACGGATTGCTGGCGCCACCGCGCACCGTCGGGTCGTTGGCGACGATCAGGCACTCGACCCCGGAGATCACGCCGATGCCGGTGACCACGCTCGCGCCCACCGCGTAGTCGGTGCCCCAGCCCGCGAGCGGGGACAGCTCCAGGAACGCGGAGTCCTCGTCGATCAGCAGCTCGATGCGTTCCCTCGGCAGCAGTTTCCCGCGCTTGTGGTGCCGCTCGACGTACTTCTGCCCACCGCCCGCCAGCGCCTTGGCGTGCTCGGCGGCCAGCTCGTCGAGCTTGGTCAGCATCGCCGCGCGACGCTCCCGGTGCACAGGATCACGTGTGTCCACTGTGGACTTCAGAACGGTCACGCCGTGTACCCCATCCGCCGTGCGGCGAGATCCGCGAGCACCTCGCTGGCCCCACCGCCGATGCCCAGAATCCTGGAGTCCCGGTAATGCCTCTCCACCTCGGCCTCCCGCATGTACCCGAAGCCGCCGTGCAGCTGCACGGCCGCGTCCACCACGGAGTCGCACGCCCGCACGGCGGCGTTCTTGGCCATGCACACCCGCGCGATGACCTCCTCGCCCGCCGCGACGGCGAGCACCACCGACCGCACGTAGGTCCTGGCGAGCTCGATCTGCTGGGTCATCTCCACCAGCCGGTGCCGGACGAGCTGCCTGCTGACGAGCGGCCTGCCGAACGTCGAGCGGTCGCGCACCCACGCCAGGGTCAGCTCCAGGCACCGTTCCGCAGTCGCGTACGCCTGCACGGCCAGGCTCAGCCGCTCCACCTGGAACTGGCGCATGAGGTGCGCGAAACCGCTGTCCTGCGCGCCGACGAGGTTCCGCACCGGCACCCGAGCGTCCACAAAGGACAGTTCAGCCGTGTCCGAGCAGTGCCAGCCCATCTTCTCCAGCCTGCGGCTGACCGCGAACCCCGGCGTGCCACGCTCCACCACCAGCAGGCTCACGCCGCCGTGGCCGGGCTCGCCCGTCCGGACGGCGGTGGTGACGAAGTCGGCCCGAGCACCGGAGGTGATGTAGGTCTTGGCGCCGTTCACCACGAAGTGGTCTCCGTCGCGCACGGCACGCGTGCGCAGTGCGGCCACGTCGGAGCCGCCGTCCGGCTCGGTGACGGCGAGCGCGCCGATCAGCTCTCCGGCCAGGGTCGGTCGCACGAACCGGTCGATCAGCTCCGCACCACCGGCGTCGACGATGTGCGGCAACGCGATGCCGTGGGTGAACAGCGCCGCGACCAGGCCCGAGGAACCGCCCGCGCGGATCAGCTCCTCGGTGACCACGGAGACGTCGACGAGGTCACCGCCCTCGCCGCCGACCGCCTCGTCGAAGCCGATGCCGAGCAGCCCCGCCGCCGCGGCCTTGCCGTGCAGGGCGCGGGGCACCTCACCGAGGCGTTCCCAGTCCGCCAGGTGCGGGCGGACCTCTCGCTCCACGAAAGCGCGGACGGAGTCCCGAAGTGCTTGCCGTTCCGGGGTTTCGAAGCTCATCGCGCCCCCTCCACCAACGAGACGGGGAGGTCGGCGACGCGGGCTCGGAGCCATTCCCCGAGCGCCTTGGCCTGGGGGTCGAACCGGGTAGAGGAAGCGACACCCTCACCGAGCAGCCCGTGCACCACGAAGTTCACCGCGCGCAGGTTCGGGAACTGGTGGCGCTCCACCTCCAGATCGGCCACCTCCGGCAGCAGGTGGCGCAGCCGGTCCACGGAGAGTTCGTGCACCAGCCAACGGAATCCCGCGTCCGACCGCGCCCACACGCCGAGGTTGGCGTCACCGCCCTTGTCACCCGAGCGCGCTCCGAACAGGGTGCCCAGCGGGACGGCCGTCGTCGGCTCGGACGGTGACGGCGGGACCTCGTCCTCCCAGGAAAGGTCCCGTTCCGGTTGGTCGTGGACGGCATCGGCGATCTCGACGCGCTCGCCGCCGGGCAGCACCGCGACCTGCTGAACGTCTTCCCTGGCCACGTAACCGGCGCGGTAGACGCCGAACGGTGTGCCGTCCGAGGGTGGTGCGGTGACGTGGAACCCCGGGTAGGACGCCAGCGCGAGTTCGATCGCCGCGCGTGAGAAAGCCTTGGCCCGCTTGGGGTCCGAGGTCTTGATCGTGACGTGCAGGAGGGCGCTCGCCGCCTCCTCGGTGTCGGCGTCGGGGTGGTCGGTGCGGGCCAGCGTCCAGGTCAGCCCGTCCGTTCCGATCGCGGATTCGAGCTGGCCTCGCGCGAGATCGGCCTTCGCCTCGACGTCGAGTCCGCACAGGGCGAACGTGGTGGCGTTGCGCCACCCCCCGACCGAGTTCAGACAGACCTTCAGCGTGGAAGGAGGTGGGAAACCGCGGACCCCGGCGATCCGGACCCGGTCCGGGCCCTGCTGGGTGAGTTCGGCGGTGTCGAAGCGGGCCGTGACGTCCGGTCCCGGGTAGTCGGCGCCACCGATCTCGTAGAGCAGCTGCGCGGTCACGGTGTCCACCGTCACCGCTCCCCCGGTGCCCGGGTGCTTCGTGATCACCGAGCTGCCGTCGGCGTGCAGCTCGGCCACGGGAAACCCGGGGTGGGAGGGGTCGGCGATCTCGGTGAAGAACGAGTAGTTGCCCCCGGTGGCCTGGGTGCCGCACTCCAGGACGTGGCCCGCCGCGGTCGCTCCGGCGAGCTGGTCCAGGTCGCGCGGGCTCCACCCGAAGTGCGCGATGGCGGGTCCGACCACCAGCGACGCGTCGGTGACCCGCCCGGTGACCACCACGTCCGCGCCCGCACGCAGGCACTCGGCGATGCCCCACGCGCCGAGGTAGGCGTTGGCGGTCAGTGGCTGACCCGGTCCGTGTCGCGCGAGGCCGAGATCGACCGCCCGCTCCCGCAGGTCGTCACCCTCGACGTGGGCCACGGACACGGCGAGGCCGAGCCGCTGCACCAGCTCGCGCAGCGCGTCGGCCAGTCCCGCCGGGGTGAGGCCACCCGCGTTGGCGACGATCCGCACGCCCTTGTCCTTGGCCAGCCCCAGGTTGGCCTCCATCTGCCGGAGGAACGTCTTGGCGTAACCCAGCTTCGGGTCCTTCATCCGGTCCCGGCCGAGGATGAGCATCGTCAGCTCGGCCAGGTAGTCCCCGGTGAGCACGTGCAGGGGGCCGCCGTCGAGCATCTCGCGCACCGCGTCGAACCGGTCCCCGTAGAAACCGGACGCGTTGCCGATGAGGAGAGGAGAACCAGCGCTCATGAGAACTGCCCCGCCTTCCGGCCGCGCCCGGGAGGTCCGGCGAACGCCTGCGCGAGGCCCAGCCACGTGCGAGCCACCTCGCCGGTCGCGGTCACGTCGAGGTCGTCGAGGTGGCGCCGCTGGGTGACGAGCAGGCAGAAGTCCCGTGCGGAACCGGTGACCCGCTGCTCCGCGTCGTCCGGCCCCCACGCCCAGAGCGTGCTCTCGGGTCCGGTCAGCTCCACCCTGACCGGGTCCTCGGGTGCCGTCTTTCCGTTGACCTGGAAGGCGAAACCCCGTGTGCGCACGCCCAGGTGAGCGATGTGCCGCAGCCGGGCGGTGGGGCGACGAGTGACGCCGAGCGCGTCGGCGACGTCCTGGCCGTGCGCCCAGGTCTCCATGATCCGGGCGGTCGCCATGGACAGCGGCTTCATCGGCGGGCCGAACCACGGCAGCTTCGCGGTGGGGTCGGCCAACGCGAGCGCGGCGGTCAGCTCGCTGCGCCCTCGGCGCCACCGGCGCAGCAGCTCCGACGGGTGCTCGGTCGTTCCCTCGGCGGCCCCGGCCTCCACGAAGGCGGTCGGGTCGGCGAGCGCGCCGCCGAGTTCCGCGGTGAACGCCTCCGGGTCGCGGAGGGAGAGCACCGACAACCGGTCCGTCCACGCCAGGTGCGACACCTGGTGCGCGACGGTCCAGCCCTCGGCGGGTGTCAGCGTGCGCCAGCCCGGGTCGTCGAGCCCAGCGACCAGGGCGTCGAGCTCGTCCCCCTCGGCGCGCAGGTCGGCCGACAGGGCGATCAGGTCCGTCATCGGTTCCCCTCGTGGTCGCTGCTCTGCTGCTCTAGCGCTCGGTCCCCTGGTGGTCCGGGCTCGGGTGGTCGCCGCGCTCGCGCGCGGTGGCCAGCTCACGGTCGAGCGTCCGCGCCCAGCCCCGGACGATGCGGTCGCGGCGGCGGGAGTCGTCGGCGAGCTGTGCGGCCAGCGCCAGCCCTCGGGCGAGGTCGAGCGTGGTCTGCACGGCCAGCCGAACGTCGGCGTCGGAGTCGTCGACGCCGAGCAGCTCCACCGCGAGCCGGTGGGTCTCCCTGCCGAGGCGGGTCTGGAGAGGGAGCACGACCTCGTGCAGCTCGGCGTCGGTGCGCGCGGCCACCCACAGCTCCAGAGCGGCGGTGAACAGCGGGCTGGCGAAGAAGTCGGCGATCAGGCCGACCACGGCGACGGTGCGCCCCTCGGTACCGCTGATCTCGGCGGCGCGGTCGCGGAGCACCTGCACGCTCTCGGCGCCGACGTGCTCGACGGCCGCGGTGACCAGCTCGGCCCGGGTCGGGAAGTGGTGCAGCTGCGCGCCGCGCGACACTCCCGCGCGCTCGGCGACCAGTGTCGTGGTCGTGCCCGCCCAGCCCCGCTCCACCAGGCACGCCACGGTGGCAGCCATGAGCTTCCTGCGGGTCTCGCGACTGCGGTCGGCCTGGCGCTGCCGGGTGGTCGCGGGTGGTGTCGCGGTCTCTGGCACGAGCCGAGTCTCACCCCGAACTAACAAACAGTCAAGCCTGCTTGTTAGTTCGCCGAGGTGGCACTCGCCTGCCGCGCGACTGGGAACCGCATGATCGATTCGACTGAGGGGAAGGGCGATGTGCGTGCGGGACAGGCCCCTGCGGCGCTGCTCGACGACCTGAAACGCAGGAGCGGCCACATCTACGAGTTCATCGGCGGCAGGGCGAATCTGATCAGGTCGACGGTGCACCGCTAGTGCAAGGGCGTGAGCTTCCCGGCCACCTTCGGCGCCGTCGAGAAGGTCGCCTCGGTGTGCGGAGCGGACCAGCGGGAGCTGTCCGAGCTGTACCGGCTCTGGGAACAGGCACAGCTCCCCGCAGCCGACGAGATGCCGGAAACCCTTGCCGCACAACCACTTCCCTCTACCAAGCGACCGCGACTGCGACTCGGCGCCGTGCTGGCGGCACTGCTCTTGGCTTTGGGGGCGAGCGGGCCGTGCTCCGCACTCGATTCGAAGATCGAACCGCAGCACGGGGTGTACGACCGGCCGAAGCTGGAGCGGCACGTCGAACCGGCGCAGCGGGCCGCCGGGGTGGGCCAGTCCGGGCGGGCTGGAGATGACCTACACGGAGCGCCCGCGCACGAGCGCGCCCGACGACCTCGCGGTGTGGGACGCGGCCAACGTCGAAGCGGCTACAGCGGGTCCGTCGAGTCGATGGTGGAGTTGACCGCGCGGGCGAGCCGGGCGATCAAGGCCGCCGACCCGAAAGCCCTCGTGGTCTGCCCCGGCATGGCGGAGCTGTGGGACCCGTCCGCGCTGGCGTGGGTGGACCCCTTCGCCGAGCTCGGCGACTGTTCGCGCTGCGGTGCCGCCGCGATCAAGCTGCACCCGCGCCGCAACTCCGATCGACCGGAGACGATGGTGGAGCTCGCGACCCGCGTCGAGCGCGCGCTCTACCGGGCGGGCCGCTGGCGCCGCCGATGTGGAACACCGGACAGGGCTCCTCGATGCAGCTGGACCTGCCGCTGCCCCGGAGACCGCCGCGAACTCCGCCGTCCGTTTCTACCTGGTGAGTATTTATGTGGAGTACAAGCGGACCTATTTCTACATTTGGGGAAGCGACAAACTTCCGATCGCGTTGCAACCGCACGGCGGCCAGCCGACCAGGGTCGCGCTGCATGTGCAGGAGTTGGGCCGATGGCTGGAGGGAACGCAGAACACCTTCGCGGCCAAGGTGCGAAGGCCGGGTTGCCCAGCAACGCGTGGGAGTGCCGTTTTTCCAGTGCTGGCAACACAAGCAGGATCTGGTGGACCGACCGCGGTACCGCGCACGTTCCGGTGCCCGCGGGCGTGGTCGCCGTGCACACCCTCGACGGCGGGCGCAGGCTCGTTCACCCCGGCGACTCGCTGGAGGTCACGGAGGGTCCTGTCCAGCTCCGCGACCGCTGAGTGACGGACGGCATTCTCTGTCGCTCCCAGGGCGTTCGCCTGTCTAACCTGAGCGCAGTTCGTGGCGGGTGCCACGACGCCGCAAGGGGGATTCTTGCTGTGAGCACTGCAAAGAAGCTGGGCGCGCTCGTCGCGGCCAGCGCGTTCGCGTTCGGTGTGCCCGCCGTGGCCGAGGCGGGGTCGACGGTCACCGCGCTGGCCGAGCTGCCCGGTGGTTCCGGCAGCGGCGCGTGGGGGATCAACAACCACCGTGTCGCCGTCGGCTGGGCCAACACCGGCACCACCTCGCACGCGGTGCGCTGGGCCGAGAACGGCGCCGTCACCGATCTCGGCACCCTGCCGGGCGACACCGGCAGCAGGGCGACCGCGATCGCCTCGAACGGCACGATCGTCGGCCGTTCTTCGTCGCCGCAGGGCCACCGCGCCGTGCGGTGGTCCCAGGACGGCGTGATCACCGCGCTCGCGAGCCTGCCCGGCACCGCCTACTGCACTGCCGAGTCGATCGACGTGCACGACATCGCCGCCGGGCACTGCTCCGCCGACTCCTCGGCGAGCAGTGGGCGCGCGGTCCGGTGGGCGCCGGACGGCACGGTCACCGAACTGGGCGCGCTGCCGGACAGCCAGGCCAGCAGGGCGGTCGGCATCAGCCACGACAAGGTCATCGTCGGCTGGGCGCGGCGTACCGACGGTTCCACGCGCGCCGTGCGATGGGCCGAGGACGGCACCGCGACCGAGCTGCCGTCGCTGCCCGGGGGCGCGCTGAGCGAGGCGCGCGGCATCAACAACGGCGTCATCGCGGGCAAGGTCTGGGTCTACACCCCGGGGCGCGGCGGCGTGAACCACGCGGTGCGGTGGAACGCCGACGGCACCGTGACCGACCTCGGTGTCCTGCCCGGCACCAGCAACGCGCAGAGCGAAGCGCGCGCCGTGACCGCCGGGGGCCTCCACGGCGCGGGCTCGGTCGCCGGCGAGTCCCAGACCGCCGAGGGGCGCTACACGGCCGTGCTCTGGTCGCCGCGCGGTGTCGCCACCAACCTCGGCGCGCTGCCGAACGCGGGCGAGGGCACCATCACGTTCGCGACGGCACTCAACGCGCTCAACGTCGTGGTGGGCAGCTCCGGCGGACACGCCGTGCGCTGGAACGCTCCCATCCAGCGCTAGCAGGGAGGCTGGGGCGTGTTGACCGAGCGGTTGGCGCTGCGACGTTTTCGGCGTGAGGACGCCGAGGCGTTCCGCGCCTACCGCTCGGACCCGGCGGTCGCCCGCTACCAGTCCTGGGAAGCACCGCTGTCCACTGTGGACGCGGAGGAGCTGGTCGCGGAGTTCGCCGGACTGGACCCGAACGCGCCGGGATGGTTCCAGTACGCCGTGGAGCTGCGCGGCCGTGGCACGCTGATCGGCGACGTCGGCGTGAACCTGCACGAGAACCGCATGCAGGCGGAGATCGGCTTCACCTTCGCCAGGGAGCACCAGGGACGCGGTCACGCCACCGAGGCCGTATCACGCGTGGTCGATCACCTCCTTGTCTCCCAAGGGTTGCGGCGGGTCTCGGCGGAGTGCGACGCGCGCAACACCGCTTCGGTCCGCCTGCTGGAACGCGTCGGTTTCCGCCAGGAAGGACACCGACCCGAGTTCACCTGGCTCAAGGGCGAGTGGACCGACGACCTCCTCTTCGGTCTGCTCGCACCCAACTGGCCACCACCACCCCGCCCCTGACCAACCCGTTCCGTACTCACCACAGCCGATGGGAGCGCTCCTTTTCCCGCTGGGAGCACGAAACGGGGCTACGAACGGGCACGGGGCTAGGCCCTGTCCTGTAAGTCGTCAGGTTTGCAGGTCTTCAAGACCACCCAACCCCCGCCCCCACCGTCTCCAGCGACAGCAAACCCCGCAAGGCCGCAGGGTTTGCGGCGGTTAGCGATGATCAACAGCGGGGTTTGCTGGTCTTGAAGACACCCCAACCCCCAGCGACTCCGTGACCGGAACATACAGCGCAACCACTTGCAGGACAAGCCCTAGTGTCCTGAGTCGGGAGTTGTAGTCATATGTAGTGTGGAGTGATGGCGCGTACT
>NZ_BAABAL010000007.1:0-215751 GCF_039537405.1 Allokutzneria multivorans | reverse complement strand
GCAGACCAGATCCTTCACCGCCTAGCCAGTTATCTGAACAGAATTCCTGACTCAGGACACTAGCTCTGGTTGCGGTGGCGGCGGGCGGTTTCCTCGACCACGTCGAGCACGGGGTCCAGGTCGTCCGCGGGCAGGCCCATCGCCAGGTGGGAGACGAGGCCTTCGAGCACCAGCTCCAGGAACGCGGTCAGCACCTTCACGTCGACGTCGTCGCGGAGGTTGCCCGCGTCGCGCTGGCGTTGCAACCGCGCGGTGGTGGCCTGGGTGAGCTGGTGCGAGCGCTCGGCCCAGCGGGCGCGGAAGTCGGGGTCGGTGCGCAGCCGGCGCGTCACTTCCAGGCGTGTGGCCAGCGAGTGCACGGGGTGCTCGCCGCCGATGTCCTGCGGGGCCGCGAGCAGTTCGCGCATCACCTGCACGAGGCCCTGTTCGGCGACGACCTCGGCCATCCGCAGCGCGTCCTCCTCGGCGAGCGCGAGGAACAGCGATTCCTTGTCGCGAAAGTGGTGGAAGATCGCGCCCCGGGACAGCCCGGTGGCCTCCTCCAGCCTGCGCACGGTCGCGCCTTCGTAACCGTGGCGCGCGAAACAGCTCCGCGCGCCGTCCAGGATCTGGCGGCGGCGGGCGTCGAGGTGGTCCTGGCTGACCCTGGGCACGCGGAGATCGTGTCAGCCGGTGTGCGCCCTGTGCAATCCGTACGTACGTATTGGGCCTGACCTCACGCGACGGGGCGAACGGTACCGCCACGCGCCCCGGATGGACGAATCCGATCGGGGGGTGTCCGGCAAGCGCTTACCCCGTGCTCTTGCGCGGTGCGGGGATCTGGCCAACGATTAGGGAACTTCCTTCACTTTTATGAGGATCGCACGCCGCCGGACCGCCGCCGCACCCTGCACGCCCTCTTCGCTTTGGAGGCACTGTGGCTGTCCAACCCCGCTGGCGTCCCGCCCTGGCTGTAGCACTGGCGGCGACCACGATCGCGGCGATGCTGGCCGCGTCCGCGCACGCCGCGCCCACCGACTACGAGGCCGAGGACGCACTGGTCTCCCAGGGCGTCGTCGAGTCCAACCACGCCGGGTTCTCCGGACGGGGATTCGTCAACTACACCAACGTATCCGGCAGCTTCGTCGAGTGGACGGTGAACGCGGCGCAGGCGGGGACCTACGCGCTGACCCTGCGCTACGCCAACGGAACCGGCGTGAACCGTCCGGTCGACATCCGCGTCAACGGCGCGATCTCGGCGAGCGCGGTGGCTTTCCCAGGAACAGGCGCGTGGACGAACTGGCAGACGAAGTCCGTCACGGCGACGCTCACGGCCGGGCTGAACAAGATCCGCGCGACCGCGACGACGGCGGAGGGCGGCCCCAACGCGGACAAGCTCACCGTCGACGCCGCTGACGCTGAAAAGCCCACTGCGCCGGGAAATCTGCGCTCCAACGGCGCGGCGACCCCGACCGCCGTCGCGCTGGCGTGGGATGCCGCGCGCGACAACGTCGGTGTCGTGGGCTACGACGTTTACCAGCACGGCCAGCACATGAAGACGGTCACGGGGTTGTCCACGACGGTCGACGGGCTCACGCCGAACACCGAGTACCAGTGGACGGTCTTCGCGAAGGACGCCGCCGGCAACGTGTCCCCGGCGAGCAACGAGGTGGTCATCAAGACACCTCCCGCGCAGCAGGACACTGAAGCGCCGTCGGCTCCGACGAACCTCGCGCGCGGCACGGTCGGGCCGAACAGCGTTGCGCTGCAATGGAGTCCGTCGCGGGACAACATCGGCGTGACGGGCTACGAGATTCTGCGCGACGGGCAGGTCGCGGCCACGGCGACGGGAACCTCGGGCGAGGTCGGCGGGCTCAATCCCAGCACTGCCTACAGGTTCACGGTTCGCGCGCGGGACGCCGTCGGCAACAGATCCGCTGCCAGCAACGAGATCACCGTGACGACCGCTCCGCCCGGCGGCGGGGGAGGCGTGGAGCCGGGGCGCGTGACCACGATCGCGTCCAATGTGGACGTTCCGTGGGGTGTGGCGTTCCTGCCGGACGGATCGGCGTTGATCAGCGAGCGCAACAACTTCACCGTCTTCAAGCTGACGCAGAGCGGGCAGCGCACTCCGGCGGGCAAGGTGCCGAACGCGGTCACGACAGGCGGCGAGGGCGGCCTGCTCGGACTTGAGGTGTCGCCGAACTTCGCTGCCGACAAGTGGGTCTACGCCTACCACTCGTCCAACGAGGGCAACCGCGTCGTGCGGATGAAGTACGAGAACAACGCGCTCGTCCAGTCCAGCTACCAGGTTCTGCTCGGCAACATCCCGCAGAGCCGCTACCACAACGGCGGGCGGTTGCGCTTCGGGCCGGACGGCATGCTGTACGTGGCCACCGGTGACGCGCAGGCGCACCAGAACGCGCAGAACCTTGGCTCCACGGCAGGGAAGATCCTGCGGATCACGCCGGAGGGCAAGGTGCCGGGCGACAACCCGTTCGCCGGGAACCCGGTGTGGAGCTACGGCCACCGCAACGTCCAGGGCCTTGGCTTCGACTCGCGAGGTCGTTTGTGGGCGACGGAGTTCGGCAACAGCCAGATGGACGAGCTGAACCTGATCGTCAAGGGCGGCAACTACGGCTGGGCGGACTGCGAGGGCACCGCGACCGGGCTCGGCGGCGGTGGCTGCAACAAGCCCGGATTCATCCGGCCCGCAAGGACTTTCGCGCCGACGGGCTCGAACTCGCCCAGCGGTCTGACCATCGTCAACGACCACATCTTCATCGCGCAGACCACCGGGCAGCGCGTGTACCGCATGAAGATCAACGGTGACGGGGTCGAAGCGCCCAAGGCGTACTTCCAGGGCGCCTACGACCGGCTGCGCACCGTGGAGAAGTCACCGACGGGCGGGCTCTGGTTGACAACCACCACCGACAAGGACGGTGCGGCCAACAACGACCGAATCTTCCACGTCGAGCTGACCGGCTGAGCTGGTCGGCTGGGGTGTCTGACGCACGGGGGACGGCTCGGGGCTGAACGGGTGATGACGCACTGGTGAAACCCGCTGCTCCGGCCGTCCCCCGTGCGGCGGCGCCTCACTCGACGGGGTGCGGGTGTCAGGGGGCGTGTGTAGCTTCGGGAGGAGCCCAGTCACCAGGAGTGATCATCTTGACCACACGCACCGCGCCCCCGAGCGCGCAGGTCGTCAGCACGCGCGCGCACGCCGAGGCCTACATCGCCTCGATCTGTTTCAAGACAGGGCCTCCGCGTCTGGTGGGCGTCGAGCTGGAGTGGACCGTGCACCACGCCGACGACCCGCGAAGACCGCTGGAGCACGACCACCTCGTCGCCGCGCTCGGCGCCCACGCGCCAACGGAGCTCAGCGGCCCGCAACTCCCCCTGCCGAACGGTTCGCTGCTCACCGTGGAGCCCGGTGGCCAGGTCGAGGTCTCGACCGCACCGCAGCCCGAACTGAGCACCCTGATCTCCCTCGCTTCCGCCGACATCGCTTATGTCGCCGAACTCCTGCGCCAGTCCGGGCTCGTGCTCGGCGCCAACGGGACCGATCCGTTCCGGCCGCAGAAGCGCTTGCTGGACACGCCCCGCTACCGGGCGATGGAGCGCGCTTTCGAACCCATCGGGCCGCACGGCCGGATCATGATGTGCAGCACCGCGGGCCTTCAGGTCTGCCTCGACGCCGGGGAGCCGCACCGGGTTCCCGCGCGCTGGGCCGCGGTGCACGCGCTCGGTCCGGTGCTGTCGGCGGCCTTCGCGAACTCGCCGGAGCTGAGCGGCACGCACACCGGCTGGGCCTCCACCAGGATGCGCGCGGTCTCCGAGACCGATCCCGGGCGCACCTCGCCCGCGCCCGTCGGGGCCGATCCGGCGCTGCTGTGGGCGCGGCACGCGCTGGACACGCCGCTGGTGTGCTTGCGCAGACCCGGAGACGACTGGTCGCCGCCACCAGGTGTGACGCTCGGCGACTGGGCGGACGGCGCGCTCGACCCGCCGCCGACCACCGACGACATCGACTACCACCTGAGCACGATGTTCCCGCCGGTGCGGCCGCGCGGCTACATCGAGGTGCGCTACCTGGACACGCAGCGGCCGGGCGAGTGGGTGGTTCCGGTGGTGCTGCTCACGGCGCTGTTCCACAAGGAGTCCACTGTGGACGCTGTGCTGGACGTGACGGTGGACGCCGCCGACCGCTGGGAGCAGGCGGCGCGGTACGGGCTGGCCGATCCGGTGCTGGCCCAGGTCGCCGCGAAGGTCTTCGAGCTGGGCGTGCGCGCGATCCCCGCGCTGCGGCTGCCCGCCGAACTGGCCTCGCTGGTGATCGCATCCCTTGAGCGGGCGAGGGCGGGTGAACGGGCATGACGACCACGGAGCAGGAACAGCTGCGGGCGAAGGCCGCCGCCGAACTGGAACGGGCGCGGTTGCGCAGCGCGGCGCTGACCGACGTGCTGGACGACGACGAGCTGGTGCGCCAGCACTCCCCGCTGATGTCGCCGCTGATCTGGGACCTCGCGCACATCGGCAACCAGGAAGAGCTGTGGCTCGTGCGCGATGTCGGCGGCCTGCCCGCCATGCGCAGCGACATCGACGAGCTGTACGACGCCTTCAAGCACTCGCGCGCGTCGCGGCCCGCGCTGCCGCTGCTCAAGCCTGGTGAGGCGCGGCAGTACGTGGAGCAGGTGCGGCGCAAGACGATGGACGTCGTGGACCGCGTTCCCTTGCAGGGGCGCAGATTGGTCGAGAACGCCTTCGCCTTCGGCATGCTGGTGCAGCACGAGCAGCAGCACGACGAGACGATGCTGATCACGCACCAGACCCGCAAGAGCACGGCCGTGCTGCACGCGCCCGACCCTCCCAAGGCCGACGGAAACGTTCTGCCGCAGGAGGTTCTGGTGCCGGGCGGGCCGTTCACCATGGGCACGTCCACGGAGCCGTGGGCGTTGGACAACGAACGCCCAGCGCACCAGGTGCACGTTGACGCGTTCTTCATCGACACCACGCCGATCAGTTGCGGGCAGTACCGGGAGTTCATGGCCGACGGCGGCTACGAGCGCGCGGAGCTGTGGAGCGAGGCGGGCTGGGCGCACCGCAACAAGGCCAACCTGCGCGCGCCGCTGTACTGGCGCAAGGACGGGGATCGCTGGCTGCGCGACTGCTTCGGCGTGGTCGCACCGGTGCGCGACGCCGAGCCAGTTGTGCACGTCAGCTTCCACGAGGCGCAGGCGTACGCGCGATGGGCGGGCAAACGACTGCCGACGGAAGCGGAGTGGGAGAAGGCCGCGCGCTTCGACCCCTCGACCGGGCGTTCGCGCAGATTCCCTTGGGGGGATGACGATCCCGGGCCGGAGCACGCCAACCTCGGCCAGCGGCACCTGCGTCCGGCGGAGGTCGGCGCCTACCCGGCGGGCGCGTCGCCGCTGGGCGTCCGGCAGCTGATCGGCGACGTGTGGGAGTGGGTGGACACCGACCTCCACGGCTACCCGGGCTTCACCGCGTTCCCGTACCAGGAGTACTCCGAGGTCTTCTTCGGGCCGGACTACAAGATGCTGCGCGGCGGGTGCTTCGGCACGGACGCTGCGGCCTGCCGTGGCACGTTCCGCAACTGGGACTACCCGATCCGCAGGCAGATCTTCTCCGGCTTTCGTTGCGCCCGAACGCCAGGAGGTGGGGAGCTGGGGTAGCGCCATGTGCAGACACCTCGGCTATCTCGGCAGGGAAGTCCTGCTGGGCGACCTGCTGTTGCTGCCGCCGCATTCCCTGATGCGCCAGTCGTGGGCGCCGCAGGACATGCGCGGCGGCGGCACGATCAACGCGGACGGCTTCGGTGTCGGGTGGTACACCGCCACTCGACCCGAGCCGACGCGCTACCGGACCGTCCGTCCACTGTGGAGCGACGCGGCCTTCGCCTCGCTCGCCGGGACCACGAGCAGCGGTGCGGTGCTGGCCGCCGTGCGCTCGGCGACGGTCGGCATGCCCGTGGTGGAGACCGCGAACGCACCCTTCGCCGACGGCGAGTGGTTGTTCAGCCACAACGGCCGCGTCGACGGGTG
Organism: Allokutzneria multivorans; assembly: GCF_039537405.1. Lineage (NCBI taxonomy): Bacteria > Bacillati > Actinomycetota > Actinomycetes > Pseudonocardiales > Pseudonocardiaceae > Allokutzneria > Allokutzneria multivorans. The sequence continues at coordinate 209,707 of NZ_BAABAL010000007.1, read as the reverse complement.
GCCGGTGTCGCTGGCGGGGCTCGCCGCGCGGTTGCCGACCGTGGACCTGATCACGTTGGACGCGCCGACGGACTCGGCGGTGCTGTGGGCGCTCGTGCGAGACCGCCTGCGCGCCGGAGAGCCACCCGGGGTCGCGCTGGCCGAGGTGGTCGCCGCGGTCGACGAGGCGGCTCCGGGCTCGCGGCTGAACCTGATGCTCACCAACGGGCGGCAGCTCGCCGCGACCACGTGGGACCACGCGCTGTCGGTGCGCCACAACGCCGACGGAGTGCTGGTCTCCTCCGAGCCCATCGACGGCGAATCCGACTGGAAAGCGTTGTCGGACAAGCAACTCATCACGATTAGTGAATCCACTGTGGACATCGAGAGCCTTTAGGAGCTTCACCATGCCACAGCTCGTGCTCGACCTGCACCACACCGAGGCCGACGCCGCGCGCTCCCTGCGCGCCGACGTGCTCGCGGGCCTCGCGGCGACCCCGAAGTGGTTGCCGCCCAAGTGGTTCTACGACGCGCGGGGCAGCGCGCTGTTCGAGGAGATCACCCGGCTGCCCGAGTACTACCCGACCCGCGCCGAACGGGAGGTGCTGGAGCGCGAGGCCGACGAGATCGCCAGGGTGACCGGGGCGGAGACGCTGGTGGAGCTGGGCTCCGGCTCCTCGGAGAAGACCAGGCTGCTGCTGGACGCGCTGCACCGGCAGGGCCTGCTGAAGCGCTTCGTGCCGCTGGACGTCTCCACCAGCGCGCTGGCCATGGCCGCGTCCTCGATCGCCTCGGAGTACACCGACGTCGAGGTGCACGGGGTGGTCGGCGACTTCACCGCGCACCTCGACGCGATCCCCGCCGTGCCCAACCGCATGATCGCCTTCCTCGGCGGCACGATCGGCAACCTGGAGCCGCAGGAGCGCGCGGTGTTCCTGCGCTCGGTGCGCGAGGCCCTCGAACCGGGGGAGTGGTTGCTGCTGGGCGCGGACCTGGTGAAGGACCCCGGAGTGCTGGTGCCCGCCTACGACGACTCCGCCGGGGTGACCGCCGAGTTCAACCGCAACGTGCTGCACGTGCTCAACCGCGAGCTGGGCGCGGACTTCGAGGTGGAGCAGTTCGAGCACGTCGCGCGGTGGAACGAGGGGGCGGAGCGGATCGAGATGTGGCTGCGCGCGCGGCGGGCCATGAGCGTGACCGTCGTCGAGCTGGGGCTGCACCTGTCCTTCGCCGAGGGGGAGGAGCTGCGCACGGAGACCTCGGCGAAGTTCCGCAGGCAGGGCCTGGCCGACGAGCTGCACGCGGCCGGGCTGGCGCTGCGCCGGTTCTGGACCGACGACGCGGGCCGGTTCTCGGTGGCACTGGCGCAGGTGGTCGGGACTACCGGCGGGTAACCTGGGAAAGGTGAATCCGATTACCGCCGTGGCGCGTCGGCTCGGCCGCAAGAAGTGGTTCTCCGACCTCGGCCGGGCCGTCGTGCCCGTCGACCTCGCCGTGCAGCGCCGCACCAAGGGCAAGATCAGCCTGCTGGCGCTGCTCGGCCTGCCGTCGATGCTGCTCACCACCACGGGCCGCAAGAGCGGGCAGCCGCGCGAGGTGCCGCTGCTCCACGTGCCGCACCCGCGCGGCTTCATCGTGACCGCCTCGAACTGGGGCGGAGAGAAGCACCCGGCGTGGTCGGCGAACCTCATCGCCAACCCTGACGCGCGAGCCCTGGTCCGCGCGAAGCCCGTCGCGCTGCGGGCGGAGCTGGCCGAAGGCGAGCTGCGCGAACAGCTGTGGGCCCAGATCATCCAGCACTGGCCCGCCTACGACACTTATGCGGAGCGGGCCGGGTCGCGGCGGATCAGGGTCTTCCTGTTGACTCCCCGTGGCTGAATGCCGACAGTGAGCGCGTTGCGCGGTGGAACGACGAGGTGGGTGCGATGCCGGAGACCGAGGTCGCCGGGAGCTGGGAGCTGGCAGGAGATGAGGAGCTCAGTGCCGGCGAGCGGGTCTACCTCGCGCTGCGGGAGCGGATCGTCTCGGGGCGGTTCACCGACGGGGCCCGTCTGGTCGAGACGCGGCTGGCGAAGAGGTTCAACGTCAGCCGCACCCCCGTTCGTGAGGCGATCAAGCGCCTGACCGCCGATGGCCTCGTCGCCCCCGACGCGTTGAAGGGCCTGGTCGTCGTCGCGGTCGGGCCGGAGGAAATGGACGAGATCTTCCAGGTGCGCGCCGCGCTGGACGGGCTCGCCGCCTCCCTCGCCGCGGAGCGGATCACCGGTGACAGCCTCGCCCGCCTGCGTCACGCCAACGACCGGGTGCGAGCAGGGCTCGCCGAAGACGACCTGGCCGAGATGGTGGCGGCGAACCTGGCCTTCCACGCGGAGATCTACGCCGTCGCGGGCAACGGCGCGCTGACCCGCACCGCTGACGGGATCAACGCCTTCGTGTCGCGGACGAGCAGCCGCGCCTTCTCCTCGGTCGAGCGCGTCCGCGAGGCGCTGGAGGAGCACGAGGAGATCGTCGCGGCGCTGTCCCGGCGCGACGGCGAGCTGGCAGAGCGGCTGTCCCGCGAGCACATGCACGCTGCCCGTCGAAACGCGCGCGAGAACCAGCCGAAGCGCGTCTGAGCAAGCCTTTCGGCTTCGAAATCCCTTCCTTCCGCTGAGTGTATGCAGCTGTATACAGTCGCGGCTCCACAGCGAAGGAGGCCCGAATGACCGCCGTACCCTGCGTGGCACCGCCGGTGCCGCCGACCGCGTTGCCGCTGTTCAGCTCGGGTGTCTGCCACGGCACCCTGGGTGAGCTGTTCCAGGGGCCGGTCACGCGGAACGGGGAGCGCGCGATCGGGCTGGTGTCCTTCCCGGTCGACCGGCACTCCTGGGCGTACTTCGTCCCGGACGGTGGCACCGCCGAACCGCGCCCCGCCCTGCCGAAGGCCGCGCGCGCCGTCGAGCTGTTCCTGCGGCACTACGGCGTCCGGTTGCCCGCCGGGACCTGGAGCACCCACTCCGAGCTGGAGATCGGCGTGGGCATGGCCTCCTCCACCGCCGACGTCGTGGCCGCGCTGCGCTGCCTCTACGGCTTCACCGGCATCCGCTACGACCAGGCCGTGGTGATCGAGATCCTGTCCGCGATCGAGCGCGCCGACAGCGTGTTCCTGGACGAGTTCGCGCTCTACCTCAGCGACCGGCACGAGCTCCTCCGCCCGCTCGGCGCCGAGATCGGCTTCCACACCTGCTTCGTCTCCGACGGCACCGCTGTCGACACCGACGGGGTGACCCCGTTGCTGCTGGAGCACTACGCGGTGCGTGAGAAGTCCTATGTGGACTGCCTCGGCGAGCTGCTCGCCGGGTTCGCGGCCGGTGATCACCGGCGGATCGCGCGGGCCGCGACGCACAGCGCGGTCCTGTCCCAACAGGTGCTGCCGAAGGCCGGTTTCGACGAGGTGCTCGCCGAACGACGTCGCTTCGGCGCGGACGGTGTGTTCGTCGCGCACACCGGCTCGCTGCTCGGCTACCTCTTCCCGCGCCGACCCTCCCGCGTGCTCATGGACGAGCTGTCCTCGTTCTTCCGCTCGCTCGGCATGCAGTGCAGCTTCGCCTCGGGGGGTTTCTGCCGTGCATGAGCACATCGCCGAGGCGCTGTCCGTGCCGCGCCTGGTCCGGCTGAGCGAGAACGTCGTGCTGATCCGGTTCGAGACGATGAAGATCTACTCCGCGCTGGCCGCCGTCCGCGCGCTGCTGGACGCCGGGATCGTCCACAGAGGACAGACGCTGCTGGACAGCTCCAGCGGGATCTACGCGGTCTCCCTCGCGCTGGCCTGCCACCGCTACGGGATGCGCTGCCACATCGTCGCCTCCACCACGGTGGACGCGACCGTGCGCGCGCAGCTGGAGGTGCTGGGCGCGACCGTCGAGCAGGTTCCGCCGTCGGAGGACCTCCGGCAGGACCAGGACCGGCGGGTGGCCAGGGTCCAGGAGCTGCTCGCCGAGCGCCCTGACGTGCACTGGATGCGGCAGTACCACGACCGGATCCACTACCTCGGCTACGCGGAGGTGGCCGGGCTGGTCACCGAGGAGCTGGCGGGCGCGGGGCTCGGCGGGCGCCCGCTCGCGGTGGTCGGCGGGGTCGGTTCCGGCGCCTCCACCGGAGGGCTCGCCGGGTTCCTGCGGCGGCACGACGACTCGGTCCGGCTGGTCGGGGTTCAGCCCTTCGGCAGCGTCACCTTCGGCAGCGAGGCGCACAGCGACCCCGAGGCGATCATCGCGGGCATCGGCAGCGCGATCGAGTTCGGCAACGTCCGGCACGAGCTGTACGACCGGCTGCACTGGATCGACTTCACGCACGCCATGGCGGGATCGGTGCGGCTACTGCGCGAGCACGCGGTCTTCGCCGGGCTCTCCACCGGCGCGGCGCACCTCGTGGGCGGCTGGGAGGCCGAGCGCGACCCGGCCCGCGTGCACCTGGTGATCGCCGCCGACACCGGACACCGTTATGTGGAGCGGGTTTTCGCCCGGCACACCGAAGCGCTGGACGCGCGCGGGCTCGCTCCCGTCGAGATCGCCGATCCGGCCGGGCTGGTCATGCCGTGGTCGGCCATGTCGTGGGACCGCAGAACGTGGCAGCACGGCGCACTCACCAGCTCAGGAGCCGCACGATGACCATCGTGGTGTTGGAGTCGCTCACCTTCGGCCTGCGCAGGCTGGTCGACGCCGCGTCGGAGCTGGGCGAGCGGTTGTGCCTGCTGACACAAGATCCCGGTTTCTACCACCACGAACTGGCCTCGATCGCCGAGGACCGGCTCGACGTGGTCGTGGTCGACACCTTCGACCGGGACGCGGTGCACAAGGCCATCGCCGCGCTTCCCGGAGTGCGCGGGCTGATCAGCTCGACCGACACGTGGGCGGTCGCCGGGGCCGAACTGGCCGAGGAGTTCGGTCTCCCCGGGCTCGCGGCGGAGCGCGTTCGGCTCGCTCGCGACAAGTTCGCCGTGCGGAACCTGTTGTGGGAGAAGGGTTTGTCCTCCGGCCGTGCGGAGCGGGTCGCCGTCGCCGAGCTGGACATCGAGTGGTTGTCGCGCACGACCGGCTTGCCAGCGGTGGTCAAGGACTCCGCGGGGACGGGCAGCCGCAACGTCTGGCTCGTGCGGGATTCGTCTGACTTGTCCGTGGTGCGTGCGGAGGCGGAGGCCGCGACGTTGTCCGGCACCCTGTTCGCCGAGCCGTTCCTGCGCGGCCCGGTCTACAGCGCGGAAACGCTGACCTGGCGCGGGCACACCCGGCTGCTCGGCGTGTCCAGCCGGTTGATGAGCCCGCCGCCGAAGTTCGTCGAGTCGGTGACTGCTTTCCCCGTCGCTTTCCCGCAGCACCAACGCGCCGAGCTGTCCGCGTGGATCGGCCAGGTGCTCGCGGCGGTGGGCTACACCGATCGCTTCGCCCACGTGGAGTTCGCGATGACCGCGACCGGCCCGGAGGTCATCGAGATCAACCCCCGCATCGGCGGTGCCCAGGTTGCGGAGTCGATGTGCAGGGCGTTGGGCTACAACGTCTATCGCGCGGCCGTGCAGCTCGCGCTCGGTGAGCGGCCCGAGCTGATCGGCATCGAACTGCCCGGCGGCCCGGCCGTGGCGTTCACGCTGAGCTACCCGGAGGAAGCGGGTGTCTTCGCCGAGGTGAGCGGGCTCTCCCAGCTGGGCGAGCTGCCTGGCGCGCCGGAGTGGTTGCCCACCAAGCAACCCGGGGTGCTGATCGAGCATCTCGGTGATCACCGGGGCTGCGTCGGCATGGTGCTCGCGGAGGCCGAGACCGCCGAGCTGGCCGTGCACCGGGTCACCGCCGCCGCCGGGACGTTGCGGGTGCGCACCAGTGCGTTGTGACCCCACTGTGCGCTTTGACCCAGCAGCGAAGTTCCTGCTGGCCAGCTCGTTCCTGATCCCGCTGGGCAGTTTCATGGTGCTGCCGTTCATGTCGGTGTTCCTGCACGAGCGGCTCGGCCTCGGTCTCGGTGCGGTCGGGGTCGTGCTCGCGGTGGCGTCGCTGGTGCAGTTCTCCGGCGGCATCGTGGGCGGTGTGGTCGCGGAGCGGATCGGCGTGCGGCGCGCGATGGTGCTGGCGCTGGTGGTGCGGACCTGCGGCTTCGCCTGCCTGCTCGCCGGGTTGGCCTGGACACCGGCCGCTGTGCCCGCGTTGGTGCTCACCTGCTGCGGCGCGGCGCTCTACCTGCCCGCCAACAAGGCCTACCTGGTCGAGGGCGTCAGCGGAGAACAACGTCCGCTGTTCCTGTCGGCGAGCAACGCCGCGCTCAACGCGGGCATGGCGGCCGGGCCGTTGCTCGCGGGGCCGTTCGTGCTCAGCGTGCCCGGGACGGTCTTCGCCGTGGTCACCGGCCTGTTCCTGGCCATGACCTTCGGCCACGCGCTGCTGCCGGAGCGGCCCGCACCTCCCCGGAGCGAGGGGTCCCCGCTGGCGGGGCTGAGCCTGCTCCCGTTCTGCGCCACCGCGATGAGCTTCTACCTGTACTTCTTCCTCCAGCACTTCCTCGCCGTGTTCGCGGTGCCTCGGACCTCGCCGGAGTACTACTCGGTGGTGCTGCTGGTGAACGCCGGTCTGGTCATCGTGGTGCAACCTCTGGTCTCCGGCGTGGTGGCGCGCATGCGGTACTCCCTCGCGCTGGTGGTGGGCTTCGCCGGGTTCGCGGTCGGCATGGCTGTGCTGCCGCACGCGATCCTGCTCGGCGCCGTGCTGATCACGTTGGGCGACATCGTGTTGTTCCTCAAGAACGAGCTGGTCGCGCTGGACACCACACCGCGCTCGGCCGCCGTGGTGTTCGGCCAGCAACGGCTCGCGGCGGGGTTGGGCGCGTGCGCGAGCGGCCTGGTCGGCGGAGTGCTCTATGACAGCGTCGGCGGTACTGCGTTCTGGCTCGTCGTCGCGGCGCAGTGCGTGCTGCTCCCGCCGCTGCTCCTTTTGGCGCGACGTTTTCGGCCTAGCTCAACAGGGATCGCGGCGCCGACGAGCACCTGACTAGGTTCTGCCTCCCGCTGATCATCCGGAGGTACTCGTGCGCTTGCTGCTCGTAGTGGTCCTTGCCGTACTCGGAGTGCCCGCGTCCGCCGCCGAGCCCGCAAGCTATGCCGCCGTGCGCTTGGTGAAGGCGACGCCCAGCGCGCCGAGCACACCGGAGATCACGCTGCCCACGGGCTACACGATGGTGCCCGGCACGAAGCACCAGGTCGCGAGCCGCGCGGAGTTCTACTTCTACGTGCAAGGACCGCGCAGCACGGGCGTGGAGATCTCCGTGCGCTGGCCAGGAACTCCGATCAGCGCGGTGATCGAAGGCAAGAACCGCCTCGCGACGGTGGCGGAGCCCGAGGGCGTGCGGTTCACGGTGCCGGTGCTCGCGGCGAGCCCGAACGCGGCGAGCTGGACCGTGCAGGTGTCCAGCTACCTCAGCGGCTCGACCGCGAGCGGGCTCTACTGGCGCGTGGAGCACAACGACCCCGACCGCGTCGCCGGGCCGTGGACGTCGGTGGCTTGGCCCGCCGGGCAGGCGAAGGCCGTGGTGAACCACATGGCCGCCGCCGAGGTGGTGCTGCGTGACGCGGGGCTCATCGAGAAAGCCAAGCAGCGCGGGCACTTCTTCGCGTTGATGGGCTTCGAGACCAACAACACGCTGCACACTGACAATCCGCCGCACTGGCACCTGTCGTACTACCCGGGGCAGACCTTCGGCGCTCCCAAGGCGCACGTGCCGCACTTCTGGGTGGACAAGGTCGGCGCGAACTTCTACAACGGCATGGATGTCGTGGGCGAGGGCCGCAAGAAGTTCTATGCCGGCGACCCCGCGCCGATCCACGACGTGGAAGGACAGCTCGTCGTCACGCTCACGATCCGTGTCGATGGTGGTCTGGACGTGTTGGTGCCCAACGGTTCCAGTTACGCGGTGCTCCCCGTGGAAGGCGGTCTGACCGAGGGCGCGCAGGTGCTCCGCGACGGCCAGCCGCTGACCGTGGTTCGCGCGACCGACGACGTGCGCGGCGGCGTGCTCACGCTCCCCGGGGGCGTGCACCGCTACGACCCGCTGACGGGCTCGCTGATCTGACGGGTGGGGATGAACTCGGTGATCTCGGCCGTCGCCGCGCCACTGGTGATGAACGGGTCGCTGGCCACCGCGCGCTCCACGTCCTCGCGCGTGCCGTCCAGCACCATCAGCCCGCCGGTGCGCGGCTCCAGGCGGCCCGCGAGGCGCACGAGACCCTGCGCGAACGCGCCGTCGGGGTTCGCGTAGTGCTGCTCAAGCAACGTGTCGATCGTTTCGAGGGAGCGGTACTTCAACAGGACGAGGAACATGCCTCCAGTCAAGCTCGTGCGACGGCTCGCTGACCAAGACGAATCTGCGCGCGAGGCATAGGCTCAGACCTATGGCTCAGCTTGACGGCATCGAACTGCGGCACCTCCGTGCGTTCCTCGCGGTCGTCGAGGCGGGCACGATCACCGGCGCGGCCGAGGACCTGCGGATCGCGCAGCCGAGCCTGAGTCAGCAGATCAGCGGCTTGGAGCGCAGGGTCGGCGTGAAGCTGTTCCACCGCAACGCACGCGGGGTCCGGCTCACGCCCGCGGGCGACGCGCTCGCGGCGGCGGCGCGCAAGGCGTTCAGCGTGCTCTCGGACGGCTTGGACGCGGCGCGGTCCGTCCTGGTTGAGGTCGTTGTCGGGCTCTGTTCGGGTGTTCCTGGCGAGCTGCTGCACCGGCTGCGCGCGGAAATCGACGGGGAGGTTCGGTTCGAGCCCGCCGACTCCGCCGCGCAGCCCGGACTGCTGCGCGCGGGCGCGCTCGACTTCGGCGTGGTGAGGCTGCCGGTTCCGTTGGAGGGCTTGGAGATCACCGTGCTCGTCGAGCAGCCCTTGGGCGTCGTCGTGCACCTTTCGCACCCGTTGGCCGGAGTGTCCACTGTGGACTGGAACTCGCTCGAGGGGCAGCGTTTGCTGTGGTTCTCGGAGGATCGCGCGCCCGGCTACGCGAACGCGGTGCTGGAGCACGCGGCCTCGGCGGGGTGGAATCCCGTGCTGCACCGCGCTCCGGCTGGGCACACGTTGTTCACATATGAGTTGAGCAGTCAGCGTGATCTGGTCGCATTGCGGCCGAGCGCGGACGATTCCGAGCTGGTGTGGATTCCGTTCGCACAGAACCCGCCCGTGGAACGTTTGGCGCTCATCAGAAAAGGTTTCGCAGAATGAGGAACATGGCGCTGGCGGCGGCGACCCCGAGCACCGCGTAGCGAAGGCGAGGGCCTCTGAGGAACTTGCGCAGCGGCCCCGAAGCCGCGAATCCGGCGAGCATGAACGGAAGCAGAACCGCCGCGGCGCTCAGGTGCTCCACCCGCACCTGCCCGGCGATCAGCAGCGTCACCACCGAGGATATCGAAGCGAGCAGGAAGTAGGCGCCGAGAGTCGCGCGCACGACGGGACCCGTGGAGTGCTGGTAGAGCAACGCGATCGGTGGCCCGCCGATGGAGGACGCGGTGCCGAACGCGCCGCTTGCGGCCCCGGCAACAACCAGGCCGGGGCGAGTCGGGCTGAGCTTCAGCGAGAGCATGGACAGCCCGACGCAGACCAGCACGGACACGCCGATCACTATGTTGAACTGCGCCAACGGCAGCGAAGCAACGGCGAGCACACCGAGGACGTTGCCGGGAAGCCTGCCCACCATCGCCCAGCCGACGCCGCGCCATTCGGTGTGCTTGTGCTCGCGAACGACCGCAAGGGCGGCTTGGACGCAGGCGATCATCAGGACGGGAACGGGGACGAGCGCCGGGTCGATCAACGCCAGCAACGGCCCGGCCAGCAGGTTCAGCCCGTAGCCGATCGAGCCCTGGACCACCGCGCCGACCAGCACGATGAGCCCCGCGACCAGCAGGCCAACCGAAGACCCGCTTGCGGGGTCGAGCATTAGCGCCGACACGGGCTCTACGTTTTCACGCCGATCGCTCGCGTTCCCGGTGTCGTGGTTGATCCCACACGGAGATTCGCTGCTGGCAAACGGGTGGTTTTTCTGCCCTTAAGTGCAACTCGTCCTTTTCGGTGGGGAAATGGGGTTGGCGCGTCGAGCCCAGCGCTGATGGGCTGCGCGCGGGATCGCGCAAGGGGGCCGAAATGCACGATGCACTGTCCTTCGTGGGGCGCGGCGGCGCTGTCGCGGAGCTGACCGCGTGCCTCGATCGCGCGGCGGCCGGGCTGGGGTCGCTGGTGCTGGTCGCGGGCGAGGCCGGGATCGGCAAGACAACGCTCGTCGAGCGCTTCGCCGCCACCGCGGGCGAGCGGGACGTCCGCGTGCTGTGGGGCGGGTGCTGGCCGGGGCAGGGGCAGTCGCCGTACTGGCCGTTCGTCCAGGTGCTGCGCGGGTGCGTCGCGGATCGGGGCTGGGACTGGGTTTCCGGCCTCGTCGGCGGGGACGCGCGCTACCTCAGCCGCGTGCTCCCGGAGCGCGCGGACTCCGAGGACGCCGTGGGCGCCGGCGCGGAGGACGAGTCGACGCGCTTCCGCCTGTTCGACACGCTGACCAGGGTGCTCGTCGGCTGCGCGGGGGAGCGGCCGCTGCTGGTGGTGCTGGAGGACCTGCACTGGGCGGACGAGGGATCGTTGCGGTACCTGGAGTTCCTCGGCCACCAGCTCCGGCAGGCGGGCCTGGTGGTGATCGGCACCTATCGCGACGTCGACGCCGAGGACTCCACGCTGACCGAGCGCCTGCCGCAGCTGCGCCGGTTCGGGCCGAGGGTGGACCTCACCGGGCTCGACCGCGAGGAGGTCGGCCAGCTGATGCGCTCGATCACCCTCGCGCTGCCGCCCGCCGAACTCGTGGCCCGCGTGCACCGCAGCAGCGGCGGGAACCCGCTGTTCGCCGGTGAGGTCGCGCGGCTGCTCGGCGCGGGAGGCTCCGGCTCCGACATCCCCGCCGCCGTCGAGCACGTCATCGATCGCCGCCTCGCCCTGCTCGGTGAGGAGGAGGTGTCGCTGCTGTCCACCGCCGCGGTGCTCGGCGCGGAGTTCGACCCCGCCGAGCTGGCCGAGCTGGCGAACATCGCTCTCGCGGACGTGCGCGGTCGGCTCGCCGAGTCGTTCCGTCGCCGCGTGCTGGTCGCGGGCGACCGGCTGCGCTTCGTCCACGCGCTGCTGCGTGACGCGCTCTACCGGCGCCTCGCCGTCGCCGACCGCGAGGCGCTGCATCGCCGTGCTGGCAAGGCGATCCTCGCGCGCGCCACCGACCAGGGAGCCGTCGCGAGCCGCGTCGCACACCACTTCGCCCACGGCAACGGCCCCCACCAAGCGGTGCAGTACGACGTTCTCGCGGGCAAACACGCCATGCGCTCGCTGGCCTTCGAGGACGCCGTCCGGCACTTCGCCCGTGCTTCTTCCGCTGTCGCTGAGAGCGAAGGCGCGCAGCGCTGCGACATCCTGATGAACCTCGCGCTCGCGCAGTGGCGCTCCGGCAACGGCAAGCTCGCCGCGCAGACCTATCAGGACGCCTTCGAGCTGGCCAAGGCCATCGGCGACGTACGATCGCTCGGCCTCGCGGCGCTCGGCTGCTGTGTGCGCGACGAGCTGTGGGCGAACGAGCCCAAGCTGATCACCAACCTCGAATATGCCTTGGATGCCTTGCAGGACAAGGACTCCGCACTGCGCGCCCGACTGCTCGCACGGCTGTCGCGCGAACTCGTCCTCGTGCCCGGGACCGGTGATCGGCGCGGCGTGCTGGTCACGGAGGCCGAGGCGCTGGCTCGCGCTGCCGACGATCCCGCGACGCTGGCCGAGGTCTTGGGCACGATGCACAACGCGCACTGGACGCCGGACAACGCGGGGGACCGGCTGCGGACGGCCATCGAGATCATCGAGCTCGGCAGGCGTGCGGGTGACGAGAACCTGGCCGCCGACGGCGCGCTGTGGCGGGTGGTGTGCCTCGTCGAACTGGGCGACCGGGTCGAAGCGGAGAAAGCCCTTGTGGCGTACGGCCGCTGGGCCGAGGAGCTGCGCGCACCGCTGAGGTTGTTCTACCACCGTTGCATCGCCGCGCACTTCGCTTTCCTCGACGGGCGCTTCGCCGACTCCGAGCCGATGATCGAGGAGGCGTTGGTCCTCGGCGAGCGCGCGCACGTCGAAGCCGCCGAACACCTCTACTACCAGCACAAAACCGCGCTCGCCCTGGCCAGGGGCGACCGAGCGGAGGCTGAGGCCCAGCTCGCCGCGTACGGCAAACGGATGTCGCAGCGCCCGGAGTTCACCGCGTTCGGCCTCTGCGTCACCGCGCTCGTGCAGTCCAAGCTCGGGAAAACCGCCGAGCCCAAGGCTTTCCTGGACATGGCGATGTCGCAGAGCGCTCCCGCGATCGCGGGCCAGCCGTTGGGGATCTGCCTGCTGACCATGCTCGCCGAGATCACCTACCGCACCGGCGCCACCGAGCACGCCGAGCCGCTGTTCGACGCGCTCAGCCCGTACGACGGCTGCGTCGCGGTCGGCGCCGGGACCGTGCACGGCCTGGTGGCGCACGCGCTCGGGCTGCTCGCGGTGATGCTGTCCCGGCTGGAGGAGGCCGAGCGGTACCTCAACTTCGCTGCTGGGCAGGCTCGATCCATGCGTGCTCGGCCGCTCTTCGCCAGGATTCGCTTGGACCACGCGCATGTCCTTCGCGGCACGGCACGCGGCGCTTCGCTGGCCACCGAGGTCCGCGACGAGTGCGCCGAGCTGGGAATGGCATTGCTGCACGAGGAAGCGCTCGCGCACGTGGAGCCCTCCGGTGCTGTGCGGTCGGCTTCTCTGCGCCGCGAAGGGGAGTACTGGTCACTCCACTGTGGACAGAATGTGGTCCGGCTCAGGAACACCAAGGGGATCGGCTACCTGGTGCGGCTGCTGTCCAGTTCGGGCGAGCTGCACGTCCTCGACCTGGTAGGAGCGGAAACCGTTGCCCAGCAGGGGCTTCCCGTGCTCGACGCGACCGCGAAGGCCGCATACCGCGCGCGGTTGGACGATCTGCGGGCCGAGCGGGAGGAGGCCGAGTCCTTCAACGACCTCGCCCGTGCCGACCGCGCTCAACTGGAGATCGACGCGCTCGTCCGGGAACTGACCGGCGCCGTCGGGCTCGGTGGGCGGGAACGGCGCACCGGCTCCAGCGCCGAACGCGCCCGGCTCAACGTGACGCGCAGCCTCCGCACCATCATCGCGCGCATCGCCGAGGGCGACGCCGAACTGGGCCACCACCTCGACACCACGATCCGCACCGGCACCTACTGCGAGTACCGCCCAGGACCACGTCCGCCCGTCACCTGGACCTGGTGACGGGCGGACGAACGGCCTCAGAGCGACTGGATCAGCTGCGGACCATCTTGCGGAGCACGTACTGCATGATGCCGCCGTTGCGGTAGTAGTCCGCCTCGCCGGGGGTGTCGATGCGCACGACCGCGTCGAACTCCGCCTTCGAGCCGTCGGCCTTGGTCGCGGTCACCTTCACGGTGCGCGGGGTGGAGCCGTTGTTCAGCTCGGTCACCCCCGCGACGTCGAAGGTCTCCGTGCCGTCCAGGCCGAGCGACGCGGCGGTCTCGCCCTGCGGGAACTGGAGCGGGAGCACGCCCATGCCGATCAGGTTGGAGCGGTGGATGCGCTCGAAGGACTCGGCGATGACCACGCGCACGCCCAGCAGGCTGGTGCCCTTGGCCGCCCAGTCCCGCGAGGAACCCGAGCCGTACTCCTTGCCCGCCAGCACCACCAGCGGCACACCGGCCTCGGCGTAGGCCACCGACGCGTCGTAGATGGTGGTCTGCTCGCCGCCGGCCAGGAAGTTGCGGGTGAAGCCGCCCTGCACGTCGTCCAAGAGCAGGTTCCGGAGCCGGATGTTGGCGAAGGTGCCCCGGATCATCACCTCGTGGTTGCCGCGACGGGAACCGTAGGAGTTGAAGTCCCTGCGCTCCACGCCGTGCTCGGTGAGGTACTTGCCCGCGGGCGAGTCGGCCTTGATCGAACCGGCGGGGGAGATGTGGTCGGTGGTGACCGAGTCGCCCAGCAGCGCCAGCACGCGCGCGCCGGAGACGTCGGTGACCGGCGTGGTCTCCATGGTCATGCCCTCGAAGTACGGGGGCTTGCGCACGTAGGTGGAGTCCTGCGCCCACTCGAAGGTGTTGCCGGTCGGCGTCGGCAGCGACCTCCACCGCTCGTCACCGGCGAAGACGTCGGCGTAGTCCTTGACGAACATCTCCGAGGAGATCGAGCTGGAGATGACGTCCTGGATCTCCTGCGGCGTCGGCCAGATGTCGGCCAGCAGCACCGGCTTGCCGTCGGGGTCGGTGCCCAGCGGCTCGGTGTCCAGGTCGAGGTCCATCGTCCCGGCCAGTGCGTACGCCACCACCAGCGGCGGCGAGGCCAGGTAGTTCATCTTGATGTCGGGGCTGATCCGGCCCTCGAAGTTGCGGTTGCCCGAGAGCACCGAGACCACCGACAGGTCGTTGTCGTTGATCGCCTTCGAGATCTCCTCCGGCAGCGGGCCGGAGTTGCCGATGCAGGTGACGCAGCCGTAGCCGACCAGGTGGAAGCCGAGCTTCTCCAGGTACGGCAGCAGCTCCGCCTTCTCGTAGTAGTCCATGACGACCTTGGAGCCCGGCGCCAGGGAGGTCTTCACCCACGGCTTGCTGGTCAGGCCGCGCTCGACGGCGTTCTTGGCCAGCAGCGCCGCGCCGATCATCACCGAGGGGTTGGAGGTGTTGGTGCACGAGGTGATCGAGGCGATCGCCACGTGCCCGTGGTCCAGCGTGGTCTCGGTGCCGTCGGCGAGGGTGACCGGGACGCGCTTGCTGGTGCGGCCCTTCGCGCTCGGCAGCTGGTGCGGCTCGTCCTTGCCGTTGGAGGCGGAGATGGCCGGGGAGTCCGACGCCGGGAAGGACTCCTCGGAGGCCTCGTCGGCGTTGCCGGAGGCGGGGGCGTAGTCGCCGAGCACGCCGCGGAACTTCTCCTTGGCCTCGGCCAGCACGATCCGGTCCTGCGGCCGCTTCGGGCCCGCGATGGACGGCACCACGGTGGAGAGGTCGAGCTCGATGTGCTCGGAGAAGTCCGGCTCGGCGGCCGGGTCGTGCCAGAGGCCCTGCTCCTTGGCGTAGGCCTCGACCAGCGCCAGCTGCTCCGGGGTGCGGCCGGTGAGCTTGAGGTAGTTCACCGTCTCCTGGTCGATCGGGAAGATCGCCGCGGTGGAGCCGAACTCCGGGCTCATGTTGCCGATGGTGGCGCGGTTGGCCAGCGGCACCGCGGTCACGCCCGAGCCGTAGAACTCGACGAACTTGCCGACGACGCCGTGCTTGCGCAGCATCTCGGTGATCGTCAGCACCAGGTCGGTCGCGGTGGTGCCGGGGGGCAGCTCGCCGTGCAGCTTGAAGCCGACCACGCGCGGGATCAGCATGGAGACGGGCTGGCCGAGCATGGCCGCCTCCGCCTCGATGCCGCCGACGCCCCAGCCCAGCACGCCGATGCCGTTGACCATCGTGGTGTGGCTGTCAGTGCCGACCACGGTGTCCGGGTACGCCTGACCGTTGCGCGTCATGACCACGCGCGCCAAGTGTTCGATGTTGACCTGGTGCACGATGCCGGTGCCGGGCGGCACGACCTTGAACTCGTCGAAGGCGCTCTGGCCCCAGCGCAGGAACTGGTAGCGCTCCTTGTTGCGCTGGTACTCCAGGTCCACGTTGCGCTCGAAGGCGTCCGGGCGCGCGAAGACGTCGGCGATCACCGAGTGGTCGATGACCAGCTCGGCCGGGGCGAGCGGGTTGACCTTGGCCGGGTCGCCGCCGAGACCGGTGACGGCCTCGCGCATGGTGGCCAGGTCGACGACGCAGGGGACGCCGGTGAAGTCCTGCATGATCACCCGCGCCGGGGTGAACTGGATCTCCGTGGCCGGGTCGGCCTTCGGGTCCCATTCGCCGAGGGCGCGGACGTGGTCGGCGGTGATGTTGGCGCCGTCCTCGGTGCGGAGCAGGTTCTCCAGCAGGACCTTCAGGCTGTACGGGAGTCGCGCGGCGCCTTCGACGGCGCTCAGGCGGAAGATCTCGTACGAGGCGTCGCCGACGGCCAGTGTGCCGCGGGCACCGAAGCTGTCCTTGCTCGCAGGTGCAGTCACGTGAAACTCCATCACGGGCGGTGAGTCCGGGAACGGGGGCGAGTCTTGCGCACTCTCGCTGAGTTCGCTGGCGCACCCCTCACTTGATGAAAACAGTACGCTTGTCCTGTATTCGCGTTCAACCCGGGTCCCCAGTGGCGTCTGGCACTGTTTCTTTCTGGCACTGTTGTTCCGGTGATCGCCTTGACGGAGGTCGGCAAGCGCTACGGGCGCGGCCCGTGGGTGCTGCGCGGCGTCGACCTGTCCGTGGACCGCGCCGAGCTGGTCGTGCTGCTCGGCGTCAACGGCAGCGGCAAGTCCACGTTGATGCGCGTGCTCGCCGGGATCGTCGCCCCCACCGCGGGCGCGGTCACCGGCCGGAGCACGGTCGGTTTCGTGCCGGAGCGCTTCCCCGCCGGGCTCAAGCTCTCCGCCCGCGACTACCTCCGTCACCAGGCCGCGATCCGCGGCGCCGCCGACACCGGCATGGAGCTGCTGGAGCGCCTCGGCTTCGCCGGGAACCCCGATCGCCCCATGGCCGAGCTGTCCAAGGGCAACACCCAGCGCGTCGCCCTCGCCCAGGCCTTCGTCGCCGCCCCCGGCCTCCTGGTCCTGGACGAACCCTTCGCCGGCCTCGACGAGCACTCCCGCGCCGAACTCTGTGCCATGATCAACTCGGCCGTCGCGGAGGGCGCCTCGACCGTGGTCACCGACCACACCGGCTCCCGTTCCCGCCTCGCCTCCACCCGCACCGTCGCGGTCGCCGACGGTTCCGTCCGCCCTGTCGACACCGAGTCCACCGGCACCGGCGCGGTCGTCCTCACGTGCCCGTCCGACCTGCACGCCGAAGTGATCTCGCTCCCCGGAGTGCTCCAGTCCTCGCAAGGACCGTTGGTGCGCCTGGAAGTCCTCGGCGCGGAACTCGACTCGGTGCTCACCGCCGCGCTCGCCCTGGGCTGCTCGGTCCACGAGGTCAGCCGGAGCGCCGCATGATCGCGCTGGTCCGCTACCTCGGCGCCGAACTGATCAGCTCCCAGCGCTGGTTCCCGCCGATGGTCGTCTTCGCCGCCGTCTTCGGCATGCTCTACTCCACCGGCGCGGGCCCCGCGATCCCCGCCTACGGCGCCACCGTGCTCCTGTTGTTCCCGGTCAGCGCCTGGCTCAGCGCCGTCGTGGCCAACAGCGAAGACCCCACCACCCGCACGGTCACCATCACCGCCGCCGGAGGTTGGCGCCGCGCGGCCACCGGAGTGCTCCTGCTCGCGGCCCTGGCCAACACCCTGCTCGTCGCCCTCTCGGTCCTGGTGCCGATCCTCGTCAACCCCTCGCCCTACCCCGTCTCCACCGTCCTGATCGGCCTGGGCGCTCACGTCGTCGCGGCTTCGCTCGGCATCGCCGTCGGCCTCCTCTGCTCGCGCCCCGTGCTCGCCGGTCCGGGTTGGACGATGAGCGCCCTGATCGCCGTGATGCTCATCGCCGTGGGCTTGGGCCGCGTGCCGCCGTTGGGAGACCTCGTCGGTCAGATGTTCGTTCCGGCATCGCCTTCCGCGCTAGCCGCTTCGCTGGCTTGGCACGTTCCGCTGGCCCTTGTGGTTCTCGGTGCCGCTCAGGTGGCGATCACCCAGATCGGCGCGCGGCGCCTTTAGAACGGTGCCGGTTCGGCGATGGGTTCGAGTTCGGTGTCGTAGGTTCGCTTGGCCGGTGTGGTCCACCGATGGGTGCCGTCTTCTCGGTTCTCACACCGCCAGTTCGAGTGCGTCTTCATGGTGTGGTGATGACGGCACTTCGGCCGCAGGTTGCGGATCGTGGTGTTCGTGCCGTCGAAGGGGCAGCAATGATCAAGATCGCAGCGGTGTGACGGCTGCTGGCATCCGATCGCGGTGCACCTGGGGTAGCGGGCGTTGATCAGCTCTCGTTGTTTCGGCGACGGCCGGTAGGTGTCGCTGACTTCTTCGGCCATGCCGGTGGCGGGGTCGGTGAGGATGCGTTTCCAGATGCCGCCTGCCGCGATGTCTTGGGCGACGTTCGTGGGGATCGGCCCGTATCCGGCCAGCATGCCCGGGTCATCGGTCAGGCCGAGCAGCGCGGTGATCGGCATCGTCAGGTAGACCATCGTCTGGCCCTGCGGCGCCGGGGTATCGAGACCCAGCAACAGATCCCGAGCCACATCCGCCCGCTTCTGATCCAGCGTCCGGTCGTCCTTGGGCAGGGACTTCGCGATCCGATCGATGTGATCGAAGGCCATCGCCGTGTCATGCGCGGTCATGGTGTGACGCAGTTCGGCCATGCCGTCGTCCAGGTTGATCTTCTCGACCAACCTGCGTTTGCGCTTCTCTTCGTGACGGAGATCGGCCGCTTTGGGGTCGAGTTTGTGGATCAACGTCTGGGCACGCCGCCGGATGGAGGTGTAGGTCCGGGTGGGGGCGTAATCCAGGAGGTTCGCTTCGGCGATCGAGGTCTGGGGTTCCTTGAGGATGCGGATCTGGTCGACGATCAACAGAGCTTTGCTCTCATCGATCAACCCAGCCGACAGGGCCGCGAGCACCCGGGGGCGTTCGGTCAGCTCGGAGGCGTTGGACAGGATGCGGTCAGCGCCACGTCGGGAGATGTGTAGGGCGCAGGCGATCTCATTCTGCACAAACCGGTAATCACGATCGTCGGCGGCGACGTGGAATGTGATCAAGGCTGTGGCGAGTTCCGCTTTCGCATGACACAGAGCGGCCTGTTTCGCCTCAACCTCGACCAAGAGTTCATCGAGGGTCATGCCCCCAATAATACCCGCAAATAATAGTCGATCATGGCTCTAAAGAATGAATTCCCAGGCGCCCCACCGCCCGAAAACGCAACCCCCACAAAACGCAAGACGCCAACAAAACCGAGGCTTTACCTGGGGTGCGCGTGCCATACGCTTCCGCGAGGGCCGGGTGTTCTATCCCGTGCCCCTGTAAGGCCCAGGGGCACGCGCAAGGGGCCCCCAGGTCAAGCCGACCCCACGCTGGCACCGGCGCAGGCTGGAAGCCCAGCCGTCCCCCACCAGGAAGCCCAGCCGTCCCCCACCAGGAAGCCCAGCCGTCCCCCACCAGGAAGCCCAGCCGTCCCCCACCAGGAAGCCCAAAACCACTAAGCAGCGTCAGTAGAACGCAAAACGGGCACCTCACGCCGATCCGGCGACAACGGCGCAGGCAGTCGAGCCTGCCGATTCAACGCGTACAACAAACCCAACCCCACCACCAACAGCCCGTGCGAAGCCACCCGAGCAAAAGGCACAGTCCCCACGATCAGATCATGCGCAGAATACCCAACCAGCAACACCAAAAAGCCGGACAACACCGCGAGCAACCCGGCTACGGCACGAGTGCGCAATGCCGCCCAGAGCATCCCCACGGCAAGTCCGATGTTCCACGCGGTGCTCTCATTCGACAGGTGGCCGGACATGAGCCCGCCGTGCGCCGCGTCGACGCCGATCAACTGAGCGATGCCGAGCGCCAACTGAGTCGTGGCGACCGCGACGAGCGCCGCGCGGGTCCATCGGCCGGGCTGGCGAGGAGCAGGGGCCGCCGCGAGAACAGCGGGCACGAGGTCGGGCGGGGTCACGGCTGGTCGCACGCGCAATGACCTGGTCAGAGCGGTCGCGCGGTCCTGCCAGGCGCGGCACTCGGCGCAGCCCCGGAGGTGCGCGTCGGGGTCGACGGGCGCCGGCTCGCCGTCCATCCTCGCGGAGAGCGCTTCACGGCAGGTCGCACAGTTCACACCCTGATTGTCGGCTGAGGACGGGGGTGAGTTCCCGGCGGCCGGTGGATTACGCTTCGGCGTCGTGAGTGTGCCGGAGGGTGACGACGAGCGCGTGACGCAGTGGGCGCTGGACGCCGGGGCCGGTGACCGCGCCGCGCTCGAACGGTTCGTCCGCGCGACGCAGCGTGACGTGTGGCGTTTTGTCGCGCATCTCTCCGACGTGCGCTCCGCCGACGACCTCGCGCAGGAGACCTACCTCCGAGCCCTTGGCAGCCTGCACCGCTTCGCCGCCCGCTCGTCCGCGCGCACCTGGCTGCTGTCCATCGCACGCCGCGTGGTCGTCGACCAGGTCCGCGCCGCCGTGGTTCGCCCGCGCACGACCGGTGGGGTCGACTGGGCGGCGGAGGCCGATGCCGCGCAGTCCCGGAGCACGGCGGCCGGGTTCGAGGACGTGGTCGAGCTGAACCTGTTGCTGGACGGGCTTGCCGGGGACCGCCGCGAAGCGCTGGTGCTGACCCAGGTGCTCGGCCTGTCCTACGCCGAGGCCGCCGAGGTCTGCGACTGCCCGGTCGGCACGATCCGTTCCCGCGTGGCGCGCGCCCGCGACGACCTGCTGGAACTGACGGAGCAGCGCGACACCGGCTGAGCGTTATCGACTCGTCACCTTCGCCTGGAACTCCCGCCCGCGCCTCGCCGACCACTCGGACATGCGGATCACGCCACAGGCCGGGAAGGCCATGGGGGTCGAGGTGACCGGCTTCGACGCCGCCACCGCGAGCGACGCCGACGTCCGGACGATCGCCGACGCGGTCTACCGGCACAAGATCGTGCTGCTCAAGGAGCAGGAGCTGACCCCGCGCGAGTTCCTGGACCTGGGCGCGCGCTTCGGTGATCCCGTCACCTACTACCAGCCGATGTACCGGCACCCGGAGCTGCCGGAGATCTTCGTCTCCGCCAACGAGGGCGGCTACGGCGTGCCGAAGACCGGGAAGTTCTGGCACGCCGACTACCAGTTCATGCCGGAGCCGTTCAGCATCACGCTGATCCACCCGCAGGTCGTGCCGAGCGAGAACCGGGGCACGTACTTCATCGACATGGGCAAGGCGTACGAGCGCTTACCCGAGGACCTGCGCACGGCGATCGCGGGAACGACGAGCCTGCACAGCGCGCGGCGCTACTTCAAGATCCGGCCGAGCGACGTCTACCGGCCGATCTGGGAGGTCATGGAGGACATCGAGCGCGAGACGCCGCCCGTCGCGCAGCCGACCGTCTTCGAGCACCCCGTCACCGGCGAGTCCGTGCTGTTCATCAGCGAGGGCTTCACCTACTCCATCGAAGGCGCTGAAGACGGTGTCCTGCAACGACTTCTGCACGAGACCGGGCAGCTCGACCCGGAGTGCGCGCACCCGAACATCCACCTCCAGACCTATGAGCGCGGCGATCTGCTCATCTGGGACAACCGCAGCCTGATCCACCGCGCGCTGCACACGGCGACGCCGGAACCCACGGTTTCCCACCGCGTCACCGTGCTGGATGAGCACAAGCTCTACGCGCGGGCGCTGTAATGGGAGATCTGCTGCTGGAGCGCGTGCTCCAACCGTACAAAGTGGACTGTCGCTACCTGCTCTCCGCCGAGGCCGAGCCGAGCGGCGACAAAGCGAGCGGTGACTTCGCCATTCCCGAGTCCTGCTACATCGACGACACCGGGCACTTCAACTCGGTGGAGTTCAACATCTGCTACAACCAGCTCGTCTACTACCTCATGGCGCGGGCCGTGCGGGACAACACGATGCCCGACTTCGAGCCGTGGACGCTGGAGGACTACTGGCGCAAGCAGTTGCCGGACATCCTCATCGCCTCCTTCGAGTCGCGGTTCAAGCGGCCGATCAACGCCCGGCGGTTCACCGGAGAGGTCGCGGTCGCTGACATCCGCTACCGCGAAGCGACCCGGCCGATGTTGTTGACCCGCACCGAAGTTCGGTTCTGGGACGACGAGGGCGGCGCCGCGCAGGGCAAGGTGCTCCTGGCGATCATGGAGCCGCCGCGTGGCTGAGCGCACTCTTGGCGGAGCCCTGCGCGCGCAGGCTTCCGAGCGCACCGCGTTGCTCTGCGGGGACACCAGCCTGTCCTATGTGGAGCTTGACCGCGAAGCTGATCGCGTCGCCCGCCACCTCGACTCCGGCGAGCGAATCGCGTTCCTGGGCAAGGAATCACCGCACTACTACGAGCTGCTGTTCGGGTGCTCGCGGTCCGGTGCGGTGCTGGTGCCCATCAACTGGCGGCTCACCGCGGCCGAGGTGGAGCACATCGTCCATGACTCCGGCGCGACCGTGATCTTCGCCGATCGCAGCTGCGCCAAGGCGGTTCCGGAAATGCCGATCGTGTGGCTGGAGGACTTCGAGCACTGGAAAGCCTCCGCACCCGACGGCAAGCCCGTCGAATCGGGACCGGACGACGCGGTCGCGCAGCTCTACACCAGCGGGACCACCGGCCTGCCCAAGGGCGTCGTGCTCGGTCAGCGCGGTTTCTTCGAGGTGCGTGCCGCGCTGGAGGACAATGGGCTCGACTGGCTGGATTGGCGCGCCGACGACGTCAGCCTTGTTGGTGTTCCTGGGTTTCACATCGGCGGCCTGTGGTGGGCGGTCCAGGGGCTGACCGCCGGCATCACCAACGTGATCATGCCCGCGTTCGCTCCGGCCGAGGCCGTCCGGCTCGTGCGCGAGCACGGCGTGACGATCACGTGCGTAGTGCCCGCGATGCTGCGGTTGATGCTTGACGAAGGCCAATCACTGCAAGGACTTCGCAAGATCGTCTATGGCGGGTCGCCGATCTCCGAGACGTTGCTGGCGCGGTGCCTCGCCGAGGTCGGGTGCGAGCTGGCGCAGATCTACGGGCTCACCGAGACCGGCAACACCGCCGTCTGCCTGCCGCCGTCCGAGCACGTGCCCGGTGGTGCGCGCATGCGGGCGGCGGGACGGCCGTACCCCGGCTTCGCCGCCGAGATCCGCGACGCGCAGGGGAAGCCGCTCCCGGCGGGCGAGGTGGGCGAGGTGTGGCTGCGCAGCCCGGCGAACATGCTGGAGTACTGGCGCAATCCCACGGCCTCCGAAGAGTCCCTTGTGGACGGATGGCTGCGCACGGGCGACGCCGGGTGCGTGGACGAGGAGGGCTATGTCTTCCTCCGGGACCGCATCAAGGACATGATCATCGTAGCGGGGGAGAACGTGTACCCGGCGGAGATCGAGGGCGTGCTGGCCGGGCACCCCGCCGTCGCGGACTCGGCGGTGATCGGCGTTCCCGACGAGCGGTGGGGCGAGTCCGTGCACGCCTTCGTCGTCACGCGGGAGAAGGCCACTGCACGAGAGCTGATGACGTTCCTCCAGGGCAAGCTCGCGTCGTTCAAGCTGCCGCTGCGCTACGAGTTCGTCGAGGCTATCCCGCGCAACCCCAGCGGCAAGGTGCTCCGGCGGGTGCTGCGCGAGCAGTTCTGGGGCGACCGCGACCGGGAGATCAACTGAGATGTCGTTGACGCTGCACCAGGTTCGCGCCGACATCGCCGAATTCTTGCTGATGGAGCCGGAGGAGCTGGCCGACGACCTCAACCTGTACGACGCAGGGCTGGACTCCGTCCGGATGCTGACGATCGTGGACCGCTGGCGCGAGCACGGCGTGCACGTCGTCTTCGCCGACCTCATGGGGCGACCCACCGTCGCCGACTGGTGGTCGATGCTGTCCGTCACCGCCGAACCAGAGACGTCCGGCCAAGCGCTCACCCCGGCGCAGCAAGGGATTCGGGCCGCGCAGCTGCTCGATCCGGCCAGCCCCGCGTACAACACCGGTGAGTACGTCGAGATCCGAGGCGCGATCGACCCGGACGCGTTCGAACGTGCGATCCGCCAGGTCATGGGCGAGATCAATCAGGCTTTTGCGTTCCACAGTGGACAGTCCTCAGTGGAGGATGCGCGGAGGTGGATGCGTCGAGACCTGGCGACGGCGGTCGACCTCGACGAGGGGCCGCTCGTCGGGCACGCGCTGTTCCGGGTGGATGACGAGTTCTTCCTGTGGTATCACCGCGTTCACCACATCGTCCTCGATGGCTTCGGGGTCGCGCTCGTCGCCCGGCGCGTGGCCGAGGTCTACACCGCGCTGGCTGAAGGAGAAAAGCCCAAGCCGCACAGGTTCGGTTCGAGCGTCGTGGAGCCGACGGCGGATTCGCGGCAGTACTGGATGGACTACCTCGAAGGCTGCGCGCCGGTCGTGAGTTTCGCCGAGGGCAGCGGCCTGCCGTCGCGCGACTTCCATCGAGTTCGGGCGCGAGCGGATGCGAAGCCGGACCTCGTGGTTGCCGCCGTCGCCGCCTACCTGAGCTACGCGAGCGGAGCCGAGGAAGTCGTGCTCGGCCTGCCCGTGCTGAACCGGCCCACCACGGCGGCGCTGAGCGTGCCGACGACGGTGCTCAACGCGATTCCGTTGCGGCTGCGCGTGGACACCGACGATCTTTCGGTGCTGGCCGGGCGCGTTTCGGCGGATCTGCGGCGGAGCCTGCCGCACCAGCACTACCGCTTCGAGCAGCTCCGCCGCGACATCGGCTTGCACAGGCGGCTGTTCGGGCCGGTCGTGAACGTGATGCCGTTCGACTACGACTTCCGTTTCGCGGGCGCGCCGTGCCAGGCGCACAACCTGTCGGCGGGGCCGGTCGAGGACATCGCCGTGAACGTCTACGACCGCCGCGACGGCGACGGCATCGAGATCGTCATCGACGGCAACCCCGACCGCTACTCCCTCCAAGACCTCGAACTCCACCTTGACGGAGTCCTCGGGTTCCTTGGCGGAGAACGGTCTGTGCTCGACGGCGGCTCGCACGCCGACGTGCGTTCTGTCGCCGAGCTGATCCGGCAGCAGCCTCCGCATGCGACGGCGATCGAGTGGGGCGACCAGCGGCTGACCTACGCGGAACTCGTCGCGGCGACCGAGCGCGTGGTCCAGGTCAAGCCCGCACGGGACATCGACACCGTCGCGAAGATCGTCGGAGCTGTCCTCGCTGGCAGTGCCTACGTGCCGTTCGAAGACCCCTTGCCGGACATGGACTTCGACGACCCGGCGTACGTGATGCAGACGTCCGGATCGACCGGAGCGCCACGGCGTGTGGTCGTCGGACACGGTGCGCTCAACGCCTTCGTCGCCGCTGCCGTGGAGCGTTACGACCTCAGCACAGAAGATCGTGTTCTCCAATTCGCGCCGTTGAACTTCGACGCGAGTGTTGAGGAGATCTTCCCGATCCTGTGCGTGGGTGGCACGCTCGTCCTGCGCACGGAGGAGATGACCGAGTCCCCGCAAGCACTTCTGCGCGCGTGCGCGGAGCAGCGGATCACCATTCTTGATCTACCGACGGCGTACTGGCACGAGCTGGCGTTCGCGATGCCACCGCTGCCGCCGGAGCTGCGCCTGGTGATCATCGGCGGAGAAACCGCGTTGCCGGAGCGCGTTGAACGTTGGCACAGAGCACAACCCCACGCGAAGCTGATCAACACCTACGGTCCCACCGAAGCCACCGTTGTGGCGACGGCGGCCGA
Source organism: Allokutzneria multivorans (assembly GCF_039537405.1). NCBI lineage: Bacteria > Bacillati > Actinomycetota > Actinomycetes > Pseudonocardiales > Pseudonocardiaceae > Allokutzneria > Allokutzneria multivorans. The sequence goes on along the minus strand of NZ_BAABAL010000007.1, from coordinate 184,314 downwards.
GCTCGTCGCCGGAGGCGGAGTTCCGATCGGGAAGCCGCTGCGTGGGGTGAAAGCCATCGTGGCCGACGCGACCGGAAAGCCCGTGCCGGTCGGAGTCGCGGGGGAGTTGTGGCTGTCCGGCGACGGTCTCGCGCAGGGCTATCTCGGCGAGCCGGAGCTGACCGCGGAACGTTTCCGCGACGGTGCCTACCGAACCGGAGACCGGGCGCGGGTGGGGCGGGACGGGCAGCTCCACCACCTCGGGCGCCTCGACGACGAGGTCAAGATCAGCGGGCGCCGGATCTCGCCGACCGCAGTGGAAGCGGCGTTGGTCAGGCATCCAGCCGTGCGGGAGGCGATGGTCACCGCGACCGCCCGCCCCGACGGCACGAAGGTGCTCGCCGCGAAGGTGGTGACCGACCTGCGCGACCACCTGCGCGAACAGCTCGCCGTCGTCCCGAGCGTGATCGAACTCGTCGACGCCTTGCCCCGCAATCGCTCCGGCAAGCTCGACCGGTCTGCCGACGACGGCACGGTGCTCGGGATCATGCGGCACGTGCTCGGCCGACCTGAACTGTCCACTGAGGACAACTTCTTCGAGTCCGGCGGCGAGTCGCTCCAGATGATGCAGGTGGCGAACCGTGTCGGCGCCGCGCTGGGGATCGAAGTGCCTGCCAAGCTGGTGTTCCAGCACCCCACGGCGGGCGGCCTGGCCCACGCGCTCGACGGCGGCGAAAAGCGACCGCAGGCATCGCCGGAGGACGACGCGGTGCTTGATCGTGACATCCTCCCCGGCCCAGCCGGACAGCGGACCGGACGCGTCCTGCTGACCGGCGCAACGGGCTTCGTCGGCCGCCACCTCCTCGCCGAGCTGCGTGGCACCACAGGTGTGGAGGTCATCTGCCTCGCCCGGCCGCAGTACGACCTGACGAAGCCGTGGCTCGGACTGGACGCGGCGACCTGGCAGGACCTGACCAGGGTCGACGCGATCTACCACTGCGCCGCCGAAGTCAGCCTGCTGCGCGGATACGACAGCGTCCGGGCTGCGAACGTTGAAGGCACTCGTTCACTGCTGCGCCTGGCTGCGGCTGGAGCACCGTCGCGGATCCACTACGTGTCCACTGTGTCCGTCCTCAATGGACTCAGCACCGGTTACCAGCGGAGCAAGTGGGTGGCCGAGCAGCTCGTCCTCGAAGCCGGTCGCCGTGGCCTGGACACGACGATCCACCGTCTGGGACGAGTCGCGGGGCCGACGCTCAACCCGCGCGACGTGCTGTGGCGCCTGCTGCTCAAAGGCATCCCTGCCGGAGTTCTGCCGAGGCTCCACCACGCTGAACCGTGGGTCGACGCCCGCGCTGCCGCTCGCGAGATCTTGGCCCAGCACGGCGGTGTTCACGCAGTCGCGCCGGAGAGCCGGATCGTGCTGGCCGACCTCTACGACTGGATCGCCGACTACGGCTACTCCGTTGAGGTGTGCTCGCGCGAGGAGTGGCGTGCGCGCGTGACCGACCTCGACCCCGCGACCTCCGCGCTCCTCGACCTGTGGTCCGACTCGGAGGCGACCACCCCAGAACCATCCACAGTGGACAAAGCCGCAGTGCACCGGTTGCTCGACCACTGCGTCGCCGCAGGCCTGCTTCCCGCCGTCAACTAGGAGAAACTCACATGCAGTTCAAGCGCACCGCAACGGCACTGGTGCTGCTCACCGTCGCCGGGTGTGGCACGTCCACGGGTGCGGCGCAGCAGCCCCCGGCGCCGGGCTACCCGGTGACGATCTCCAACTGCGGCAAGGACGTGACGTTCCAACGGCCGCCGAGCCGGACCGTGGTGATGAACGGCGGTTCTGTGGCCGAAGTGTCCACATTGGTCGCACTGGGCCTCGGCGACCGCGTCGTGGCCAACTCGCAGTCCTACGGCGCCTCGGACGAGCCCGGCCGTGCCGAGGCCATCGCGAAGCTGCCCACCGGCGGCATCAAGCTCAACGACCAGATGGACATCCCGCGCGAGGCGATGCTGGGCCAGCGCCCGGACTTCGTGCTCGCGACCTACTCCGGCGGCTTCGACGGCAGTCGTGGGTTTGCCACGCGCGAGGACCTGAGCGCGATCGGTGCGAACGCCTACGTGCCCGCGAAGATGTGCGGCACCGGCGGGACGCAGACCGTCGAGGACAGCTACGCGATGCTGCGCGACCTCGGCAAGGTCTACGGCGTCAGTGACCGCGCCGAGCGCTTGGTGGAGGACTCCAAGCGGCGGATCTCGCAGGTCGAAGCGCGGGTGAAGGACAAGCCCAAGCCGAAGGTGATGCTGATCATCCCCGGCATGGACATGGGCGCCGGGGACTTCAGCTCCGTTGGCGCACAAGGTATCTGGAACGACCTCATCGCGCGGGCGGGCGGGGTCAACGCCTTCGCCGACAGCGCGCCGCAGCTGTTCGCCAACCTCAGCAAGGAACAGCTCGCCGCCGCGCAGATCGATGCTGTGATCATCGTGAACTACCAGAACCCCGACCCGAACGCCTCCGCGACCAAGCTCTACGACCAGTTCCCGCAGTGGGCGGCGGCGAAGGCGAAACGGCACGTGGTGCTCTCCGACTCCATCTACTTCGGACCGAACAACGCGACCGCCGTCGAGCGCATCGCGGCGTTGCTCCACCCTGTTCAATGAGAACTGACCTCGGCGCCGCGCCGCACGTCATCGGGTTCACCGGTCTTCAAGACCCACAAACCCCCGTCCCAGCGGTCTTCAACGACGGCACACCCTCGCTGAGCGCCGGGTTCGGGGTGGTTGGCGATGATCGAGTAGGGGGTTGGGTGGTCTTGAAGACACCCCAACCCCGGCGGCACCGTGACCAGGATGCTCAGCTCAACCACTCACAGGACGGGTCACGGTGAAGACAGCCTGTGCGGTACTGCTCGTGGTGGTCATGGTCGTGGCCACCACGATCGGCTCCGTCAGCATCCCGCTCGGCGACGCGTGGGCGGTGATCACCGGTCATCTCACGGGAAACACCGCCGGTCTCGACCCTGTGTCCGACCAGATCCTGTGGCAGTACAGGGTTCCCCGCGTCGTGCTCGCCGCGCTGTGCGGAGCCGGGCTGTCGGTGGCGGGTGTCGTCCTCCAAGCCCTCGTCGCGAATCCGCTGGCCGATCCGTACGTCCTGGGCATCTCCTCCGGAGCCTCGGTCGGCGCCGTCCTCGTGCTGACCGCCGGAGTCGGCACGCTGGGCGTGTCGTCGGCCGCTTTCCTTGGTGCTGCGGCATCTGTGGCCGTCGTGTTCACCTTGGGGCAGCAACGCGGACGGCTCGTTCCGACGCGTCTCGTGCTCGTCGGCGTCGCGGTCGGCTACGTGCTCTCCGCGCTGACGAGCTACATCCAGCTCCGCGCGAACCCGAACGAGCTGAAGTCCGTGATGTTCTGGCTCCTCGGCAGTGTGGCGGGGGCGCGGTGGGAGCAGCTCGGCCTGGTCAGCGCGGTCGTGCTGATCACCGTTGCGGCGCTGATGCTCTACGGCCGTCGGCTCAACGCCCTGGTCACCGGTGAGGAGTCCGCGACCTCGCTCGGCGTGGACGTCCGGCGCGCGCGGGTCGGCCTCCTGCTGACGTCCTCGTTGCTGACCGGCACGCTGATCGCGGTGGCGGGCGGAGTCGGCTTCGTCGGCCTGATGATCCCGCACCTCGTTCGGCTGCTCGTGGGCGCGGACCACCGTCGCGTGCTACCGCTCGCGGCGCTGGGCGGAGCGCTCTACCTGGTGCTCGTCGACCTCCTCGCGCGGACCGTGGACAGCCCGAACGAGCTGCCGCTGGGCATCTTCACGGCGGCGTTCGGCGCGCCGTTCTTCCTGTGGCTGCTCCGCCGGGGCCGGACGTTGGGGGAGGCATGAGGCTCGACATCGCCGGAGTCGGCGTCACCCTCGACGGCAAGCCGATCTTGGACGACGTGAGCCTGACCGTGCCGCAGGGCTCCGTGGTCGGCCTGGTCGGCCCCAACGGCAGCGGGAAGTCGACCTTGCTGCGCACCGTCTACCGGTCGCTCCGCCCCTTGACAGGCGCCGTCAAGCTCGACGACGCCGACCTGTGGAGCATGCCGATCAGAGCCTCCGCGCGGCGCGTCGCGGCCGTTCTCCAGGAAGGCGGCACCTCCGCGCTGACCGTGGCCGAGATCGTGGAGCTGGGCCGAACTCCGCACCACGGCGTGATTTCCCGAACCACGCCTGAAGATCGCGAAGCGGTGCGTGTGGCGATGGAGCGCGCCGGCGTCACGGAGCTGGCCGAGCGGTCGATGACGTCGTTGTCGGGCGGGGAGCGGCAGCGCGTGCACCTGGCGCGTGCGCTCGCGCAGGAACCGGCGCTGCTGGTGCTCGACGAGCCGACCAATCACCTGGACATCCGCGCCCGGTTCTCACTGCTGGCAACGGTGCGCAAGCTCGGCGTGACCACGCTGGCGGTACTGCACGAACTCGACCTCGCCGTGCGCAGCTGCGACCACCTGGTCGTGCTGGACCACGGCAAGGTAGCTGCGGCGGGCGAAGTGCTCGACGCGTTGACACCAACGATCCTCCGCGAGGTCTTCGGCGTGCACGCCAAGGCCGAGCGGCACAGCGACGGGGTGGTCCGGATTACCTACGCGGCCGACCCCTTGGGAGACTTGTAGCCATGTCGCAAAGTGTGGCCACCGAACTCGAACTGATGATCGGTGGCATGACCTGCGCCGCATGTGCGAATCGCGTGCAGCGCAAGCTGAACAAGCTCGACGGCGTGACCGCGACCGTCAACTACGCGACGGAGAAGGCGGCCGTCACCGCGCCCGCCGGGACCGACCCGAGCACCTTGATCGCCACGATCGAGCAAGCCGGGTACACGGCGCGGATGGTCACCCAGGAGCCTGAACCGCGGGACCCCGTGCGCGCGCTCCGGCACCGGCTGTTCGTCGCGCTCGTGCTCTCCATCCCGCTCTGCGACCTGTCGCTGGCGTTCTGGTTGCTGCCCGGACTGCGCTTCCCCGGCTGGCAGTGGGTCTCGCTCGCCCTGGCCGCGCCCGTCGTGCTCTGGTCGGCCGCGCCGTTCCACCGCGCCGCGTTCAAGAACGCCAGGCACGGCGCCGCGTCGATGGACACGCTCGTGTCGATGGGCGTGCTCGCGGCCTTCGCCTGGTCGGTGTACTCGCTGCTGTTCACCACGGGCTCCGAGCTGCACACCGGCTTCGAGATCACCACCGAGGCGGGCGGCTCCGTCTACCTCGAAGTCGCCGCAGGGGTGACGGCGTTCCTCCTCGCCGGCCGCTACTTCGAAGCACGGGCGAAACGCAACGCCGGCAATGCTTTGCGCGCTCTGTCCACTTTGGCCGTCAAGGACGTCACCGTGCTCCGTGACGGCGTCCAGGTCGTGGTGCCGATCGCCGAACTACTTGTAGATGATCTCTTTGTCGTGAAGCCGGGTGAGCGGGTCGGCGCCGACGGAGTGGTGCACGAAGGCCGGTGCGCCGTCGACAACAGCATGGTCACCGGCGAGTCGGTCCCCGTGCCCGTCGTGCCCGGCGACGCGGTCATCGGCGGCACCGTCGCGGTCGGCGGTCGGCTCATCGTGCGCGCCACCAAGATCGGCGCTGACACGCAGCTCGCCCAGATGGCGAAGCTCGTCGAGCAGGCCCAGAACGACAAGGCCGACGTCCAGCGCCTCGCCGACCGCGTGGCCGGTGGGTTCGTGCCCGTCGTGCTCGTGCTCTCCGCGCTGACCTTCGCCGCGTGGCTGCTCTTCGGCCAGCACACCGAGGCCGCGTTCACCGCCGCGCTCGCCGTGCTGATCATCGCCTGCCCGTGCGCGCTCGGGCTGGCCACGCCGACCGCGCTGCTCGTGGCGACCGGCCGGGCCGCGCGCCTCGGCATCCTGATCAAGGGCGCCTCCGCGCTGGAGTCCACCCGCGCGGTCGACACCGTCGTGCTCGACAAGACCGGCACCGTCACCAGCGGCAGGATGACCCTCGCCGCCGTCCACCCCCGCGAGGGCGTGGACCGCGCCGACCTGCTCGCCACCGCCGGAGCCGTCGAGGACGCCTCCGAACACGCCATCGCCGCCGCGATCGTGACCGCCGCGCGCCAGGAACTGGCTTCGTTGAGCCAAGTCCAGGACTTCGTCGCACTGCCGGGCCTCGGCGCGCGCGGTGTCGTCGACGGGCGCGAGGTCGTGATCGGCCGGACCAGCCTGCTCGCCACCCCGCTGCCCGAAGAGCTGGAAACCCTTCGTCAGCAATGGGAATCCCACGGCAAGACCGTCGTCGCGGTGGAGTGGGACGGCTCCGTGGCCGGACTGCTCGCCGTCGCCGACACCGTCAAGCCCACCGCCGCTGCCGCCGTCGCCGAGCTGCGCAAGCTCGGGCTGAGGCCGGTGCTGCTGACCGGCGACAACTCCGCCACCGCGCACGCCGTCGCGCAGGAGGTCGGCATCGACGAGGTCGTCGCGGAGGTGCTGCCGCAGGGCAAGGTCGAGCTCGTCCAGCGGCTGCGCGAGCAGGGTCGCGTGGTCGCCGTGGTCGGCGACGGCGTGAACGACGCGCCCGCGCTGGCCACCGCCGACCTCGGCCTGGCGATGGGCAGCGGCACCGCCGTGGCGATCAACGCCGCCGATCTGATCCTCGTGCGCGAGGACCTGCTCGCCGTGCCCGACGCCATCCGGCTCGCCAGGCGCACCCTCGGCACGATCCGCGGGAACCTGGTGTGGGCCTTCGGCTACAACGTCGCCGCTCTGCCGCTCGCCGCCCTCGGCCTGCTCAACCCGCTGATCGCGGGCGCGGCCATGGCGCTGTCGTCGGCGTTCGTGGTGTCCAACAGCATGCGGCTGCGCAAGTTCGCCTCCGCCAACCCCTCCGTGGGCCGCCCCGAGGACGACCGCATCACCGGCTAGAGACGCGGGCGCTGATGTGCCAGGCCACCGCGTATAGGAGCAGGGCGGCCACGAACGCGGCGCCCGCGCGCTAGGCGGCTCCGGTGGCCACGCCCTCGATGAGCGTGGACCACGGAGCTGGCGCGGTGGTGACGGGGTAGGAGGTCTCGGTCCTGCCGTCGCCGTGGTCGACCGTGATCGGGCGCTCGTAGTCCACTGTGGACACTGTGCTGAACGCCTCGTAGTCCTGGTGGGCGTTCACGGCGAAGCCCAGTACGGGGAGCGCGACCAGCGCCGCGATCACGCTCCACCGCAACGCGGGCCGCAACCTGAAGACAGGCTTCGAAGAGCGCAGTCGAGCACGGTGGCGCCACAGGTACCAAGCCACGGCGACCAGGCCGACGGCCGTACTTCCGTTCTGCAGCAACGGTGACACCGTCAAGGCGTCCCACAACAGATGCGACGCGACGCCGATCAGCACGGAGACGAGCAGCCAGCCCACATGACGCGAACGAGGCTCCGGGAGGCACATTCCGGCTGGCAGCAGCGCGGTGATCGGCGCGCGCAGCAACCAGAACACGGCGACCAGCCCGAGCGCGAACGGCAGGTCGATCAGCAAGCCCCACAACGAATGCGTCTGCGTGGCGTTGGGCAGCAGCGGGCCGTACCAGTCCTGCGCGCTGGTGGAGGACACACCGAGCGCGCCGAGGAAGTACGGCAGATCCGGCACCACGGCTCCCGCGACCAGTCCCGCCGGAACGAAAGGCCCGCGCAGCAACGGGAGCACGGCTGCGGGATGCGACAACGTGAACGGCAACGCGGCCCCTTCGATCCAGGATCGGGAAGTTACCTGCCGCCCTTGGCGAGCTCCTCGATGTCCTTGGGTTCGAGGCTGCGCAGCACGGTCAGCATCAGCTCGGCGAAGGTGCGCACGGGGCTGACGTAGTGCTTGCCGCCGACCTGCGTGGTCATCACGCCCGCGTCGAAGAAGTTGCGCACGATCCGCTCGGCGAAGTCCTTGAGCTGCTGCGGCATCGGCTGCCCTGTGGTGCGCTGGAAGTTCGCCTCGGCGTCGGCGGTGAACTCCGCGACGATGTCCTTCGCGCAGGTCTTCTCGACCGGGCCCTGCTCCTGCTGCACCTCGTAGCAGTCCCCGGCCCGCCGCACCGTCCTGCGCTGCCCGTTGACCTCCACGACCGCCGACTCCAGGCCGATCCTGGTGCCGCCGTTGACGTCCTTGCGGGTGGTCTTCAGCTCCACGATCTTGGTGCCGAACTCCGTCTCACCCGCCTGGACCTCGCTGACCAGCAGCGGCCCAAGGTCGTGCAGCACACCCATCTCATCCGGCGGCAGCAGCTCGAAGGCCCGGCGCGGGTTGCCGGTGAGCAGGGCCTGGACCAGGTCCTTGACCGCGCTCTCCGCGTCGGCGGCGCCCACGGCCGGGATCGGCTCCTTCGGCCACGCGATCTCTTCCAGCGCCAGGATGTTGTCGGCGATCGTGTAGAACATGCTCGCGTACCAGGTGCCGTCGACCTTCACCGAGGCGATCCGCACCGGCCCGCCGATCTGCTGCACGAGGTCGGCCACGTCGAGGGTGATGGTGCGGCGCTCGTCGATCCGCCCGCCAGGGAAGGCGAGGTCGACGAACTTCTCCGCCAGCGGCAGCTTCGCCGTGTCGGAGGTGATGGTGATCTTGCCTTCGACCAGCTTGGACACCGCGACGTGGTCGTTGAGCTGCTCCTCGGCCTTCTCGTCGAAGCGCAGCCCCTCCGCCGTGAACTCCAGCCCGGAGATCTGGTCGGGGTTGGCGTCGGGCTTCATCACCTCCAGGCGCTTCAGCTCGTTCATCGACGCGACCGTGTAGTCCACGCTCAGCTTCGACTCGGCGGGCGCCAGGCTCGCCATCATCCCGGGGATGTCACCCCGGCTCAGCGCCTCCACCAGCCGGGTCGCCGCCGCCGTCGGTGTGTTGCCGCCGCCGGAGAACGCGAAGACCGCGGTCACCCCGGCGGCGATCAGCGCGAGCACCGCGACGATGATCCCGACGACCTTGCCGGTGCCGCGCTTGGGCGGCTGTGACAAGCCAGGCTGTGACAACCCGGGCTGGGAGAACCCCGGCTGCGAGGAGACCGTGCCGGGCGGGTAGCCCTGGCCGGGCGGGGGACCGTAGATCGCCCCCGGCGGCGGAGGGGTGAACCCCTGCTGCGGCTGGGGCTGCGGGATCGGTGTGCCCATGGGTGGCGTGGTCATGTCCGGCCCGTCCGGAGCCGGCTGGGGGACCGTCCCCTCGGCCGGATCGGGCTGGGCGGGCGAGCCCGCGTCATTTCCCGGAGTGCTCACGGTCGGTCCTCCTGCGGCTCTTTCACGTTGTGCACGGCGACCCTAGGTCGTCGCGGGAGCAAAACGGACAGCGGCCCACGTGGAGGGTCCCCGAAAGGGGGACAGGCGAAGGGCCGCCCGGAGCGTCCGGACGGCCCTTCTGCCGTGACAGAACAGCGGAGGCTCAGCCGCCGAGCTTGACCAGCTCCTCCATGGACTTGGCGTCCAGTCCGCGCAGGAAGGTCAGGAACAGCTCGGTGACCGTGCCGGTCGGGCTCAGGTAGTGCTTGCCGTTCTCCTCGACCGTGGCCACGCCGATGTCGAGGAGGTTGCGGCCGATCCCGAGGAAGGCCCGGATCGCGGCCTCGGGCAGCTCGACGCCCTCCTCCGCCGCGGCCATCTCCATCCCGGCCAGCACCTGGTCCAGGCACATGACCCGCTTGCCCTCACCGGCGTCGAGGGTGACGCAGTCGCCGTCCCTGGCCAGCGAGACCCGCGTGCCGCCGGTCTCCAGCACGATCTTGCGGGGGCTGATCCGCTTGCCGCCGGGGATGTCCTTGGTCTCGGTCTGCAGCTCGATCAGCTTGGTGTCCGAGGGGGTCTCGCCGCTGAGCTGCACCACGAGCGCGTTGCCGACGTCGTGCGCCACGGCCATCTCGGTCGGCGGCAGCAGTTCGATCACCCTGCGCGTGTTGCCGTCCACCGCGGCGGTCACCAGCTCGCGCACGGCCTGCTCCGGGCTCGCCGCGCCGACGGCCGGGATGGTCTCCTTCGGCCACGAGCGCCCGGTCATCTGCAGCACGAAGTCCGCGACCGAGTAGTAGACGCTGGGGTACCACTTGTCGCCGACCTTGACGGTGGCGACGCGGACGGGCTTGCCGGTGCGCAGCACGACGCTGGCGATGTCCACTGTGGACGTCTGCTTGGCCGACGCGCCGGGAACGCCCTCGATCAGCTTGAGGAACTTCTCGGTGTAGGGCGCCTGCGCGGGGTCCTCGGTCATCGAGACGCGGCCGCTGATCAGCTTCACGATGCTGATCCGGTCGGTGACCTTCTCCTCCGGCTCGTCGGCGAAGCCGATCTCCTGCGCGGTGAAGCCGCCGCTCATCTTCAGCGCGTCGGCGTCGGCGCGCAGCACCTCGAGGCGCTTCATCTCCGAGGCCGAGGTCATCGCCAGGTCGCGGAAGGCCTTGGCCTCCGCCGGGTGGACCCGGTCGAGCAGACCGATGGTGTCGTTCTTGTTCAGCGCCTCGACCAGACCGGTCACCGCGGCCTGGGGCGAGGAGCCCGGCGCGCCGGGGCCCTGCATCGCCACGGCCAGCGTCACGCCCCCGCCGACGAGGGCGAGCACGCCCACGACGACACCGACGATCAGACCGGTCTTGCGCTTGGGCGGCTGCTGCTGGAGCTGCGGCTCCTCCGAGATGATTCCCGGAACCTCAGGGACGGACTGTCCCTCGGTGCTGCTCACTGTTTCTCCCCTGGGTGAAAGGTCCAGGGGCGCCCACGAGTACGCCGATCGCGCCGAGCAGCGCCAGCACGGCACCGACCAGCACGGTCACCGGTCCCGTCCAGCTGATGCCGACCAAAGATCCCCCGTCGTCGGCGTGGACGGACGCGAACACCCCCACTGCGCCGGTTATCGCCGAAAAGACCAGATTCGCTACAGCCGAGACGCGAGGAAATCCCACGAGGTAACCAGCGACACACAGCGCGGCCACCGGACCGACGCCCGGCCAGACCAGCAGCAGCGCCCCGCCGACCCCCGAGTCCAGCTCGAGCAGGCGTCTGACCAGGTCAGCGGCCTCGTAGCTGTTGCGGAGCACCGAGCCGGAGTGCAGCCACGGCAGGAACGTGCCGAGGACGGTGACGACGAGGCCGAGGATGGCGAGCCCGGTACCGGCCCGCCGCAACAGGTGACGCACAGCGCGCATCCTGACACCTCGGCCCGCGCGCCAGAAGGGTGAGTCATCCCGGGGGTGCATATCGCCCTTCCGTAGCGCTCAGTACTCTTCCGGCCACTCGGTGTCCCCGGCCCTGGAGGTACGAAGACCATGCGGGTCCCGCTGACCGTCGCCGACTTCGTGGATCGAGCCGAGACCGTGTGGTCCGGCGCCACGGCCGTGGTGGACGAGCCCGACCAGCCCGCCTCGGCGGTGCCGACGACCACCTACGGCGACGTTGCGGCGCGGGTGCGGGCCTGGCAGGCGGGCTTCGACGCGCTCGGCGTCGGCGAGGGCGAGCGCGTCGCCGTCGTCAGCCACAACTCCAGCAGGCTGCTCGAACTGCTCTACGCCGTGCCCGCCAGCGGCCGCGTCTGCGTCCCGGTCAACTTCCGGCTGCGCGCCGAGGAGATCGCCTACATCGTCGAGCACTCCGGCGCGTCCACGCTGCTGGTCGACCCCGAGCTGGACGCCGACCTCGCCGGGATCACCGCGCCGCACCGCTTCGTGCTCGGCGAGCAGACCGAGACCGAGCTGATGCGCTTCGGCGTGCAGCCCCGCGCGTGGGCAGAGCCGGACGAGGACGCCACGGCGACGATCAACTACACCTCGGGCACCACCGCGCGGCCGAAGGGCGTGCAGATCACCCACCGCAACATCTGGACCAACACGATGACCTTCGGGTTACACGTGCGGGCGTGGGAGCGCGACGTCTACCTGCACACGCTGCCGATGTTCCACTGCAACGGCTGGGGCATGCCCTTCGTGCTGGCCGGGCTCGGCGCCAAGCAGGTCGTGCTGCGCAAGGTCGACGGCGCCGAGATCCTGCGCCGGGTGGAGCAGCACGGCGTGACCCTGGCCTGCGGCGCGCCCGCGGTGTGGAACATGGTGCTCGACGCCGCGCAGGACTGGCAGGGCGAGATCCCCGGGCGCGGCTCGATGCGCATCGTCTGCGCGGGCGCCCCGCCGCCCACCCGGACCATCGCGCGCATCGAGGAGGAGCTGGGCTGGGAGTTCCAGCAGCTCTACGGCCTGACCGAGACCTCGCCGACGCTGACCTTCAACCGCACCCGGCCGCAGGACGTGCACCTGCCCGCCGAGGAGCGCGCCCGCAAGCTCTCCCGCGCGGGCGCCCCGGCCATCGGCGTCCGGCTCGCGGTCTCCGACACCGGCGAGGTGCTGGCCCGCTCCAACACCGTGCTGGAGGGCTACTGGAACAACGAGGAGGCCACCGCCGCCGCGCTCGACGGCGGCTGGTTCCACACCGGGGACGGCGGCACCCTGGACGAGGAGGGCCACCTGACGATCTCCGACCGGAAGAAGGACGTGATCATCACCGGTGGCGAGAACGTCTCCTCCATCGAGGTCGAGGACGCGGTGTTCAGCCACCCGGCCGTCGCCGAGGTCGCGGTGATCGGCGTTCCCGACCAGAAGTGGGGCGAGACGATCAAGGCGCTGGTGGTCACCGCCGAGGGCGCTGAGGTCACCGAGCAGGAGATCATCGCGCACTGCAAGCAGCGACTGGCCGGCTACAAGGCGCCGACGTCGGTGGAGTTCCGCTCCTCGATCCCGCGCACGGCCACCGGCAAGATCCAGAAGTTCAAGCTCCGCCAGCCGTTCTGGGCTGATCAGGACCGCCAGGTCAACTAGGCTGGGCGAGTGCGTGCGAATGGCCCCTCCTGTGGCGGAGGGGCCGTTTTGCTGCCCGAAAGGGCTTCCCCACGGCGTCGCGCTGCGTAAGGTTCAGCGCAACGCTCCCGGGGGCGTGCCGTGACCGATTTGTAGCCTTTTGTGACACGAGTGAGGGACGGGGCGCGTGTTTCTGCTGCTACGAGTGGCAGGAGTGGGGACAGGGGTGCACAGTTGCGCTGCGTGTTCGGCGGGTGACACCGCGTCGGGCCGCTCAGCGGGACCAGGGACCACCGTGGTCCGCCGTGGGAGGTGAGTTGATGTCGACTCGAAGGAGCGGCAGCACGCTCGTCAGCGTGGCGCTCGCGATGGTCACCGCGGTCGGCATCGCGGGCACGGCCCATGCCGTCCCCCCGCCGCCGCCCAACCCCAGCGACGCCGAGCTCCAGCAGGGGCGGGTGGACGTCGACTCCAAGGCCGGTGAGGTCGGCAAGCTGACCAACCAGCTGACCCAGGCCGAGACCAAGCTCCTGGAGCTCTCGGCCGAGGTCCAGCTGAAGATGGAGGACGCCAACAAGGCGCAGGTCGACCTCGACGAGGCCGAGGCCGCCGCACTCGCGGCCAAGCGCGAGGCCGACGGGGCCAAGGCCGAGGCCGACGCGGCGGGGCGGGCCATCGAGGAGGTCCGCAAGCAGGTCGACGCCTTCGCCAGCAGCAGCTACCAGCAGGGCAGCACGGTCGGCTCGATCCGCGCGCTGATGGGCGTGCGCAGCGCCGACGAACTGCTGGAGCGCCTGCGGATGCTCGACGCGGCCAGCGGCTCGCAGCTCACCGCGCTGGACAACATGCACCGGGCGCGCACCGACAAGGCCAACAAGGACTCGCTGGCCCGCAAGGCGCTGGAGGTCGCGAAGTCCAAGGAGGACGCGGCCGAGACCGCCAAGCGCACCGCCGACACCGCCCGCAACGCCGCCGTCAGCGCGCGGGCCGGGCAGGAGCGCAGGGCCGAGCAGCTGGAGAACGAGCGCAGCTCGGTCGAACGGCAGCTGGAGGAGGCCCGCAACCGGGTCGGCGGGCTGCAGAACCAGCGTCGCAGCTTCGAGAACTGGCAGGAGGCCAAGCGTCGCGAGGAGGCCGAGCTCGCCCGCCAGGCCGCCGAGGCCGCTGCCGCCGCCGCGTCCGAGGAGCGCAGGCGCACCGGTGGTGCCGCCTCCGGCGGAGGCAACCGGGGCACCGTGCAGAAGCCGACCAGGGTCGCGGGCAGCGGTGCCGTGCAGATCGTGATCAACCGCGCGCTCTCGCAGCTCGGCGTGATCTACGCGTGGGGCGGTGGCAACGGCAGCGGCCCGACGCGCGGTATCCGCGACGGCGGTGTCGCCGACGCCTTCGGCGACTACCGCAAGATCGGCTTCGACTGCTCCGGCCTGATGATCTACGCCTTCGCCGGGGTGGGCATCAACCTGGCGCACTACAGCGGCTACCAGTACAACTCCGGCCGCAAGGTGCCGCTGTCGCAGATGCAGCCCGGTGACATGCTGTTCTGGGCCCACAGCGGCGGTCGCATCCACCACGTCGCCATGTACATCGGCGGCGGGCGGATGGTCGAGGCCCCGTTCTCCGGAGCCCGCGTGCGCGTCACCTCGGTGCGCTACGGCGGCATCATGCCGTACGCGACCCGCCTGCTCTGAGGTTCTTCCGCCGACTGCCCCCGCGCCCTCAGGCCGGGGGCAGTCGGCGTTCGACGAGCTTGGCCAGCTCGACGGCCTTGGCGCAGAGCGCGGGCAGCGGGTCGGACTTGGTCTCCACGGCCACGTTGACCAGCTCGTCCCAGCGGTCGTTCCACGCGGCCTTCTTGTCGTACTTGCGGTGCACGATCCGCGTGGTGCAGACGTCGGCGCCGTCGTTGCCCGCCTTGCTGGTCTCCACGAAGGCGGTGCGCGAGCCGATCGTGATCTGCTCGCCGTCCTCGTCGGGGCCGGGGGAGAGCTGCCAGTTGCGCGAGAAGGTGATCTCGGCCTCGACCTTGCCCTTCTCCCACCAGCAGGTCCAGCCGCCGAGCTTGGGCTCGACGGGCATCCCCGCGACGCCGAGCACCTTGGTCAGATCGGCGTCCTCCAGCAGGGAGCACGCGTCGAGCCGCGCGAGCGACTCCTTCGCGAACGGCTCGTGGCGGCGCGGGATCTCGCCCCGGGAGAGCACGGCGAGCGCGTTGCTGAACGCGGCCTCGGCGACGGCACACAGGGGAGCGGGCTTCTTCTGCTTGTGCTCGGTGGTGATCTTGACCTGTCCGAGGTCGGGCAGCGCGATGGAGCGCACGCACCGGCCGTTCTTCTCCGGCGGGCGTTGCGGGAGCCCGAGCTGACCCGGCGTGTACGGCTGCTCCGCGTACTCCTCGCGCTGGTCGAACTCCGCCGCCACCGTGATCAGGTCCTGGTCCTCGGCGCTCTGCTTGATGTAGAGGCCGCAGCGGAGGAACTCGCCGTACTCGGAGTCGGAGGTGACCTCGCCGAAGGAGGCCACCGCCGCCGCGTCGAGCAGGGAGCACGGGTCGGCGGTGCGCGGGTCGCCGAGCGAGCCGGGGACCGCGGTCTGCCGCGTCAGGTAGACCGCCGCGCCCGCTACCAAGGCGATCGCGACGGCAGCTGCTCCGAGGGCGAGGGCGCGCCGCTTTCGCTTGCGGGGCAAGGAGAACACGGGTGTCGAGTCACCGGTGATCGCGTCGAGCAGCTCCTTCGCCCGCTCCGCGCTCGGTCGCCGCGCGGGGTCCTTGTCGAGCATCCGCGCCAGCACGGGCTCCAACGGGCCCGCGCGCTTCATCGGCTCGGTGACTCCGGAGGCGGCCCGGCGCAGCTGCGCGAACGGCCCGCGCGTGGACTCGCCCCACGGAGAACCGCCCTCGACGGCGGCGAAGAGCGTGGCGCCCAGGGAGAACACGTCGGAGGCGGACTTCGCGTCGTGCCCGTCGGCCACCTCGGGCGCGAGGTAGCCGGGCGTGCCGCCGACCTGGCCGCTGGTGGTGTGGGTGACCTCCGCCCACTGCGCGATCCCGAGGTCGGTGAGCTTGGCGGTGCCGTCCTCGGTGAGCATCACGTTGCCGGGCTTGATGTCGCGGTGCACCATGCGGCGCTCGTGCATCGCGGTGAGCGCGGCGGCGAGCTGGGCGCCGATCCGCGCGGTGGTGCCGGGGTCCAGCGGGCCGTCGGCGTCCAGGACCTCGGCCAGCGTGCGCGCGGGCAGGTACTCCATCACCAGCCAGCGCTCGTCCTCGTCCACCTCCTTGTCCACGACGACGTCGAAGACGGTGACCACGTGCGGGTGGTGCAGCCCGGCGCCGATCCGCGCCTCGCGGCGGATCTGGCCGTTGTCGCCCTCCTGCGAGCGCTTGAGCGCCACCACGCGCCCCAGCTCGGTGTCGGTGGCCCGCCACACCACGCCCATGGCGCCGGAGCCGATCCGCTCGTCGAGCCGGTAGCGCCCGGCGACCACCCGCTCATTCCCCATGGGCGGGCATCTTAGGCGTCCGCCCGTGATTACCGTTCGGCACGGCCCGAAAATCTGGTGTTCGCCTTAGTCCGATGGGGTGCGTGATTCGCGGGGAACCTTGTTCGGCGGAATGGTGACGAGGATGCTTGCCAGCCCAGAGCGAGTGCGACCGCATATTTGTGGTTGATCTACCGATCGCTTCACGGTCATTTCGCGTGTCCCGAAATGTTCGGCATACAGAAGGTGTTTTCGATGACGACTGGAATTCCCTCGTTCCCGGCAGCGGACGAGTCCGTGCTCGACACCTGCACCCGCCTCAGGGAGATCGGCCCCGTCGTCAAGGTCGCCTACCCCGGCGGGGTGCAGGCCTACCTCGCGCTGTCGCAGGCCGCCGCGCGCCAGATCATCGCCGGGGACAACAAGACCTTCCTCCGCGAGCCCGAGCACTGGCCCGCGCTGCACGACGGCACCATCGCGGAGGACTGGCCGCTGCGCGCGATCGTCCAGGGCAAGCACATGTCCACCACCGACGGCGAGCAGCACCGGCGGCTGCGCGGGCTGATCACCAAGGCGTTCACGCCCGCGCGGGTGCAGGCGCTGCGCCCCCGCGTGCAGGAGATCGTGGACGAGCTGCTCGACGGCCTGGCGGAGGCGGGCGACGGTGTCGACCTCGTGCCCGCCTTCACCGAGGCGCTGCCGATGTGGGTGATCTGCGAGCTGTTCGGCATTCCCCGCTCGGAGCGCGCCCAGGTGCGGCGGTGGACGACGCTGCTGCTCTCGCACACCACGCCGCCGGAGGAGGCCTTCGCGACGCAGAACGCCTACCTGGGCTACCTCAACGAGCTGGTGGCGCGCAAGCAGGCCGAGCCCGGCGACGACCTCACCTCTGGGCTCGTCCAAGCGCACGACGCGGGCGATCGGTTCACCACCGACGAGCTGGTCGGCGTGCTGTGGCTGATGGTGCTCGCCGGGCACGAGACCACTGTGCACATGCTGGGCAACGCGATCGTCGCGCTCGCGCAGAACCCCGATCAGCTGGAGCTGGCCAAGTCCGAGGACCGCTGGGCCGACGTGGTCGAGGAAACGTTGCGGTACCGGCACTCCGTGATGTGGACCAGCTTCCGGTTCACCGCCGAGGACGTCACCATCGACGGCGTGCCCATCCCCAAGGGCAACGCCGTCGGCGTGTCCTTCCAGGCGGCCGGGCTCGACCCGGAGGCCTACGGCGAGACGGCGGGGGAGTTCGACATCACCCGCGACCAGGGCGCGCACCTCGGCTTCGGCCACGGTCCCCGGTTCTGCGTCGGGGCGCACCTCGCCCGGCTCGAAGGGCAGATCGCGCTCGCCTCGCTCTACCGGCGGTTCCCGCGGCTGGGCCTCGCGATCGATCCGGCCGCCATCCCGTACTCGCCGTCGTTCATCACCATCGGCCCCACCTCCATCCCGGTGAACCTCGGCTGAGACCCTCCGGGGGTGGAGCTGATCGTGTTGGCGGGGGGCCAGGGGCGGCGCCTCGGCGGGCGGGACAAGGCGGCGATCGTGCTCGGCGGGCGGACGCTGCTGGACCGCGTGCTCGACGTGGTGCCGCCGGGCTCGCGGATCGTCGTGGTCGGGCCGCCCCGGGAGACCGCCCGGCCCGTGGTGTGGACGCGCGAGGAGCCGCCCGGCGGCGGTCCGGTCGCGGGGCTCGCGGCGGGCTTGGCGCTGGTGGACTCCGACCTCGTCGCGGTGCTCGCCGTCGACCAACCCGGTGTCACCGCGTCCACTGTGGACAGACTGCGCACCGCGCTGACCGCCGGTGTCGACGGGGTCGTTCTCGTCGACGCCGACGATCGTCCACAGTGGACTGCTGGTGTGTGGCGCACGCGGGCGCTGCGGCGCTGTCTGCCGGATTCCCCCGCAGGCGCCTCACTCCGCCGCGTCCTCGCCGCCCTCACCGTCCACCGCCTGCCTTCGGAGCACTCCGAGACCGACGACATCGACACCCCCGCCGACCTCACCCACTGGCACGCTCAATCCGACTAGCGCCTGTCCTGCAAGTGATTGCGCTGTGTGTTCCGGTCACGGTGTCGCTGGGGTCGGGGTGTCTTCAAGACCAGCAAACCCCGCTGTTGATCATCGTTAACCGCCGCAAACCCTGCGGTGTTGCGGGGTTTGCTGTCGTTGAAGACGGCTGGGGTGGGGGTTGGGTGGTCTTGAAGAGCAGCGAACCTGATGACGTGCGGGACAGGCCTCAGCCCCACCGTCCGCGCCCACTCAACGCCCCCCGGGGGAGGTTGGGTGGGCGGCGGGAGGCGTGGTGTTCGTGGGTCTTGAAGACCGCGGAACGGCGCCTCAGGGGATGCGTTGGCCGAGCACGAGGGAGACGGCGGCGGCGATGAGCAGGGTCAGCGTGCCCAGCACCACCCACGGGCGGCTGGCGTCGGCGCGCTTGGTCTCGTAGCCGATCTGCTCGCCGAGGTTGTCGTAGACCCGGCGCAGCTCGCTCTCGGTCGCCGCCTTGTGGAAGTCGCCGCCGGAGAGCGTGGCGATCTGCTTCATCGAGTCGTCGTCCACCGGGACGAGCTGCGAGCGGCCGTCGATCTCGATGCTGCCGTACTCGGTGCCGAAGGAGATGGCCGAGATCGGCATGCCCGCGTTCTTGGCGTTCTTGGCCTCGGCGAAGGCCCCGCGCGGTTCGTCCAGGCTCGCGGGGATGGTCTGCTTGCCGTCGGACATCAGCACGATCCGCGACGGAGGGCGGCCGTCGGGGCCGGTGATGAGCTTGCCGAAGGAGTCGACGGCGGCCACGGCCGAGGCGATGGAGTCACCGGTCGCGGTGCCCGCGCCGAGGCGCAGGTTGTCGATCGCGTGCTTGACCGGGGCCCGCTCCGCCGTCGGCGCGACGACCACGGCGGCCGAGCCCGCGAAGGAGATCAGCCCGAGGTTCACGCCGGGGGTGAGCCCGTCGGCGAAGGCCTTGGCCGCGTTCTGCGCGGCGGTGAGCCGGTCCGGCTTCACGTCGGTGGACTTCATCGACAGCGACACGTCGATCACCAGCATCACGGTCGCCCGGTTGCGCGGCACCCGCTGCTCGCCGGTCGGGCCGGTCATCGCCACGGTCAGCAGCGCCATCGACACCAGCAGCAGCGCGGGCGCGACGTGGCGCACCCAGCCCTGGCGCTTCGGCGCGACCTTCTCCAGCAGCTCCAGGTTGGTGAAGCGCATGACGTTGCGCTTGCGCCGCCGCTGCGCCCACAGGTACCAGCCCAGCAGCGCCACGACCGCGACGAACAGCAGGAACCACCACGGGTGGGCGAAGCCCGTCACGCTCAGGCCGAACATCAGGCTCCCCCTCCCGACCAGCGCTGCTTGCGGCGCACCACGAAGCGCAGGATGTCGGCGATCCAGTCAGAGTCGGTGCGCAGCACCAGGTGCGAGGCCCCGACCCCGCGCAGCGCGGCGGCCACCTCGTCGCGGTGCGCGGCCGCCGCGGCGGCGAACTCCCTGCGCAGCAACGGGGTCGCGTGCACCTCGCGCTGGCCGCCGGTCTCCGGGTCGGCCAGCACCACGGTGCCCACGTCGGGCAGTTCCACATCGCGCGGGTCGAGCACCTCGATCGCGAGCAGGTCGTGCCGGGCGGCCAGTCCGCGCATCGCGCGCAGCCAGTCCACCGGGCCGAGGAAGTCCGAGATGATCACGGCGAGCCCGCGCCTGCGCGGCGGGCGGCGCAGCTGCTCCAGCGCGGCGGCGAGATCGCCTCGCGTGCCCTCGGGCGCCGAAGGCTGCTCGGCCGCCTTGCGGACAAGGCCGCGCGCGTACGGCAGGCCGCCGCGCGCGGGGAAGCGGACCGTGCTCTCGCCGTTGGCGACGACCGCGCCGATCCGGTTGCCGCCGCCCCTGGTCAGGTGCGCGACGGCGGCCAGCGCCGCGATGCCGAGGTCGCGCTTCTCGCAGCCCGCCGTGCCGAAGTCCATGCTCGGCGAGCGGTCCAGCACGACCCAGGTCTCCAGCTCGCGGTCGGCTACGGTCTCCCGGATGTGCGCCTCGGTGGTGCGCGCGGTGACCGACCAGTCCATCCGGCGCACGTCGTCGCCGGGCTGGTAGAGCCGCGCCTCACCGGGCTCGGTGCCGGGTCCGGGCACCAGGCCGAGGTGGTTGCCCTGGAGCAGGCCGTCCAGCCGCCGCATCACGGTCAGCTCCAGCGTGCGAAGCCCGGCCTCCATCCGTCCGCCCCGCAACGACGGGGGCGCCCAGGACGGGCGCGCCTCCTGCTCGACGTTCTGCGGGGTGCTCTGCGGGGTGTTCTGCGCGGGGCTCACTGCCTGGGCGCGGCCTGCGCGGGTGCCTGCGGCATGGGCTGGCCGGGCGGCGGGCCCTGCTGCGGCCGCGCGGAGACCTGCGGCAGCGGCACCGTCTGGAGCACGCGGCTGATGATGTGGTCGACCGGGACGCCGTCGGCGAGCGCGTCGTAGGACAGCACGAGGCGGTGGCGCAGCACGTCCGGCACCACGTCCACCACGTCCTGCGGCAGCACGTAGTCGCGCCCGCGCACCAGGGCCAGCGCCCGGGACGCGGCGACGATGCCGAGGGTGGCGCGCGGCGAAGCGCCGTAGGCGATCCAGCCCGCCACGTCGGTCAGGCCGTGCTCGGTGGGCTGGCGGGTGGCGAGCACGACGCGCACGACGTAGTCGACGAGCGCGTGGTGCACGAACACCTGCGCGGCCACGCCCTGGAGCCGAACCAGCTCCTGCGCGGTGAGCACCTGGTGCGGGGCCGGGGGCTGCACGCCCATCCGGTAGACGATCTCGCGCTCCTCCTCGGCGGAGGGGTACTCGACGAGGATCTTGAACAGGAAGCGGTCGCGCTGCGCCTCGGGCAGCGGGTAGACGCCCTCGTTCTCGATCGGGTTCTGGGTGGCCATCACCAGGAACGGGTTGGGCATCGGGAAGGTCTTGCCGCCGATGGAGACGTGCCGCTCGGCCATGACCTCCAGCAGCGCCGACTGCACCTTGGCCGGGGCGCGGTTGATCTCGTCGGCGAGCACGAAGTTGGCCACGACCGGGCCCAGCTCCACGTCGAAGCTCTCGCTGCCCTGGCGGTAGATCCGGGTGCCGAGGATGTCGGCGGGCACCAGGTCGGGGGTGAACTGCAGGCGGTTGAAGGAGCCGCCCACCACGCGCGCGAAGGTCTCCACGGCGAGGGTCTTGGCCACACCGGGCACGCCCTCCAGCAGCAGGTGGCCCTTGGCGAGCAGGCCGACCAGCATCCGCTCGACGAGGCGGTCCTGCCCGACGATCACCCGCTTGACCTCGAACACCGTGCGCTCCAGCAGCTGGGCGTCACGGGCGGGGGTCTGCGGTGCGGCGGGGGCTGCCGTGCCCTCGGCGTGCCCGGGGTCGGTCACAGGGGTTCCTCCTCGACGAGAACGCTCAAAGCTGTTCGGGGACGACTTTAGGCACCATGTGACCACGCGCCCGACGCACCCCGGCGTGTAGCAAACCCCTCGGGCGGTGTGACCGCTGTGAAAGCGCGATCCTCTCCCCTGATCAGGTCGGCAGGACCGCGTGCCTGAGGTCGACGCCGCGCAGCGAGACGCCCATCTCCCGGCTCGCCCCGTACGCGAGGAATCCTCCGAGACCAAGGCTGAGCGCCACCACCGGCGCGGTCAGGCCGAAGAGGGCGACCGGGACGGCGAGGCAGGCCAGCGAGGCGGCCCACCGCAGCGACCGCCTCGCGCGCGTCGCACGCACGCAGCGAACGGTGAAGGCCAGCGGTTTGGCGCACACCGGGCAGCGGGTCGACCTGCGCACCGCCGCCGCCCCGTCCTCGGGGCGCTCGACCAGCCACGTCGCGCCCTCGTGGACCCCGGAGGCCCAGTGCGCGACGATCACCCACTGGTCCCGCTCCAGCATGATCGACACCGGTGCTCGTCCTTTCGCGCCAAGGGGATGGGGCACGGTAGGGAGCGCACCCCGGGACCGGTCCCCGGGCGGCACTAAGCTCGCTGCGTGGAGACGCCGAGGTTCCGCCTGCTCGGACCGCTGGAGGTGCGCGCGCCCGACGGCTGGCGCGGTGCCAGGGCGGCGAAGCAGCGCTCGGTGCTGGCCCTGTTGTTGCTGCACGCCAACCAGGTCGTCTCGGTGGAGCGCCTCGTCGCCGAGGTGTGGCCGGAGGAGCCGCCCGGCTCGGCGGTCAACGCCGTCCAGGTCTACGTGCACCAGATCCGCCAGCTCCTCGGCGGCCCCTGCCTGTTCACCCGATCCGGTGGATACGTGCTGGACGTGGGCGCGGGTGAGCTGGACGCCGACCGCTTCACCCAGCTCGCCGCGCGCGGCCGGGCCGAGCTGGACCGGGGCGAGCACGACCGCGCCGTCGCCACCACGGGCGAGGCTCTGGCGCTGTGGCGCGGCACCGCGCTCGCCGACGTGCCGCACGGGCCGACGGTCTCCGCCGAGCGCACCCGCCTGGAGGAGCTGCGCTGGTCGGCCCGGCAGACGCTGGTGGACGCGCGGCTCGGCCTCGGCCACTACGCGGAGGTCATCGGCGAGCTGCGCGCGCTCACCGCTGAGCAGCCGCTGAACGAGGGGCACTGGGCCAGGCTGATGACGGCGCTCTACGGCGCCGGTCGGCAGGCCGACGCGCTGGAGGCCTACCGGCAGGCCCGCGAGACGCTGGTGCACGCGCTCGCGGTGGAGCCGGGAGAGCGGTTGCGCCGCAGGCACGCCGACATCCTCGCCGGAGTGCCCGCCGCGACGCTCGTCGGCTCCACCAAACCGTCCACTGTGGAGGGACAGGCGGCCTCGGCCGTCGCGTGGTCGGAGCTGCCAGCGGAGCTCCCCGCCGAGCCCGCGGGCTTCACCGGCCGCGAGGAAGAGATTTCCCTGCTGGAGCAGGCGATCCGGCGCGGCACCCAGGTGGTGGCCATCGACGGACCGGCAGGAGTCGGCAAGACGGCGTTGGCCGTCCACTTCGGACACCGGACGGCCGCGCGGTTCCCCGACGGTCAGCTCTACGTCGACCTGCACGGCTACAGCGCCGAACCGCCGATGACGCCGGAGGAGGCCATCGGCCGGTTGCTGCGCTCGCTCGGCGTGCCCGAGGGGCGGGTGCCCACCCGCCGGGACGAGGCCGCCGCGCTGCTGCGCAGCACGCTCACCGGCAAGCGGCTGTTGCTCGTGCTGGACAACGCGCGCGGCACGGAGCAGGTCCGGCCGCTGCTGCCCGGCACGCCCGGCTGCACGGTGCTGGTGACCAGCCGCAGCAGGCTCGGCGGGCTGGTCGCGCTCAACGGCGCGGAGTCGGTGAGCCTCGGCATGTTCTCCACGGAGACTGCGCTGCGGTTGCTGGCGCGGCTGATCGGCGCGGATCTCGTGCGCGCCGACCAGGAGAAGGCGCGGGAGCTGGCCGAGCGCTGCGGGCACCTCCCGCTCGCGCTGCGGGTGGCGTGCGGGCAGCTGCTGACCAACACCCGCGTCGGGCTCGGCGAGTTCGTCGAACGGCTCCGCGGCGCCGAACGCCTTGCCGCGCTGGAGATCCCCGACGATCCGCACGCGGCGGTGCGCGCGGCCTTCGAGCGCTCGTACCAGATGCTGGAGCCCGACGAGCGCCGGGTTTTCCGCCGCCTCGGGCTCATCCCGGGAACGGACTTCCCGCTCGCCGCGGCCGCGTGCGTGTCACCGGGCCAGGTGGACGTGCCGAGGACGCGGGCCTGGTTGCGGCGGCTGCTGGAGGGGCACCTGATCGAGGAGGTGCTGCCCGGCCGCTACCGTTTGCACGACCTGCTCCGCGAGTACGCCGCGCAGCTGGCCGTCGCCGAGGACGGTGAGGACGGCAGCCGTGCCGTGCTGCGCAGGCTGGTGCTGTGGTCGATGCACAGCGCGCGGATGGCGACCGAGACCGACCTCGGCGGCCAGGCCAACGCGCTGCTCTACACCGAGCCCGACCCGGAGTGCCCGCCGAAGGACTTCACCTCGGTCGCCGAGGCCTTCCGGTGGCTGAACGCCGAGCAGGACAACCTGGTCGCCAGCGTTGTGAGGGCCGAGTCCGCCGGGTTGCCCGAACTGGCGTGGCAGTTCGCCGTCGTGCTGACCCCGCACTTCGACCGCACCAGGAACTACCAGCACTGGATCACCGCCAACGAGGCCGGGCTGCGCGCCGCGCGGCGCACCGGTGACCCCTGCGCCGAGGTCAGCATCGTGACCGGGCTGGGAAGCGCGGCCCACCAGATGCACCGGCTCGACGAGGCGCTGCGCCACAGCCTCCGCGCGCTGGAGCTGACCGTCGAGCTGGACCGGCCGCGCGGTCTGCGCTCCGTGCTGCACAACCTCGGCGGGGTCTACCTCTCGCTCGGGCGGATGGTCGAGGCCGAGGACTGCCTGATCCGATCGCTGGAACTCTCCCGCCAGCTCGAGGACGAGGGCACGGCCGCGCTCAGCAGGCTCAGCCTCGGCGAATTGTGCGCGCAGACCGACCGGCCGACCGAGGCGCTAGAGCACTTCGCCGACGCCCTGAAGGTCTTGGAGCGCCTGGGAAACCGGTGGTCGGCCGCGCTCGCGCGCCTGCACCTCGCCGAGGCGCAGGCGCGCGTCGGAACGCCGGTCCCCGCGCGGGCCAACAGCGAGCTGGGACTGGCCCAGATGCGCGAGCTCGGCAACGAGTGGGGCGAGGCGCTGGCGCTGCGCGTGCGGGGCCTCGTGCACCGGGCGGAGGGGCGCGCGCACGAGGCGATGATCTGTTCGCTGCGCAGTTCGCGGATGTTCCACGACAGCGCCGACCGCTACGAGCACGCACTGTCCACAGTGGAGCTCGGAAGGGCGTTCATGGCGCTGGGCAAGCCCGGCGAGGCCGACCGCGCCTGGCGGGAAGCTCTGGCGATCTACCAGGAGATCGGCAGCCACCAGGCCGCGCGGGTCCACGAACTTCTCGGTGGCTAGAGCCTGTCCCGCACGCGGCTGAGCTGTGTGGTCCCGTCACGGTGCCGCTGCGGGTCGGGGTGTCTTCAAGACCACCAAACCCTCCTGTTGATCATCTCTAACTGCCACAAACCCTGCGGCCGGGGGTCTTGAAGACCGGCGAACCTGACGACGTGCAGGACACCGGCTAAGGCATTCTCGGCGGTTCCAGCAGCAGCACCGACGGCACCAGTTCCGGCGCGACCAGCCGCAGCAGGTTGTAGCCGATCCCGGCCCTGCCGTGCATCAGCCCCGGCACCGACTCCGGACGCGCGGGCCCGGTGCTCCAGCCCGCTTCGCGGCCACGGTCGCGCACCGCGCGCACGGCCTGCCCGCACCGCCGCTGACCGTCCACATCGGAGCGTCGGTGCGCCGCGAGCACGAGCAGCTCCAGCGCGCCGAGGTCGCCGTGGCACAGGCCGTGATCGCCCACGGAGGCCAGCAGCCCACCGGTCTCCCCGAACAGCGCGAGCGCGGTCGTTCGCTCGGTCGCGTCCAGGTCGTCCTCGACGTCCCAGCGCGAGCCGAGCGCGGCGATGCCCGCCCTGGCCAGGCCGACCCCGGGAACCCCGTGGCACCAGCCCAGCAGCGGGGCGTCGCCGTCGGCCGCCGTGCAGCCCTCCGCCCTCGGCGCGGCCCAGTCGTGGCGGTCGGGGTGCAGGTGGTCGCGCTCGTGGCGCAGCGCGGCCCGCACGGTCTCGGCGTACTCCGGGCGCGGGTCGACCGTGTGCAGCCGGGCCAGCGCGTAGGCGATCCCGCTCGCCCCGCGCGAGAGCCCGATGGCGGTCCCCGGCACCAGCGCGGGGGCGCGCACCAGCCGCGTGCCCGCCGCGTGCGCCACCTCCAGCGCCTGCGAGCCCGGGAGCACCTCGTGCAGCCCGAGCGCGACGAGTATCGCGCCGACACTGCCGCTGACCAGGTCGAAGCGCTGGTCGTGCTGGACGTGCGCGGCGAGCGGGCGCAGCAGCGACTGGGCGAGGCCGAGCAGGTCCTGCCGGTCGAGCAGGACCGAGGTGTGCGTCAGGTAGTGGATCAGCCCGCCGACCGCGCCGAATGCTCCGGCGTCGGGCCGGTCCAGCGCGCAGCGGCCGAGCCCTTCGGCGGCGCCGCGCCCCCATCGCGCGAGGTGGTCGGCGACGGCGTGCGCGGTCCCGGTGACCTCGGTGTCCCTGGTGTAGGCGGAAACCGTGGACAGGAACAACCCGATGCCCGCCGTTCCCGAGCGCAGGTCCTTGGGCGCGGGCCCCAGCTCCCAGTGCCCGCCGCCTGCTGGGTTCAGTGCGATCCACCCGATCGCGCCGTTGCGCCGCACCGCCTGGCGGCACAGCCCCTTGGCCAGGTCGACCGCCTCCGCGACCGCCTCGGGGTAGCGCAGCGGCTCCTCCGGCAGCGCCTCCGGCGGCGGCGCGGGCCGGGACCGCGCGAGGCGTCCCGGCGCCGGCACGTCCAGCGCCTGCCGGATGAGCGAGAGCTGGCGCAGCATCCCCGGCTCGGTCAGCTCGCTGATCCGGCGGATCGCGATGTCCAGCGGCGGCTCGGCCAGCATCGGGCCCAGCGCCTTGCCCTCGCGGTTCCACACGAGCGTGCTGTGCGCGCGGGAGAAGTAGCTCGGCAGCACCCCCGCCCGCAGCGCGTACAGCTCGTCGTTGCACAGCAGCTCGCGCGGGCTGTCGCCAGAATCGTTGGCGGACAAGGACACCAGGCTCCGGTCGCGGTCGACGCCGTCGCGCAGGTGCTCCGGCCGCAGGCTGTCGGCGAGCACCTCGCGGTAGCGGTCGGGATCGCGCGGCACGTGCCGCACGGGCACCTCGGTGAACGTCGAGAGCAGTCCGCCGACGGCCAGCCACGCGCCCCAGTCCACGGCGACCGCGCGGTAGGTCCACTCGAACCCGGCCAGCATGTCCTCGCGGTGCTCGCGCGGATCGACCGGCTCACCCCCCAGGCTGGTCAGCGGCTTGGTGCCGATCACGCCGACGCCGAGGACGCCCTCGCGCATCAGCTCCACCGCCGGGTCCTGCCGCCCCGGCCCGCGCATCGAGTCCGCCGGGCGCCCGCGCAGCAGCACCTGCGCGTCGACCAGCACCGGGTGCTCGCCGTGCGCGATCACGCCGCGGTGCGGCGCGTCCGAGCCGTCCAGCACGTACATCAGCGCGGTGAGCGCGCCGACCCGCCAGTGGAACGCGCGCGCCTGCGCCTCCGTGCGGCACGGCTTCGCGGCGACGTGGCACATCCAGCCGTAGTTCTCCTTGCGCAGCACGGGAACCGGCAGCAGGTCGTGCTCGGGCTCGCGCTCGTTGAACCACGCGCAAACCGACGCCCACGCGTGGTCCGCCTCGACCCCGTGCGGGCGGTGGACCACGCTGAGGTTCTCGAAGGCCAGCACGGTGCTGCGCTCGCCGAAGTCGACCGAGACCAGCTCGCCCAGCGGTTCACCGCAGACCCGTTGCAGCTCGACGTGGTCCCGCACCAGGCGCTGCGCGAAGGCCGTGCGCTCGTGCAGCCAGGTCCGCAGCACGTCGTTGACGTAGCGCAGCAGCACGGGATAGGTGTTCCAGACGTGCAGCTGCTCCTGCACGGTCGTGGCCTCGTCGGCGCCGGGAACACCGGAGACCGCGTCGGCGACCCGCTGGCGCGGCCACGCGGACACCAGGAGCTCCGGCAGCCGCGCCAGCCCGGGCGCTCCGCTCGTCGCGGGCAGCCGCCGCAACCGGTTGTGCAGCACGCGCTGGTAGCCGCGCACGATCTCGGTGACCGCGCGCATCCCGGTCAGCTCCTCGTCCGAGGCCAGGTGGCCGTCGTTCCCGGGCGGCCCGCCGTAGCAGCGCGCCCGCTGCACCTGGGTCAGCCAGTCCGGCACCGGGGCGCGGTCCTCGCGGCCCGTCGGCGAGCCGAACGTGCGCCACAGCGAGTCCAGCTTGAACCCCAGCACCCCCGCCGCCCGGCGGCTGGCCGCCGAACCGTCCACGAAGGACGCGTTCCACCGGCTCATCCGGCGCTCGGCGCGCTTGGTGTCGCGCACCGGGGCGGTGGGCAGCTCGTGCAGGTAACGCGCGTCGGCCCAGCGCAGGTCGGCGGTGGACCAACCCGCGTCGAGCGGGGACACGGGCGGGACGGTCATGGCACTCCTCGGCAGACGATGACCGGCCCGAGCGGTTCTCTGAACGTTTTTCGGAGAATTCCCCGGACCGGCGGTCGCCGGCCCCGCCCCACGCGGCTGTTGCCCCTGCATCACCCGGCGCACAGGACCGGCGACCAGCGGGGGACTCCCCCGCGAGAAGCAGCCTCAACAAAGGCCTTGAAGTAGCGCTTAAGCGACGCTGAACCGCCCGCGAAATAGGTGAGCGACCGCTTCTCGGAGCGCGCGCATGATCTGTTCTTAACAATTTCCGGGTCGCCTGCACCGGTCCGCGCCGCCGTGCCGTGGTCATGCCCGCTCCCACGCTCGCCCGCTGGTCTCTTGGCTGCTCAGGGCGAGGGCGGGTGGGGTTGCCGGGCTAGTGGTGCCGGGTGATGTCGATGCTTTCGCACGTGTTCCTGCCGTGTGCAGATGGTGGCAACGGGGAAACTGCCGGCGCTGCTTCCGGCTGGACGCACTCCGGCCCTGGCGGGCCACCGGATCGCGGTGGCTCGCCTCCACGCCCGCCCGATCCGCTCCGTCCGGCGCAATGGCGGCCAGGGTATTCAGGCGACGATATCTCCGCGACACCCTTCTGAATACAATTCATGTTGAGCGGCGGGGTCGCCAGGGTCTTTCCGTCCTTCAGGTGAGGGGCTTCGCCTGCGTGTGAAGTCTGTGACCGCGAGCGGGGCGGAGTCGTGATTATTTTGCCGACCGAGCGTTCGGCGAGAGTCGTCAGATGTGATTTCTGCTCGTGTACGGAGGATGTTGTGAGAATGAGGACGCTGTCTGCGGCGCTCGCGCTGTGCGCGGCCACGGTCGGCCAGACCGGTGTGGCTCAGGCGGCACCTGCCAGTGAACGCGCTGCGGGAACTGCGGCTAACTCGATCCAGAGTGTCCGCTGCGGTGACCCAGCGTTCTTGACGATCATGCGCTACGACGGCCCGCTCCATTGCTTCGCCTATGCGGGAACCATGTCGGTCGCGCTCTACGACGTCTTCGCGATCGACACCGGCAACAACAGCGTGCGGATCACTTACAAGACCATTCAGGGGCGGGTGCTCGAAGCTCGGTTCGGCAAATGGACCCGGAACGACCTCGATTCGCTGGTCGCTGTGACCGAGATCCAGATCTACTGACCCCCGTTCGCGCTGTCCCTTGTGGACGTCCACAAGGGACAGCGCGAGGGCTCAGACGATGTTGGCGGCGATGAGCTGCTGCCAGATCTCGGCCTGGTCGACGACCTCGACACCGAGCTTCTCCGCCTTGGCGAGCTTGCTCTCGCCGACCCCGGCCCCGGTGATGAGCAGATCGGTGTTGGCCGACACCGAGGTCGCGGTGGTCGCGCCCGCCTTCTCGCACAGCCGTTGGAAGGTCGGCCTCGCGACCTTCTCCCCGGAGCGCGGGTCGTTGATCGCGCCGGTGATCACCACGCTCTTGCCCGCCAGCGGCGCCCCAGCGGCGACCACCGGCGGCAGGTCCTCCTCGCGCACGTCCAGCGAAACACCCGCCGCGCGCAGGCGCTCCAGCTCCGGGCGCAGCCGGGTCAGGTGCTCCACCAGCGAGGCGGCCACCTTCGGGCCGATGTCTTCCACGGCGACCAGTCCGTCGACGCCCGCGTCGAGGACCTCCTCAAGCGAGCCGAAGCCGGAGCGGCACAGCCGGGCGGCGGTGCCGTCGGAGGCCATCGGGATCGCCAGGCCGATCAGCGCCCTGCGCAGGCCGACGCCCCGGCTGGCGTCGATGGACTCGATCATGCGCGTCGCCGAGACCTCGGCGATGCGGTCGAACTCCAGCAGGCGCTCCTTGGTCAGCGCGTAGAAGTCCGACGGCCGCTCCAGCAGGCCCGCCTCGGCCAGCCGCTCGATCCACACCTGCCCGATGGCGTCGATGTCGGCGGCCGCGCGCGAGGCCCAGTGGATCAGCCTCCGCACGGTCTGCGCGGGGCAGGAAACGTTGGTGCAGAACAGTTCCCGGCTGTTGCCCTGCTCGGTCAGCGGCTGCTCGCAGGACGGGCAGGCGCTCGGCGGGACGATCTCGCGCTCCTCGCCGGTGCGCTTGGCGGCGTCGAGCACCCCGGCCACGAACGGGATCACATCGCCCGCGCGGCGCACCAGCACGGTGTCGCCGATCTTGATCCCGCGAGCGCGGATGACCTCCTGGTTGGCCAGCGTCGCCCTGGTCACGGTCGTTCCGCCGACGAAGACCGGCTCCAGGTGCGCGACCGGAGCGATCTTGCCGGTCTTGCCGACGTCCCAGACCACGTCGGCGAGCACCGTGGTCTTCTCCTCGGCCGCGAACTTGTACGCCAGCGCCCCGCGCGGGGAGTTGGAGCGCGTCCCCGCCGCCCTGTAGGCGTCGCGGTCGGCCAGGCGCAGCACCGCGCCGTCGAGGTCGTAGTCCAGGTCGTTGCGCTGCCGCTCGATCTCGGCGATGACCTCCTGAGCGGCTTCGGCATCCGCGCAGCGGCGCATGTCGGCCGCGGTGAACCCGAGCGCGTTCAGCGCGCTGCCGAGGTCGGCGTCCGTGCTGTCCGGGTCGGTGGCCAGGTCGAAGGCGAAGAAGCACAGCCGCCGCTCGGCGACCGTGGCCGGGTCCTTCGCGCGCAGCGTGCCCGCCGCCGCGTTGCGCGGGTTGATCAGCGGCTTGTCCGGGTGCGCGGTGTTGTAGGCGGCGAAGGTGGAGCGCAGCATGACCGCCTCGCCCCGCACCTCCACCCGGCCCGGCGCGTCGACGCGCTCCGGCACCCCGTCGGTCAGCGCGCGCACCAGCGGCGTCACATCGTCGCCGGTCGTGCCATCGCCCCTGGTGACAGCCCTGGCCAGCCTGCCGTCCTCGTAGACCAGCGCCAGCGACAGGCCGTCGAGCTTCGGCATGACCACCACCGGCTGGCCTGGGAAGCGGTCGAAGAACGCCGCGACCTGCTCCGGCTTGGTCGCCTTCTCCAGCGACAGCATCGGCCGCGAGTGCCGCACCGGCGCGTGCAGCACCGACGGCGCGCCGACCTGCTCCAGCGGGTTCGGATCGGGTGCCAGCTCCGGGTGCGCCTCGATCAGACCGCGCAACTCGTCCTCGATCGCGTCGTACTCCGCGTCCGCGACCAACGGCGAACCCCGATAGTAGGCGTCGCGCAACGCCACGATCTGGTCCGCAAGCTCAGTGATTCTCTGGGCGATCCGCTCCTCTACCTGCACAGGGAGGACGCTACCTGTCCCCACCGACACCGGGACCGGTCCCGGCCGGGGGTGGTTTCGTGTCGCGCGTGAAGAAGCTCCTGTGCGCCGGACTCGTCCTCGCTCTCGCTGGGTGCGGCAGCGCCCCTCCACCCGCCGAGCCGCCGCCGACCCAGGCTCCGACGACCCAGACTCCGACGACCACGCCCGCTCCGACCACCACGACCACTCCGCCGCCCCCGCCCACCCTGTCGGTCGCCGCCAACGGCTCGGACTACAAGGTGTGCGCGAGCGGCAGCTGCGAGGTCGCGCTGGCGAAACCGGTCACGATCCGCTTCGGCGGCTCCGCGCCCGGCAAGATCGTCATCAAGTCCGTCTCGGCCGACAGCGCGGAGTTCGAGCTGACGCTGAACCGCGGCGGCGGCGGTTCGGGCACGCTCAAGCCCGGGTGCTCCGCGTTCTCCTTCGGCGGCGGTGGCGGGTTCGGCAGCCTCGCCGGTCCGAGCAAGGAATGCGCGAGCAGCGGGCCCGAGGCCAAGCCCGGATCGGTCACGCTCCAGATGCCCGGCGTGCAGGACGGCGCGCCGATCCTGCGCATCGTGACCGCGTGAGGAGGTGCGCGTGAGAGTTCGCTACAACCCCTTCGCGGGCACGGTTCTGGTGGTGCTGGGCGTGCTCTGCCTTTTCCTCGGCGGATGGCTGACCCTGCTCGGCGAGTTCACCCCGACGCTCATCGTCGGCGCGATCACGACCCTCGTCGGCGTGCTCCAGCTGACGCGCCCGTACTTCGTGGTGACCCCGACGTCGATCGTGGTGCCGTCGCTGATCGGCCCGCTGAAGCGCGAGATCCCATACGGGCGACTGGTGTTCGAGGACGGCAAGCTCTTCGCGGTCGGTGTGGACGGCGACCGCAAGCGCCTTCCCGTCTCGCGTTGGCTCGCGAACGCCACGGACTGGAAAACCGCTGTGCCGCGTTGAGAACTAGGTGGGGCGGAAGCGTCTGCGGTACTCCGTCGGCGTCATGCCCAGCTGGCGGCGGAACGCGCGGATGAGCGTGTCAACGGTGTTGAAGCCGCACGTGGACGCGACGCGTTCGAGGGCGTCGTCGGTGGATTCGAGCCGGTTGCGCGCGGCCTCGACGCGGGCGGACTCCAGGTAGGCGGCGGGCGTCATCCCCAGGTCCGCCTTGAAGATCCGGGTCAGCTGCCGTTCGCTGACGTGCGCGTGCGCGGCGAGGTCGGCGACGGTCAGCGGCTCCGCGATGTTCCTGGTGATGTGGTGGCGGAGGTCGTCGACGCGCCGCGTGGTGGAGACGGGTTCGAGCGGCACGCTGAACTGGCTCTGCCCGCTCGGCCGCTTCAGGTACATCACCAGCTGCCGTGCGACGCTGAGCGCGGCTGCCTCGCCGAAGTCGTCTGCCACCAGCGCCAGCGACAGGTCGAGGCACGCGCTGATCCCCGCGCCGGTCCAGACGTCGCCGTCGCGGATGAAGATCGGGTCCGGGTCGACCTCGACGGCGGGGTGCTCGGCGGCGAGCTGGCGCGCGGTGGACCAGTGGGTGGTGGCGCGCTTGCCGTCGAGCAGCCCTCCGGCCGCGAGGATGTGCGCGCCGACGCACACCGAGGCGACCCGCCGCGCCCGTGCCGCGAGCACGCGAACCCGTTGCACCACAGCGGGATCGACGAGGGCGCGCACGCGGAGCCGGTCGTCGACGTCGACCGCGCCGGGGACCACGAGCGTGTCGATCTTGCGCCTGGCGAGCTGGTCGAAGGTCGCGTCGGGCAGGACGCGGACCCCGGCGGAGGTCGTCACGGGCTCCGCCGTCTCGGCCGCGAGCACGACGCGGTAGGTCGTCGCATCGCCCAACTCCCTGCGCAGCAAGGAGAACACCTCGGGCGGGCCGGTGACGTCGAGCAGGTCGACGCCGTCGAAGAGCACGATGACGACGAGGCGGCTCACGAGATCTCCCGATGTCCGGATCTGCAAGTTGGACGTCATTGCCGACATCCGCGCCCGATCGTAGCGTCGAACCCGACACGAACTCCTGCGAGGAAAGGGCACTCATGCCTACGACGACCCTGCGCGAGCTGAACGGCCTCGACCAGACCCCGGCGGCCCTGGCGACGGCGACCCTCGTGCTCGTCGACTACCAGAACACCTACACGCGGGGCGTGATGGAGCTCGAGGGGTGGCAGCCCGCGCTGGAGGAGGCCGCCGCCGTGCTCGCCGCCGCGCGGAAGGCAGGCGCGACGGTCGTGCACGTCATCCACGACAGCGGCGCGGGCACCCCCTACGACATCAGCGACGACATCGGCAGGATTCACCCGCGCGTGGCGCCGATCGACGGTGAAGACGTTGTGGTCAAAGCGTTTCCGAACTCCTTCATGGACACCTCGCTCGGCGAGCTGGTCGACGCCACCGGGAACTCCGACGTGGTCGTCATCGGCTTCATGACCCACATGTGCGTCGCCGCGACCACTGCGGGTGCGTTCCTGCGCGGCAACCGCCCCACGGTCGTCGCGAACGCCTGCGCGAGCCGCCCCCTGCGCACCGCCGTCTCCGACGTGCCCGCCGAGCAGGTCCACCACGGCGCGCTGGCGATGATCACCGATCTCTACGGCGTGGTCGTTCCCACGCACGCTGACCTGGCCTGACAGGATGGCGGTGTGGACACGGTGAGCGCGGTGGTGCAGCGGCGCGCGGTGGTGCTCGACGGCGGGCTGTCCAACCAGCTCGCCGCCGCAGGGCACGACCTGGCGGACGCGTTGTGGTCGGCTCGGTTGCTGCACGACGACCCGGGCGCGATCGCCGCCGCGCACCTCGCGTACTTCCGCGCGGGAGCCGAGGTCGCGATCACCTCCAGCTACCAGGCCACGTTCGAGGGCTTCGCCGCGCGCGGGCACTCCAAGGCCGACGCGGCGGTCCTGCTCCGGCGCAGCGTCGCACTCGCGCGGAGTGCGGCGTCCGAAGTGGACGGTCAGCGGTGGGTGGCGGCCTCGGTCGGCCCGTACGGGGCGATGCTCGCGGACGGGTCGGAGTACCGGGGCCGCTACGGGCTCAGCGTCGCGGAGCTGGAGCGCTTCCACCGCCCCAGGATGGAGGTCCTCGCGGCGGCGGAGCCCGACCTGTTCGCGCTGGAGACGATCCCGGACGTCGACGAGGCCGAAGCCCTGCTGCGCATTGCCGACGACATCGGCATCCCGGCGTGGTTGTCCTTCAGCACCAAGGGAAATACCACGAACGCCGGGCAGCCGCTCAGGGAGGCGTTCGCGCTCGCAGCGGGCTCGACGGCGCTCATCGCGACCGGCGTCAACTGCTGCGCGCCCGGCGATGTCCTGCCCGCGGTGGAGATCGCCGCGCGGCTCACCGGCAAGCCGGTCGTGGTGTACCCCAACGGCGGCGGCGCGTGGGACGGCGCGAGCAACACCTGGAACGGAGCGCCCGGCTTCGACATGACGCCGCTCGCCGAGTGGATCTCGGCCGGGGCGAGGCTGATCGGTGGTTGTTGCCGCGTCGGCCCAGCCGAGATCGCCGAACTCAGTGCGCGGATTGGACCAGCAGCAGCACGCCGATCAGCACCATCGCCGCGCCCGAGATCCGGCTGACCACGCGCGCGGCGGCCGGTCTCGCCCGCAGCACGACGCGCGCCAGCACGCCGACGCTCAGGTAGACCGCAGCGCAGGTCAGGGTGTGCACCACGCCCAAGGCGCCGATCTGCGCGGCGAGCGGCCACGAGCCCGAGGGGTTGGTGAACTGCGGCAGCAGGGCGAGGAAGAGCAGCAGCGCCTTGGGGTTCAGGCCGCTGATGCCCGCGCCTTTGAGCACCCGCGCGAGCCGCGGCGTCTGCCCGGGGGAGTCCACCGAAGCTCCGGGAACGGCGGGGCGGGCGAGGGTCGTCGCGCCGATCCACACCAGGTACAGCGCGCCCACCGCCGTCAGCGCCGTGAGCACGAACGGCGTGCTGGCCACGAGGGCCGCGACCCCCGCCGCGACCACGGCGGTGAGCCCGACGTAGCCGAGCAGCAGGCCGCTCACGGCGGGCAGCACCGACCGGTCCTGGAGCCCGGCGGAGATCGTGTACGCCCAGTCAGCCCCCGGCACGAGGATGAGCAGCACGGACACCGCCCAGAACGCGGCGATGGAACTGACGGCCATGGCGGTGAACCCCTCTCGAACGGTTTCAAGAAGGAGATTAGGTCGGCACAGGCCAAAGGTGTTTCCAAGTATTGTCGCTGATCAGCGCATATGTGGAAGAATCTTCTTCGTGGACGAGGTTGACAGGAAGATCCTTGCGGAGCTCCAGGACAACGGGCGGCTGACGGTCACCGAGCTGGCGGCGCGCGTGCGGCTCAGCTTGTCGCCGTGCCACCGCAGGCTCCGCGAGCTGGAGCGAGGCGGGGCGATCCTCGGCTACCGCGCGGTCCTGGACGCCGGAGTGGTCGGGCTGGCCTTCCAGGCGCTGGTCTTCGTCACCATGCGCCAGGAGGACCGCGACACCGTGGCCGCGTTCGAGCAGGCGCTCGTGGACATCCCGCAGGTGATCCAGGCGCAGCGGCTCTTCGGCGACCCCGACTACCTGCTGCGCATCGCCACCGCGGACCTGGAGTCCTTCCAACGGCTCTACGACGAGAAGCTCGCGACGCTGCCCGGAGTGCAGCGGCTCAGCTCCACCCTGGTGATGAAGCACGTCGTGCACGAACGCGCACTTCCGCTAGAACACCGCTGATCGGTTCGCCGGTCTTCAAGACCACCCAACCCCCACTCCCGCCGTCTCCAACGACAGCAAACCCCGCAAGACCGCAGGGTTTGCGGGAGTTAACGATGATCAACAGCGGGGTTTGGTGGTCTTGAAGACACCCCAACCCCCCGGCGACATCGTGACCGGAATACACAGCGCAACCACTTGCAGGACACGGCCCAGGGCACCGCTGATCGGTTCTACAGAGCGCCAGCCCACGCGCCGAGCAGCCGTCGCGCAGATCCACCGACTGGCCCGACGGCGTCGGCCAGGACCTCCGGATCGGGCAAGCGCGCGTCACTGACAGCGCTCACGGCCTGCCCAGCTTCGGCGATCGTCGAGGAGCACACGGCGCGCAGGTACTCCGGCACGGTGAGCGCGGGATCGGTGCAGCCGACGAGCGGGGTGCCGACGGCCGCGATCAACGGGAACACGGTGCCGGGAATGCCGATCGCCGCCTCCGCGCGCGCCGACGCCACGAGCGAGCTGACGGAGCTGATCTCGTACTTCTCCCACAGAGCGCGGTTCTCGCGCGGGTGCAGGCCGACGAGGACGCGCTTGCCCGCGGCGGCGAGTCGCCCCGCCGAATCGAGCAGGAGCTGAGTTCCCGGCGCTGAGGTGCCCGTGCCGTCCGGGTGCGTGACGCTGGTGAGGACCAGCACGAGGTCCTTCTCCGGCGCACGAGCTGGAAGATCGTCGGTCTGCGGCGAGCCCACGACCTCGATGCGCCTGCGCGTGCCGAAGTACGCGCCGAAGGACCGCGCGTCAGCGGCCGAGGACGCGGTGATCAACCGCAGGCGGGGGCGGATCTCCTTGGCGCGCGGCGCTTCCACGGGCACCTGGTAGGCGAGCGCGCTCGCGGCCAACGGCGTCCGGCGCAGCCTCGCGGCGCAGTCGGCGGGCCAGTCCCCGGCGCCGGTCACCACGAGCAGATCGGCCTTCGGCGCGTCCGCGAGCGTCGCGACGGGCACGGGATCGCCGGGAGTGATCTTGGAGCGGTCGGGCACCAGCTGCGTCAGCCGCCACCCGCGCCGAGCGGCCTCGGCCAGCAGGGGCTTGACGTGGTAGGTCGCCCACGGCTCGTTCGTCGCGACGAGGACCTCACGCCCGCGCCCGGAACCGAGGGCCAGGGTGAGCGCTCCGCCGAGGACCGCGCGACGGGACAGCGGGATCTTCACACCGCGCACCCTAGAGGCCGCTCAGTTGAGCACGACGATCGCGAGGTTGAGCGCCGAGGTGTAGACGATCCACAGCAGGTAGGGGACCTGGAGCAGCGCGGCGCTCTTCGAGCGGCGGTGGAACAGCCAGATGGTGGCCAGCACCACGAGGTCCAGCGCCAGGATGTCCAGGAACGCCACGAACGACATGCCCGCGCCGAAGAACATCGGCACCCACACCGCGTTGAGCACGAGACCGAGCCCGTACACGCTCACGCCCGAAGCCCGTCCGCCCGCACGCCAGTAGTACCAGCCGGACAGCGCCAGCAGCACGTAGGCGATCGTCCACGCGGGGCCGAACACCCAGGACGGCGGCGCCCACTCCGGCAGCCGCAGCGCCGCGTAGGTCTCCTTCGCGCCCCCGCCGAAGGAGGCGCCGATGACCGCGACGACCGCGACCGCGCTGCTGAACCCGGCCAGCGCGAAGGGAAGGGACGGGGCTCGGATCGGGGTCGCCATGCTCGCCTTCGTTCGCTCGGGGCGGCTCCGCGACGGCTGGGGATCACCCACCCGGCGGCAGAGTCGATCTCCCAGACGATGGTAGAGCGTCCGCCCCGCGCCGTCCTGCCTGGAGGAGGTGGGTTCCGGAGGAGCGGCTCGTGCTCTGGCGCTTGCCTGAGCGCACCTGTGGCTTCCACTGCTGCAAAAGGCCGTTGGCACGGCCGTTGTCGCGACATACGGTCACGGCGGCAGGGTTGGACTGGGGAAAGGACCTTCACCATGGCAGTGCGCCGCCGTGACCTCCTCGCGGGTGCCGCCGCGTTAGCCGGGATCGCCACCGTCGGGCTCGTCCCCGGAACCGCCGCCGCGGCGGCCCGGCAGCGCCCGGGAGCCCTCCAAGCGCCGGCACTGGCGCTCGGGGACCGCGCCATCGTCGGCCGGGCGAGCGCCCGCAAGGCCTTCGAGCACCTCGAAGTGCTCAGCAACCGGATCGGCCCGCGCGTCGGTGGCACCGCCGCCGAGAAGCAGGCGGCGGACTACATCGCTTCCGTGCTGCGCAAGCACCGCTACACCGTGACGTTGCAGCCCTTCCCCGTCGCCGACAAGTACCTCGCCGAGATCAGCGTCGTCGGCGATCGCGGGCGGAAGTGGCAGACCGGAGCCGCACCGCAGGGCAAGCTCGACGTGACCGTCTCCGGCACCGTCGTCGACATCGGCAAGGCCACCCCCGCTGACCTTGCCAACGTGCGCGGGCAGATCGCCTTCGTCCCGGACTCGCAGACCGCCAGCGACGCGCCCCGGCTCGCGGTGGAGGCGGGCGCCATCGCGGTCCTGCTCTCCCGGCCCGGCAGCCCTGAGCGCAAGCTCGGCGCGTTCACCCCCTCCCTGCTCGCACCGCTGCCCGTGCCCGTGCTGGGCCTCGCGCAGGTCCAGGGCGAGAAGCTCAAGCAGGCGCTCGCGGCCGGTCCGGTCCGGCTCAGCCTGACCGCGACCCACCACAAGAACCTGACCTCCTACAACGTGATCGCCGAGCGCGCCGCGACGCTGCCGAACCCCGACCACCAGGTCGTGATGATCAGCGCCCACTACGACAGCGTCCCCGGCTCGCCCGGCGCCAACGACGACGGCAGCGGCACCGCGCTCTGCCTGGAGCTGGCCAGGGTGCTGCGCTACCTGCCGACGCAGAAGGCGATCCGCTTCGCGCTGTGGGGCTCCGAGGAGCAGGGCCTGATCGGCTCGCGCGCCTACGTCAAGCAGCTGTCCGACCCCGACGCCAAGCGCATCGCAGGCTGCTTCCAGAACGACATGGTCGCCACGAGCTGGGACCCGGCGATCGTGTACTGGCTGCTCTCGGTCGACGGCGGGGAGAACGCCACCACCAGCACGCTCGGGCGCGCGGCGCGGCGGCTGGGCTACCAGCCCCGGACCAAGGGCCCGGTGGCGCGCGGCTCCAGCGACCACGTGCCCTTCCACGAGCGCGGCATCGCCTCGGCGAACTTCAGCTGGCGCGGCGAGAGCGGCCCCGCGCTGCTGGAGCCGACCTACCACACGCCGGAGGACACCATCGCCGACAACGTCAGCAGCGAGCGCCTCCAGGTGTCGCTGGAGCTGATCGGCTGCGCCGCCTACGAACTGGCCAGTCAGCGCGATTAGCCGCTCGGCCGCGTTCCGCGCGGCTACTGTCGCCGCGTGGAGTACGCGCAGGTGACAGGGATGCTGTTGGTGATGATCGGCCTCGCCGTCGTGGGCGGTGCCTGGTGGGCCTCGCGCGTCAGCGCCGCCCGTCACAGCCAACGGTTCCAGGTGGTGGTGAAGAGCTCCGACAACTACGTCGACGACCGCGTTCTGGTGCCGCTCATCCCTCGGCCGGGCGGGGTCCTGGCGCTCCGGCTGACCGAGGAACGGGAGATGGCCGCGGTGACGGTGGGGGACGTGTTGTGGGTGTACCCCGATCCGGACATGCCCTCCAGGGTCCGGCTGGACCGCTCCGTGCTGACGAGGTTCTGGACGGCGCTGATGGCGACCGGTGCCGTGCTGGCGGCCACGGGCGTGGTGGTGCTGCTCCGTGGCGACGTCGGAATGCCGGTCCACACCGCGAACGGCGCTGTCGCGGGCGCGTTCTTCTTCAGCGGCCTGGTCTGCACCGGCACGGTGGCCTTGGTCGGCCTCGCTGAACTCGTCCTCAACTGGAAGAGCTCACGCCGGGTCAACGGCACCGTGGTCGCCGTCGAGGAGTACTTCGCGTATCGCAAGAACGGCTACCAGCCGCTGGTGGAGTACGTCGACGAGGACGGCACCGTGCGCAGGGTGTGGGGTATGAAGCGCGGGTTCCGGCCGCGACTCGGACGTCGGATCGCTGTTCGCGTTGCCGGGCGGCCGCCGCACGAAGCCATGCACACCACGCCGCTGTTCCTGGTGATGCTGCTTGTGCTCCTGCTGTTCGGCCTGCTCGGCTGGAGCGGGTTGGCCGTGATGTTCGGAGTCGTGCGCTAGCCGTGCAGGGCGCGGTAGACGGCGGCGGCTCCCGGGTGCAACGGGATGCCCGCCGTCCCGATCAGCGCGCGCACGTCGAGGAACTGCGCGCCCAGAGCCTCTTGCGGCACAAGGCGATCCGCGCGTTCGGCGAGCACGGTGGTGACCTCGGCGGCGATGTCCTCCGGCAGATCCGGCAGGCACACGACGAGGTTCGCCACACCGACCGTGGGCAGTGACCGCACCTGGCGGTAGCCGCCTGCGGGCACCGTGACCTGCTCGTAGACCGGGCCGTGCGCGGCGCGCAGCTTCGGGTACACGTCCTCCAGCGGCAGCAGGCGCACGCCCACGCGCTCGTCCAGTTCGGCGATCGCGGGCGTCGGCACGCCACCGGACCAGACGAGCGCGTCGACCTCGCGTCGCTCCAGAGCGGTCACCGCGTCGGCCAGCCGGAGCTGTCGCGTGCGCAGGTCGGTCAGCTCCGCCACGGCGGCGAGCCTGGTCGCCAGCAGTGCCGCGCCGGAGCCCGGGGCGCCCATGGACACGCTGCGCCCCTTGAGGTCCGCGACCCGTTGCACGGGGGAGTCGGCCCGCACCACGACCTGGAGGTAGTTCTCGTAGATCCGGCCGAGCGCGCGCAGTTGGGTCGCGAAGCTGAACGGTGCTCGCCCGGTCGTGGCCGCTTCGGCGGCGTCGGCGTGCGTCAGCGCGAGGTCGGTCCCGCGCGCGGCGAGCAACGCCAAGTTCGCCACGCTGGCCTGGGTGGTCAGCGCGGTGGCTCGCAGCAGCGGTTGCGCTTCGCGGATCTGCTCGGCCAAACGCTCGGCGAACGCGAGGTACGGTCCGCCGGGCTCACCCGCCGCGATCTTCAGCTCCCGCGCGGCGCCCCGGTACGCGGAATCGGTGCACGCCACGCCGAACGCGCCGACCAGCGCGCCGACCATGAGCCCCCGCCTGCTCACCCGTGTCACGTCGCCACCCCCGGAAGCTCCAGCCGGACGCTGAGCCCGGTCGGTGTCGCCCTCGCGACCGTCAGCGTGCCGTGACGAGCGCGCGCGAGCTGGTCCGCGATCGCCAGCCCCAGCCCCGTTCCCCGGCTGCTCTGATGCTGGGTTGAACGCCAGAACCGTTCTGTGGCAAGGGAAACCTCGTCCTCGCTCAAGCCTGGGCCGTCGTCGGTGACGTCGAGGTGGACGAGCGCGCCGGACCGGCCGTGCAGCACGCGCACGGTGCTGCCCTCGCCCGCGTACTTGATCGCGTTGTCCAGCAGCACGTCCAGCACCTGGGCCAGTTCGCCCTCCTCGCACTCCGCGAGCAGCGGGTGCTCCAGCGGTGGCGGCGCCGGCAGGTGGACCCCGGCGTGCTCGGCGGCGGCGTGCCAGGCGTCGAGCCGGTCCGCGACGACGAGCGCGACATCGCAGCTCGGCGTGTCCTCTGTGGACAGAGCGATGGTCGCGGCCTTGTTCTCCGCGCCCGCCAACGCGAGCAGACTGTCCAAAAGGGACTCCAGGCGCTCGACCTCGCCGACGACCGACCGGTAGGAGCGCTCCGCACCAGGGTTCAGCGCGCCTTCGAGGCCGTCCACCCGCAGGCGCAGCGCCGCCATCGGATTGCGCAGCTGGTGGGATGCCTCGGCGATGAGTCTCCGTTGCCGCTCAAGGGAATCGGTCACCGCGTCGGACATGAGGTTGAACGAGCCCGCCAGCGAGCGCAGCTCTGTCGGCCCGCGCACCTCCACGTGCGCCCTCGGCTCACCCGAGGCGACCGCGTGCACGCCGCGCTCCAGCTCCCGCAAGGGACGCAGCACCCACCGCGCCAACCCCGACGCCACCGCCGCGAAGACCACCGCGGCGGCGACAGCGCCCGCGAGGATGATCGCCCAGCGCTGAGCGACATCGGCGGCGGCCGAGGTGACCGACGCGCGCAGCACCACCGCCCCGGAGACCCGCGTGCCGGTGCCCGCCGGACGCGCGAGCAGCAGCGGTTCACGCGACCACGGCCGCAGATCAGGGGTTCCGCGCCACCTCTGGTTGCGCAGCGCGCCGTCCACCAGCGCCCGCACTCCGTTGTCCTGCTCGGAAATGCCCGCCTGCACGACGAGGCGCCCCCTGCCGTCCACCACGAGCAGGCCCTCGCCGTAGAGCTCGGTGTAGCGCCCCGCCTCCGCCAGCAGCTGGCCGGTGTCCCCGGAGGTGTCGGCCTGCTCGGTCAGCGTGGCGAAGCGGTCGAGGTCGGCGGTGCGGTCGATCACCAGCCGCTGCGTGCGCTCCGCCGAGGTGCTGAGCAGCAACGGAACCGCGAAGGCCGCGACGGCGGCGAGCGAGAAACCCAGCAGCACCAGCAGCAGGCGGGCGCGCACGGCCTACACCTCCAGCCGGTAGCCGAACCCGCGGATGGTGGTCAGCAGGCCCGGCCTGCCGAGCTTGGCGCGCAGCTGCGTCATGTGCACGTCCAGCGAGCGCGACACCGCGACGAAAGCGTCTCCCCAGACCTCGTCCATCAGCTGCTGGCGGCTGACCGCCGTGCCCGCGCGTGCGGCGAGGACGGCGAGCAGGTCGAACTCCTTGGCGGTCAACGAGATCGGCTCACCGCCGACGGTCACCGAGCGCGCCCGCACGTCGATGTCCACATCGGACACCCGAACGACCTCGTCGGCGCTGGAGCCGCGCGCGGCGGCCCTGCGGGTCACCACGTCCATCCTGGCCAGCAGCTCCGCCAGCCGCACCGGCTTGACCAGGTAGTCGTCCGCGCCGAGCCGCAGGCCCCTGACCACCGAGCGCTCGTCACCGCGCGCGGTGAGCACGACGACCGGGGTGTCGGCGACCTGGCGCAGCTTGCGCAGCACCTCCATGCCGTCCCCGTCGGGCAGGCCCAGGTCCAGCAGCACCACGTCGGCGCCGCGGTGCGCGATCAGCGCGTCGGAACCCCTCGACACCCGGGTCGGGGTGTGGCCGTGCGCGCTGAGGACCTCCAGCAGGGCCTGCGCGACCCCGTCGTCGTCCTCCACCAGCAGCACGCGCACGGCCGTCCCTCTGCTCGTTTACCTACTTGGGCTGGCCCACGACGTACTCGCCCTTGTCGTTCTCCACCTTGATGACGGAGACCTTCTCCTTGCCGTCGATGGTCACCTTGCACTGGAACGACGAGCCCGCGGCGATTTTGTTCTTGGTACCGCAGTTGATCGCGCCGACCTTGGACTCCGCCACGCCGAAGCTCTTGACGATGGTGTCCTTCACACCCGACTTCAGCGCGTTGTCGTCGAAGACGGTGGTGCTGAAGAAACCCATGAAGTACAGCGCCGCCGCCGCGCCACCGGCCAGCACGAGCAGGCCGAGCGTGATGAACAGGCCCTTCTTGCTCTTCTTCTCCTTGGCGGGAGCAGGGATCGGCGCCTGGCTCGCGCCCCAGCCGCCCTGCTGCTGGCCGTGACCGGGCTGCTGGAACTGGCCCTGCTGCTGGGGGTGCTGCTGCGGGTGCTGGCCGCCGGGGCCGAAGCCCGGCTGCGGACCGGTCGGCTGGCCCTGGCGCGGGAACTGGCCGGGCTGCTGGGGCTGGTACGGGCCCTGGGGAGTGTTCATGGCTGCGCTACCTCGTTGGCTCGGTTCTGGCCTGCTGCTGGACGGTGCTGCGGCGTCGCTAGCGCGCCGCAGTGATCTGTGGCGTCGCTAGCGCGCCGC
Organism: Allokutzneria multivorans; assembly: GCF_039537405.1. Lineage (NCBI taxonomy): Bacteria > Bacillati > Actinomycetota > Actinomycetes > Pseudonocardiales > Pseudonocardiaceae > Allokutzneria > Allokutzneria multivorans. Next base: position 140,317 of record NZ_BAABAL010000007.1, on the reverse strand, counting down.
CACCTTGTCCAGGAACTCCTTGCGCGCGGCCTCGGTACCGAGCGCGGTGACGTCGAAGTCGGAGATCGGCGGCGGGAAGTCCTTCGCCGCGCTCTTGCCCGTGACGTCGTAGGCGATGGCGATCTCCAGCTTCTTGCCCTCCTTCTCCAGGGTGGCGTTCATCGTCATCGACTTCAGGTCCCCGCCGGGAGCGACGGCGATCTTGGTCGGGATGAAGGAGTCCATCATCGACTGCGGGAACTGCTTGCGGAGGTCTTCGGGGATGAACAGGACTCGGCCGTCGATGAACGCCTTCAGCGTCACACCGGTTTCCAGCACCGCGCTGCCGTCGGCCTGCTCCTTGTAGCGCTTGAAGACGTTCTGCGCGTTCTTCTGCGTCAGCTTGATCGCGTCCTGCATGGCGCACACCGTCTGGATGCCCGCGATCGCGCAGACGTTGAAGCCCTTCTTCGGTGAGAACGTCGGGTAGGACACCCACGGCGTCGGCGCGAGGTCCTTGAACCGCGCGCCCAGCAGCGCGTAGTCCCGCTCGGAGCCGCTGGGGTGGTAGACGTCGTAGTTGTCGCCGGCTTCCTTGGTGGTCCTGGACTTCGTGAAGATCGCGGGCGGCTCCGGCTTGCCCTTGTCCGCCCCCTGGTACCAGACGATGTCGATCTCCTTGAGCGCCTTCTTGCCCGCGAAGGCGGCCAGCGTGGAGATCGTGGACTTCTGGTCCCTCGGCTTGGTGAACTGCTCGTCCAGCTTCGCGTACGCCTCGTCGAAGCGGACCGCGTTGAACGCGCTCACCTCGGCGTCGTCGGCGCGCGCGGATGGGGTGATCTTCTGTCCGCAACCGGCGAGCAGCAGCGCGGTCGCGCCGAGCGCCACCAGTCCGGTCAGTCGGTTAGTGCGCATCTGGTCATGCCCCCGCGTCGGCGCTCTTGTAGAGGTTGTAGGCGATCTTGCCCATCACCGCGCCCCAGGCGGTGACGTCGTTGCCCGTGGAATGGCTGGAGATCATGTACCCGGCGCCCGTGCTGTCGTTGAACCGCGTGAACCACCCACCGCCGGAGCAGCCACCGGTCATCACGCAGGGGATGGAGAGCGTGTTGTTGCGCGCCCGGTTCTCGGTGTAGGTCGGCGCGGAGCACGTGCGCATCGTCCTGCCGTCGAAGGGCGGACCCGCCGGGTAGCCGAGAGTGCGAATGCTCTCGGCCTTGGTGTCGAACGCGATGCCCTGACCGCCGACCGCGTCCTCGATGTTCCTGCCGCCGAGCGGTCGCATCCGCAGGAACGCGTAGTCGTAGGACCAGCCGGTGCCCTGCGCTCCCCGCGCACCGTCGGTGGCGTCCCTGCGGAACTCGGTCGGCGCGTAGATCGACTCCGCTGCCCACTTGCCGTACGGGGACGAGCCGTTGGTGTCGCCGGGGATGAACATGACGTTGCTCGCCCACTCGCGGCCCTCGTGGGTGTCCCAGATGCAGTGCGCGGCGGTGGCCACGATGGTCCCGGACTCCGAGTTCACCACCTGGGCGGAGCACACGTAGTTCATGTTGCCGTAGCTCATGTACAGCCTGCCGTTGGCGCTCCCGCTCAGTCCGGCCTTGCTCCACATGCCGCCGCTGCCGTCGGCGGGCTGCGGCTTGGACGGCGGCACCGGCCCGGTCGTCGGGTGGATGACGACGCCGACGGGCTCGTCCTTGGGGACGTCGGTGGTCTGACCCGGCTGAGGTTGACGCGGCTTCGCGTTCTTCATCCGGTCGCTGTTCCAGTAGTCGTTGACCTGCTGCGGGGTGCTGGTGAACACCTTGCGGAGGTCGCTGGACTTGGTGCCCGCCAGCTCTTCCTCGACGTTGCGCGTCGACGGTCCGGCCTTCGGTGTGCCGGGCAGGGCCGTCGTGCACGCGGCCAGCGCGGTGATCGCGGCGAGTACCGCGAGCGCGGTACGCAGATGTCGCATCAATCCCCCAGATCGATTCAAGTTCGTGCTCACTGCGATGAGGCAGGTTAGCGCCCCGTCGGCACAGCTCACCGGGCGTGTCCCCGCGGGCAGGCTAGTACCGCGTTCACCCGGACGGCGCACGGAGGCTCCAACCTCACCCGAGAAGGGCACCGGCTTCGACGCCGGGAGCCGCCGAGCCGTTTCACCCGCCCCGAGCGGTCCGCATTGTCGAGGTGCGCCCGCGACGGCTTCCGGGGCTTCCGCGTCTCCGTGACCAAGTCGTTGCCGTCGGAGCTACCCTCGGCGCGTGAGTGCCGTGTGGACGATCAGGTACGCCACGGTCGCGCCCGGCGACCCGTACCACGCGCGCCTGATCGACATGCCCAAGCACCGGGTCGAGCGGCACACCCACCACGACTTCGTCGAGCTGATGTACGTGCTGGAGGACGGCGGCGTGCACGTGTTCGACGAGCAGCCGGAGCGCATGGTCCGCGACACCCTCTACCTGTTGCACCCGGGCGAGGCCCACTCCGTGCACACCGACGACGAGCTGAGCTACGTCAACGTCGCCGTCCCCGTCGCGACGTGGGGTTCGCTGCTGGACGTCTCCGGCATGTCCGGCTCGGTGGGCGGGAAGGTCCACGTCCGCGTGCCCGGGGTGGCCGAGGCGTTCACCGATCTCGCCCGTTCCGGCGAGCGCGATCCCGCCGGGCTCGACCTGTTGCGCTTCGCTTCGGTGGTGCTGCCCCTGTTCGCCGGTCACGCCGCGACCGCCACGCTGCCGGGCTGGCTGCGCGAGGCGTGCGCCGGCTTCGACCGCGAGCGGGAGCGGTGGAGCGAGGGCGTCTCGCTGCTGCTCGCGCTCGCCGCCGTCAGCCACGGCCACCTCGACCGGAGCATGCGCCGGTTCCTCGGTGTCACGCCGTCGCAGTGGGTCGAGAGACGTCGCATGCGCCTCGCGCGCCAGCTGCTGGTCGGAACGAGCGATTCGATCTCCACCGTCGCCCTGAGGTGCGGTTACGGCACCGTCACGTACTTCTCGCGGCGCTTCGCGATGGTGCACGGCGTCCCGCCCCGCGACTACCGCGACAGGTCAAGAAAAGTCGGATTCCCGCGCAGCTGGTGACACACGTCCGCGTCCGCCTGCGCCAGCATGGGCGCCATGAGCCACGCCGCCGAAGTGCTGTCCTTTGAGGACAGAGGCTACGCGGTCTTCCGCGAGGTCCTCGATCCTTCACTCATGGCTGAAGTCGGTGAGCACGTCGACTGGCTGCACCGCGAGCACCCCGACCGGCGCGGCGAGCAGCTCTCCCACGAACTGGTCGCCAGGGACCCGTTCTGGGTGAGGCTCGTCAGCGATGACCGGCTGCTCGACATCGCCTCGGCTTTCCTCGGCGAGGATCTGGCGCTGTTCGCCTCGCACTACATCAGCAAGCCGCCGTACTCCGGCCAGGCCGTGCTCTGGCACCAGGACGGTGCTTTCTGGCCGCTCGACCCGATGCGCGTGATCACGCTCTGGCTCGCCGTCGACGAGTCCACTCCCGACAACGGCTGTCTGCGGGTGATCCCCGGCTCGCACCGCACGGCCATCGGCGCCACCCGCGAGCGCACCGACGTCGACAACGTCCTCGGCGCTGAGACCACCGTCGCCGTCGATGAGTCCCACGCCGTCGACCTCGTGCTCCGCCCCGGCGACGTCGAGGCGCACCACCCCAACATCGTCCACGGCAGCAACGCCAACACCTCGCCGAAGCGGAGATGTGGTTTGACGATCCGGTACATCCCGACCTCCACGCGGATCACCAGCGCGGAGCAGCCGTTCCCGAGTGCTTTGCACCTTCGCGGTGAGTTGGGGGTGAACGTGTACCAGCCACGTCCGGTCATGCCCGCGCGGTGGGCTTGGGAAGGTGCGGCGTAACCCTTTTTGGGGACAGCCGGTTCCAGCTCGCGTCGGTTCCTGCGCGGGGTCGGCTTGACCTGGGGACCCCTTGCGCGTGCCCGTGGGCCTCTTACGGGCACGGAAGGGATTCCGGCCCTCGCGGGGAAGCGTATGGCACGCGCACCCCAGGTAAAGCCTCGGTTGTGTTGTGCGGCTTGCGTTCCGGCCACCTCTGAAGCCGTTCGGCGGTCGCGGGCAGCTGCACCTGTGCGTCGTTCGTGTCGCGCGCATGTCGAACACGCCCTCCCTTCTCGGTTACGCCGTCAGTCGTGGGTCGACCCTGATGTTGCGCATCGGTTTCTGCTCCGCATCCACCCACGTCGGCGGGATGAAGTCCGGCCGCCCATCCTTCGCGAAGACGATCTTCCAGTCTTCTTGGTGGATCACGTGATGGTGGTGCGAGCACAACAACGTCATGTTGTTGAGGTCGGTCGGCCCGCGATGCTCTACCCAGTGCAATACATGATGGGCTTCCGTCCACGCCGGTGGCCGGTCGCATCCGGGGAAGGCGCATCCCTTGTCCCGCACCGCCAACGCCCTGCGTAGGGGAGCAGGCGCGGTCCGGGCGGAGCGCCCGTAGTCGAGGGGGACGCTCTCCCCGTTCAACACCACCGGGATCAGCTCAGCATCGCAAGCAAGCTGTCGAATCAGCGACGCGGTGGCTTCACCGTCCCAGTCGGTGTACCCCGACCGAAGCTTCTCCTCCAGATAATCCAACCTCATCGTAACGACCATCTGCGGTCGAACACCACCACTAGCCGGAAGATCATGGGTTGCCATCGCGACCGCGACCAACTCGCACAACCCGTCGGCATAGCGTTGTTCGACCGTCCGAGGGTCTTGCTCGCCGTTGCTGGGGCGGGGTTTCGACACTGCGTGCAGGGCTTCTTCGAAGATCGCGCCTTCTATCGGCGGCAGGCATCCGTTGAAGAACAACGATCCGTGTTGGTCCTTGCTCATCCGGAACGACCGCGCCTCCACGGCTTTCTGCTCGTCTGCGAAGGCACCCGCCTGGTCGAAGTGGGAACGGACTCGTTTGCCCGCTTGCGCCAACTCGCGCGCGGTCAGCTCGGGTGCGTAGCTCAACAAGATCTCTTCAGCCTCGTCGGCCGCATCAGCGGGAATGTTCTTGATGACATCGGCGATGACCGCCGCGTGATCACCGCTGATCGTTCCTGCGTACAGGGCGTCCTTCGTGGAAGGTACGCCGGGGAGGTCTTCTACGAGCAGCGAGCGTCGCTTCGCTTCCGCCGGAGAAATCTTCAAGTGTGACCGCAACAGCGTCGCGAGGTTCCTGCACCCTTGCGCGGTGTGCAGGCCACGATCCTCCGCATACTCAGCGGCGTCGATCTTCGCTGCCGTCACCAGATTCGTGAGCGTCTCCAGCTCGACCAGGAACGCCAGATGCTCTTTCTCCGACAACGTGTAGACGTCGTGTGATTTGAGATGATCTACCAAGAGAGACTTCACTGCCTTGATATCCAACATGATTCACCCCCTCACCCGTTGGCTACCCCTAATTTTAGCAACTCCTCCAGCAGCGTCAAATCCGTTGCAGGCTAAGGAGAAACGGAACTGTCAGCCGTGAGCGAAACTGGGGTCGGCTTTACCTGGGGTGCGCGTGCCATACGCTTGTCAGCGTGGCCGGGATTCATCCCGTGCCCGTCCGGCCCACTACGGCACGCGCAAGGGGCCCCAGGTCAAGCCGACCCCCGCGCTGGAACTGCCACGCAACACGCACCCCACCGCCACTGGCATCCGGTGCCACCTGAAACCCCCAGCCGTCCCCGACCTGGAAGCGCAACCGTACCCCGCTGGAAAGAGCTAAAGGCTCCAGCCTTCCCCGAGCTGGAAGCCCAGCCGTCCCCGACCCGGAAGTCCAGCCGGTGCAAGCTGGAAGTTCAGCCGTCCCCGACCCGGAAGTCCAGCCGGTGCAAGCTGGAAGTTCAGCCGTCCCCGACCCGGAAGTCCAGCCGGTGCAAGCTGGAAGTTCAGCCGTCCCCGACCCGGAACCCCAGCCGTCCCCGACCCGGAAGCCCCGTCCCGGCCCGGAATCCCAGCCGGTGCCAGCAAGAGCTACGCCAACTCGCGCTGCGCCTCACGGAGCCGCACCAGGTCAGCGGCCATCGCGTCGAACAGCAGCCGCTGCTCGGGATCGGCGGCGTCCACCAACTCCACGAAACGATCGCTCTCGTCGTCCTGCTCGGATTCCAGTGACAACGCCAACGAACCGAGAGCGTGCCGCGTCGAACTCTCCGTCTCGGGAACAGCGGCGCGGTGCACCATCAGGCCCGCGATGCCACTCAGCAGACCGGCGAGCGCCTCCCCGGCCTTGGTGACCGCAGCGCGCTCGGGCTCGTTGGCGCGACGGCCGACGGTCGGCGGGTTGAGGACGTCGTTGATGCGCCGCACGAGTTCGCGGCGGCCTCGGCGCGCGGAGCGGCCGGTGGGGTCGACGGGGGTGGTGCCGGTGAGCGCGATCAGGCCGGAGCGCAGGGCGTTGACGGCGTCGGTGACGCGCTCGGCGGGGGTGGGTTGGCGGGTGCCGGGCACGACGGCGAAGCCGAAGAGCAGGCCGATGGCGGCGGCGAGCACGGTCAGGACCAGGTATTCGACGAGCACGGCGGCGGGGTCGAGGTGCTTGGTGCTGGCGTACATGCCGACGAGCATGAGCACGACGCAGGCGTTGAAGATGATGGGCTGCGACTTCTGGAAGCCGAAGCCGATGACGAGCGCGAGCAGGCCGATGGGCATCAGCAGGTGCTCGGGCGCGAGGGCGAGGACGCCGAACATCGCGACGGAGCCGAGCACGGTGCCCGCCGTGCGCTGCCAGGCCCGGGTCGCGCTGGCGCGCCAATCTGGCTGGGTGATCAGGAAAACGGCCATCAGGAACGACGTCATCAGAGGGTCGTCGGGCCGCTGCGTCGCGAGGACCAACGCGACGAGGATGCCGAGCGCGCAGCGCAACGCGTGGCGGAACTGGGCGGAGCGCCAGCTGAACGCGCCGGCCAGCGCGTCGCCGAGGTAGCCGCTGCCGCGCTGTCGCCAGTCGACGGGCGTGCGGTCGCGGTCGGCCAACGCGGCGTGCAGGCGGTCGAGCGCTTCATGAAGGCGCGCGACCAAGCGCCCGGTGCTGCCGGGGAGGTTCTTCAGCAGGGAAGGCCGTTGCGGCACAACGAGATCCGCAGGGGTCTCCTTCGCTGTGACAGCCTCGGCGAGCGCGGAAGCCTCCTCCTTCGCGGCCTCAAGGACCTCGCGGGCGTCGGGGCGGCTGCTGAGCACGGCAGCGGAGGCGCGGTAGCGCAGCGTCGCGTCGAGGACGTGGCCGAGCCAGCGGCGTTGCTTGTCGGAGCGCCACGCCTGCACGGCGCTCTCGGGATCGGTGAGCTTGGGCGCGGCGAGCAGCTCGGCGACGGCCTTGCGGGTGGGGCCGTCGGGGTCGCGGAGCCCGGCGAGCACCCGCACCAGAACGGTCACGGCGGCGGCGAGCGCGGGCGCGGCGAGGATCTGCCACCACGCGGCGGTCCCGGTGAGCTGGAAGGTGTAGCCGAACAGCGCGGCCATGCCGAGGCCGAGCGCGGGCGTGACGAAGCGCGGCCCGAGCGCGGGCAGCAGTCCGGCCACGAAGATCACCACGGTCAGCAGCGCGATCGCGGCGGGCACGCTGAGGTGCGCGAGCAGCCGGGGCGCGGCGGCGGCGACCACGACGGTCGGGGCGAACCACGCGAGCAGCTTGAGGTCGGGCCACAGCGCCCCGCCGAACGCGGCCATCAGGCAGAACATGGCGGTCAGCGCGCCGAGCATGGCCGCGGGTCCGAGGCCGAGCAGCGTGCCGAGCCCGGACACCCCGCCGACCACGACGACGATCAGCACGATCGGGGTGAGCACGCGGGCGACGGCCGAGCCGGTCACGGGTCCTCCAAGATCTCGAATCCGGCCGAAGTATGGATCACTCACCGTGGTCACCGCTCAGCGACCCAGGAGGACGCGACCCGGTCCTGCGCCACGCTGGGCAAGGCCGTCGGGCTGTCCACGACCTGGTCGACGGCACCGCGTGGATGGGTGAGGCCGCCGTCGGCGAAGCGCTGGCCGAGATCGCGGAGATCGAGCAGGCGCACGTCGTCGCCGGGACGAGGACGATCGTCGTGCTGGAAACGTTCTTCGAGCGCGCTTTCGACCCGAGAGAGCAGCCGTGACGAGTTCACAGTGGACGGTGCGGAGCTGCCGCATACCCGTCCACTGTGGACTCGAACGGAGGGGGCTCAGTCGAGGGTTGTCTGGTGCGCGAGCGGCTGGCTACTGCTTGAACGGCACGGTGAAGCAGGCGAGCCTGCCACCGGCGGTCCCGGCCTGGCCGTGGTGCGTGGCGGTGGTTTCCTTCTCGTGCACCACGATCGAGGCGGGCGCGCGGTCGGTGAAGCCGAACGGAACGCTCGCCTTCGAGGTGCCCGCGCCCTGCGCGTCGGTGCGGAAGTCCAGCCAGATCTCGTTGCGCGGGTTGGCGTAGGCGGGATCCGCCGACGGCTTCTCCGGGGTGGCGGCCGGGTCGATGGTGTTCTGGTAGTGCGGCCCGGCGTCCGCGCCCGTGGCACCGCACGGCTTCGTGTGCGCGTGCACCGCGTAGCCGCGCGAGGGCTGCATTCCCTTGGCGCTGAACTCGACCGTGGTGTCCTTCTCCCCGGCGGCGACCTTGACGACGAGCTGCGCTCCGACCGGCGCGGCGGCGTTGTAGCTCACCGCGGTGCCGGAGCCGGGCGCGGCGAGGGTGCCGGTGAACTCCGCAGCGGCGGGCTTCGGCTGTTCGGCGCTGGTGCTGGGCGAGGTGTTCGCGGGCTTGGCGGGCTGGGAGCACGCGGTGACGAGGGCGGCGGAGACGAGCACGGCCATGGCCAGCAAGCTACGAGGCATGTCCTCAGTCTTCCCCCTCATCGCCGCGTGCACACCCGCGGGTCTTACGGCAGGCCCCACGGCGGAGGCGGGGTGGTGGGTGATGTGACGTCGCGAGGGGACAGGGACGGCCGCGTGCCGCGCCGGGTGATCAGGGCGGACTCGCCTCGGCGGAGCCGGACGGAGATGCGGTTCGGAGCGACCTGGCGCCAGGGCACGGGCCGACCTCGGCCGTCGCGGACGTCGATCTCTCCTGGTACTCCGTGCTGCAGCACCAGCGGTTCACCGGCTTCGCTGTGTACGCGGACCCACTCGGTACTGCCGTTGCGACGCGAGGCGTCGACGAGGAAGGCGCCCTGCGTGCGCAGCGACTCGATCGAAGCGTCCGGCCACGCGTCCGCGACCGACGGGAACACCTTGACCACACCGTCTGCGCTCTGGATCAGCATGTCCAGCACGGATTGCGCTGCGGTCAGCGGGCTCTCGATCGCCAGATTGGTGCCCTCGCGGTACATCGTGTTCGGCGTCAGCTGGGTCTCGTGCACGATCGAGCCGTCCAGGAAGCCCATGAGGTTCGCCAGCGCCTCGGTGGGCGAGTCCATCAGCGAGCACATCGTCGACGCCGCCGCGAAGCTGTAGCCGTGCCAGTTGACCCGCAGGCTCGACCAGTGGTCGTAGCTGGTGCGCATCAGGGCGCGGTCGGCCGGGCGGTCCCATTGGTACTCGCGCAGCGGGTAGAGCCAGAGCAGGTGCGAGAAGTGGCGGTGCGACTCGGCGAGCGGCACTCCGTCACCGATGATCACGCCCTGCACGGTGCGGTGGTAGGGCACGAGCCTGGTCAGCGTGTCGCGCCACATCGGCAGCCTGGAGTCGTTGACGCGCAAGCGAAGCGCCGTGTCGATCAACGTGCTGCACCCCCACCTGATCAGCGACAGGTCGTAGGTGCAGTCGGCCGCGTCGGCGTACTCCGGTGAGCGCGTCAACGGCAGGTGGAGCTCGCCGTCGGAGCCCTCGACCAGGAAGTGGCGGTAGAAGTTGACCGCCTTCGCCAGGATCGGGAACAGCACGTCGCGCAGCACGCGCTCGTCCATGCTGTGCCGGTAGGCCAGCCACACGTTGTGCAGGCCCCAGATCAGGTTGCCGGTCTGGTCGGTCTTCGAGCCCGTGCCGGGAATCCCGACCGTGCGCGTGCCACCGGGCCGGAGCGTGCGATCACCCGGGTGGGACAGCGCGTAGGTGTCGCCGTCGCGGTAGGCGGGCGGCACCGACTGCTCCAGGTTGTGGTGGTAGCGCCGGAAAGTCGGCGTGACCGCGTCGAGCTCCGGGTGGTTGGAGCCGTTGACCATCGGATAGGCGACCTGGACGTTGAGGTTCCACCACACGGCTGTCCAGCTGTTGCCGACCTCGGGGAACCACGGGCCCCACTCCGCGAGCACCGGCGCGTTCTCCCGCGTCGCGGCTGCCATCTTGTAGAGCTGGATCCAGTAGAAGCGCTGCACGAGCTTGTCCGGCACAGAGACGAAGCTCTTGCGGTAGTAGCGGTTCCACCACCGCCGGTGCACGGCGACGAGGACGTCCGGGCTCTCCGCGAGGGTGCGGCGGACCGTGCGCAGGGCCTCCTCGCGGCCGGTGGAGTTCGGGAAGCCGTAAGCGATCGAGGCCACGAGCAGGCGCCGCGTGCCGACGCGTTTCTCCTGCCAGGCCGTGGTGTAGCCGCCGCCCGCGTGCATGGTCTGCTCGACGAAACCGGCTCCGACCGTGGGGTCGGGGTTGCCGGTGTAGTCGGTGGGCACGCGGACCTTGCGCGTGGTGTGCGAGGGCAGCGGCGTGAAGCCCCACGCGGCGGACTCCTCGCCCGCCGTGGTGGTCAGCGACACCAGCAGCACGTCGCGGTCGTTGTGCACGAGCGCGGTGAAGGTCAGCCCGCCCCGGGTGGTGGTGATCGTCCCGGTCAGCTCCGCGTTCCACAGGTCCAGCCGCCAGTCCACCGCGGTGATCGCGCCGGCCGTGGTCAGCGTGAGGAACCCGATCGGCAGCCGGGACAGGCCGATGCCCGCCTCCCACTGCACGCGCTGGTCCTGCACGAGGCCGTGGCTGAGCACGACCTTCAGGACGTTGTCGGCCTCGGCGCGGTAGAGCTGCGCGCCGAGGAAGCCGTTGCCCAGGAACGGGCCGTTCTGCCAGCTGTCGGGAATCCTCCGCCAGCGCATCGCCGCGTCGGCCGCGGTCCGCTCGTGGGTGTCGTTCCCCGGCCCGGCCGCCGCCCACGCCACGGGGGAGGCGACGACCGCGAGCGCGGCGGAAGCGCCCAGGAACGTCCTTCTGGAGAGAGCCGTCATGAGCCCCTGTCCTCACTGCACCGTTGCGGCGGCACCGCGAAACATACGACCTCTGGCCCTCAAGTGCGAGTATTTGCCGCCAAAAAACCCCTATTCATCCGATGTCTGCATCGATGCGGCGGGTTCACCAGTCTTCAAGACCGCCAAACCCCCACCGCGGCCGTCTTCAACCGCCCCCTACCTCGTGGCGGGAACCCCCGAACGCGCGACGGCCCCCGACCAGGTCGCGGTCGGGGGCCGTGCGGAGTGCGGGTGGATCAGATGAGGCCGAGCTGCTTGACGGCGTCGCGCTCCTCGACCAGCTCCTGCACGGAGGCGTCGATGCGCTCGCGGGAGAACTCGCCGATCTCCAGGCCCTGGACGATCTCGTAGCGGCCGTTGCGGGAGACCACCGGGAACGAGGAGATCAGGCCCTCGGGCACGCCGTAGGAGCCGTCGGAGACCACGGCCGCCGAGGTCCAGTCGCCCTCCGGGGTGCCGTTCACCCAGTCGTAGACGTGGTCGATGGCCGCGTTGGCCGCCGACGCCGCCGAGGACGCGCCGCGCGCCTCGATGATCGCCGCGCCGCGCTTGGCCACGGTGGGGATGAAGGTGTCCTTCAGCCACTCCTGCTCGACCTGCTCGGCCGCGACCTTGCCGCCGACCTCGGCGTTGAACAGGTCGGGGTACTGGGTCGCGGAGTGGTTGCCCCAGATGGTCAGCTTCTTGATGTCGCCGACGGTGACGCCGAGCTTGGCCGACAGCTGCGACAACGCGCGGTTGTGGTCCAGGCGGGTCATCGCGGTGAAGCGCTCGGCGGGCACGTCGGGGGCGTGCGCCTGCGCGATCAGGGCGTTGGTGTTGGCGGGGTTGCCGACGACCAGCACGCGCACGTCGTCAGCGGCACCGGCGTTGATCGCCTCGCCCTGGGGCTTGAAGATGCCGCCGTTGGCCGCGAGCAGGTCACCGCGCTCCATGCCCTTGCTGCGCGGGCGGGCGCCGACGAGAAGGGCGACGTTGGTGCCGTCGAAGGCCTTCTTGGCGTCGTCGGTGATCTCGATGCCCTGCAGCAGCGGGAACGCGCAGTCGTCGAGCTCCATCGCGGTGCCCTCGGCGGCCTTCACGGCCTGGGGGATCTCCAGCAGACGCAGCTTGACCGGGGTGTCCGCGCCGAGCAGCTGGCCGGAGGCGATGCGGAACAGCAGGGCGTAGCCGATCTGTCCGGCCGCTCCGGTAACGGTGACGTTGACGGGAGCTTGGGCCATGACGATCTCCTCGTTGAGAGTGGTGAGCGGGCGTGGGATTGCCAACCCGGCGATGCTATCCACTCGCGTTCTCCCGGCGGTCGGACGGGGGCGCACGTCACAGGAGTCCGTAGTGGACGACGCCGTCGAGGCTCTCCGACCGCGCCCGTCCGCGCAGCGCGAGCAGGTCCAGGTGGGCGCCGGTCTCCATGACCGCGAGCATCTGGTTGAACACGTCGAGGTCGTCGAAGTGGCGCTCCCGCCGCGTCCAGCCGATCAGCCGCGACACCTCGTAGGCCGTCGCCGCGCCCTCCGCCAGCGCGCCCGCGATCGCGTCCAAGCGCCGTTCGTGGTGGTCGAGCAGCTCGTCCACTCGGGCGTGCGTGCTGTCCGACACCTGGCCGTGCGCGGGGAGAAGGCGCAGGTCGGGCATGGCGCGCACGAGCTTCAGCGAGCCCAGGTAGTCGCGCAGCGGCAGCTCGGGCAGCTTCGCCTCGAAGCCGATGGACGGCGTGATGTGCGGCAGCACGTGGTCCCCCGCGAAGAGCAGGCCCGCCGCCTCGTCGACGAACACCACGTGCCCCTGCGTGTGCCCCGGCGTCTCGACCACGCGGAGCGCGCGGTCGGCGAGGGTGATCACCTCACCGTTGCTGAGCCATTCGTCGGGTTCCTCCCACACGCCCGGCTCCGGCCTGATCTCGATGGCTTTGCCGATGCGGTCGACCACGACCTTCGCGCCGAAGCTGAGGAGCTTGTCCGCGTACTGCGTCAGGGTCTTCCCGCTCAGCAGCTCGTCGGTGAGCGACGGCTGCTCGCCGATGCCCAGCGCGATGCGGTGGCCGAACTCGCGGCGCAGCGCGACGGCCTGCGTGTAGTGGTCGCGGTGGATGTGGGTGATGAGGAACCTGGAGATGTCGTCCAGGTCGCGGTCGAGCCGGCGCAGCGCCGTGGTCAGGGCCTCGCGGCTCTCCTGGAGCGCCCAGCCCGAGTCGATCAGCACGAGCTGCCCGCCGTCCTCGATCGCGTAGACGTTGACCGCGTGCAGCGCGTCGTTGGGCAGTGGCAGGGGGATGCGGTGCACCCCCGCCGCCACCTCGACCGGACCGGGCTGACCCCACTCGTCGCGCGCCATGCCCCGAGCCTAACCAAGCGGTTGCTTGGTTGACTAGGTCAGCTGGTAGACGGTGTTGTCGCCGTAGCTGACCGGGGCGAAGTTCTCCTGCACCCACGCGGCGATGTCGCTGTTCCCGCCGGGGCCGCCCATGCCGCCGCCGCTGACGAAGTAGCCGACCTCGCCCCGCGCGACGAGCGCCTTGAACTCCTCCAGCGTCGGTGCCGGGTCACGGCCACTGAAGCCACCGATCGCGATCACCGGCCGCCCGCTGGCCAGTTGCAGGCTGCCGGAGCCCTGCGCGCCACCCGCCGCTGCCGCCCACTTCGTGGTGGTGGACCTCAGCAGCTCGACGAGCCTGGCGTCCGTCTCCGGTTCCCGGCCTTCCTGTGCGCGCGGGCCGGACATCGGGATGGAGCCGGTGTGCGGCACGCTCGCGGTCACCGCCGCGTAGGCCGCCGTGCCGCTCAGCCCGCCGATCACCGTCACCGCGAGCAGGACCGCGCTGAGCCTGCGCACTCCGACGAGGACCCCGGTCGCCGCGACCACGCTCAGCCCGAACGCGGCCCAGCCGAGGTAGGTGTACCAGGAACCGTTGCGGCTCAACAGGACCGCGCCCCACACGCCGGTGGAGACGATCATCAGCGCCAGCGCGGCGCGGGCGGAGGTGTTCTTGCGCCCCAACCACAACTGCCGTCCGGCGATCGCCACCAGCGCGCCGATCGCCGGGGCGAGCGCGACGGTGTAGTACGGGTGCACGATGCCGCTCATGAAGCTGAACACCAGGCCGGACACCACGAGCCAGCCGCCCCAGACGATCAGCGCGGCGCGGGTGCGGTCGGTGCGCGGCGCCCTGCGGGTGAACCACAGCCCGGCCACGAGCCCGATCAGCGCGGCGGGCAGCAGCCAGGAGATCTCGGCGCCCATGCTCTCGCCGAAGAGCCGCGTGATGCCGGACTCCCCGCCGAAGCCGAGGTTGCCACTCCCGCCGCCGCCCATCAGCACGCGCTCGCCACCGCCTTCGGGTGACCCCTGCCCGAAGATGCGCGACAAACCGTTGTAGCCCAAGGCGAGTTCGAGCGCGCTGTTGGTGGTGGAGCCGCCGATGTAGGGCCGGTCGGCGGCGGGCCACAGCTCGACGAGCGCGATGAACCACCCCGCCGAGACGATCACCGCGCCGAGCGCGCCGAAGAGCTGCGCGATCCGTTTGCCCAGCCCGGTAGGCGCGGCGATCAGGTAGGCCAGGCCGAACGCGGGCAGCACCAGGAACGCCTGCAACATCTTGGTGAGGAAGCCGAAGCCGATCGCGGCTCCGCACAGCAACAACCAGCCCGTGCTCGCGTTCTCCAGCGCCCGCACCAAGCAGTACCCGGCCGCGACGAGCAGCAGCACCAGCAGCGCGTCAGGGTTGTTGAAGCGGAACATGATCGCGGCGACCGGGGTCAGCGCGAGGACGGCTCCGGCGAGCAGTCCCGCGCCGTGACCGGACCAGCGCTTCACCGTCGCGTAGAGCAGCGCGACCGAAGCGACTCCCGCCAGCGCCTGCGGCACGAGCATGCTCCACGAGGAGAAGCCGAACAGCCGTGCGGACAAGCCCATCAGCCACAGCGCGGCCGGTGGCTTGTCGACGGTGACGATGTTGCCCGCGTCGAGGGAGCCGAACAGCCACGCCTTCCAGCTCTGCGTCCCAGCCTGGACGGCCGCCGCGTAGTAGGAGTTGGCGTTCCCGGACGAGCCGAGGTCCCACAGGTACAGCAACGCCGTCCCGAACAGCAGCGCGCCCAGTGCCACGCGCTGGCGAGTGGTGGTCATCAGATCTCCTAGATCAGGCGTTCCGGGCGCGGAACACCCAGTGCCGCAACAACAGGAAGCGAAGGACGGTGGCGAGCAGGTTGGCCAGCACGAGCACGCCCAGCTCGACGAGCTGCGCCGGTGCCGTCACCGCGTGCAGCACGGCGAGCGAACCGCTGGTCAGCGCGAGCCCGAGCGCGAAGGCCACAAGGCCTTGGAGGTGGTGCCGCGTAGCGCCCGCCCGGCCCCGCACTCCGAAGGTGAAGCGCCGGTTGGCCGCTGTGTTGCCGACGGCGGTCACGAGAAGCGCGACCAGGTTCGCGGCCTGCGCGCCGATCCCGCCGCGCAGCAGGCTGAACAGAAGCAGGTAGGCCAAGGTGCTCGCGATGCCGACCGCGGCGAAGCGCACGGCCTGGTTGGCGAGCTTCGGCGGGAAGCCGGGCAGTGGCTCGCGGCCGATCCCGGTGATCTTGAGCGAGCCGGTGGCGAGTCCTTTGGCAAGGCGCGCGACACCTTTGAGGTCCGCGATCGCGGTGGCGACGATGTCGACGCGGCTGTCCGGGTCGTCGACCCAGTCCACCGGCACCTCGTGGATGCGCAGACCCGCCTGCTGTGCGAGTACGAGCAGCTCGGTGTCGAAGAACCAGCCGTGGTCCTCGACCAGTGGCAGCAGTCGATCGGCGACGTCCTTGCGGATGGCCTTGAAACCGCACTGCGCGTCGGAGAACCGTGCGGCGAGCGCCCCGCGCAGGATCAGGTTGTAGCAACGGGAAATGAACTCGCGCTTGGGTCCGCGCACCACCCTCGCACCGCGCGCGAGCCGCGTGCCGATCGCAACGTCGGAGTGCCCGGAGATCAACGGTGCGATCAGCGGGAACAGCGCGGCGAGATCCGTCGAGAGATCCACGTCCATGTAGGCGAGCACGGGGGAGTCCGATTCCGACCACACCCGCCGCAGCGCGCGGCCCCGGCCTTTCTCCGGCAGGTGCACGACAACGACTTCGGGCAGCTCCGCCGCGAGCCGGGTGGCGATGGCCAGGGTCGCGTCGGTGCTGGCGTTGTCGGCGACGGTGATCCGGAACGAGTACGGCAGGCGCTCGGTGAGGTGCGCGTGCAGGCGGCGCACGCAGGCCGCGAGGTCGGCCTCCTCGTTGTGGACCGGGACGACCACGTCGAGCAGCGGGGTCCGGTCACTGGGATCGATCGGGACTGGGGAGCTCTTGGCGAGGGCGGTGGTCATGTGATCGACAGTGCTGGCGCCGACTGTGCCGCCGTTGTGGCGTTCCTGTGCGCCCACTGTGAGCATCACGTCGTCAGGTCGTAGGTCGTCACGCCGTCCACGGTGGACGGTTCGAAGGCCGAGGCGACCCATTCCGCGATGCGACGGGACTCCTCGCTGCCGGACTCGGCACGCACGCCCGCTCCGCCGAGGAAGTAGTGGATCTGTCCTTTGTGGACGTACTCCTGGAACTGTTCCAGCGTCGGCGCGGGATCGGTGCCGTTGAAGCCGCCGACGGCCAGCACGGGCGCCCCTGCGGCCAGCTGGAAACCCGCCGCGCTGTTGGAGCCGACCGCCGCTGCTGCCCACGTGTACTTCTCGGCGTCCTTCTTGAGGAGTGCGGTGATCTCGGGGCCCGGTGTCCCTGCGTTGAGCAGGCTGCCCATGCTATTGGTAGCAAGCATGTTTCGCGCTGGACCGGCCGACGGCAGTGCTCCGCTGTGCGGGGTCGCGGTGGTGGCGACGGAGTACGCCGCGGGTGCTGCGAGGGCTCCGACGAGTCCGGCGACGATCGCGCCGCGCACGAGGTTCGACGGCAGATGTCCGGCGAAGAGCAACAGCACCGATGCGCCGAGCCCGACCGTCGCGATCACGATAGCGAGCGTGAACATGCTGCTGCTCAACAACATCGCGGACCACAGCGCCGTCCCACCGACCGCGAGGAACAGTGCGACGGAGCCGCCGCGTCCGCGTTCTCGCCAGGCCACGGCGGAGCCCGTGCCGACGAGCGCCGCGATCGCGGGGGCGAGCGCGACCGTGTAGTAGGAGTGGATGATCCCGTTCATGTAGCTGAAGACCAGTGCTGTCACCACGAGCCAGCCGCCCCAGAGAACGAACGCCGTGCGCTCTCTTCTCGTCGCCGCGTAGAGGCCGAAGGTCAGCAGCACCAACGCGGCGGGCAACAGCCACGCGATCTGCCCGGCCATCTCGGCGCCGAAGAGCCTGCCGATGCCAGTGGAGTTGAACCCACCGCCGACCTTGCCGACCTCGTCACCGGTGAGGCGGCCCAAACCGTTGTAGCCCAAAGTGAGTTCGAGAACGCTGTTGTTCTGCGAGCCGCCGATGTACGGCCTCGCCGACGCGGGCCACAGCTCCACGAGTGCCACGTACCAGCCCGCTGAGACGATCAGCGCGCCCAGCCCCGCGAAGAGCTGCGCGACGCGCTTGACCGTCGGTTCACTGATCAGGAAGGCGAGCGCGAACGCCGGTAGCACGAGGAACGCTTGGAGCATCTTCGCCAGGAACGCGAAGCCGATCGTGCTGCCGCACAACAGCATCCACCGCGTGCTCCCGTCCTCCGCCGCTCGCGTGAGGAAGTGGGCGGCGGCGATCAGCAGGAACACCAGCAGCGCGTCCGGGTTGTTGAACCGGAACATCAGCACCGCTACGGGCGTCAGAGCGAGCACCGCCCCGCTCAGCAGCGCCGCGCTCGCCGGGAACCACCTGCGCACCGTCGCGTACAGCAGCCACACCGACGCCACGCCGAGAAGTGCTTGCGGGACAAGGACGCTCCACGAGCTGAGCCCGAGCAGGCGCACGGCCAAGCCCATGATCCACAGCGACGCCGGGGTCTTGTCCACGGTGATCCCGTTCGCGGCGTCGGTCGAGCCGAAGAACCACGCGGTCCAGCTCTCGCCCCCGGCCTGCGCCGCCGCCGAGTAGTACGCGTTCGCCCACCCCGAATCGCCCAGCGCCCACAGGTACAGCAGCGCGCTCACGCCGAGCAGGGCGACCAACGCCGGGCGTTCCCACCGGGCGGGCGTCGCTGTGGCGGACACCGCGCTCGTGGGCGGCGCGCTGCCGGACGCTGCGCCGGTGCGTGTCGCTCTGGCGGATGCTGCGCTGGTGGGGACTGCTGCGGCCATGCGGCCAGCCTCCGACCTCCGCCTGTGCCGACCGTGTGCCCTCCCTGTGCCCCCGCTGTGCGCCGGCGCTGATCACCCACAAGTGGGAGGCGGGGGCTGGGCGGTGTCCTGCACGTCGTCGGGTTCGCCGGTCTTCAAGACGCGCACACCCCCGCTCCAGCGGTCGTCAACGACAGCAAACCCTCACGGAGTGCCGGGCTGGGCGGAGGCGTGCAGCGGCAGGTGGACGGTCAGGGTGGTGTCACCGGGGCGGCTCGCCAGCTCCACGCGGCCGTGGTGCGCGGCGGCCACGGCGGCGACGATCGCCAGGCCGAGGCCGGTGCTCCCGGCGGCGCGCGAGCGCGAGGTGTCACCGCGAGCGAAGCGCTCGAACACCTCGGGCTTCAGCTCCTCCGGGATGCCTGGCCCGTCGTCGTGCACGCTGAGCACCGCATGTCCTTGTGCGGTCGTGAGTTTCGTGGTCACCACCGCGCCGGGCGGGGTGTGCGTGCGCGCGTTGGTGAGCAGGTTGGTCACCACCTGGTGCAGTTGGCTCGCGTCGCCGCTGACGGTGATCTCGGTGGGTGGCAGGTCGAGCAGCCAGCGGTGGTCCCGGCCCGCGACCTGCGCGTCGGCGACGGCGTCGACCACGAGCCGGGTCAGGTCCACCGGGCTGTGCACCACAGGACGATCGGAGTCCAAGCGCGCCAACAACAACAGCTCCTCGACCAGCGCGGTCATCCTGGTCGACTCCGACTCGATGCGGCCCATCGCGTGCGCGACGTCGGGCGGAACGGCCTCGGTGCCGCGCCTGGTCAGCTCCGCGTAGCCCCGGATCGAGGCCAGCGGGGTGCGCAGCTCGTGGCTGGCGTCGGCGACGAACTGGCGGACCCGGCTCTCGCTGGCCTGGCGCACCGCGAGCGCGTCCGCGACGTGGCTGAGCATGTGGTTGAGCGCCGCGCCGACCTGGCCGACCTCGGTGTTGGGGTTGGTGTCGCGCTCCGGCACGCGCACCGACAGCGCGACCTCGCCCCGGTTGAGCGGCAGCTCCGCGACGCGGCGCGCGGTGGTCGCGACCCGGTCCAGCGGGCGCAGTGTGCGCCGGACGATCCACGCGCCGACCAAGCCCGCCACCAGCAGCCCCGCCGCCGCGACCCCGCCGATGATGAGGCCGAGCCGCACCAGCGTCTGCTCCACCTCGGTCAGCGGCATCGCCACGGCGCGACCGCGTCCGGAGACCTGCGCGCGGAAGCGGCCGAACTCGCCCAGCGTGATCGTCTGCGGCCGCTCGCCCGCGCGCAGCGCCGCCAGCGGGGCCAGCGCGTCAGCGGGCAGGTCGCGTTCGAGCGCCTGCGATCCGGTGTCCACGAGCTGCCTGGCGCGGACGATCCGGCCGTCGACGACATCCGCGGAGATCGTGCCGAGCGGCAGACCGGGGTTGATCAGGAAGAGCGCGCCCCTGGTGCCGGGTGGCGGGGACGGCAGCCGGGGCGGGCGCTGCATCTCGGCGGCGATCCTGCGGTCCAGCTGGTTCATCAGGAAGCCGCCGAGCGCCACCTCGGTGATCACGCCGACCATCAGCAGCACCAGCGCGAGCAGCGCGGTGACCTGCACGACGAGCTTGCGGCGCAGCGACCAGTCCGCCGTCGAGAACTCGAACAGGCGGCGCCAGCCCCCGCGCTCACCCCGCGGGCTTGAGGACATATCCGGCGCCGCGCATCGTGTGGATCATCGGTTCCCGGCCCACGTCGATCTTCTTGCGCAGGTAGGAGATGTAGAGCTCGACGATGTTGGCCTGGCCGCCGAAGTCGTAGCTCCACACCCGGTCCAGGATCTGCGCCTTGCTCAGCACCCGCTTGGGGTTGCGCATCAGGTAGCGCAGCAGCTCGAACTCGGTCGCGGTCAGCTCGATCTGGGCGCCTGCCCTGCGCACCTCGCGGCTGTCCTCGTCCAGCACAAGGTCACCCACCACCAGCTCCGCGCCGTCGGCGGCCTTGGCCACTCGGGTCCTGCGCAGCAGCGCGCGCAGCCGCAGCACGACCTCCTCCAGGCTGAACGGCTTGGTGACGTAGTCGTCCCCGCCCGCGGTCAGCCCGGCGATCCGGTCGGCGACGCCGTCCTTCGCGGTCAGGAACAGCACCGGCAGCTCCGGCGCCTCCGCGCGCATCTTCGCCAGCACCTCCAGCCCGCCGAGGTCGGGCAGCATGATGTCCAGCACCACCACGTCCGGCCGGAACTCGCGCGCCAGGCGCACGGCCGTCATCCCGTCGCCCGCGCTGCGGACCTCCCAGCCCTCGTAGCGCAGCGCCATCGAGACCAGTTCGGCCAGGCTCGCCTCGTCGTCGACGACGAGCACGCGCACCGGCTGCCCGTCCGCGCGGCGGAGGTCCGAGCGCGAGGTCTCAGCGTTCACCGTGGCCATGCTCCCAAGGTCGTGCGCGTGGTTGTGCCCGAGCTATGCGGTTCCTGTGTATCAGCTGTGCGCTCGCCGCACGCGGTGACAGCACAGCGTGTCCCCATCCTGCGCACAGCCGACGCACAGGCTCCGCCGGTGTTGTTGTTGCGGTCAGCTTCGAACGAGCACAGGGAGCCCCGATGAGCACTGAGACGCAGGAGCCCGGCTGGGGCGGCCCGCAGCCCGAGCCCACCCGCACCTGGTCGGCCCGCAAGACCGCCGTCGCCGCCGCGATCGCCGTCGGCATCGCCGTGGCGGGCGGCGTCACCATCTACGCCGTCGGCGGCGAGACCCCTGCGGCGTCCCAGGGGCCTGGCGGTCGTGGCCCGATGATGTTCGGGCCTGGCGGCGGGCCAGTGCGGGAGTCGCTGCACGGGGAGTTCGTCGTCTCCGACGGCAAGGGTGGTTACAAGACCGAGCGCACCCAGACCGGTTCGGTGACGGAAGTCAGCGCCACCTCCATCACCGCCAAGAGCGCCGACGGGTACACCCAGGTCTACACGGTCGACGCGGCAACGGTCGTCAACAACGGCGCGAAGATCGACAGCGTGAAGACCGGAGCGTCGGTGACGATCACGTCGGATGTGTCGAACCGGGCGGTGTCCATTGTGGACAGTTCTGGGCGCGGTCCTCGGCGTTGATCGCTGGTCGCGGCTGAGAGCATGGCTGATCTCCGTGTCCTGCCCTTGAGCGCCGAGCACGCCGAAGACATTCTCACCTGGCGCTACCCGGGCCCGTGGAGCTTCTACGACTCCCGCCCGGAGGACGGGCCGCTCACGGCGGAAGAGGGGTACTTCGCCGTCGTGTCCGACTCGCTCGTCGGATTCCTGTGCGTTGGCGAGGAAGCACGCGTGCCCGGCTTGGCCGAGGCGGACGGCGTAGTGGACGTCGGCGTGGGGATGCGCCCCGATCTGGTCGGGAAGGGGAACGGGGCGCGGTTCGGCGCGGCGGTGGTTGAGCACCTCCGGCGGAGCGGGGTGACGCAGGCCCGGTGCGTTGTGCAGACGTGGAACGAGCGGAGTTTGCGGGTGGCTCGGGGGATGGGCTTCGTGGACAGTGGGGTGCACGGGGAGTACGTCGTGTTGAGGTTGGTGTTGTAGGGGTTGGCTTTTGGGGCGTTGTGTTTGGGGCGGCTGGGTTTTTGGGTGGGGTACGGCTGGGCTTCCAGAGGGGGAACGGCTGGGCTTCCGGGTGGGGTACGGCTGGGCTTCCAGAGGGGGAACGGCTGGGCTTCCGGGTGGGGTACGGCTGGGCTTCCAGAGGGGGAACGGCTGGGCTTCCGGGTGGGGTACGGCTGGACTTCCAGCTCGGGGACGGCTGCGTTTCCGGGTCGGGGACGGCTGGGCTTCCAGTAGGGGTACGGCCGGGCTTCCAGCTCGGGGACGGCTGGGCTTCCAGCGGGGGAACGGCTGAACTTCCAGCTCGAGGACGGCTGGACTTCCAGCAGGGGAACGGCTGGTGTCTTAGCTCTTTCCAGCGGGGTGGGGCTGCGCTTCCAGGTTGGGTTGGGTGCGTGGGGCGCGGGGGTTGCTGCGTGGGGGTCGGCTTGACCTGGGGGCCCCTTGCGCGTGCCGTCATGGGCCGGACGGGCACGGTGAAGGATCACCGGCCCACGCCAGCAAGCGTATGGCACGCGCACCCCAGGTAAAGCCGACCCGGTTTCGCAGGCGACCGGCGGTTTCGTTGTGGGTAGCTGTTTTTGGGGTGATGTCGACGGAGTCGACGAACGGAAACCGTTGTCGCTCAAGGGAATTCACTCGTTGGGGACAGGATCTCGATCTTCGAATTTGAGACAATAGAGAGGAGTCGAAAGAGGGGGATTCTGTTGAGTGCCAAGGCCATTATCGCTTTGCTGAAACGCTACCTCGCGCGCGGGGACACTTACCGGTTCACCGGCGATCCGCTGTTGGATGAGCTACGCGACTTCGAGAAGATCGCCACCCTCGCTGTCGCCGCGAGCACCGATCTTGCGACCGAGGCTCAGTCCCAGGGCTTGTATGCCGATCAGGGGTGTAAGGATCTGACGGTGTTACTGCGGACGGCGTTGAAACTGGCGCCTGAGGATGCTCAGCGCCGCAGTCGTCTTGTGCGGGAACTCCCGTCGCTGCCGTTGGCGAAGGAAGCGATGTATGCCGGGACGATCAGCCCCCGCCATGCTCTGGTCGTCTCCGACGCGGTGGCGAAGATCCCGGAGGATCGTGCGGTTGAGGCCGAGGAAGCCCTGGTGAAGCATGCGCCCCTGTTGAATCCGCGTCAGTTGATGTATGTGGGCAAACGCATCCGCACCCAACTCGACCCGGAAGGGGCGTATCGGGATGAACAAGAGGACATCGCTCAACGGTCGGTGAAGATGGGGAAAGATCACAACGGGTGGTTGCACTTCACCGGCATCCTCCCGCCCGTCGAAGGCGCCGCCGTGGAAGCAGCCCTGCACGCGTTGGCCAGCCCTCGCAGTGGGGAAGACACCCGGACACCCGCACAGCGCTACGCGGACAGTTTGACTGAGGCGATGAAGATCGCTCTCGCGACGAGGGAGTTGCCGAGCAGCGGTGGACTGAGGCCGCAGATCATCATCACCATCCCCTACCACGCGCTCCTGACCGCGATCGGGTTCGGCGACACCTCCTGGGGCGGCCCCCTCTCCGCCCACCTCATCCGCGAAATGGCCTGCGACGCCAACATCCTCCCCGCCGTCTTGAGCGGGAAGAACGTGCCGCTGAACCTCGGGCGCTCGAAACGAACCGCCTCACCCGGGATACGGACCGCACTCGCCGTGCGGGACAAAGGATGCGCCTTCCCCGGATGCGACCGACCCCCGGCATGGACAGAAGCCCACCACGTCGTGCACTGGCTCGACGGCGGACCGACCGACCTCGACAACATGGTTCTCCTGTGCAGCCACCATCATCATGTGATGCATCAGCAGGGGTGGGAGATCGTCTTCGAGCAGGGGTTGCCGACCTTCATCCCACCACGCTGGGTCGACCCGGACCAGAAACCCCTGCGCAACATCAGAGTCGAACTCGACCTTGCCATATCTGCGGGATAGGGGAGCCGAGGCGAACGGTATTGGACGGCGCGCCGGCGGCAGGGGAAGGTGGAGGCGTGCGAGAGATCGGGCTGGCCGAAGCGGTCGCGGAACTGGTGCGAGACGGGGACTCGGTCGCACTGGAAGGGTTCACCCACCTCATCCCGGTGGCAGCGGCGCACGAGATCGTGCGACAGCGCAAACGGGAACTGACCCTGATCAGGATGACGCCGGACCTCGTCTACGACCAACTCATCGGAGCGGGGTGCGCGCGCAAACTCATCTTCTCCTGGGGTGGAAACCCTGGCGTGGGGTCGCTGCACCGGTTCCGGGACGCGATCGAGAACGGGTACCCGCACCGCCTGGAAATCGAAGAACACAGCCACGCGGGAATGGCCAACCGGTACGTCGCGGGAGCATCGGGATTGCCGTTCGCGGTGCTGCGCGGCTACATCGGCACAGATCTGCCAGCGGTGACGCCGACGATCAAAACAGTGCGATGCCCGTTCACGGGGGAAGAACTCGCAGCGGTGCTCGCGCTCAACCCCGACGTGGCGATCGTGCACGCGCAGCAGGCGGATCGGCGCGGCAACGTGGCGTTCTGGGGGATCACGGGAGTGCAGAAGGAAGTCGTGCTCGCCTCGAAAAAAGCCTTGGTGACAGTCGAAGAAATCGTTGACGAGATCGAGCCGCACCACGGGCAAGTCGTACTACCGGCGATGGCGGTGGACGCGGTCGTGAAAGTCGAGCGCGGAGCCCACCCCTCCTACGCGCACGGGTACTACGAGCGGGACAACGGCTTCTACCGGGAATGGGACGCGATCAGCCGCGACAGGGACAAGTTCGCGGCGTGGATGCGGGAGCACGTGGGATGACGGCGACAACGGACGAGATCATGACAGTGGCGGCCGCGCGAGAACTGCGGGACGGAGTCCTGTGCTTCGTCGGCATCGGACTGCCCAGCGCGGCAGCGAACCTGGCCAGGGCCACGCATGCGCCGAACTGCGTGTTGATCTACGAATCGGGGACGATCGGCGCGAAACCGACGCGGCTTCCACTGTCCATCGGGGACGGTGAACTCGCGGACACCGCAGACGCGCTGGTGTCGGTGCCGGAGATCTTCAACTACTGGCTGCAAGCGGGACGCGTGGACGTGGGATTCCTCGGCGCCGCACAGATCGACAAGTACGGCAGGCTCAACACCACGGTGGTCGGGGACTACGCCGAACCGCGAGTACGCCTGCCAGGAGCCGGGGGAGCACCGGAGATCGCGGCATCGGCCAAGGAAGTGATCATGGTGCTGCGGCACAACACGCGGGCCTTCGTGGAGGAACTGTCCTTCGTCACCTCGGTGGTCAAGGGGCCACGCGTGGTGTTGACGGATCTTGGGGTGCTGCGGTCGGACGACACCGGAGAGCTGGTTCTCGTTGCGGTACACCCGAATGTCACCGTGCAGCAGGTGAAAGCCGCGACGGGGTGGGACCTCCGGGTGTCCGACAACGTCACCGTGACGGAACCGCCGACAGAGCGCGAGCTGGCCGTGCTGCGCGCGCTGCATCAAGGATCAGTAAGAGCGTGAGGCCGCGAGCGTGTCGTAGTCCGGGAACAGCGAGGCGATCGGGCTGCCGGTGAAGTTGCCGACCCACCCGTCGTCGTCGTGGAAGAACCGCACCGACACGTAGTCCGGCCGCGTGCCCATGTCGAACCAGTGCGTGGTGTTCGCGGGCACGCTGAGCAGGTCGCCCGCCTCGCAGAACACCGCGTACACGCGATCGCCGACGTGCAGGTAGAACACGCCCGAGCCGCGCGCGAAGAAGCGGTCCTCGTCATCGTCGTGCGTGTGCTCGGCGAGGAACTTCTTCCTTGCGGCAGCAGCGTTCTCACGCCACGCCGGGTCGTCGGAGGGCGTCATGTGCATGGCGTCGACCAGCACGTAGCCCTCGGCCTCGACCACCCGGTCGACGTTCTCCCGGTAAGCGGCCAGGACCTCCTCGGAGGTCGGCGTCGGGGGCAGCCCGGAGACCACGTCCCACCGCTCGAACCGCACGCCGAGCCGCTTCAGCTCGGACTGGATCTCCGCGCCGTCCTCGGTGCGCAGCACCACCGTGCCGGGGTCGTTGTCCGGCCAGACCGTCAGCAGCGTCATCGCTCACTCTCCACTTTGAAGCGCAGCAACCATTCCAGGCACTCCGCGCGGTGCCGGGCCTGGAGCAGGTCCGCGCCCCACACGTACAGCCCGTGCCGCGCGACGACCAGCGCGGGCGTGTCGGCGCGGAAGGACTTCTCGAACGCGTCGCCCAGCACCCGCATGTCCTGCCCGTTGGGCACCACGGGAATCGTCACCAGGTCATCGTGCGCCGCGCGACCGAAGCCCTTCAACATCTCCAGGTCGATCAGCTCGATCCCGTCCGGCCAGCGCTCCGCGGCCAGCACCGGCGCCATGACGTGCACGTGCACCACCGCCCCGGCCCCGGACACCGCCGCGATCCGGCCGTGCAGACCGGCTTCGGCCGACGGCACCTTCGAAGGGTGCGGCTGGTCGGGGACCGCGAGGCCGTCGGCGTCCACCACCACGACGTCGTCCTCAGTCAGCTCGCCCTTGTCCAAGCCGCTGGTGGTGACAGCCAACCGCAGCGGCTCATCACGAAGCCGCACCGAGAGGTTGCCGGAGGTGCCGCGCATCCAGCCGAGCGCGGTGTAGCGCGCGGACTCCGCCGCCAGCGCCCGCCCTGCCTCGCGCAGCCCCTCCATCAGGAGATCTCCACGTCTTCGAGCGAAGCCAGCGCCGGGTGCGGAGCGAAGTCCGCGTCGGCGAACGGCTCGCCCGGACGCGCCAAGCCGACCGTCTGCCAACCCGCCTCGGCCGCAGCGTGCAGCTCGGCCGGAACGTCGGAGAGGAACACCGTCTCAGACGGAACCGCGTCCAGTGCCGCGGTAATCGCCTTGTACGAAGGAGCTTCTTTCTTCGGGCCCGCGTTCACCGTGTCGAAGTGCGCCGAGAACAGCTCGCGCAGGTCGCCGTCGGTGGTGCGCGAGAAGAACGCGATCTGCCCCGGCACCGAGCCGGAGGAGAACACCGCCAGCGTCAGGCCCGCCGCCTTCCACTCGCGCAGCCGCTTCGCCACGTCCGGGAAGAACTCGGCGGTCAGCTCGCCGATGGCGTAGCCGCGCTGCCAGATCAAGCCCTGCAAGGTCTTCAGCGGCGCGATCTTCTGGTCGGCGTCCATCCACCCGTGCAGCACCGCGACCAGCTCGTCGGTCGTCGCGGTCGCGGAAAGCCCGCCCAGCGAACGGATCTGCGCCACCGCGCCGGCCACCACCGGGTCGTCGCCGTGCTCGTCGATCCACGGGCCGAGCCGGGGCCGCGCGTAGTCGTAGAGGGTCACGTGCACCTGGCTGGTGGGCGTCAGCGTGCCCTCGATGTCCACGACGACCCACCGGGCGGTCAGCGAGATCACTGGTTCTGTTCTCCTTCTTCGTAGTACGAGTGGACATCAGCCGGAGCGAACGCGCCCCGATCGGTCACAACAGTCGTGACCAGGCGTGGGGGAGTGATGTCGAACGCGGGATAGACCCCGCGCACTCCGGAAACCTTGTAGGACAACACGTCCTCGCCGGAGCGGTACTCGATCGGCACGGATTCGGCGCTGGGTGCGTCCTGGTCCGGAGCCTGCACGAGCGCGTGGAACGGCACGTCGAACGCGTGCGCCGCCGCCGCGAGACCGAGCGTGCCGACCTTGTTGATCACGTGACCGTCCATCGTGACCCGATCGGCGGCCGTGACCAGCGCGTCCACCCGGCCGTCCGCGATGAGCGCCGCGCCCATGCCGTCGGTGACGAGCGTGGTGTCCACGCCCATCTCCGCGAGCGTCGGCGCGGTCAGCCGGGCGCCTTGGAGGTACGGCCGGGTCTCGGTGCAGGTGAAGCTGAAGTCCTTGCCAGTCTTGCGAAGCGAGACCACCAGTTCGATGAGGTAGATGTCCGCCCAGCAGTGCGTGAGCACCCGCGCGCCGTCCGGCAGCAGCGATGCCGCGGCCTCGGCGAGAGCACGGCTTCGCGCGCGGTACAGCTCGTCACCGGCCTCGGCCGCCGCCAGCACTCCGGCAACCGATCTGTCCGAAGTGGACAGTACACAGTGGACTGCCTTGCGGAGGTGGTTGTTGGTGCGCCTGGTGTTCACCAGCACCTGACCGGCCGCTTCGAGGTCTTCCCCGGCACGCGCCGCGAGCACCATGCCGTACAGCGCGGCGAAGTACGGGCCGGAGGACTGCGTGACCATGTCCTTGATCGCCTGAGCGACGTCGGCGACGGTCTCGCAGCGCACCCACTCGCGCTCCAACGGGAGCTTGCGGCGATCAAGGATGAGCACGGCGTCCGCGGTGAGGCGGACGCTGTGTTCGATCAAGGGGGGCTCCAACAAAGGACCCATCAGCTGTAGCCCGTGATCGGCGGCAGCTCGCCGGTCAACAGGTGCGCGCCCAGCTCGCGGGCCTTGTAGCTCACCGGGTCGTGCAGCGTGATCGTGCGGGCGTTGCGCCAGAACCGGTCGAAGCCGTACTTCGACGCGGTCGCCCGCGCGCCGACGAACTCGAAGATCTTCGACGTGACCTCGTTGACCACCCGCGTGGACACGACCTTGGCGGAGGAGATCGTCAGCGCCGCCGCCGCGCGCAGCTCCAGGGTCAGCTCGGGCTCGGCCGCCGCCGCGTGGAGCAGGGCGCTGGCGTGGTCGGCGAGCAGGCCAGCAGCTTCGGTCGACGCGACCAGCTCGCCGTAGCCGACCAGCACGTACAGGTCGTCGCTCGCCTTCTCGACGCCGGAGAGGAACCACGGCCGCGACATCGTCCGCGTGTACTCGGCGGCCTGCTCCAGCGCGCCCTCCGCGATGCCGACGTGCAGCTGCGACAGCACGGCCTGGAACGCGATCTGCGCCAGTGACAGCCGCAGCGCCTCCGGCGAGTCCTCCTCGGCGGACGTCGGGTGCACGCCCAGCACGTCGTCAGCCGCGACCGGGGCGTCGGTGAACACCACGCCGCCGCTCTCGGTGAGCCGCTGGCCGATGTTGTCCCAGTCGCCCAGGTACTTCACGCCGTTCGCGCGGGCGTCCATGGTGAAGGTCAACTTTTCGCCGGTGTCGGTCCGCGTTCCGCTCACCACGAGCCGGTCCGCGACGCTCGCCCCGGACGCGAAAGTCTTGCGCCCGTTGAGCAGGAAGCCGTCGTCGGTCGGCGTCAGCTCCAGCGCCGCGTCCAGCGGATTGGCCACCCCGCCCCAGAACCACTGGTTCGCCGCGGTCTCGCGCCTCAGCCTCGTGGAGCGCTCAGCATCGCCGAACAGCTCGGAGCGCCAGACGTGCAAGTAGTGGTAACCGAGCAGGTGCCCGAGGGACGCGTCCGCCGCAGTGATGATCCGCGTGACGGCGTCGGTCGTCGCGGGGTCCCCGTCACCGCCGCCCAGCTCCTCCGGGATGAACGCGCTGAGCAGGCCGGAGGACCGCAACAGCTCGATCTCGCCCTCGGGCGCGACGCCACCGCGATCCCGGGCGGCGGCGTCCTCGCGGAGCTTGGCCGCGACCTCCTCGGCGACGGTTGTCCACACACTCATGGCGCGTACTTTGCCAGCTTCACCGCTGAGCGATGGGCGCTGTGATCCACTCCATGGGAACGCCGAACGCTTCGACCAGCTCAGCGGCGCGCGGGCGCAGTTCGGCGCACAACGAGTTGACCTCGCTGGTGATCGACTTCGCCTTCGCGGTGGTGAGCCTGCCGTGCCCGAGGAACCACGCCAGGTCCTCCTCGACGTTGGCCAGCACGTGCAGGTCGCAGACGCGTTCGAGCAGCTCAGCGGTGTCGCTGTCCGGGCAGCGGTCGATCGCCGCGACGAAGGCCTCCAGCACGATCCGGTCCACGTGCGTCCGCGCCGCGCGCAGCACGTGGTCCTGCGCGTTGTTGAACACCTCGAACGCGTCGTCCTCGCCCGCGTTGCGCAGCCGTCGAACCAGGCCGTCGAGCACGTGCTCCTCGCGATCGGTGAAGAGCTTCAGCTGCCAAGCGCGGTCGCGCACATCGCCACCGAGCAGCGCGCGCACGGGAGTCCGCTCGATGACCGCGCCGACGAGCTGAGTCGCCACGAAGCGCGCCATGCCGAGCGTGTCGAGGTCGCCGAGGTGGTCCCGGTAGCCGGTGAGCAGGCCCTTCGCCACGAGCTGGAGCAGCACGGTGTTGTCGCCCTCGAACGTGGTGAACACGTCCGTGTCGGCTTTGAGCTGCGGCAACTGGTTCTCGGCCAGGTAGCCCGCCCCACCGCACGCTTCTCGGCAGGTCTGGATCGTCCGCGTGGCGTGCCAGGTGGCCACCGCTTTCTGCCCGGCGGCCTGTGACTCCAGTTCACGCTTCCTCTGGTCGTCGCTCTCGTCACCGCCGAAGACCGCGTGAAGCTCGCTGACCAGCGCTTCCTGGGCGAAGTTGAGCGCGTAGGTGGTCGCGAGCGCGGGCAGCAGGCGGCGTTGGTGGGCGAGGTAGTCCAGGACCGGGACCTCGGTGCCGTCGGGCTTGGCGAACTGCTTGCGCGTCTCACCGTGGCGGACCGCGATCGTCAGCGCCTTCTTCGTCGCGCTCAGCGCACCGCCCGCGACGCTGACCCGGCCGCGCACGAGCGTGCCCAGCATCGTGAAGAACCGCTTGCCCGTGCCCTCAACTGGACTGGAGTACGTGCCGTCCTCGGCCACGTGGCCGTAGCGGTCCAGCAGCGCCTCGCGCGGAACGCGCACGTTGTCGAAGGTCAGCCGCCCGTTGTCCACGCCGTTGAGCCCGGCCTTCTCGCCGCAGTCCTCGATCGTCACGCCCGCGCGCGCCGACCCGTCCGGCTCGCGGATCGGCACGACCAGCGCGTGCACACCGTGCTCCTCGCCGCCCGTGATCAGCTGCGCGAACACCACGGCGACCTGGCCGTCGCGCGCCGCGTTGCCGATGTAGTCCTTGCGCGCGTGCACGTTCGGCGTGTTCACCACGAACTCGCCGGTGTCCGGGTCGTAGGTGGCGGTGGTGTTGAGGCGCTGGACGTCGGAGCCGTGGCCGGACTCCGTCATCGCGAAGCAGCCCAACAGGTCCAGCTCGATGATCTCGCGCAGGTACCGCTCATGGTGCGCGTCCGTGCCGAGGGCCTGCACCGCGCCGCCGAACAAGCCCCACTGCACGCCCGCCTTGACCATCAACGAGAGATCGCCGAAGCCGAGCATCTCGAAGGCCACCACCGAGCCGCCGAAGTCGCCGTCACCGCCGTGGCGCACGGGAAAACCGGCAGTGGAGTGCCCGGAGGAGGCCAAGGCGCGCAGTTGGCGCAGCACGTGTTCGCGGTGTTCCTCGCGACTCAGGCCGGGCGCGGGCGCCTCCAGGACGCCGAGCCGTTTGCGGGTGCGCTCGCGCAGCTCCGCCCACCGGCCGTCGAGCAGGGTCCGGAGCGTGTCGTTGCCCGTGGTGTTGACGCCCATGCTGCGGAAGCTTGCCCGGAGACCGGCCGCTCCGCAGCCTAGCGCCGCGCGCTTTCATTCGGTTATCGCTTCCGGAAGTGATGACAAAAGTCATGGTGATATCGGCCCGAAAATACGAGTTGATAACTTTTCGCCCCGTTCACCGCGTCGGCCGTCGGCGCACGAGGCAAGGAGATGGCTGTGCCTCAGGAGGGCAACGAGATCACGCGCACCGCCCTTGCGCTGTTCGCCGGAGCGGCTTCGGTCTGGGTCGTCGAACGACTGCTGCGCATTCATCGGCAGCGGGTGGCCGCGCTCGCCGAGTACGACAGGGTCCGCGAGCGCTCCGTCGTGCGTGAGCACGCGCTGTGCGTCGAGCTGACCCAGGTGAACCGCAGGGTGGCCGAGATCCAACGGCTGCTGGAACAGCCGGTGTGAGCCGTGCGGATCGGCCGAGCGCGTTGGGCCGAAAGGTCGCAGGATATCGGAGAATTCGATATCTGGTTTTCTGTGAGGAACTGCGCCCGTGACAGATCTCGGTACCGTTGTGATCGCCAGGTAGGGCCAGCTCGGAATGTGTGTAACCGTTACCAGAACAGGTTCCGGAACACGGTTGCCGAACCCCTATTTCGGACAACCCGCACATGGTTGACTGCATGCGCACACATCAGGTTTCCCGAGAACTGGGGGTTCAATGGGCGACCGCTTGGAATTCACCGTGCTCGGACCGCTGGACGTGCGGTCGGACACCGGTCCCGTTCCGATCAGCGGCCAGCGGCAGCGCACCGTGCTGGCCATGCTGCTGCTCAGTCCGGGCCGGGTCGTCTCCGTGGACAGCCTCGTCGAGGCGGTCTGGGACGACCGTCCGCCCGCGACCGGGCGGACGCAGATCGCCATCTGCGTCGCCGGGCTGCGCAAGACCTTCAAGGCCGCCGGCTGCGCCGACGACGTCATCCTGACCAGGGCGCCCGGCTACCTGCTGCTGCCGGAGGCGCACGACATCGACGCCAGCGAGTTCGAACGGCAGCTCGACCAGGCCCAACGCCTTGAGCAGGAGGGCCAGTACGCCGAATCCGTGCGCGCCTACGCCGCCGCGCTCGGCCGCTGGCGCGGGCCCGCGCTCTCCGGAGTGAGCGGGCGCTTCGCCGAGTCGGCGGCGGCGCGGCTGGAGGAGTTGCGGCTGACCGCCTACGAGCAGAGCGCGGCGCTGCGCCTGGCCGAGGGCGAGCACCGCGAGCTGATCGGCGAGCTGACCGGGTTGGTGCGGCAGCACCCGTTGCGCGAGCAGGTCCGGGCGCACCTGATGCTGGCGCAGTACCGCTCCGGCAGGCGCGCCGAGGCGCTGGAGAGCTTCCGCGAGGGGCGCTCGCTGTTGATCGACGAGCTCGGCCTCGAACCGGGCCGGGTGCTCAGGGAGCTGCACGAGGCGATCCTGGCCGACGACCCGGTGCTCACCCCGGTCCCCGTGGCGAAGCCGACGGCGCGGGCCGAGGCGCGCGTGGTGCCCGCCCAGCTGCCGCCGAGCACCGCGCGCTTCACCGGCCGAACCGCCGAACTGTCCACTCTGGACGATCTGGTTCCCTGGAGCGGCAAGGGTTGCATGCTCCCGGTCGGCTACCTCACCGGGATGCCCGGCGTCGGCAAGACCGAGCTGGCGCTGCACTGGGCGCACCGCGTCGCCGAGCGCTTCCCGCACGGACAGCTCTTCGTCGACCTGTGCGGCTACGACCGCGACCGGGCGCCGCTGTCCTCCACCGAGGTGCTCGCCGGGTTCCTGCGCGCGCTCGGCGTCCCGGACGCGGAGCTGCCCGGCGAGCTGGGCGAGCGCGCCGCGCTCTACCGCAGCCTCCTCGCGGGCAAACGTGTGCTCGTGGTGCTGGACAACGCCGCCTCCTACGCGCAGGTCCGGCCCCTGCTGCCGGGCACCCGTGAGTGCTGCGTGGTGGTGACCGGCCGGGACCAGCTGCCTGAGTTGGCCGGCGGTGCGGACTCCGTACGAGTGCGGCTGAAACCGTTGAGCACCACAGAGTCCGTGGAGTTCGTGCGTCGCGCCCTTCCCGTTCTCTCGCCGGAGAGCGCCGCCGAGCTGGCCGAGCTGTGCGACGGGCTCCCGCTGGCGCTGAGCGTCGCGACCACGCGACTGCTGGCCAAACCGCACTGGAGCGCGGACCGGTTGGTGCGGATGCTGACCGACGAGCGGCGCAGGCTGGACGAGCTGAGCTGCGACGAGCGCGGCGGGCTGCGCGCGGCTTTCGAGTCCAGCTACCACCGGCTCTCCCCGGAGGCCGCGCGGCTCTACCGGGGGCTGGGAACCCTCGACGTGCCGCACTTCGCCGCATGGGTGGGCGCGGCGCTGCTGGACTGCCCGGTGTCCGAGGCGGAGGCGTGGCTGGAGGAACTGCTCGACGCCAACGTGATCGACGTCGACGTGTCCACAGTGGACGGATCGGTGCGTTACCGGCTCGCCCGGCTGCCGCGTGTGTTCGCCCGCGAGTGCGCGCTGGTGCAGGAAGCGCCGGTGGAGCGCACCGCCGCGTGCGAGCGCGCTTTCGCCGCGTGGCTGGAGCTGGCCGGCTCCGCGTCCGAGCTGGCCGAGGGCGTCGCGACCGTGGCCACCGACCGGCTCCGCAGGTGGCTCGCGCAGGAGGAGATCACCGCGCTCGCCGAGAACCCGTTGCGGTGGTTGGAGATCGAGCACGAGGCGCTGCACGCGGTCGTGCACCAGTCCACGGGGATGGGGCTGGTGCTCTACGCGTGGAACCTGGCGACGTGCGCGCAGAAGCTCGACAGCGCGTTGGCTTCGTGAGCGCCGCTCAGCTCGGCGATAACGGGAAGAAACCGGCGTTCGTCAGGGTGGGGCGGCGACGACCACCCTGGCGAACGGACCCGAGATGACCCTCGAAGCGACCAAGAAGGCCAAACGGCACGCTGTCCCGCTTGGCGCGTTCGGCAGCCTCATCGCGCTCGGCCTGGTGCTGACCGTGTGGGGTCCCGAGCTGTTCACCAGCGAGACCGGCCCGCACGGCGGCTTCGACCCGATCGCCCGGTTCCTGCTCGCAGTCGCGGTGATCGTGCTTGTCTGCCACCTGATCGCCGCGCTGCTCGGCAAGTTCGGCCAGCCCCCGGTCGTCGGTGAGATCCTCGGCGGGCTCGTGCTCGGGCCCTCGGTGTTCGGCGCGCTCTGGCCGTCCGGGCGGGCGTGGCTGTTCCCGGCCGAGGTGCTCTCCACGCTCCAGGTCACCGCGCAGCTGGGCCTGGTGACGTTCATGTTCCTGCTCGGCTGCGAACTCCGGCTCGACGAGGTGCGCAGGCACCAGAAGACCGTGTGGATCACCGTGGCGGGCAGCATGGGCCTGCCGTTCGTCGCCGGGGTCGGCGTGGCGCTGGCCGCCGAGGGCATGCTCGCCGGGCGCTTCGGCAGCACCACCGCCTACGCGCTG
The DNA here is from genome assembly GCF_039537405.1 of Allokutzneria multivorans. Classification (NCBI taxonomy): domain Bacteria; kingdom Bacillati; phylum Actinomycetota; class Actinomycetes; order Pseudonocardiales; family Pseudonocardiaceae; genus Allokutzneria; species Allokutzneria multivorans. The sequence continues at coordinate 105,592 of NZ_BAABAL010000007.1, read as the reverse complement.
TTCTTCGGCCTGGCCATGGCGATCACCGCGCTGCCCGTGCTCGCGCGCATCCTCGTCGACCTCCGCTTGGACGACACCGTGATCGGCAGGCTCGCGCTGACCTGCGCGGCGGTCGGTGACGGTGCCGCGTGGGCCGCGCTGACCGTGCTGCTGGCGCTGACCGGGCTCAGCGGAAGCGGCTCCGTCGAGGCCGTCGTCGGCATGGCCGCCGCCTTCATCCTGGTGACCGTGCTCTGCGTTCGCCCCGCCCTGGCCGCCGTGGTGCGCCGCTGCGAACGGACCCCGGCGGGGGAGCAGCTGCTGCTTCCCGTGCTCGCCGCGGGCGCCATCGGCTTCGCTTCGCTGAGCCAGGTCATCGGCCTGCACCCGGTGATCGGCGCGTTCCTGTTCGGTGTCGTGGTGCCCCGCGATTCGCTGGCGGTGGAGCGGATCAGCAAGCAGCTCCAAGGCTTCGCGGTCACCATCCTGCTGCCGCTGTTCTTCGCCGGGGTCGGCCTCAGCACCTCGCTCGGCCTGCTCAGCGGAGTCGGGCCGTGGCTGCTGTTCCTCGGCCTGCTGCTCGTCGCCTCCGTCGTCAAGTTCGTCGGCGCCGGTGGCGGGGCGAAGCTCGCCGGAATGTCCACAAAGGACTCGCTGAGGATCGGCACACTGATGAACTGCCGAGGCGTCACCGAACTCGTGATCGCCACCATCGGCCTTCAGTACAAGCTCGTCAACGACCTCGGCTTCACGATCCTGGTGCTGATCGCGCTCATCACGACCGCCGTGACCGGTCCGCTGATGCAGCTGCTCAATCGTCGCGAATCGTCCCGTTGATCGTGCCCGCCTGAATCACGATCCCGCTGACGTCACCGGTGACCGTGTTCCGGACGCTGCTCCGGTGCGGCCGCTCAACCGCCTGTGCGGTCGTGGCCTGTGCTGCCGTGGACTGTTCCGCTGTTGGCACCGCTGAAGTGGGCTGTTCCGCTGTTGGCACCGCTGCCGTGGGCTGTCCCGCCGTTGGCACGGCTGACATTGGCTGTTCTGCCGTCGCCGTCGATGTCGTCGCTGTCACCGTTGGCGCTGCCGTCGGCGTTACCACTGCTGTCGGCGTCGCCACCGGTGCCGCCGTCCACACCGCGATCCCGGCGGCGGCGAGCGTCAGCACCGCGACCGCCACCCAGGCCCACGCGTTCGCCCCCTGGTCCGTCGCGATGTTCACCGCGATCCCCACCCCGGTCGTCACCACCGCGACCGCCAAGGCCGCCAACCACCGCCGCATACCCCCAACCCTACTTCCGCCCCACACCCCACGGCCCCCGCGCTCAACGCCCCGAATGACTCATTCAGGCCCCCCAACTCCCCGAATGACCCCTTCAGGTACCTCAACTCCCCGAACGGCCCTTTCAGGTACTTCAACGCACCAAACGACCCGTTCAGGGTCCTCAACGCACTGAACGGGTCATTGGGGGAGTTGAGCGCACCAAACGGGTCGTTCACGGGACGTCGTGCGCCCTGAATGACTCATTCAGGTACCTCAACGTCGTGAACGACTCGTTCATGTGGTTGAGCGTGCTGAACGAGTCATTGGGCACGGGCGAGGGCGCTGAGGACGCGGTGGGCGCGGTCGCGGGCGGTGTCTTCGAGGTCGCCGTTGGGCAGCGCGTAGAGCTCGTCGCGCTCCACGGCGCGCAGGATGCGCTCGACGGCGGTGGGCGCGGAGATGGCGGTGTCGACGAGCGTGCGCATCTGCTCCAGGAACTCCTCGACGGAGCGCCCGGCGGGCAGGCCGCGCGCGAGCGACTCGTAGGCCTCGGAGCCGGGCTCGGCCTTCGGAGCGGCGAGCAGGTCGGCGACCAACGGTGTGTCCACGAAGCCGGGGCACGCCACGGTGACCCCCACGGCCGCGCCGACCTGTTCCAGCTCTCCGGCCAGGATCTCCGACACCGCGACCACGGCGTGCTTGCTCGCGGCGTAGGCGCTCTGCCTCGGCGCGCCGGACAACCCGGCCAGCGACGCCACGTTCACCACGTGCCCGCTGCCTGCCTTGATCAGGTGCGGCACGAACGCGCGGATGCCGTTGACCACGCCGAGCAGGTTCACGCCGAGCACCCGCTCCCACTGCGCGGCGGGCATCTCCCAGACCGGCTCCCCGGAGCCCCTGATCCCGGCGTTGTTGATCACCAGGTCGACGCGGCCGAAGCGGTCGAGCGTCTGCTTCGCGAGGTCGGCGAGCACCTCGGGCTCGCTCACGTCACCGGCCACCGCGAAGGCGCGTTCGCCCAGCTCAGCGGCTGTTCGCTCGACGGTGTCCCGGACGAGGTCCAGCAGGACCACGGAGAGCCCGCGTGCGGTGAGCTCCGCCGCGAACGCGGCACCGATGCCCTGCGCGGCTCCGGTGATGACGGCTACCTGACCCGACTCGATACGCACCCCCGAAGTGAAACACGAACGAGGTACGTAGGGTTGTGAGGTGGTCGCCCCCGCCGTGACGCCCGAGCCCGAGCACGCAGCCCCCGAGCCCGCCAGGCGGAGATCTTCGCGATCGGTCCTGCTCCGCGTCGTGGGCGCCGTCCTGGCGGGCGGACTGCTCTACGCGAGTTCGCCGCCGCGCACCCTGTGGTGGCTCGCCCCGATCGCGTTCGCGCTGCTCGCGGCCGTCCTGTGGGGGCGCCGCGCGCGGGCCGGATTCGGGTACGGCCTCCTCTTCGGCCTGGCCTACCTGCTGCCGCTGCTGTTCTGGCTGGAGCACTTCCTGGGCTCGGCGTTCGGTCCGTGGCCCTGGCTGACGCTGAGCCTGATCGAGGCCCTGCTGATCGCGGTCGCCACCACGGGCATGGCGGTGGTCAGCACGTTGCCGCTCGCTCCGGTCTGGATGGCCGCGGTCTACGTGTGCGGCGACCTGCTGCGCGCGTCGTTCCCGCTCAACGGCTTCCCGTGGGGCCGCGCGGGGTTCACCCAGCCGGAAGGCCCCTACCTCGCGCTCGCCTCGATCGGCGGCTCGGCGCTGGTGGGCTTCGCCGTCGTGCTCACCGGCTGCGCGCTCGCCGCCGTGGCCCGCGCGCGGTACTCCTCGATCGCGCTGGTGGTGTTCCCGCTGGTGGCGGGACTGATCACCTGGCCGTCCGTCGGCGTCCTCGCGCAGAACGGCACGATCACGGTGGCCATGGTGCAGGGCAACGCGCCCGATGCCGGGCTCGCGCTGATGGAGCAGATCGGCGACATCCGCGCCAACCACCTCGCGCGCACCCGGCAGCTCGTCGAGGACATCCGCGAGCAGCGCGTGCCCCGGCCCGACCTGGTGGTCTGGCCGGAGACGGCCACCGACCTCGGGCGCTCGGCCTCCCAGGACGCGGAGCTGGACGAGGTGCTGCGCTCGCTGGGCGTGCCCGCGCTGATCGGAGCCCGGCTGGCCAATCCCGACGGCACCACCAGCAACGTCACCGTGGTGTGGTCGCCGACCACCGGGCGCGGCCAGACCTACGCCAAGCAGGAGCTCGTCCCGTTCTCCGAGTACGTGCCGCTGCGCGCGGCGGCCCGGTTCTTCACGCCCTTCGTCGACGGCTTCCGCGACATGACGCCGGGCACCGGAACCAGCTTCCAGCAGGTCGGGAAGGTCCCGGTGGGCGTGGGCATCTGCTACGAGGTGGCCTACGACGGCGTGCTCGGCGAAGCCGCCCGCGCCGGCGCCCAGCTGCTGGTCGTGCCCACGAACAACGCCTGGTTCGGCCGCACGGAGATGACCGAGCAGCAGCTGGCGATGTCCCGCCTGCGCGCCGTGGAGCACGGTCGCGCGGTGCTGGTGACCGCCACCAGCGGGGTCAGCGCGGTGGTCATGCCGGACGGCTCGGTCACCCGCAGGGCTGAGCTGTTCACCTCGGACGTCCTAGTGGCGGCGGTCCCGCTGAGGTCGACGACTACGCTGGCCACTCGGCTCGGTGGCTGGCCGCAGGGGACCGCGGTGGCCATCGCGGTGGCGGCGCTGCTGTTGTGCGCGGTCTCGGCGTTGCGGCGCCGTCGTGCCACGCGGACCGGGTCGGACGGCTAGTGGAGCAAGACAGGGAAACGCCGGGGTCCCCGGCGGGGAGGAAACGGATGTCGGACCAGCGCGACAGCGTCGACGGCGATCTCGGCCGGGTGCTGGTGGTGATCCCCACGTACAACGAGCGGGAGAACATCGGGCCCATCATCGAGCGGCTGCACAAGGCGCTGCCCGAGACCCACGCGCTGGTGGTGGACGACGGCAGCCCCGACGGGACGGGCGAGTTCGTCGACAAGCTCGCCGCCGAGGACGAGCGCGTGCACGTGATGCACCGCACGGAGAAGGCCGGGCTCGGCGCCGCCTACATCGCGGGCTTCGGCTGGGGCCTTGAGCGCGACTACGGCGTGATCGTGGAGATGGACGCCGACGGCTCGCACGCGCCGGAGGACCTGCCGCGGTTGCTGGAGGCGCTCAGCGACGCCGACCTGGTGATCGGCTCCCGCTACATCCCCGGCGGCAAGGTGGTGAACTGGCCGAAGCGGCGCTGGGTGCTGTCGAAGGTGGCCAACACCTACGCGAAGGTCGCGCTCGGCGCGCGGATCAACGACATCACCGCGGGCTTCCGGGCCTACCGCCGCGAAGCGCTCGAGAAGATCACCCAGACCGACGTGGACTCGCTGGGCTACTGCTTCCAGATCGACCTGGCCTGGCGCACCGTGCTCGCGGGCTTCCGGGTCGCCGAGGTGCCGATCACCTTCGTGGAGCGCGAGATCGGCGTCTCCAAGATGGGTGGCGGCATCATCGGCGAGGCGCTCTTCCGCGTCGCGCAGTGGGGGATCAAGCACCGCGCCTCCCAGGTGAAGCGGTTGTTCACCAGGTCCTGAGCGCCGGAGTTCTCAGACACGCGAAAGGGCCGTCCGGGCGGGAGATCCGGACGGCCCTTCCTGGTGCGCGCTGAGGGTGTCAGGCGCTGGATCGCGTGCGCCTGCCGCGCAGCTGCTCGAGCCGCTCGGAGAGCAGCTCCTCCAGCTCGGCGATGGAACGCCGCTCCAGCAGCATGTCCCAGTGCGTGCGCGGCGGCTTGCTCTTCTTCTGCTCGGGCTCCTTGCCGTCGATCAGCTTGGACTCCAGCCCGTGCAGACGGCACTCCCAGATGGGCGGGAGTTCCGCGTCGTCGGCGAAGGGCACGTCGAAGTCGTGCCCCTTCGGGCAGGCGTACCTGATGGTGCGGCGTGGTGCGAGGTCGTGGTCCCGATCGGTCTCGTAGCTGACCGCCCCGAGCCGGCTGCCCCGCAGTACGCGGTCGGCCATGACGGTGTCCTTTCGCTCGGCTCAAGGCCGCCCGCCTTGAGTGTCGTGCTTACTGAGTGCAACGACGGAGGGAGCTCTGTCGTTCCCGTGCTGGTCAATCGGTCGCCCTCAGTGATGTAGTTCACCGGTCAACGAGGGCCACACATGTAGGGATGTCATCGCGCGGCAGGTGTGACGCGTTATCCGCCCCTTCAGCTACGGGTCCACCCAAACGGGGGAACCCTACTGTAAAAGGTACGAGCTGGGTGAGGTGTAGTTCGCCAAACTGGACTGCTCGCGCCGGGGTGCCCTTAGTTCATTTGGGCTAAAACCTTTGATTTTCATCACAGAGCGTAGTGGCATGCTTGCCAGCTGCCCTTCTACGCTCCGTGTCACCGGCGGCGAACACCTCGTCGCCGCGCTCCGCCGCCCGGCCCGGCTACCGCCGCCCCCGATCGTCGGTGCCGGTCCCGCCGTCCGTCGTCCATCGCCACGTCCCCCGGGGTCATCCGGTCCCAGCCCTTCCGCCACCTGTCGCGGGTGTCTCGCGGATCATGTCCCGAACACCCTCCGCCACGGTCGCGCCTGCGCTGGAGGAACTCGTGCGGTGACCTTCGCGTGACCGGATCGCGACACCGTCCACTGTGGTCAGATGAGGCGGGACGCCGCGCCGGATCCGCGCGGGACCGGTCACACCGATGCTAACCACGGGCGCACCGGATTTGTTCCCGGAGTGGAGAACCACCCGGACCCCTTGTCCGCCTTGTGGATTCCCGACCACTTGCGACATCGTTGACAGCGGGGGTTCCCCGAGCGTGCGAAAGCCACCCTCGCACGCCTGCGGTGTGCGCGGGTGGCGTTCAACCGTCCTCTGTGGACACTCGGCGCGGGGCGAGGGCCCCGGGGGCGTCCGGGGCCCTCGCGGTCGGCCTCAGCGGGCGACGACGTGTCGCCGGGCGGGGCGACGAGGGCGCATCGCGTCCTTCGGGCCGACCGAGACGAGCTCGAAGGTCTTCTTCAGCGTGCCGAGGCGGTGGATCAACAGGTCCGGCCCCGCCACGCAGAGCCGGGTCACGCCCCGCTCCAGCAAGGTCCGCGTGATGTGGCCCCAGTGCACCTGGTTGACGACGGAGTCCACGAGCAGCGTCCGCACGTCCGTGCCGGTGGTCACCAGCGAGCCGTCCTGGTCGGAGATCACCGGCAGCGCGGGCGGGGTGAAGGAGAAGCGCGGGAACACCTCGTCCTGCACGCGCTTGCGCAGCGGCTGGAGGACCTGGGCGTGCGCGGGCGGGCTCATCGTGGTCAGCGAGTACCCGCCCAGGTCGCGGACGTGCCGCTTGAAGCCGTCCAGGTGCTCCTCGGCCATGGTGACCAGGTGGACGTCCTCGTCGAAGTACGCGGAGATCTCGTGCCACTCACCGCGCTCGGTCATCCCGGCGAGCACCTCGTGCAGGCCCGCCAGCGGCGTGCGCACGATGAACTGGCTGACCAGGTCGGAGTGCTCGGTGCGGTAGTACTCCAGCTCGCACTCGGCCAGCTCGGCGGTCAGGCGCACCAGCTCGGCGAAGGGCAGTGCGCCGGAGTAGGCCGCCGCGGCGCGCTCACCGAAGCTGGGGCCGACGCACAGCTCCGGCCGCTCGCCGAGGACGTCCTCGGCCCAGTCCGCCATGGCCAGCGAGTTGACCACGAAGGCGACCTGCGAGGCCGCCGTGTAGCCGTCGCCGGACTCGCGCAGCGCCTCCAGCACGGAGAAGCCGAGCGCGGCGTCGGCCTCGGCGAGCCTGCGCCTGGCGTACGGGCTGACCATCATGAACCGGCCGACCTCGGAGAAGCGCGAGGGCCCCATCCCGGGGAAGACGATCGCGGTGCTCATGCCGAACCCCCTCAGGCCGCTTCGGCGACGGCGAGCGCTTCGAGCTGCTTGCGGTCGAACTTGCCGTTGCGGTTGAGCGGGAAGCGCTCCAGCACGCTCACCCGGTTCGGCTGCTCGGAGGGCGGCAGCACCGAGCAGATCAGCTCGCGCCAGTACCCGCTGTCGCGGCCGTGCTCGTCCTGGACGAAGAAGGTCAGGCTGGAGCCCCTGCGCTCGCACGGGGTCGCGACGATCTTGGCGACGCAGCCCTTCGCGGCGAGGCCGTGCTCGATGATCTCCGGGTGCAGCGTGTGCCCGTTGCGGTGCACGGCCATCTTGCGCCCGGCGATGAACAGGTTGCCGTGCTCGTCGAGGTAGCCGAAGTCGTTGGTCTTGTACCAGTCGCGGCCGACCGGCTCGATCGCGCCGTCGGCGTTGAGGTAGCCCTCCATCAGGTCGGGGTCGAGCACCTCGATCTCGCCGATCTCGCCAGCGGGCAGCACGGCGCCGTCCTCGGCGGTGATCCGCAGCCGCAGCCCCTCGACGGCCTGGCCCGCGCCGACCGGGTTGTCCACGGTGGCGAAGGCGACGTTGCCCATCTCGGTGCTGCCGTAGCTGTCCAGCAGCGGCATCCCGAAGGTCTCCACCGCGCGCTCGACCAGGCCCGGCTCCAGCGGGGCGGCGCCGCTGCACAGCATGCGGACGTTGCTGAACTCGCCGACCGCGCTCGGGCGCTTGCCGACGATGTTGAGGATGCTGCGGTAGGTCGAGGGGGCGGCGTCCACCACGGTCGCGCCGGTCATCCCGGCGATGCGCAGCGCGCGGTCGAGCCTGCGGTACGGCGCGACCACCAGCGAGCAGCCGACCAACCACGAGATCAACACCATGGACAGGCCGTACTGGTGGTTGAACGGCAGCAGCGGCAGCAGCACGTCGCCGGAGTTGTGCCCGACGAGATCGGCGTTGCGCTGGAGGTTCTTGAGGAAGCGCCCACCGTTCTTCACCACGCCCTTGGGCACGCCGGTCGAACCGGAGGACCACATGATCAGCGCGTCCGGGAGCTTCTCCCACGCGCTGAAGTCCAGGCGCTCGTCGATCGGCTCGCGGCCGGCCGCGGAGACCGCGAGCTCGTAGGTGTTGACCACCTGCTCGCCGACCGCGATCGGGGCGTCGTCGTCGACGATGACCAGCTTGACCCCGGACTGGCGCGTGGTGCGCTGCGTCTGGTCGGCCTTCTCCTGGTGGTCCACGAGCACCACCGAGGTGCCCAGGTGCATCAGGGCGAACAGGGTCGAGAGGTAGGCGATGGAGTTGTCCGCCTTGAGCAGCACGCGGTCCCCGTAGCCGACGCCGCGGTCGCGCAGCGCGTCGGCCACCCGCAGCGCGGACTGCTCGAACTCGGCCACCGTGAGCACCGCGTCGGGCGCGAAGATCTTCGCGGACTTCCTTGAGGACTTCCCAGCTGACATCACTATCGAACTCCTTTCCTGGTCCTGATCGAGGCGGATACCCCTCGGAAGAAGAATCAGGTGATCCGTCGTTCGATGTCGACGCCTTGACCCATGTCCGGTCAAGTATCGCCAAAACCGAGGTTATGCCGGTGCCGGGAAGCGCTGAAGGGGCGGCGTTCCACCTGGCGCCCATCGTGAAGTAACTGGCGGGGCGCTGCTGATAGTGTTCGCCGTGGAATTCGCCGCGAAGGGAACGCACTCGATGAGGATCGCCTGCTGGCAGGCCACCGCCCGCCGAACCGACGTGCCCGCGACCCTTCTCGCACTCAGCGAGCGTGCTCGTGAAGCGGCGGACGCGGGAGCATCGTTGCTGGTCACGCCGGAGATGTCGCTGACCGGCTACCACCTCGGAGCGCGCAGGCTGCGTCAGCTGGCCGAGCCCGTCGACGGCCCGATGTGCGAGGCGGTCAGCGAGATCGCGGCGAGCGCGGGCATCGCGATCGTGCACGGGTGGCCCGAGCTTTCCGCTGGCGAGGTGTACAACTCCGCGCGTTTGGTCGATTCCTCGGGTTCGGCGCTGGCGACTTACCGCAAGGCGCACCTTTTCGGCGATATCGACCGGAATGCGTTCAGCGCCGGAAACACCGGAGTGGTGCGCGCCGAACTCGACGGCGTCCCGGTCGGAATCATCATCTGCTACGACGTGGAATTCCCCGAGTCGGTGCGCGCGCACGCGCTCGCGGGCACGCGGCTGCTGCTCGTGCCCACCGCGCTGATGTCACCGTGGGACTTCGTCGCGCAGACGCTCGTGCCCGCGCGCGCGTTCGAGAGCCAGCTCTTCCTCGCCTACACCAACTGGGTCGGCAGCGAGCGCGAACTGAGCTACTGCGGCCGGACCCGTGTCGTCGGCCCGGACGGCGTCGTGGTCGCCGGGCGCGACTCCGGCGAAGGTCTCGTGGTCGCCGACCTCGACCTGTCGCTGGTGGACAAGGCGCGCGCGGAGACGACCTACCTCACCGACCGGCGCCCGGAGCTCTACTCCTGACCCACTGGGCGGTAATCGGCGCTCGGGAACCGAGTGGGCACCCGTGTGGTTCGCGTCCGGTGCCGCACGGTTCTCGCTTTTGTCCGGTTCCGCGACCTAGCTTTCGAGCAGGACAAACTCGATTGCTGGGAGCGTGCACATGCGTCGGACGTTCACCGACTTCACCGTTGAGGTCGACATGAAGCGCCCGGATTTCCTGCGGGCGAAGGGAAATGGTCAGCGCAACCTGCTGCTCGGCCGGGCGGTCGCGGAGTTCGCGTCGGACCTTCACCATTTGGAAGCCATTCAGCAGGAGTTCGTCGACGGTGCGTCGCGGCCGCTGATCCGGAGTGATTGGTCATCGAGCGGGGCGGACTACAGCGATTCGTCACAGCTGCTCATCGAGGGCCAGCAGGTGATGCAGGACTGGGAACACCCGCTCATGCACAAGCTCGCGGTGAACGCCTGTGAAAGCGGCGGAGACATTCTCGAGGTCGGGTTCGGAATGGGGATCTCGGCTGGCTATGTGCAGGACTGCGGTGTTCGGTCGCACACGATCATCGAGATCAACGAGGGTGTGGCTGAGCGGTTCGCTGCCTGGCGTGCTGAGCGACCTGGTGCGGACATCCGGCTGGCGTTCGGCGGGTGGCAGGACGTCATCGGTGGGCTGGGGCAGTTCGACGGAATCCTGTACGACACGTACCCGACGAACGAGGACGAGTTCGTGAAGACGCTGGGACCGAAGGTGGTGACGCTGGCCGCGAACTTCTTCCCGGCCGCGGCTGCCCATCTGAAGCCTGGGGGGATCTTCTCGTACTACACGAATGAGATCGATTCGTTGAGCCGGGCGCATCAGCGGGCGCTGTTGGAGCACTTTTCGTCGTTCAAGGTGGAGTTGGTCACGGGGTTGCAGCCTCCGGCGGACTGCACTTATTGGTGGGCGGATCGGATGGCTGCTGTCACTGCTTACAAGTAGTTGGGGTTTTGGTGGGGTACGGCTGGGGTTCCGGCGGGGGTACGGCTGGATTTCCGGGGCGGGGACGGCTGGGCTTCCAGCTTGCACTGGCTGGGCTTCTTGGTGGGGGGCGGCTGGGCTTCCAGCCCGCGTCGGTTCCAGCGTGGGGGTCGGCTTGACCTGGGGCCCCTTGCGCGTGCCGTGGTAGGCCGGGCGGGCACGGGATGGATCCCGGCCCTCGCGGACAAGCGTATGGCACGCGCACCCCAGGTAAAGCCGACCCGGTTTCGTGTGCGGCTCGCTTTAGTCTGGGGTTGCGTTTTCGGCGTTGTCGGCGCCTGGCAATTCATCCTTTAGGGCCATGATCCACTATTTTATTCACGTAGAATAGGAGTATGGACCCTGACGCCGTCCTCAAAACGGCCTTCGCGGGCATCGGTAAAGCCGTGGCTGAGTTTTCGGTGACCCTGCTCAACTATGTATCCGATCTTGAGCCTCGTGATCGGGAATTCTCTGAAGAGCTGTTGATGCGTGAACTGCGCGTATCACGGGTGAAAGCGGGTTGGTTGATCGACCGTGCCACGGACCTCACCTCCCGCCCGGGAGTGTTGAAGGCGATGGTCGAAGGCCGGGTCGATGAGGGCAAAGCGCTCATGATCATCGATCTGTTGCGGGTTCTCTCGGTCGCGCATGCGGCGATCGCCGAAGAAGCCCTGCTAGCGCATGCGGAGAAGAACTCCTACTCGACCACCCGTCAGTACGCGGTCCGGTTCATCCACCGACTCGATCCGAAGGCCGCTGAGCGTCGGTTCACGGAGAAGCGCAAGGCCCGCATGGTCGAGAAGATCAACCTGGACGACGGTATGGCTCTGCTCCGGTTGATGATGACCGCCCATGATGCGGCGATGGTGTATGACCACGTGAACCGCATCGCCCGTTCCCTGCCGAAGGATGACCGGACTCTGGATCAGAAGCGCTCCGATGTCGCCCGGGACTTGTTGTTGGGCCATGACACTCCGGCGCCGCAGGGTCAGACGATGGTGTACCTGACCATGCCGATCACCTCGGCGTTCGGGATGACCAACGATCCGGCGATCCTTGGTGGTTACGGGCCGATTCCTGCCCGGATCGGCCGGGATATCGCAGCGGGTGGGATCTGGAAGCGGATCTTGACTGACCCCATGACCGGCATGGCTGAAGAGATCAGCCACGTCTACCGGCCGTCCCCGAAACAGCGGGAGTTGATCGCCGCCAGGTATCCGACGTGTATGGCGATCGGGTGCAACCAGCCTGCTCATCGCTGTGACCTGGATCATTGCTGTCCGTTCGACGGGACGAACACGACACTCAAGAACCTGCGGCCGAAGTGCCGTAGGCATCATCGGATGAAGACGCATTCGAACTGGAAGTGCGCCAACCGACCCGACGGGACGCATACCTGGACGACGCCGAACGGGAAGACCGAGGACGTGCACCCGGTGCCGATCGCGGAACCGGCGCCGTTCTGAGCGGGCTAGGGTGACGCGGTGAGACGTCGGCCCACACCTCCGTTGCCGCAACGCAACGGGCTCGATCCCGCGCGCCTGCGGTTGCCCGCCGAAGGGGAGTGGGCGACGGTGCGGGACCACCTCGTGGAGCGGTTGCCGAGGGTGGCGCCGGAGCGGATTGACATGATGCTGCGCGAAGACCGCATCGTGGGGCTCGACGGGCCGATCCGGGGAGACACGCCCTACCGGCCAGACTCCTACGTGTGGTTCCACCGGGACCTGCCGGTGGAGGTGCCAGTGCCGTTCGATATCGGGATCGTGCACCGGGACGACGATCTGCTCGTGGTGGACAAACCGCACTTCCTCGCCACGATCCCGCGCGGGCAGCACGTGATGGAGACGGCGCTGGTGAAGCTGCGGCACGACCTCGGGTTGCCGGAGTTGGTGCCCGCGCACCGGTTGGACCGCGTGACCGCCGGGCTCGTGATGTTCGTGGTGCGACCCGAACTGCGCGGCAAGTACCAGACGATGTTCCGGGATCGGTTGGTGCACAAGGAATACGAGGCTATCGCGCGGCACGATCCCGGCCTGGAGCTGCCGTGCGTGGTGCGCAGTCACATCGTCAAGGAGCGCGGCGTGATCACGGCGACCGAAGTTCCCGACGTGGCGCCGAACAGTGAAACGCTCGTCGAGCTCGCGGAGCGCCGGGGCGAGGTCGGGCGCTACCGGTTGCAGCCGAGGACGGGGCGCACGCACCAGCTGCGCCTGCACATGAGCGGGCTGGGCGTGCCGATCCTCGGCGACGACTTCTACCCGGTGCTGACCGAGAAACCGTTGGACGACTTCACGCGGCCACTGCAACTGCTGGCGAAGGTGCTGGCCTTCACCGACCCGGTGACCGGAGAACCCCGGCGCTTCGAGAGCCGCCTCGAACTCAGCGCCTGGAACCGTCCCGGGGAGTGGGCGGCAGGCTGAGCGCCTCGGCGACGCTGCCGAACACGTCGAGGGTGCGGTCCAGGTCGGTCAGGCTGATCGGGCGCAGCACCGGCGGCGTCGTGGCGACCACGCGCAGCGGCGTGCGCTGACCGGCGCAGACCTCGTGGTGGTGGGCCAGCAGCGTGAGGCCGTCGGAGGAGAAGAACTCCACCCGGGTCAGGTCGAGCACCACCGGGGCGGGCGGGGTGGCGAGCGCGGAAGCGGTGGCGACCTCGGTGTTGAGGACCGGCCCGCTCGCGAGATCGACCTCGCCGAACACGGTGACCACAACGGCGAAACCGCGCAGCTCGCGCTGGACGTGCATGTTCAGGCTGAGCAAAGTGCTGTCGACGGGAAGCACCGCGACCCTCTCCCTTCGCAGCCGCCGGCGACAGCCGGAACGGGGGAGGGGCTGTCGGGGCGACGCCCTAGGACAGTAGTTCGGCCTGCGCCAACGTCAAGCCGCTGAACAGGGAAAACGTTGCGCCCGATCGGGTCATCTGGTGTAGGCGAGCGCCGTCATCGGCACTCCGGCCGCCTCGACGACCCGGCGGCCGACACCGGCGGGGTCCTCCGACAGGCACGCGACACCGACAACGGTGGCGCCCTCCTCGCGCAGCACGCCGACCAGGCTGGCGATCATGTGGCTGTCCGACAACGCCGCGTCGACGACCAGCACGCGGGTGCCCGCCAGCTGGTTGTAGGTGAACAGCTCGGCGCCGCGCGGGCTGGGCAGCCGGCTCTGGTTCAGCCGCCACGCCAGGTGGTACGGCAGCCCCGAGGCCAGCGACAACGCCAGCGTGGGCACGATCCCGTCGCCTTCGAGGCCGAGCAGCACCTCGGGCTTGTCGTGCTCGGGATCGGCGGTCCACTGCGACCACATCGCGTGCCCGACCTCCAGCAGTCGCGCGGGCCGCACCGGGCTCGCGACACCGTCCAGCTCGTGCACGACCCGGACCGCGGGCATCTCCGGCGGCAGGTCCAGGCACAGGATCTGGCAGGCCTGGAAGTCCACGTCGGTGGCCTCCGCGCGGTCAAGAGCGGTCATCGTGCTGCTCTCCCTTCCGGCCTGCCAGGTACGACCGAGGGCACACGGTCGGCTACAGACAATGAGGTCATCACTCTATGAAGTGACACCACTCCGGGAGTGGGCGTTGAGCACAGCGTGAGTCGGCCGCACTGTGCGGGCCGCTAGACATGGGATGTCTAGGTGTCATGTTCGAGGTTCGCCGCCCAGGTAGGCGCGATGCACTGCGCGGGCGCACCTGGCTGTCGTTCGTGCACAGAAGATCCATTCGGCCGCTGTCTACCCTCCGCGCCATGGGCGGAGCACGGGTCTCGATGGACATCGGCGGCACGTTCACCGACGTGGTCGTTTACGACGAAACGGGCAAGCGGTACCGGATCGGCAAGTACCCGACGACACCCGCCGATCTCGCCGAGGGCGTGCTGGAAGCGGTCTCCTCGGTGGTCGAGCGGCCCGCCGACATCTCGTTCCTGGTGCACGGGACGACCCAGGGGCTCAACAGCCTGTTGCAGCGGCGCGGCGTGCGCGTGCTGTTGCTGGCCTCGGCGGGTGCGCGCGACGTCTACCAGATCGCGCGCGGGCCTCGGACCAGGATGTACGACCTGCACTTCCGCAAGCCGGAGCCGCTGGTGCCGCGCCGCGACATCGCCGGGATCGGCGGCAGGCTGGACGCTTCCGGTGCCGAGCTGGAGCCGCTGGACGAGCGCGCCGTGCGCACCGCCGCCACGCGCTACCGGGACGAGGGCTTCGGCGGGATCGCGGTGGCCTACCTGTTCAGCCACCTCAACCCGGCGCACGAGCTGCGGACGCGGGAGATCTTGGCCGAGGAGCTGGGCGAGGACGTCGCGCTGTCGCTCTCGCACGAGACGGCCAACGAGTGGCGCGAGTACGAACGGACCTCCTCCGCAGTGGTGGAGTCCTACATCGGACCGGCCGTCCGCACGTACTTGGCAAGGCTCGGCAAGGAGTTGGCGCGACGGGGGACGAGCGTGCCGTTGCACGTGATGCAGTCTTCCGGAGGCATGATCACCGCGGAGTCGGCGCGGCGGCGGCCGTTGCAGACGCTGTTGTCGGGGCCGGTCGGCGGGACCATGGGCGGCGTCGCGCTCGCGCGGGCGATGGCGCGGCCGAACCTGATCTACGTGGACATGGGCGGCACGTCCTTCGACGTCTCGATGGTCGTGGACGGCAAGCCCGACGTGGCGCCGGAGGTGCGGCTGGACGGGCTGCCGATGCTGATGAGCGCGGTCAACATCCACACCGTCGGCGCCGGTGGCGGGTCGGTGGCGTGGGTGGAGGCGGGTGGTCTGCGGGTCGGTCCGCGGTCGGCGGGGGCGCGGCCCGGTCCTGCCTGCTACGGCGGCGGTGGGGAGCAGGCCACGGTCACCGACGCGAACCTGGTGCTCGGCCGGATCGAGCCGGAGTCCTTCGCGGGCGGGCGCGTCACGCTCCGCCCGGAGGCAGCGCACGAGGTCGTCACGGAGTTCGGCGGCGCGCTCGGGATGGACACGATCGCTGCTGCGGAAGGGATCTGCGCGGTGGCGAATGCGAAGATGGCGCAGGCGATCCGCACCATCACAGTGGCGCGCGGCATCGAGCCGAGGGACTTCGGACTGGTCGCTTTCGGTGGTGCGGGGCCGATGCACGCGGTGTTCCTCGCGCGCGAACTGGGCATCCGCGAGGTCGTGGTGCCGCGCTTCCCCGGGGCGTTCTCCGCGTGGGGCATGCTCCAGACCGAGATCCGCCGCGACCTCACCGAGCCGTACTACCGCCTGGACGCGGACGTGGACGGCGTCGAGCTGGCGAGCCGGCTGGTCGGGCTCGCCGAGCGCGGGCTGAGCGCGCTGGACAGCGAAGGCGTTCCTGAGGCTGCTCGGCGTGTTGAGCACGCGGTCGATCTTCGTTACGCAGCACAGGAATACGCGCTCACCGTGCCGTTGACGAGCGCCGACGAGCCCGTGCGGCCGGAGTTCCTCGACGTGATCGCGACGCGCTTCGGCAAGCTCCACGAGCAACGCCACGGGCACGCCAACCCGGGTGCTCCGGTGGAGTTCGTGGCGTTGCGCACCACCGTTTACGGCGACCTGGGCAAGCCGGACTCCGAGCGGCTGGCCACTGCTGAGGGGGAGTTCCCGCGCACCCGCCGCGCCGTGGTCTTCGACGGTGAAGCGGTCGAGTCGCTGATCGTTCAACGCGCGGATCTGCTTGCTGGACATGCCTTTCAAGGCCCAGCACTGGTGCTCGAAGCCACTGCGACGACCGTGGTCCCGCCGGGGTACGGGGTGCGCGTGGACGAACTCGGCTCGTTGGTGATCGAGGAGACAAGATGAGCATTGACCCGGTCACAGTCGAGATCATCCGCAACGCGCTCACCTCGGCGGCCGAGGACATGAACGCGATGCTCATCCGCTCCGCGTACACGCCGGTGATCTACGAGTGCGGTGACTGCGTCGTCGCCCTGCTCGACGCCGAGCACCGGGTGCTCGGCCAGTCGGCGGGGCTGCCGATCTTCCTGGGGAACCTGGAGGTCTGCACGCGCTTCACCGAGGAGCGCTTCGGCGCCGACGTGTGGCGGCCGGGGGACGTGTGGATTCTCAACGACTCCTACCTGGGTGGCACCCACCTCAACGACGTGACGGTGTTCGGGCCGGTCTTCACCGGCGGGCGCCTCGTCGGCTTCACCGCGACCAGGGCGCACTGGATCGACGTCGGCTCCAAGGACCCCGGCGGCTCGATGGACTCGGTGACGATCTTCCAGGAGGGCTTGCGCCTCGGCCCGCAGAAGCTGATCTCCGGCGGCGAGCCGGTGTACGGCGTGCTGGACACGGTGCGCACCAACGTGCGTTTCCCGTACCCGACGATGGGTGATCTCAACGCGATGACCGCGACCATCGAGATCGGTCAGCGGCGGCTCGCCGAGATCGTCGAGCGCTTCGGCGCGGAGGTGCTGCGCGCGGCGGCCGAGGAGATCTTCGACCAGACCGAGCGCCTGGAGTGCGCGGTGGTGCGCGAGATCCCGGACGGCGTCTACCGCGCGGAAGGCTTCCTGGACAACGACGGCATCGACCTGGAGACGCCGGTCGCGGTGCGGCTCAAGATCACTGTCTCCGGGGAGGACGTGGTCTTCGACGTCACCGAGTCCGCCGACCAGACCGTCGGGCCGGTCAACTGCGGTGTGGCGCAAGCGGTCTCGGCGTGCCGGGTCGGCTACAAGATGCTCGTCAGCCCGGACATCCCCGGCAACGGCGGCTCGTTCCGCCCGCTCACCGTCGAGGTGCGCGAGGGCTCGGTGTTCGGCGCGCAGGCTCCGGCCGCGTGCCAGTGGTACTTCTCCCACTTGGGCCTGCTAATCGACCTGGTCGCGCGAGCGTTGGCGCCCGCGATGCCGGAGCGCGTCGCTGCCGCCAGCCACGGCGATTCGATGATCGTGCAGTACGCCGGGGCCGATCCGCGCACCGGCCGCGACTACGTGAGCCTGGAGGCCACGCTCGGCGGGTGGGGCGCGTGGGACGGCGGCGACGGGGAGACCGCGCTGATCAACAACGTCAACGGCTCGCTGAAGGACATGCCGATCGAGGTCTTCGAGACGCGCTTTCCCTTGCGCGTCACGGAGTACGGAATCCGCACGGACTCCGGCGGGGCCGGGCGGTGGCGTGGTGGCAACGGTGTGGTCCGCGAGTACGTCGCGCTGGAGGACTGCTCGCTGTCGCTGTGGTTCGAGCGCTCCGTGACTCCCGCGTGGGGGCTCTTCGGCGGTGCGGGCGCGGTGGCTCCGGAGGTGGTCGTCAACCCCGGGCGGCAGGATGAACGGCGGTTGCTCAAGTGCAACGGCCTGCGCCTGCGCGCCGGCGACGTGGTGCGCTGCCTCACCGGCGGAGGCGGTGGCTACGGTCCCGCCGCCGAGCGTGACGTCCGCCTGGTCGACGCCGACCTGCTCGACGGGAACGTCAGCCCCGGCCACGCGCTCCGGCAGTACACCGCCCGCACTCCGCCCACCTAGCCCCGCACCTCCGCCGGGAGGGCGGGAGCCGGGGTTGGACTACTCAGGACGGTTGACAGCGGTTCGACAGGGGAGCCGCCACGGTGTATTGATCTCTGCCGGGAGCCGACGAACGGCCATCGGGGGAGTTCATGCGCATCGGGGTCCGGCTGGGCGCGTCCGGTGCCGAAGCCGCACTCGCGCACTCCGGCCAGGTGCTCGCCGCCGCGCGCCGTTCGGACGGGGGTTGGCGCGGCCTTCCCGCGCTCGTGCGCGAACTCGCCGCCGCCGCACCGTCCACAGTGGACTCCGTCGTCTGGAGCGTCACGGAGCTGTTCGAGCACGCCCTGCTGGCGGTCGGTCCACGAGCCCCTTCCCCGCCGCCGTTCACCGTCCTGCCCGCAGTGCCGGTCGCATCGCTGCTGGTCCTGCCGCGCGCGCCGCGAGCGCTCGCGCATCCTTCCGAGCTGGTGCGCTCCCTGGTGTCCTGGCGCGGAGCGGTCACCGGCGGACACGACCTCTTCGGCTCGGAGCTGGTTCCGGTCGACCTCGACGCGGCGGTGCGCGCGGCCACCGAGGCGCGCGCGGCGGGACTGGGCACGCTCACGATCACCGCGACCGGGGCCTCCAACAGCGTCGCGCACGAGGAAGCCATCGCGGCCCGGCTCCGCGAGGAGTTCCCTGACCTGCGCATCCGCCTCTCCGGTGACGCGGGCGGGCTCGGGCTGCTCGAACGCGACGCCACGACGATCATCAACGCCGCTCTGCTGACCACCGCCGAGGATCTGATCGAGCGCTGCGAGCGCGTGACGGCGGCGGTGCCCGGTTCGCCGAGCTGCTGGTTCGCCACCGGGGATGGTGGAAGGGTGTCGGCGAAGCGGCTGCGCTCGGTCCCGGTGCGCAGCCTCGGCTCGGACGCCGCGACCGTGCTGACCGGCTCCGCCGTGCTGACCCGCAGGCTGGACGCGCACGTGGTGCTCGCCGCGCGCGGGCTCATCTCGCTCGGCCGCGTGGACGCCGGGCTCCCCATGATCGCCCCCGACCTGGCGGGCAAGCTCAGCGTCCGCACGGTGAGCCCGATCCCGGTGCTCAACGTCCGGGGAAGTGCCGCCGAACCCGCGCTCGCCGCCGAGCTGCGCACGCTGGTCGGTCCGCGCGTGGTCGCCGCGTTCGACCGCGAGGGCACGGAGGTCGCCGACCGGTTGTGCGCCGACATCCCCGAGCTGGTGCCGATGCGCTCGGAGGCCAACGCCAGCGCGGTCGGCGCCGCGTGCAGCGAACCGAGCGCCTGGCTGGACATCGTGGTTCCCGCTGACACGCTGGAGGAACTCCAACGGCAGCAACACCTCGCCGAGCGCCAGGCCATGACCCTGGTCGCCGCCGCGGGCGCTCACCCCGGCAGCGAGCGCGTGATCAGCTCGGTCGCGACGGCGCTGGCGTTCCTGGGGCGCGACGTCTACCGGCTGCACGTGCGCGCGAGCAGCGAGCCGGAGGGGGAGCGGGCGTGATCACCGAGATCACCGTTGACGACCTGCCCGCGCTGGAAGCGGGCAGCCAGCTGACGTGTTCTTCCGCCGGCAGCACGCACTTCGACGGCGCGCTGGCCAACATCGCCGAACTGCTGCGCGAGCGCGGGCCGGTGCGCATGGTCGGCCTCGACGAGCTGGACGGCGACGCGCTGTGCGTGGCCATCGGGGCGATCGGAGGCTTCGGCCCGATGCTCGAACTGCCGCCCTCCGGCGACGAGGCGGTCGCCGCGGTGCGCGCGCTAGAAGCCCGGCTGGGCCGTCGTGTCGACGCGATCGTCTCGCTGAACGCCAGTGGCCCCAACGCTTTCGCGCCCGTGGCCGCCGCCTCTGCGCTCGGTCTGCCGCTGGTCGACTGCGACGGCATGGGGCGCGTTCTGCCGCTGGTGAGCCAGACCACCTACGCGCTGGCCGGGCTGCCGATCGGTCCGCTCGCCGCCGTCAGCCTCGCCGGGGATGTGATGGTGCTGGACACCTCCACCGCGCGCTCGGAGCTGCTGCTGCGCTCGGCGATGCAGGCCGCGGGCGGGTTCATGCTGTGCGCCACTTATCCGTCCACTGTGGACGAACTGGCGAAGTGCGCGATCCGGGGCTCGACCAGCAGGGTGGTGGAGGCGGGCAGGCTGCTGCTCGGCGCCCCCGACCGCGCCACGCTGCTGGCCGGGCTCGCTTCCGTTGCGGGAGCGCGGGTTCTGGGCGGCGGACGGGTCGTCGAGCTCGGCCACGCGACCAGGACCGTCGGAGCGCGGCAGTACCCGGCCGCGCCGACCAGCGTCGTGGTCGCAGAGCCTGGACCGGCCGGGCGGATGATCAGGCTGGAGGGCCAGAGCGAGATCTTCCTCGCGGTGGTCGACGGCGTGGTCAGCGCGGCCGTCCCGGACGTGCTGTGCCTGCTGGACCAGCGCGAACCGCACATCGTCGGCCTGGAGCGGGTCGCCGTCGGCAACGACGTGGACGTGCTCGTCATGCCCGCCGACCCGATGTGGCACAGCGGCGCCGGACTGGCGCTGGCCGGGCCGCGCGCGTTCGGCTTCCCGGTCGAGCACCCACGCGAGGAGGGCGCCAGGTGATCCGCAAGGACGTCGTCGAGCAGCTCAGCGTCGCCGAGCTGGTCCAGTTCGGGCCGCTCGGCCAGGCCAAGGTGTTCGCGGGGGAGGAGCTGGACCGCCAGGTCGCGGGCGTCGTCCTGGTCGCCGAGCTG
This sequence comes from Allokutzneria multivorans, assembly GCF_039537405.1. Taxonomy (NCBI): domain Bacteria; kingdom Bacillati; phylum Actinomycetota; class Actinomycetes; order Pseudonocardiales; family Pseudonocardiaceae; genus Allokutzneria; species Allokutzneria multivorans. Next base: position 84,864 of record NZ_BAABAL010000007.1, on the reverse strand, counting down.
GAGGAGATCCGGCAGTGCGAGCCGCACTCCGCCGTGGTGCTGCACGGCACCGCCGCGCAGGGCGCGTGGGCGTTGGAGTCCGCGCTGCGGTTGGCCTGGGAGCGCAACGCCTCCTGCGTGATCGCCCCCGCCGACATCGCCGTCGGCAACCCCACCGCGCAGCTCGCCGAGCGCCTCCGCGTGCCGCTGTTCGTGGTCGCCGACCCCGCGCGGCACGCGCTGGAGCTGTCCGCCGCCGTTGCCGACACCGATGCGGCGCGCGCACGGCTGACCGCGCGCTGCGCCGTGCTCTTCGGGGAACGCGGCACCCTCCGCGACATCGTCGGAGTGATCAACACCGAGGTCCCCGGCGTGCAGGTCGCGCTCATCGCCGAGGACGGGCACGTGCTCGCCGGGCGCGCCGCCGCTGATCAGGCCTCCGGAGAGCGTCGCGTCGAGGTGCACGTGCCCGGCCCCGACGGCCGACCGTGGGCGCGGTTGGTCGGACAGCTCGCCGCGTGGTCGCCGTCGTGGTCCCTGACCGTGCGCACGGTACTGGGCCTGGCGCGTGCTCCGCTGGCCGCGTGCGTCGGTCGCGCGTGGCTGCGCCCCGTGCAGCAGTCGGCGAGCGATCGCGTGCTGCTCAACCAGCTGCTCGGCGAGAACGGTGATGCCGAGGCGGCGCGTGCGGCCGGGTGGTCGGTCGACGGCACGCACATCGCGGTGTTCCTCCAGGTCCGCGAGGCCGCTGACCTGGAGGCGGCGGCGCCCCGGGTGATCGCGGCGTGGCAGGAGGCTTTCCCGCACCTGCCGCTGATCCCGCGCGGCGAGGGTTGGGTGAGCTGGTGGACCGGGGCGGAGGGGCCGTCCGCTCTCGCTTCGCTGCTCCGCCCGTACCTGTCGGCCACGCGTCCCTTGCAGCTCGCCGCGGGCGTTGGCCTTGCGGGAGAAGGAGTTCCTGGCTTGCGGCGCTCCGTCGACGAGGCCCGGCTCGCCGCTGCCGTCGCCGGTCGCCGTGACGGTGAGACCGTTGAGCTTTTCGGTGCTCTAGGTCCACGTGCCGTGCTCGCCTGCATTCCCGTGTCCGATGTCGCCGCCGCCGCGCGCGTCGCTCTGGCCGACCTGCTCGCGGCTCCGGACGCTGACGTGCTGCTCGCCGCGTTGGTCGCGCTGCTGGACTGCGCGGGTTCGACCGGCCAAGCCGCCGCTCGGCTCGGCGTGCACCGCAACACCGTGCTCAGCCGGATCGAACGCATTCGCGCGCGTGGCGTCGACCTCGACTCGCCCGAGCAACGCCTCGCCCTCCACCTCGCCTGCTACTCCCTGCTCAGCGCCCACTGACCCGCGCGCGGTGGCACTCCGCTCCCCGCGCTGCCGCCCGCGAGCCACCGCGTCGCCCGCGAACGCCTCGTTTGGTGCGCTGAGGGCACTGAACGGGTCGTTTAGTGCGCTCAACGCACCAAACGACCCGTTCAGGGCTAAGTGGACTTCGGGGGTGGGGCGGGGGGAGGTAGGCTGGATGATCTGAACATCTGGGCGCATCATCTCAGTGCGTGACTCAGGAGGCTGCCGTGCGTCAGGACCTGCCGAAATGCTCGTTCTGCGGCATGGGGCAGGAGCAGGTGCGCAGGCTCATCGCGGGGCCTGTGGGCGTCTACATCTGCGACGGCTGCGTCGGGCTGTGCACGGAGCTGGCCAACGAGGAGGAAGCCGCGCCCGTCCCGGAAGCGCGCCTGCTGAGGCCGCGTGAGCTGCGGGAGAAGCTCGACGAGTACGTGATCGGCCAGGACGAGGCCAAACGCGTTCTCTCGGTGGCGGTCTACAACCACTACAAGCGAGCCGGAGACAGCGGAGACACGGAGCTGGGCAAGTCGAACGTGCTGCTCATGGGGCCGACGGGCTGCGGCAAGACCTACCTCGCGCAGACGCTGGCGAAGCTGCTGGACGTGCCCTTCGCGCTGGTGGACGCGACCTCGCTGACCCAGGCGGGCTACGTGGGCGAGGACGTGGAGAACATCCTGCTCAAGCTCATCCAGGCGGCCGACTACGACATGGAGCGGGCCGAGCGCGGGATCGTCTACCTCGACGAGGTGGACAAGATCGGCCGCAAGAGCGAGGGCGCGTCGATCACCAGGGACGTCTCCGGTGAGGGCGTGCAGCAGGCGCTGCTGAAGATCCTGGAGGGCACGGTCGCGAGCGTGCCGCCGCAGGGTGGCCGCAAGCACCCGCACGAGGAATTTCTCAAGATCGACACGAAGAACGTGCTGTTCATCGCGGCGGGCGCTTTCCCCGGCCTGGAAAGGAAGACCGGCACCTCGATCGGGTTCGGGAGTGTCCGCCAAGAGCCGGAGAGCGACCGGCCGACCACGCGCGAGCTGGTCGACTTCGGGCTGATCCCGGAGTTCGTCGGCCGCCTGCCGGTCGTCACCTCGGTGCGGCCGATGGACCGGATGACGCTGACCCGCGTGCTGACCGAGCCGCGCAACGCGTTGGTGCGCCAGTACCGCGAGCTGTTCCGCTACGACGGAGTGGAGCTGGAGTTCGCCAGGGGCGCGCTCCCGGCGATCGCCGAGCGGGCGCTGAACCTGGGCACGGGCGCGAGGGCCGCGCGGGCGGTGCTGGAGGAACTGCTGCTGCCCGCGATGTACGAGGTGCCCAGCCGCGACGACGTGGCCAAGGTCCTCGTCACCCGAGACTGCGAAGTCGTCCTGGTTCCCCGGGAGCTGCGGGCGACTGGTTGACCGTCAGCACGACGCGCAGGTTCAGCTCAGCGTCGTCGGCGTCCAGCCAGGCCAGCTGCGCGGCGTACTCGCGCAGCTGCTTCGCCAGCTCCGCCAAAGGAGCCGCACCTGCGCGCGCGGTGATGATCCCGAGCGAGAGCGGCAGTCCGTCGCAGTAGCTCAACAGCTCGTTCACCGCCGCCGGTTCGGCCTGGACGCGTTGTGCGCCAAGGTGTTCGGTGATCAAGTCCCGCGCGTGGCGCTCGCCGAGCGGATCGAGCCGGAGCGGTTGTGCGCCGCCGACGGTGATCGCCTCCCGGCTCGTGACGAGCACGGTGCACGCGGGATCGTCGGGCAGGAACGGTTGCAACTGCGAGACTTCACGCGCGTTGTCCAGCACGAGCAGCATCCGCCCCTCGGACTCCGCAGGCTCAACGGAAGGCCCGCTGAGATCGACGTAGCGTTGCCCATCTGGAAAGCGATCCAGGTTGTCGTGCGCCCACCGCAGCGCGAGCCAGCTCTTGCCGACCCCGCGCCGCCCGTGCACGGACAGCGTGACGGCGCCCTCCTCGCGCTGGATCGCGAACCGCCGTTCGAGCGCGGCCAGCTCACCGCCCCGACCGACGAAACCCGTTGGTGCTTCAGGGAGTTCTCGCGGGACCGGGCCGGACGGTGCTGACCGCGAGCCGTAGAGCCCGAGCAGGACCTGACCGATCTGCCGCTCGTGCGCGGGGTCCTCGACCTCGCAGGACAGGAGGTTCGGCAGCAGGCCGCCGTGCCCGGCGTCGCGGAGCTGGACGTCGTTGTGGTCCAACGCGACGCTGAGCCGCTCGGCGAGCAGCGCGGTCCGCGCGTCATCAGCCCACGGGCTGTCCACTTCGGACAGTGGGGTTCCGCGCCACAGCGCCAGAGCGGCGCCCGGGTCCCGAGCAGCCAACGCGCGGAAGCGGTGCAGGTCGACGTCCTCCTCCGGCACGCTGAGCCGGTAGCCGTCGCCGGTGCGCTCGACCTCCACACCGGGCAGAGCCTCCCGCAGCCGCGAAGCGTAGGCGCGCAAGGTGTTCCCGGCCCTGGGCGGAGCATCGGGCCCCCACACGCGCTCGCTCAGCACGCGGAGCGGGACCACCTCGCCCAGCTCCACGAGCAGCACGGTGAGCATCGCCCGCGCGCGCCCGGCGGGCAGCTCGACGCGCCGCCCGTCCCGCAGCGCGAGCAGCTCGCCGAGCACTCCGAACCACACGCGCCCATTAGAGCAGGCGATCCTGCCGGGCGAGCGCCTCCTTGCGGACGCGGTCGAAGAACGCCTTGTCGCGGTCGGCGCGCTGCGGGGCCGGGGTGTTCGGCGGAGCGGCGTCGTCCTCGTACGCGCGGTAGAGCAGCCAGCAGCCCCTGATGCCGTCGAGCAGGTCCTCCAGCAGGTCGTGGGCGGGGCGCACGGGGTCCAGCGGCGTGATCCGGTCGGGCACCGTGGCCTCGAAGTCCTCGTCGTCGGCGCTGAGGTCCTCGCCGGCCTGCACGAGCATCACCATCAAGCCCTCGACATCGGGGATGCGACCGTCCGCCACGGCCATCGCGTCGCCGACCAGGTCCGTCACCACCTGGCGCGGGGTCTCGCCGTTGGCCAACCGCTCCAGCACCAGCGTCGGGGTGTCCACGGCCAGCGGCTCCAGGTCGTCGGCCTCGATCACCACCTCGGTCGGCGCGGTCTCGGCCATCTCGGCGGCGATCTCCGCGGCCACCTGGAGCCAGTGCGCGGCGGCCACCGACGCGGCCGTCGCGTCGACCTCGCTGAACAACGCCGTCGAGCCCAGCGGGTCGTTCTGCAGCAGCGCGTCCGCGGCGGCCACCTGCAACGGCGAGGCGTCCGCCCTGGTCAGGCGCACGGCCTGGCGGGCGCGCCCGGTGAGGTCGCCGCGCTCGGCCGCCTCGATGGCGGCCAGCTCCGCCTCCACCTCGGTGACCAGCTGCTCGGTCAGCCCGGCGTCGGAGATGCCGTGCAGTTCCCTGCCGACGCGGTGCGCCGACTCGATCACCGGGCTGTAGGACTCCAGCAGCATCCCGTCCTCGGGCAGGTTCGGCGAGCGGATCGCCTCCACCACGTCGGCCAGCGCCGCGCGCTCGTCGACGCGTTCCCAGCCCTCGCCCTCCAGGTCCAGCTCGGCGTCGTCCAGCGGGCTCGCGGGATGGGTGTAGGTCCGCCACGCCGCCCTGGAGAGCCCGTTGAGCACGTGCGTCAGCAACAGCGCCTGGTCGGTGGTGACCTTGTCGGGGAGGTCCGCGGCGGTGTGCGCGGTGTTGCCCAGGCCCGAGCTCCACATCGCCACCAGTGCGTGCCGGTCGGTGTCGACGCCGTAGTCCGTCATGACGACATCGTTGCGAAGATCGGGCGCGCGCGGGGGCAAACCGGCGATGGACACGCGGGTGGTGTTCGACGCGCTCCTGAGCAGCGTTCGGAGCCCTGTTCAGCGCCCTGTTCCGCACGACGTCACCGAACAACTGGATAGCGCCGTTATCACTCTGGTCTGCTCTCGATCATGACTACGACTCGCGCGGTCCCCCGCCCGGTGACCGCCGCCTCGACCCTCCTCTTCCTGCTCTCCGCGCTGGCGGCCTTCACGGCCGTGGTGTTCTTCGGCGGGGTGCTCGGGGGCGCACCGTGGGTGCTGGTGCCGTGCGTGGGTTCCTTCCTGCTCGCGGTGATGGGTTTCGTGGGCGCGGCGCACCTGAGGCGCGGGGCGAGGTGGGCCAGGGCGGTCGCGGTCGTGATCGCGATCCTGACGGTCCTCGTGACGAGGGGCGACGCGCTCTTGCCCTGGCTGGCCGGAGTCCTCGCCGTGCTGGTCGTCGGGTTGCTGGTGCTGCCGTCGGAGTCCCGCGAGTTCTTCAGGAGCTGAGCTTGTCGGGGGCGGCGGGTGTTCGCCGATCCCGTGACCTGCGTTCGGGGCCTTGTTCGGCACTACGTCGCCGAACGACTGGATAGCGCCGTTATCGCTCTGGTCTGCTCTTGATCATGACTACACCTCGCGCGGTCCCCGGCGCGGTGACCGCCACCGCGATCGTGCTCTTCGTGCTCTCCGGGCTGACGGTCTTCATGGCCGTGCTGTTCGGGCTCGGCGCCATGCTGAGCAGCGCGGTCTCCGAGCTGCCCCTCGTGGGCTTCTACACCACCAAGCTGACGCTGCTCGGCGTGAGCGGTGCCGCGCTGCTCGTCCCGTTGGCGCTGCTGGACATCGTGCTCGGGCTGTTCCTGATGCGCGGGGCGCGGTGGGCCCGGCTGATGACGATCGTGATCGCGGTCGTGCTGGTGCTCTCGTCGCTGTTCAGCGCGACCCCGCCGGTGATCCTGCTGTTCGTCGCCGTCGCCGGGGTGATCGTCGGACTGGTGACGCTGCCGTCGGCCTCCCGCGCGTTCTTCAGGGGCTGAACTCGTCGATGGCGGCGACGATCGCCTCGGTGGTGCCGGTGCCGTGCGCGCCGCGCTCGACGATCACCAGCTCGGAGCCCTCCCAGGCGTTGTGCAGCACCCACGGGTTGCCCGCGAGCGCGCTGAGGTCGAGCTGGCCGTGCACGATCACGCCGGGGATGTCCTTGAGCGCGTGAGCTTCGCGGGCCAGCTCGTCGTCCTCCACCCAGCAGCGGTTGCTGAAGTAGTGCGTGACGAGCCGGGCGAAGGCGAGCTGGAACCGCGGCTCCCACGGCTCGTGCTCGACGTCGCGGCCGGGCGGCACGGTGGCGATCGCGTCCTCCCACGCGCACCAGTCCTCGGCGGCCTTGCGGTGCACGGCGGGATCGGGGTCCATCAGCAGGCGGTGGTAGGCGGCGGAGATGTCCTCGCCGGGATCGGGCACTCCGGCGCGGAAGCGCTCGTAGGCTTCGGGGGCCAGGGCGCCGAAGCCGCGGATCAGCCACTCGATCTCGCTGTGCCTGCCGGTGGCCACGGCGGTGATGACCATCTCGGAGACGCGCTCCGGGTGGCGCAGCGCGTAGGTCACCGACAGCACCGCACCCCAGGAACCGCCGAACACCAACCACTTCTCGATGCCGAGGTGCTCGCGCAGCTGCTCCATGTCGCGGAGCAGGTGGTCGGTGGTGTTGGCGGAGAGGTCCACGACCGGCTCGCTCGCGTGCGGGGCGCTGCGCCCGCAGTTGCGCTGGTCGAACAGGACGACGCGGTAGACCTCTGGGTCGAAGTACGTGCGGTGACGTGGGCGGCAACCGCTGCCGGGGCCGCCGTGCACGACGACCGCGGGCTTGCCGTTCGGGTTGCCGCAGACCTCCCAGTACACGTGGTGGCCGTCGCCGACGTCGAGCATGCCGTGGTCGTACGGCTCGATCTCGGGGTGGCTCACGACGTCCTCCACACTATGTAACAGCACTAATATAAGTGCTGTTACGATAGCTCCCGTGACCGATCCGACCAAGCACAGCAGGTGGCGCCCGTTGCGACTCGTGCTCGCGGCGATGGACGACGACATCGGCCGCCTGTACACCGATCGCGGGATCGACGGGGTCCGCCCGCGCTACGTGATGCCGCTGATCCGGCTCGGCCACTCCGGTCCGATGACGATCCGCGCGCTCGCCGAGGACTTGGACGTCACGCACTCCGCGATGAGTCAGACGGTCTCCGCGTTGCGCCGCGAAGGCCTGGTCACGAGTGTGCCCGGGGCCGACGCGCGGACACGGCAGGTCCAGCTGACCGAGCGCGCCAAGGAGCTGGTTCCCTTCCTCGAAGCCGAATGGCGTGCCACTGAGCGCGCCGTCGCGGAGCTGGAGGAGGAGATGCCTTACGCGCTCAGCCAGGCCGTCCGCGACATCGAGAAGGCCCTGGCGAAGCGATCCTTCCGCGACCGCATCGAAAGGCACCTCGAATGAAGCTGTTCATCGACGTCCGCCCGCTGCGCGCCAGCCCCGAGTTCCGGCGGTTGTGGATCGGCGGCACGGCCTCGGTGCTGGGCGGGCAGCTCACGGTGGTCGCCGTGCTCACGCAGGTGTGGCAGCTGACGCAGAGCACCGTCGCGGTCGGCGCGATCGGCATCGCCAATGCCGTGCCGATGGTCGTGTTCGGCCTGATCGGCGGCACGCTCGCGGACACCGTCGATCGCCGCAGGCTGGTGCTGTTCACCACGATCGGCCAGATCGTCACGGCAGGTCTGCTTGCCACACAAGCACTTCTGGGCTTCCAGTCGCTCGCGGTCGTGCTCGGGCTCGTCTGCCTCCAGGGCACGTTCAGCGGGCTCGGTGCCCCGGCGCGCCGGACCTTCGCCGCGCGCCTGCTGCCGGAACACCTGGTGCGCGCCGGGATCGCGTTGATCCACATCAGCTTCCAGGCGTCCATGCTGGTCGGCCCGGCGCTCGCGGGCCTGATCACGGCGCAGTGGGGGGTCGCCACCTGCTACGTGATCGACGCGGTCACCTTCACCATCGGCCTGTACGGCGTGGTCAGGCTGCCGTCGATGCTCCCTTCGCGGCCCGAGGGTTCGTCACGCCCGGGACCGCGCGCGATCGGCGAGGGCATGCGGTTCCTCGCCGGGCAGCCGGTGGTGCGCGGCGCGCTGCTGACCGATGTGATCGCGACGGTGCTCGCCATGCCGATCGCGTTGTTCCCCGCCATCGCCGCCGAGCGCTTCGGCCGCCCGGAAGCCTTGGGGCTGTTCATGTCCGCCATCGCTGTCGGCGGCATCGCGGCGAGCGCGCTGTCCGGCGTTGTCACGCGCGCTGCGCGCCCGGGTGCCGTGATGCTCGCCGCCGCAGGGGTGTGGGGTGTCGGGCTGGCCGGATTCGGCCTGGCACAACCACTGTGGCTCGGCATCGCGTGCCTGGTCATCGCGGGTGCTGCCGACACGATCTCGGTGATCTCGCGTGGAGCGATCGTGCAGATCGCCACGCCCGACGCCTTCCGCGGCCGTGTCGGAGCCGTCGAGCACATCATCGGCGTCTCCGGCCCCGACGTCGGCAACTTCCGGGGCGGGCTCGTCGCCGGGGTCAGCTCTCCGGCGTTCGCGCTGGTGTCCGGCGGGGCGCTCTGCGTCGTGGGCGTCGCCCACCTCGCCGGCCGGAACAAGGCGTTGCGGCGGTTCAGCACGGCCACCGTCCCGGCGCCGCAGTAGCCTTCGGTCATGCGCATGTTCTCGCTCGTGCTCGCCGGTGTCGCCCTGCTCGCGGCCTGTGGTGACGGTGGCGCGGCCGGATCGGCCTGTCCCGCGCTCGCCGCTCGTTCCGGGCTCGGCATCGACATCGAGCCGCCCTTGGCCGCCAAGGTCGCGAAGGCTTCGGTGAACGGCAAGGACGTCCACCTCGACGACTCCACCAAGGCCGTTCCCACCCCGTGCGACAGCAAGGACCCGAACGGCGCGTGCGGTGCCAGCATGGTGCCCACCGGCGGGAAGAACGGCTTCCTCGACATGGCCGACCTGAAGCTGGCACCGATGAAGGTCAGCGTCCGGCTCACCGACGCCGCCGGTGCGGTGGTCGTCGAGAAGGACATCGAGGTCACGCCGAAGCAGGTCTTCCCGCACGGCCCCGAGTGCGGTGGGGGACAGCCGCAGGCGGGCGTGATCGTCGCCGCCGACGGCACCCTGCGCGCACGCCCCTGAGCGCCTCGGCCGGTCGGTTTCGCGGTTCCGGTCCCGGCGCTGTCCGCGTCCGCTACGGTGCTGCCCGTGTTGGAGATCCTGTGGTTCGCACTGTTCGCCTTGGACGTGGTGCTGCTCGTTCGACTGCGCCGCAGGATTCGCTCGCGTCCGTCCACTTCGGACTTCGAGCTGTCGGCCTCTGAGGCGGCGTTCCTGTTCGGCCAGCAGGACCGCGTCGTCGAGACGGCTGTCGCCAAGCTCATCCGGGACGGTCACATCCGTGCCACCCGCTCCGTCGGCTTGGTCCGCGTCGAGGGCGCTCAGTCCTCCGATCCCGTCGAGGCCACCGTGTTGTCGGGCTTGGGTGCGCCCATGTCGGTCAACGCCATCGTCAAGGCGCACCGCGGCTCAGAGAAGGTCCTGTCCGTCGGCGAGGAGCTGGCCGATCTCGGTCTGTGCACCACCGACCGCGATCGGGCTTCTGTCAAGGAGTTCTACGGGCACCTGGTGATCCTCGCCCTGCTGTGGGTTCCGATCACTCTCACGTCCACCATCAGCGGTCCGGGTCTGTTGGTCGCCGTCGTGCTCGTGCTCTACGCCGTCTCGATCCGTTCCGGCGTCTCACCTCTGACCAAGGCGGGCGAGGACACGGTGGCCGGAATCCGCTCTGGTTCTGTGAAGGTGCCGGGCTTCGACGACCTCACTGTCGCGGATGTCGCGATGCGTGGTTTCCGCTTCTACCCGGACGCTGAGGCGCGTGATGCCGCGTACAACGGCCGCCCTCCGTCTCGGCGCGCGCGGAGTTCCTGCGGTGGCGGCTGTTCGTCGTCGTGCTCTTCTTCGTCCTGCTCGTCCTCCTCCTCGTGTTCTTCGTCTTCTTCGTGTTCGTCCTCGTCTTGTTCATCGTCTTCGTCGTCGTGTTCGAGCAGCAGCTAGCTGAGGCGCTTCCATGACACGTCACCTTGCGCTCGCTCGACTCCGAGGTCGACGTGGATGTGGTTCCGCAAGCTGTCCACATCGGCCGTGCGAAGGAACTCCAGGTACGGCCCTTCGCTCGCCCGCAGCCTCGCGAAGTCGTCGTTCACTTCGTGCACGTCCCACCCCGTTGCGCCGCCCCACTTTTCGGCCATGGCACGCGGGTTTTCGCAGTTGACCACCACCGCTGCGATCGGCCCGGTGTCCTGGTAGACCGGTCGGGGCTCCAGTACGCAGAAGAGGTTTCCCTCCGGATCGGCGAGAACTGTCCACGGCACGTCACCCTGGCCCACGTCCGCGTCGGTCGCGCCGAGTTCTTTGAGGCGCGCCACCAGTTCCGCCTGATGCTCCGCTGAGGTCGTCGCGAGGTCCAGGTGCACTCGCCCGTTCACCGTCTCCGGGTTCGGCTCCGCGATGACGTCGATGCCGAGTTCGTGCCCGAGCGCTTCAGCCCAGAACCGGCTGAGCAATACGTTGTCCCTGGCCAGAATGTTCACTTGGAAGTGTCGCAGCGCCACGCGTCGAACCTTACCCGTGCTCCGCGAGGTCGAGTTCGATTCTGATGTTGCGCAGGGGTTTCTGGTCCGGGTCGACCCAGCGTGGCGGGATGAAGGTCGGCAACCCTTGCTCGAAGACGATGTCCCACCCCTGTTGGTGCATCACATGATGGTGGTGCGTGCAGAGCAGGACCATGTTGTCGAGGTCGGTGGGTCCGCCGTCGAGCCAGTGCACGACGTGGTGGGCTTCCGTCCACGCCGGGGGCCGATCGCATCCGGGGAAGGCGCATCCTTTGTCCCGCACCGCCAACGCGGTCCGCATCCCCGGCGAGGCGGTCCTCTTCGACCGTCCGAGGTTCAACGGCACGTTCTTGCCGTTGAGTACGGCGGGGACGATGTTGGCGTCGCAGGCCATTTCGCGGATGAGGTGGGCGGAGAGGGGCCCGCCCCAGGAGGTGTCGCCGAACCCGATCGCGGTGAGCAGGGCGTGGTAGGGGATCGTGATGATGATCTGCGGCCTCTGTCCGCCGTTGCTCGGCAGCTCCCTGGTCGCGAGGGCGATTTTCATGGCTTCGGTGAGGCTGTCGGCGTAGCGTTGTTCGGGGGTGCGGGTGTCTTCCCCGCTGCGAGGGCTGGCCAACGCGTGCAACGCCGCTTCCACGGCGGCGCCTTCGACGGGCGGGAGGATGCCGGTGAAGTGCAACCACCCGTTGTGGTCTTTCCCCATCTTCACCGACCGTTGAGCGATGTTCTCCTGCTCGTCCCGATACGCCCCCTCCGGGTCGAGTTGAGTGCGGATGCGTTTGCCCACATACATCAACTGACGCGGATTCAACAGGGACGCGTGCTTCACCAGGGCTTCCTCGGCCTCAACAGCACGATCCTCGGGGATCTTCGCCACCGCATCCGAGATCGTCAACACGTGCTTCGGACTGATCGTCCCGGCATACATCGCTTCCTTCGCCAACGGCAGCGACGGGAGTTCCCGCACAAGACGACTGCGACGCTGGGCATCCTCAGGCGGCAGTTTCAACGCCGTCCGCAGCAACACCGTCAGATCCTTACACCCCTGATCCGCATACAACCCCTGGGACTGAGCCTCAGTGGCGAGATCGGTACTCGCGGCCACGGCGAGGGTGGCGATCTTCTCGAAGTCGCGTAGCTCATCCAACAGCGGATCGCCGGTGAACCGGTAGGTGTCTCCGCGCGCGAGGTAGCGTTTCAAAAGAGCGATAATGGCCTTGGCACTCAACAGAATCCCCCCTCTTTCGACTCCTCTCTATTGTCTCAAATTCGAAGATCGAGATCCTGTCCCCATAGAGTGAATTCCCTTGAGCCACAACGGTTTTGTTCGTCGACTCCGTCGACATCACCACAGAAACCACAACGAAACCGCCAGGCGCCTGCGAAACCGGGTCGGCTTTACCTGGGGTGCGCGTGCCATACGCTTGCTTGCGTGGGCCGGTGATCCTTCACCGTGCCCGTCCGGCCCATGACGGCACGCGCAAGGGGCCCCCAGGTCAAGCCGACCCCACGCAGCAACCCCCGCGCCCCACGCACCCAACCCAACCTGGAAGCGCAGCCGTACCCCGCTGGAAAGAGCTCAAGGCTCTAGCTGTTCCCCGACCTGGAAGCCCAGCCGTCCCGACCTGGAAGCCCAGCCGTCCCGACCGGGAAGTTCAGCCGTCCCCGACCGGGAAGCGCAGCCGTCCCCGAGCTGGAAGTTCAGCCGTTCCCCTGCTGGAAGTTCAGCCGTACCCCACCAGGAAGCCCAGCCGTCCCCGACCGGGAAACCCAGCCGTACCCCACCCAAAAACCCCACCCAAAAACCCAGCCATCCCCCCAAACCCCAACTACACCACCAAAACCTCAACCGCCCGTAACCAGCCGCACCACGTTCGACACCTCCCCCGAGTAGTAAGCCCGGACGCGGTACTCCGCCACCTTCTCCTCCTCCAACGTCACCAGTCCGAACGAGTTCACGTCGGCGTCCAGCACCGCAGCCACTCGGAACTCCGCAGCTCCCTCGGCGCGGACCTCCACCAGATACCCCTCTTCATCCGACGCGTTGTCCGTCCATGTGAACAGAATCCCGTTGGCGTGCTTGACTTCCGCGCGGAGATCCGTCGGAGCGGCGCCGGGAGACCGGACAGCCCCGGAGAGCACCACGCGCGGTGGAGCCCACGAGTGGTCAGCCGACTCGTCGAAATCGCCAGGCGGCAAGGAAACGGGGACCAACCCCGAAACAGGGCCGTGGATCGTCCGGAGGCGGTAGTAGAACGGAGTCCTGGGCATCAGGTCGGGATGCTTGTACGTGTTCTGGCTCGGCGGCGCGAACTGGAGAACGGTGTACGGGCCATCAGGCGAAGTCGCGAACTCGACGGCGCGCATGGCTGAGCCGCGCCACTCCAGGGCGATGTCGTTGGGGGACAGCATCTCCGCTCGAAGTGCGGGTGAACATCCGGTGAGCAGAAGTGCTGACAGGGCAAGGAGAACTCGCAACACGGGCACCACCTGGCGCGGAGGGCGGCGGCCCCGCAGCGGGACCGCCGCGTCGGGAAGGGTTACTTGCGCCAGAACCCGATGTTGCTCCACGTCACGGTGGCGGGGCCGTTGCCGCTGTTGGTGCGGTACGCGCCGAACTTGTCGTAGAAGCTGCCGCCGGGGCTGGAGGTCCGGTGCCGCAGCGAACCGTTGACGTAGGTGCGGTGTTCGCTGCCGACCTGGTGCACGGTGTTGACGCGCACCGTGGTGCCGACGGTGGCTCCGCTGGCGACGGTGTCACCGCCGTGCACGGCGTAGAGCCGGCCGCCGCGCTCCACGGCGAGCATGAAGAACGGGCCGCTGGCTGATTCGTGGAACGTCTGCTTGAGGCTGATCCGGGTACCACCCATGCTGGTGATCCGGAACGAGCCCTCGAACTGGCGGGTACCGCCGGTGTAGGTCGCGTAGCGCCGTTCGGCGCGCTGGTCTCCGCTCGCGGTGGAGCACGACAGCGAGAAGGTGAGCCCGCTGACGCTGCCGCACCCCCTCTCCTGCACGGTGAACGAGGGCGAGTGGGACGTCCATCCGCCCGGCTCGACCTCGGCTCCCGCGGTGCCCGGCGCGAGCAGTAGCAGTCCGCCGACGAGCGCGGCCCCGGTCAGTGCGCGTGGCCTCATCGCCATCACCAAACCTCCGGTGTGAAGCAGGGAACGCGGCGGTCCGGCAAGGGTGACAGCCGATCGCGAATGTGACAAGCATTCACGTATGTGGACAACTAGGCTGGTCGGCATGCTCGACCGCATCGGACTCGGCCTGGCCGCGCTCGGCCGCCCCGCCTACATCAACCTCGGCCGCGAGGACGCCCTGCCGCGAGAGCGCACGGTCGAGGCGATGCGCCTGGCGTGCTGGGAGGTGCTCGACGCGGCCCACGCGCGCGGGGTCCGCTGGGTGGACGCGGCGCGCTCCTACGGCCGCTCCGAGGAGTTCCTGGCCGGGTGGCTGGCGGACCGCGCGATCACCGACGTGACGGTGTCGAGCAAGTGGGGCTACGCCTACGTGGCCGACTGGCGCCCGGACGCCGAGGTGCACGAGGTCAAGGAGCACTCCCTCGCCCGCTTCACCGCTCAGTGGGCGCAAACCCAAGCGCTGCTTGGCAATCAGGTCGGTTACTACCAGGTCCACTCACTCACACCGGACAGCCCGCTGTTCACCGACGAGCCGCTGCTCGAAGCACTCGCCGCGCTCGCGGAGTCCGGGGTGCGCGTCGGCTTCTCCACCTCCGGCCCCGCGCAGGCCGCGACGGTGGAACGCGCGCTGGAGCTGGGGATCTTCACTGTCGTCCAGTCCACGTGGAACGTTCTCGAACCGTCGGTCGGCCCCGCGCTGAGGCAGGCCCACGAAGCCGGAGCGCAGGTGCTGCTCAAGGAAACCGTGGCCAACGGCAGGCTCATTGCGAACCCGCCCGCCCGCATCGCCGAGCTGGCCCAGCGCCACGGAGTCGGCCCGGACGCCATCGCGATCGCGGCGGCGCTGGCTCAGCCGTGGGCCGACACCGTCCTCAGTGGAGCCGCGAGCACCCAGCAGCTCGACGACAACCTCCGCGCGCTCGACGTCGACATGGAGGATCTGAGCGACCTCGCCGAGCCCGCGGAGCAGTACTGGGCGACGCGCTCACGCCTGATCTGGAACTAGGTGGCTCAGCGCGGCCGGATACGGCTCCTCGACCGGGAGGAGTTCCCGCGCCGCGTCGTGGCTCCCCTCCCGGACGAGGCCGTGCACACGACGGGCCAGCCCGGTGACGTCGGTGATCGACACGATCCACTCGTCGGCATACCGCTGAGCAGCCTCGCCGCCGAGTCCTAGCTGCAAGGCGCGGTGCGGGAGCGGATTGAGCCCGAGGTCGCGCTCCGGGTCCCACTGGACGCGCGCGTGCGAGCGCCGCAACTGCCGCTGCCAGTCGGCGCGGGACTCGTGCAGGCCGTGCTGGTAGTGGGAAAGGCAGGCGTTGGCCAGCGCCCAGTCGAAGCCGTCGCGCGTGATCTCCACCGCCAGCACAACCTCCTGTCCCTCCTTGCTCGCCCAGCCGCAGCGGTACATCATCCAGAGGAACGAGGGCTTGATCCACGTCATCCGATCGCGCTTCCACACCTCCGGGAAGCGACCGTCTCGGGCAGCGGGAAGACCGATCAGCGGCGAGTACGCCTGGTAGACCGTGATCGTCGACGGCGTGTGCGCCGCGCGGATCTCGTGCTGGAACATGCGCTCAGGATGGACGGCACCGGAAACTCGTACCAGCTAATTTCCCAGGAACCCCCGCACTGCCTCAGCCACCGGGTCAGGGTTCTCGACGTGCAGGTGGTGCCCGCCCGCGAGTCTCACCTTGGTCAAGTTGGGCACGGCGGCGAGCCTGCCGGGGTAGTAGTCCTCGCGCAGTGCGGTCCGCTCGGCCTCGACGAACAGCACGGGCGCGGTGATGGCGCCGAGGTAAGCGCGCACCTGCTCCTCGGTGAAGGTCATGGTGAACGGGTGGCGGAGCCGGTTGTCGCTGCGCCAGGAGAAGCCGCCCGGAACTTCCCGCAGATCGCGCTCCAACAACAGAGAAGCGGTGTCGAGCAGGATGTCGGCGAGCTGCACACGCGCCTTCAACGCCTGCGAACGGGTGCGGTAGACGGGCGCGGGCTCGTCGGCGAGGTAGGCGGACAGGTAGCGGCCGACGCTCTCCCGCCCGACCTCCGGAGAGGCCGACAGCGGGCCGATTGCATCGATCAACACCAAACGTTCCACCAGCGACGGTGCCGCGCCCGCGATGAGCGCGGACAGCGCGCCACCGAGCGAGTGCCCGATGAGCTGGAGCCGCTGCCAGCCCTGGACGCGCGCGAGTTCGAGCACGCACGCGACGTAGTCCAGGTACTGGCAGGTCGGTGACGGGACCGGGTCGGAAAGGCCGTGCCCCGGCAGGTCGATGGTGACCAGCTCGAAGCCGTCGAGCCGCGAAGCCATCGGCGTGAAGCTCGCGCAGTTGTCCAGCCAGCCGTGCAGGCACAGCACAGGCAGTCCGCCCGGCGAGCCGAAGCGCCTGCCCCGCACCGTGATCCCAGCGCGAGGCAGGCGGATCTCGATCTCCTCCACGTGCTACCGCTCCACCATTCGCTCCAGCAGCTGGCCCGCGAGTTGTTCCACGCTCGGCCCCTTCATCAGTTCCATGATCGTCACCTTGGCGCCCAGCTCGCGTTCGAGCCACGAGCTGATCTCCACCGCCAGCAGCGAATCCAGGTAGTCCATCAGCGGCTTGGTGTCGTCCAGATCCGTCGACGGCATGCCGAGCACGGTGGCCACCCGCGCCCGCAACACCTCGCGGAGCAGGAGTTCGCGCGCGTCACCGGTCTGCGTGCGCAACCGCTGGCGCAGCGATCCGGACACCGCCTGCTCGGAGCTCGCCGAGCCGTGCAGTTCGACCTGCTCGGCGTAGCGGGGCGGCACGTCCTCGCCGTACTGCTGGAAGAACCTGGGCCAGTCCATCGGCAGCACACCGACGTTGGAGTGCGTCGTCGACAGCAGCTCGCTCAGCACGCGGAACGCCTCGTGCGTGGTGAAGTCTCGCATGCCGGAAGCCGCGACGAGCTTGGCCACATCGGCGTGCCGCGCGACGTAGCCCGCGTCGGAGATCGCGCCCCAGTTCACCGCGAGCGCCGGAAGCCCTTGGGCGGCACGGTGTTCGGCGAGCTGGTCGAGGAAGCTGTTGGCCGCGGCGTAGTTCGCCTGACCACGGTTGCCGATCATCGAGGCCGCCGAGGAGAAGAGCACGAACGCACGCAGCGGCAGCTCCTTGGTCAGCTCGTGCAAGTGCCACGCGCCCAACGCCTTCGGCGCGTACACCCGCTCCATCCGCTCACTGTCCAAGTCTGCAAGCAAGACGTCGTCGAGGACCATCGCGCAGTGCAGTACTCCGGCGAGCGGTGGGAGATCGCGGGCGATCCGCTCCAGAACGCCTTCCATGGACGACCGCGAACTCACGTCAGCCGCTTCGACGACGACCGAAACACCCTTGGCGCGCAAAGCTTCCACGCGGTCAGCAGCCTCCAGGCGAGAAGCGCCGGAGCGGCCGAGCAGCACGAGGTGCGAAACCCCTGCGGAGGCGAGCGAGTCGGCCATGGCCAGGCCGACCCCGCCGAGGCCGCCGGTGATCAACCACGTCCCGCTCCAGTCGATCGGGCGAGGCTGAGGGCGCACGGTCACATCGCGCTCGTCCATCGCGAGCACGAGCTTGCCGACGTGCTTCGCCGCGGCCATCTGGCGGAACGCCGCCTCGGCCTGGCGCGGGTGGAACACCCGGTACGGCAAGGGGTTCAGCTCGCCAGAGGCCAGGAGCCCGACGAGCCGCTCCAGCTCGGCGCGCACCTCGGCGGGGCGGTCGACGATCAGCTGGCGGAGGTCGAAGCTGAGGTAGGCCAGGTTGCGCAGGAACGGACGAAGCCCGAGCCGCCGGTCATCGAGCAGGTCGCGCTTGCCGATCTCCACGAACCGCCCGTAGGGAGCGAGGCAGTCGAGGCTCCGCGTGGCCGCCGCGCCGGTCAACGAGTTGAGCACCACATCGACCCCGGCACCACCCGTGACGGCCCGGACGTGCTCGACGAAGTCCAGCGACCGCGAGTCCATCACGTGCTGGACTCCCAAGGACCGCAACAGTGCGCGCTTCTCCGGGCTGCCCGCCGTCGCGAAGACCTCAGCACCCGCGCGGCGCGCGATCTGGATCGCCGCCAAGCCCGTGCCACCCGCTGCGGAGTGGATCAGCACGCGGTCGCCGGGCCGCACCCGAGCCAGCCGCTCCAAGGCGTACCACGCGGTCAGGAACACGATCGGCGTGGACGCGGCCTCCTCGAAGCCGAGCGCGGCGGGCTTGGCCACCACGTTGACCGCGTCGAGCGTGACGTGCGAAGCGACCGCCAGCTGAGCGCTGCTGACCGCGATCACGGGGTCGCCGGGGCTGAGACCGGTGACGTCCGCGCCGACACGGGTCACCACACCGGAGCACTCCGCGCCGAAGCGGTAGGACGACGTGGTCTCCAGCGCCGGAACCTGGTCGAGCGCCGTCATCAGGTCGAGGAAGTTCAGCCCCGCCGCGACGACCTCGATCTCCACCTGCCCGGGACCGGGCTCGTGGAACGGGACGGAGACGAAAGCCAGCGAATCGAGCGCGCCGGGCGTGCCCAGCTCCAACGCGTACGCATCCGCTCCGGCGGAGACCCGTGGTGCAGGAAGGGAACGCAGCCGCCGCACGAAACGCGTCCCCGCGCGCAGAGCGATCTCCCGCTCAGCACCGGGGGAGACCAGTTCACGCCACACAGCTTCGATCTCGCCGGGCTCCGGCGAAGCGGCCAGGTCGATCATCGTGCACTTCGACGACGGGTGTTCCAGGCCCGCGACCGTGCCGACACCCCACACCGGTGCTCCGGCGAGGTCCACCGAGTCAGCACGGACCGCGTGCGTGCCCCTGGTCAGCAGGAAGACCCTGGACGACTCGAACTGGAACAGCCCTGCGATGTCCATAGTGGACTGTCCACAGAAGACGATCCGGACGGGTGCGGTCACCTCCGGCTTCTCGCCCGGAGCCGCGAGGACCGCCCGGCCACCGTCAGCCGTCACCCGGGCGGCGATCTGCGACGCGAGCGCGTCACCCGGCTCAGCGACGATCAGCCACTCGCTGACATCGCCCCAAGCCTCGGTGACCCGAAATCCGGTGGAGCTGGCAGGAGTGCGGGCGAGCAGCACGGCCTGTGCGCCCGCGCCAGTGTGCCCGGGATCGCCGAGCGCCGCGACGTCCTCGAAACCGGCCGAGCGCAGCACTTCTCGCCAGGCGTCGACGCCGAGCAGCGGGCCGTCCTTGCGCAGCGCGAGGTCCCGGAAAGCCCACCAGCCCGTGGTGAGCCCGAACGTCAGGTCGAGTTGACGGTTCCCGGGCAGCGCCTCGATGAGGCCGAGCACGCCGCCCGGCGCAAGAGCGTCCTGGAGGTGGAACAGCGTGCGCTTCAGGTCGCTGGTCGCGTGCACGACGTCGGAGGCGAGCACGATGTCGAAGGAGCCCGGCTCGATGCCCTGCTCTTCGAGATCCCGCTCAATGTCCAACGTGCGCGCGGTGACGAAACCGTAGGTGCCGAAGCGATCCCGGGCCGCCTGTGCGAACGCGGGGGAGACATCGGTGAACACGTACTCCGTGCGCTCGGGCGGCAACACGCCGAGCACGTTCACCGTCAAGCCGCCCGTACCACCGCCGACCTCAAGCACCCGCAACTGCCGCCGAGGATCAGTGGCGGCGACGAAGCGCTCCAGTGCGCGCTTCATCAGGATGTTGTAGAGGCGCGACACCGGCGAACTCTGGTAGATCGGCTCGGTCTCCTCCTGCGAGCCCGCCGGGAACAACAGCTCCAGGGGATCAGCCTCGCCGGTGAGAACGTCGTACAGCCGCGAGCCGGTCTTGCGCAGCAACAACAGCTCCCACGCCGCCGACGGGTGGCGGGTGAAGGTGCGCGACCAGAGCGCCTCAGTGTCCACAGTGGATGGACCGGTCCGACGGAACCGCTCCCCGTCCTGACCGAGCAAGCCATCGGAGACCAAGAAGGCCAGGTAGCCCGCCATCGCCTGACGCAGACGCGGTTGCAGTCCGGAGAGGTCGTCGAGGCCGAACTCGTGGCCGACACCGAACCGTGCGAGGCAGTCCAGCACATATGCGGAGCACAGCTCGTTGAGGTCGCCCTGGTACTCGGTCGCGTAGCCGTGCCGTGAGAGCCGGACCGCCGTGGTGGCGGCCTCTTCGTCGAGCGCAAGCTCCGATGGCGCGAGCGTGATCGCGCTGGCCACAGCGGTGCCCGCGCCGTCGGACTCGCGGTCGACCTCCCAGGCGAGGTGGTAGAGGTGGTCCTCGATCCCCGAGCTGTCGTGCCGAAGGACCTTGCCCTCAAGGCGCAGGTACTCCGCGAGCAGTTCGCCGGAAGCGCCCAGCACGCGGATGTCGACGGACAAGCCGTTCACGTCGTGCTTGTGCGCGATGGTGTGGCACCACGCGGCCTTCGAGAGATCGCCGTGCACGCGCACGTTCGCGATCGAGGTCGGCAGATAGGTGTGCGGCAGCAGCTCCAACGGCTTGTCGGCGGTCGGGTGCAGGATGCCGCTCTGGAAGCACGCGTCGAGCACGGCGGGGTGGAACAGGTAGCCGTCGAGGGCTCGGCGCAGCAGGCGCGGCACGACGATGCGGGCGAGCGACTCGCCGGGGCCGACGTGCAACCGGTCGATGCCGCAGAACGTCGAGCCGTAGCGGTATCCCTTGTCGCTCAACACCTTGTAGACGTCGGTGGCCGCGAAGCTCCGATCACACCGAGCCCTGATCGCCTCGACGCTCTCCGAGGTGTCCACGGTGGAGGACGCGGCGTGGAACCTGCCGTGCACGGCGCGAATCCACGTCGACCCGCGCACGGAGCGGTGGTGGACCTGGAAGGTGCCGTCATCGGGGTTCAGCTCGATCCGGCTCAGCTGCGGATCTTCCTCGTCCAGCACGCACGCGCGCTCGAACGCCACGTAGTCCAAGCCACAGCTCTGCCCGGTCAGTTCGCGCGCCGCGACGAGCGCAGCCTCCACGTAGGACGCTCCGGGAACGATCACCGAGCCGAACACGTCGTGCTCGCCCACCCAGGAGAGCCTGTGGTCGCTCCAGCGGATCTCCCACGTCGGCCGGACCGCGTCGACGCGCTTGAGCATCGGGTGCTCCTGCCCGCCTGCCCGGTAGCGCAGCGACACCTCGCTCTCGTTCCAGTAGCTCTCGCGCACCCACGGATTCGTCGGCAGGTCGAGCACGTCGGCGGCCGGGTAGCGCCGCGCCCAGTCGATCTCGTGACCCGCCACGTACAGCTCGCCCAGCGCGCCCAGGAACGACGGCCAGTCCTCGCTCTTGCGGGACAACGAGGCGAGCACGAGCGCGTCCTCGCTGATCTCCTTGAGGGAGTTGGCCAGCACCGGGTGCGGGCTCAGCTCGACGAAGGTGTCCACGCCGTCAGCGACCAGCGCGCGCACGGCGGGCTCGAACAGCACGGGCTGGCGGAAGTTGCTCCACCAGTAGTCCACGCCCAGCTCGGCGCCGTCGATCCGAGCCCCGGTGACCGTGGAGTACATCGGGATCGTGGTCGCTCCACCGGACATGCCGTCCAAAGTGGACAGAAGCTCCTCGCGCAGCGGGTCCATGTCCTGGCTGTGGCACGCGCAGTTGACCTTGAGCACGCGGGCGAAGACTCCGCGCTCGCCGAGCTCGGCCGCGACCGCGTCGAGCACGGGCAAGCGGCCGGAGAGCGTGCTGGCGCGCGGGCTGTTCTCCGCTGACAGCCACAGTTTCCCCGGGTGCGCCTCGCAGAGGGCGAGCGCCTCGTCCTTGCCGAGCGCGACGAACATCATGCCGCCGGTCGGATCGGCCTTCTCCTGGATGCGCGAGCGGTGGCAGATCACGCGCAACGCGGTGTCGAGGTCGAGCGCGCCGCTGACGTGAGCAGCAGCGATCTCACCCATGCTGTGGCCGAGCACGGCGTCCGGCACCACGCCCCAGGACTTCCACAGCTCAGTCAGCGCGACCTGGAGCGCGAACATCGTCGGCTGGAGGCAGTGCGTCTCGTGAACGCGCGAGGATTCTTCCTCGGCCACAAGGGCTTCGTAGATCGACCAACCGAGGTACTTGTGCGCCAACCGATCGCACTCAAGGATCTTCTCCCGGTACACCGGACTGGTCTCCAGCAGCTGGCGCCCCATCGCGTACCACTGCGGACCCTGGCCGTTGTACAGGAACGCGATCCGTCCGCGCTGCTTCAGAACGTCCTTTGTGGACACATCGCGTAACGCGGTGACGAGTTCGGGAACCGTGGAGCCCGACACCGCGAGCCGGTGGCCGTGGTGGGACCGGCGGAGCGCGAGGTGCCCGGCCAACCGCTCGGGTTCGATCGGCTCGCGTTCCAAGCGGTCCGCGACCTGCGCGGCCAGCTCCCGCAACGCCGTGGAGTTCCGCGCGCTCAACGTGATCAGGCTGGGGGAGGGCGACGCCGCGACAGCAGGAGCTTCGACGGACGGAGCCTCGCCCAGCACGACGTTCGCGTTGGTGCCACCGAAGCCGAAGGAGTTCACGGCGGCCACCGCACGTGGGTACCGGCTCGGCCACGGCTGCACGGCAGTCGGCACCGCGACGTGCAGCGCCTCCAAATCGATGTCCGGGTTGGGCGCGCGGTAGTGCAGGCTCGGCGGAATGCTGCGGTGGTGCACGCTCAGCGCCGCCTTGATCAAGCCAGCGATCCCAGCGCCCGCCTCAAGGTGGCCGATGTTGGTCTTGATGGAGCCGATCAGCGCGCTGTCCCCGTCGCCGCGACCTTCGCGAAGCACGCGGCCCAGCGCGTTCGCCTCGATGGGATCACCAACCGGCGTACCGGTTCCGTGCGCTTCGACGTAGCCGATCTCCGAGGCCGCGACACCCGCACGCTCCAGCGCCACGCGGAAGTTGGCCTCCTGCGCGTCACCACTGGGCAGCGTGATCCCCTGCGTGCGGCCGTCCTGGTTCACCGCAGAGCCGTGGATCACCGCGTACACGCGGTCGTTGTCGGCCAGTGCACGACTGAGCGGTTTGAGCACGACGACGCCCGCGCCCTCGCCGCGCACGTAACCGTTGGCGCGCGAATCGAAAGCACGCGAACGGGAGTCGGGCGAGAGCATCGCGGCCTGGCTCAACGCGATCGCGAACTGCGGCGTGAGCATGACGTTCACCCCGGCCGCCAACGCCAGCTCGCTCTCGCCGCTGCGCAGGCTCTCGCAGGCGAGGTGCACCGCGACCAGGGAGGACGAGCACGCGGTGTCGATGGTCATGCTGGGGCCGCGCAGGTCCAGCGTGTAGGACAGGCGGTTGGAGACGATGCTCATGAACGTTCCGGTCGCCGAGTGCGGGCCGAGCCCCTCGACCTCGCCGGGCGCGGACTGCAAACCGCCGTAGTCCTGGCTGCACGCACCGACGAACACGCCGGTCTGCCCACCGGCGAGCTTCGCGGGGACGACGCCCGCGTCCTCCAGCGCCTCCCACGCGACCTCCAACAGCAGCCGCTGCTGCGGGTCCATCTGCTCCGCGACCCGGCCGGAGATGCCGAAGAACGCCGCGTCGAAGGTGTCGACCTCGTCCAGGAAGCCGCCCTCGCGCGCGTTCATCCGGCCCGGCTGCTGGGCCTTGGGTGCGTAGAAGCGCTCGACGTCCCAGCGCTGCGGGGGAATCGGGCCGATCGCGTCGACGCCGTCGCTGAGCACGCGCCACAGCGACTCGTGATCAGCCACGCCGCCGGGCAGGCGGCAGCCGATGCCGACGATCGCGACCGGGTCGGGGGAATGGGTCATGTCGCGGCCTCCAGCTCAGCGAAGCGCTTCAGGGTGGAGAGCACCTGAGCGGTGGTGAAGATGTGTTGGGTGGCCCGGAACGACGCGTAGGAGCTGGTCGCCGGGTAGGGGTAGGAACCGCCGTCCCACGAGCCGTTTTCGCGTTGGCGCTCAAGAAGCCACGCGAGCCCCCTGCGCACTGCGGGGTGGTCGGTTCCGGTGCGCGCGTGCGCCAGGGTGCCCAGGGCGAGCGCGGTGTGCTGCTCGGGCGAGGAGTACTCGCCGAAGCCTTCGACCTGGTGGAACCAGCTGCCGTCGGAGCGCTGGTCGGACAGCGTGAAGTCGCGTGCGGCGGCGACGGCGGCGTGGTGGCCGAACTCGGCGAGAGCCGCGACGGCCGGGCGCATCAGGTAGTAGTGCGTCCCGTAGTAGTACCAGTTGATCCCGAAGTGCCCCTCCGGCCGCTGCGCCGCGACCAGGAAGTCCAGCGCTTCCTTGAGGTGCGGCGGGTCCATGTCGAGCCCGAGCAGCGCTTGGAGCGCGAACCCGGTCACCGAGGGCTCGGTCTGGAAGGCCTTGGGGATGTGCGAGTGCACCTCCTCCCACGGTCCTTCGGGAAGCTGCTGGGAGCACAGGAACTCCGCGCTCGAACGCGCCTCGTCGGTGCGGTCGAGCATGGTCAGCGCCGAGACGTACTCGCTGCTGGTCTCCGTGCAGTACTCGTCAGGAGTGGTGTCCAGCACGCCCCAGCTCAGCACGCCGCCAGGTTTCGCCTTGGCCCGAAGGAAATCCAGCGCGGCGTCGGTCGTGCCGTCGTCGGAGAACGGCGCGTCGTGGCGCCACGTGCCGATCGCCTTGAGCGCGTTGACGGTGTCCCACTCCTGGAAGACCAACGTCCCTGGATCGTCCACAATGGACCCGTCGGGAAGCTGCCTTCCCTTGAGCCAGCGGAGTGCGGCTGCCGCTGCCCCGGTGGCCTTGGCGCGGTTGAACATCGCTGGGGACTCCTGTGTCGGGGGTCTGCGGCCGAAGTATGCATCGAGCACGTGCCGGAATCCGAACGCCGAAGGCCGAATGCGCACAACCTTTCGGGTCAGGCCGACGCGGACCACCCGGCCTTTCGGCTACACCCGTTCGGCCGTTGACACAGGTGTTCGCCTGACGGAGGGTTCCTTGCCCAGCAGGGTTTTCCCACCCTGTGCCCACCTGCGGACGAGCGAGGTCACATGGCTGAGTCGGTCAACGGCCGCTGGATCGAGGCCACGACGCTGGGCGACCTGCTGGACCGGCGAGCCGAGGAATACCACGATCGGGTGGCACTGTCGTTCCCCGCCGAATCGGCGACGTACGGTGTGCTCGCCGAGCGGGCGAACCTGTTGGCGCGCGGGCTGATCGGCGCCGGTGTCGGTCGTGGCGACCCGGTCGGCATCATGCTGTCCAACCGCGTCGACTCGCTCGCCGCGCTGTTCGCCGTCGCGAAGATCGGCGCGATACCGGTGCCCGTCAACGCGCGCTTCAAGGGCTACGAGCTGAACCAGGTCGTCGCGCACTCCGGGCTGCGCGTGCTGGTCACCGAGCCCGCGTTCACCGACCTGCTCGCCGAGACGCTGACCGACGGCCCGCGCCTGGTGCTGCCGGATGATCCCGAATTCCTCGATCTGGCTGGAAGAACACCAGCCGATGAGGTGCGCCGACGGCAAGCTCTCGTCCGCGTCCGCGACACCGCGGTGGTCATGTACACCTCGGGCACCACGGCCAGCCCCAAGGGCGCGATGCTCAGCCACGAGGCGTTCTGCCGGTTCGCCGCGGCGACGGTGCACGAGCGCTTCGAGCTGACGCCGGAGGACCGCATCTGGACCGCGTTGCCGCTGTTCCACATCGGCGGGATCGCCTTCGCCATCGCCTCGATCTACGGCGGATGTTCCTACGTGCACACGGGTTTCTACGATCCTGTCGTGGCGCTCGACCAGCTGGAGTCGCAGCGCTGCACGGTCGCGTTGCCCGGCTTCGAGACGATCTGGCTGCCCGTGGTGAACCAGCCCGACTTCGCTTCGCGTGATCTGTCCGCACTGCGCTTGGTGATGGCCGTCGGCGTGCCGGAGCGCTTGCGCGACATGGCTTCCCGGCTCCCTTCCGCGACGCAGGTGTCGTGCTTCGGCATGACCGAGGCCTGTTCGTTCCTCGCGGTGAACCACCGGGACGATTCGCTGGAGGAGCGCGTCACCACAGGCGGGCATCCGTTGCCGGGCATGGAGTGCCGCGTCGTCGACCCGCAGACCGGCGTCGACCTTTCGCCGGGTTCCGAGGGCGAGCTGCTGTTCCGCGGCTCCAACTGCTTCGACGGCTACTACAAGGACCCTGAGCTTTCCCAACGGGTTTTCGATGCCGACGGGTGGTTTCACACCGGCGACATCGCCACGATGGACGCCGACGGCAGGGTCACTTTTGTCAGTAGGCTCAAGGACATGCTCAAGGTGGGCGGCGAGAACGTGTCCGCCGCCGAGGTGGAGGGCTACCTGCTGCGGCACGACGCCGTGCTGATGGCGCAGGTGGTCGGCGCGCCCGATGGCCACTACGTCGAGGTTCCCGCGGCGTTCGTGCAGCTCAAGCCCGATGCTTCGGTCGAGGAGCAGGAGCTGATCGACTTCTGCCTCGGCGCGATCGCGACCTACCGCGTGCCCCGCTACGTCCGCTTCGTCACCGAGTGGCCGATGTCCGGCACGAAGATCAAGAAGTACGTGCTGCGCGAGCGCATCGCCGAGGAGCTGCGCGAGCGCGGTATCACCCGCGCGCCGAAGCTGGTGTCGTCGCGGTGATCCGGGAGGCGTTGCGGCTGTACAAGGGCAAGGCCAGGCTCGTTCGCTCGGCGGCCCAAGGCGATCCTGTGTCACGCGTGCTCAACCTGCCGCGCGGTCGAGCGGGTTACGACCGCTACGAGGACATCCGCGCGGCCGGAGATCTCGTGCGCGGGCCGAGCGGCTTGTACATGACGGCCTCGCACGCCTTGTGCGGCAAGGTTTTGCGCTCCTCGGACTTCGGCGCGGTGCCGACCACGGTGTCGAAGCGGACGCTGCGCCCGGTCGGCGGTGGTGCTGGGCGGTTGGTGCACCCGCTGGACGACTCGTTCGCGTCGATCGACCCGCCGGAGCACGGCAGGCTGCGCAAGATCGTCGCGCCCGCGTTCACGCCGCAGGCCATGCGCGCGCAGGAGGAGTTCGTCACCGGCGTTGTGTCAGAGGAACTGGAACGGCTCGCTGGACAGTCCACTGTGGACCTCATCGGCGAGTTCGCCGTGCGCGTGCCGAGCCGGGTGATCTGCGAGATGCTCGGCATGCCCGTGGCCGACCACGAGCTGTTCGTGCGGTGGGGCATCGAGTTCGGCGCGATCGTCGACGGCGCGCGGACTCCGGGCGAAGTGCGCAGAACCCGCAAGCTGCTCACCGAAATGGCCTCGTACTTCAGCGATCTGTGCGACCGCCGAGCCGCCGATCCGGGCGAGGACCTGGTGTCGCGGATGGTGCGGGCGACCGAGGCGGGGGAGATGAGCCGCGAAGGCCTCGTCGCCACCTGCGAGGCGTTGCTGATCGGCGGCTTCGTCACCACCGCCAACATCATCGGCAACGCCGTGGTCGGCCTGTTCGACGAACCCGTTCAGCACCAACGCTTTCTCGCTGATCCCGCTGGCCTGGCGGCGACCCTCGTCGAAGAAACCCTGCGGCTGGACGCGCCCGCGCAGTACGGTGTTCGCATCGTGCGCGCGCCGACCACGCTCGCGGGGCGGGACCTCGCGGCGGGCTCGCCGATCGTGACGTTGCTGGCCGGTGCCAACCGCGACCCCGAGGTGTTCACCGACCCGCACCGGCTCGACCTCACGCGCCCCAACCCGCACGATCACCTGTCCTTCGCGGCTGGCATCCACTACTGCATCGGCGCGAGCTTGGCGCGGCTCGAAGGGCGGATCGCGCTCCAGGCGTTGTTCACGCGCTATCCCGATCTCCGCATCGCGGGCCGCGTCCGCTATTGCCCGTCGCGTGTCATTCGCGGTCCCGCGCATCTGCCGGTGCGCACGTGATCCGACAGTCTGCGAGCACCGGCCGTTCCGGCTCTCCGGGCACCACGGTGGCGAACAGGATTTCTTTACTGGAGCGCCAGATGCGTGTTTCCAACGCCTCTCCCGGGAACACCACGCCCGCGAACCTGGCTTCATAGCGACGAATTCGCGTCGGGTCGGCGCCGAGTACGGCATCCGTGACCGCCTTGCACACCATCCCGTACACGCACACGCCTTGGAGCGTCGGCCCGGGAAAACCGGCTGCGCGGGCGCGCTCGGGGTCGGCGTGCACCGCGTTGCGCTCGCCGCACAGCCGGTAGAGCAAAGCCTGCTGCGGCAAGGTCTTCGTCACCACCACCGCATCCGGCGCGCGGTCCGGCATCGGCACCGCGAGCTCAGCCGCCGAAGGCCCGCGCTCCCCGCCGAAGCCGCCTTCGCCACGCGCGTGAATGCTCGTGCGGAAGCTCAACAACGGCTGCCCGGCGGTGGTCAGCGACGCCTCCTGGACGATGATCGCCGCCGAGCCCTTGTCGTGCAGCGCCGTGATCCGGCTGCTCGCCGTCCCCGCGCCCGACGGAGGCATCGGCCGGTGCACCACGATCTCCTGGCGCGCGTGAACCAGCTTCGCCAACTCCAGCTCCACACCGGGAAACCGAATCTCCGGCGGCTCCGCGTGGTAGTGCTGAGCAGCCGCTACTCCGAGCGCGGCGGGCACCGTCATCCCGAAGGTCGGCAGCACGTGCGGCGCGTCCAGCAGATAGCGCAACTCCGCCGGATCGGTGTGCTCGGCGCCCGCCCCGAGCGCGAGGTGGTAGCGCACCACATCGTCCTCGCTCCACGCGAACTCGTTGTCAGGCAGAGCGAAACCGATCGCCAACTCCGGGTCCAACACCCCCCAACCCTAACCCCGGGCGGGACGTGGTGGCCAAGATCGTCGAGGCAACCGCCGTCGCGTGACCGGTCCCCGTTCCTCGGATCAGCAGTACCGAGTTCGAAGACCGCTGGGTTTGCGGCGGTTAACGATGATCAACAGGCGGGTTTGCTGGTCTTGAAGACACCCCAACCCCCGGCGGCACCGTGACCGGGATGCGCCTCAGACGGCGGGGGTCACGAAGACGCAGAAGGGGTGTCCTGCGGGGTCGGCGTAGACGCGCAGCGGTTCCTCGGGGTCCTCGCTGCGGTCGAGGAGCAAGTGTCCGCCCAGGCGCAGGACGCGAGAGTGCTGGTCGTCCAGATCGGCGACGGTCTCCACGGTCATGTCGAGGTGAAACTGTTGTGGCACAGGCGAATTGTCCGGCCAGCTCGCCGAAGGCAGCACGTCGACCTGTTGGAACGCGAGCTGCACACCGCCGGGGTTCCGCAACACGAGCCAGTCCGCGTCGCCGTCCTCGTCGCCCGGCCGGTAGGCCAGCCCGAGCAGCCGGCGGTAGAACTCCGCGAGCGTTCTGATGTCGGTGCCGTCGAGCACCACCTGCCGGATGACGGGCACCTTCTCCCGATCGGTCATGCAGAGGGTGTGCCCACGATCGACGCGGGGTAGTCCACGACGCGTACCGGAGGACGGGAGCGGACCGTGGCCGAGGAGAGCGTGAAGACCGATGTCCCGGCGCGGATGGACCGCCTGCCGTGGGCGAAGTGGCACTGGACCGTGGTGCTCGGCCTGGGCACGGTGTGGATTCTCGACGGCTTGGAAGTCACCATCGTGGGCGCACTGGGCGAACGGCTGACCGACCCGGAGAGCGGCCTGCGCCTGACGGAGACCGAAGTCGGGCTCGCGGCGTCCTTCTACGTGCTCGGCGCCGTCCTGGGTTCGCTGTTCTTCGGCTACCTCACGGATCGACTGGGCCGGAAGAAGCTGTTCCTGCTGACCCTCGCCCTGTACCTGGTCGCGACGGTGCTCACCGCGTTCTCCTTCAGCGCCTGGTGGTTCTTCCTCATGCGCTTCCTCACCGGAGCCGGGGTCGGCGGCGAGTACGCGGCGATCAACTCCGCGATCGACGAACTGGTCCCCGCGCGCGTCAGGGGCCGCGTGGACCTCATCGTCAACGGTTCGTACTGGCTCGGCGCGGCGGTGGGAGCCGCGCTGACCCTGGTGCTGCTCGACCCGAGCCTGTTCGCGGTGGACCTCGGCTGGCGGATCGCCTTCGCACTCGGCGCGGTGCTCGGCGTGGGCATCCTGCTGGTGCGCCGCAACGTTCCGGAGAGCCCGCGCTGGCTGTTCACCCACGGTCGCGCCGACGAGGCCGACAAGCTCGTCGGGGAGATCGAGCGCCAGGTGGAGCAGCAGACCGGCACGAAGCTGGAGCCGGTGTCCGAGCGCATCGAGGTGAAGCAGCGCGGCACGGTCGGCTTCGGCACGGTGGCCAAGGTCCTCGTGAAGACCTACCCGAAGCGCACGCTGCTCGGGCTCGGCCTCTTCATCGGGCAGGCCTTCCTCTACAACGCCGTCTACTTCACCCAGGCCCTGGTGCTCGGGCGCTTCTTCGGCATCTCCGGCGCGACGGTCGGCGGCTACCTGATCCCGCTCGCCGTCGGCAGCCTGATCGGCCCGCTGGTGCTCGGCAAGCTCTTCGACACCGTCGGCCGCCGCACGATGATCTCTCTCTGCTACTTGGGTTCCGGTGCGCTGCTCGTCGGAACCGGCCTGCTCTTCCAGCAGGGCCTGCTCACCGAGACGACGCTGACGCTCGCGTGGACGGCGGTGTTCTTCCTCGCCTCGGCGGGCGCCAGCGCGGCCTACCTGACCGTCTCGGAGATCTTCCCGTTGGAGATCCGGGCGATGTCGATCGCGTTGTTCTACTCGGTCGGCACCGGGCTCGGCGGCATCATCGGGCCCGTCCTGTTCGGCGCGCTCGTCGAGACCGGTGAACTCTCCGCCGTCGCGATCGGCTACTACATCGGCGCGGGTGTGATGATCTTCGGCGGCGTCGTGGAGATCGTGCTCGGCGTGGAGGCGGCGGGTCGCTCGCTGGAGGACATCGCCAGCCCGCTGTCGGCGAGCCCGAGCGGAGCGGGGGACAAGCCGCGCGTGTCCAGCCGTGCTGCCACACGTTCCGGGTACGCGCCGCTGCCGGGCACCTCCGACTACCCCTCCTCGGGCCCCGACGACGAGCGCGAGGCGGAGGCGATCCTCACCGCGCTCCAGCACGAGTCGCTGACCAGGGCCGAGCTGCGGGCACGACTCGGAGCCGCCCAGTGGGGGCCGGGACGCTTCACCGCGGCGTTGCGCCGGACGATCGCGGAAGGGGACGTCGTCGAGGTCGGGCGGGGTCGCTACCGCGCTCGCTGAGCGTCGCGGAGTTCGCTCGTGCGCTCGGTGATCTCGTCGATCTCCTCGGCCAGTGCGGGGTGCGCGCCGTGCAGGTGCACCGACGCGGCGGCGAGCGGCCCCAGAAGCGCTGCGCTGTCATCGGAGCCCAGCGCTTCGCGCACGTCGTCGACGCTGGCCCTCGCCGCCCCGGTGAGTCCGCTCAGCCCGGTGATCCGGCCGCTCAAACCGCGCAACCGGCCCGCGTTCTCGTTGGCCCACTCGTTCACCGCGCGCTCGCCCGCCCGCCGGTCGCGCTCGGCGCGCACGCGTGCTTCACCGGTGTTCTCGGGGTGGTCGAGGCCCTCGGTGCGCAGTCGCAGGTAGCGGCGCTCGGCAGCCTGCCTGCTGGCGACGCCGAGCGCCGGGGCGAGGCGCACCCAACTCGTCCCGCCCTCGCGCGCGGCGGTGATCAATCGGGGTTCCCACGCCGCCAGCTCCTCGCGCAGCCCGCGCAGCAGGGTCAGGGCGGCCAGCACCTCCTCCGGCGTCGCCGCGCCGTCCCCGGTGACGGAGCGGACCAGCTCCAGGGCTTGGGCTACCGGATCGGGCGCCCCAGTCGCCCGGGCGGAGAGGGCCTTTCTCGCCGCGCTGTCGTCGTCCATCGCCATGTCATCCTTTCGTTGACGCTCGGACTTGTCATCGTTTCGACGACATGTTAGAACAGTGGTGCGCGTTGACACCAGACGAGAACAACAGGAGGTGGAGCGATGTTGATGCGCACCGACGCGTTCCGGGAGTTCGACCGGCTCGCCCAGCAGGTGATCACGGGAACGTGGTCGCGCCCGGCCACCATGCCGATGGACGCCTACCGCGAGGGCGAGGAGTTCGTGGTCGCCTTCGACCTGCCCGGGGTCAGCCCCGAGGCGATCGAGCTGAGCGTGGAGCGCAACGTGCTGACGGTCAAGGCGGAGCGTCGTCCCGCGACGGGCGGGGACAAGGTCGAGATGCAGGTGGCGGAGCGCCCGCTCGGCGTCTTCTCCCGCCAGCTCTTCCTCGGCGACGCCCTGGACGCCGACCGCATCGACGCCAGCTACGACGCGGGTGTGCTGACCCTGCGCATCCCCGTCGCGGAGAAGGCGAAGCCGCGCCGCATCGAGGTCGCCACCGGCGCCCGCGCGCCCCGGCAGATCAACGCCTGACCCCTCGCGTCCCTCCCCCGGCAGTGGTCCCGGCGGGCAGGCCCCCAGCCTGCCGGGACCGCTCTCCCGCGCACCGCGGAGGACTGGCGCGGGCGTCTAGAATTCGTCTGTGACCGCCCTGTGGGTCACCCGTCTGCGTGATCCGCCGCGCCACGCCCCGCCGGATGGCCCGGAGGGACCGGCAACCGCCGGACATGCTCTAGTTTGCTCGCGGGCGCGCACCGGCCCGAACACCACAGCCGTCACGACAGCGAGGAAGCGATGACCTGCTGGGCCATGGACGCCCCGGACGTGGTCGGCACGTGAGCCGCCTGCGCCAGCGCGGGGTACCGGCCGCGGTCAACAGCTTCGTGGGTCGCGCGGAGATCCTGTCCGAGGTCCGGGAGAAGCTCGCGGGCAGCGCCCGCCTGGTCACCATCGCCGGGACGGCCGGGGTCGGCAAGACGCGGCTGGCCGAGGAGGTCGCCCGCACCGAGGTCGACTCCGGCGCCTACCCCGACGGCGTGCACCTGCTGCGGCTGGGCGACCTCGCCGACCCGGACCTGCTCGCCCAGACCGTCGCCAGCGAGCTGGGTCTGCGCGACCAGTCCACGCGCTCCTCGCTGGACCTGCTGATCGAGCACCTGCAGACCCGGGACATGTTGCTGGTGCTGGACAACTGCGAGCACCTGGCCGACTCCGCCGCCGAACTGGTCGGCACCCTGCTGCTGTCCTCGCCGAAGCTGCGCGTGCTGGCCACCAGCAGGCAGTGGCTGGACCTGGCCGCCGAGCACGTGATCGCGCTCAAACCGCTGCCCTTCCCGGACATGCAGCTGGAGCACCCGGTGGACTCCCTCGCCGACTACGACGCGGTGCGGCTGCTCATCGACCGCGCCGACGCCGACGGGGTGGCCATCGACCGCGACACCATCGTCGACGCGGCCAAGCTCTGCCAGCGGCTGGACGGCATCCCGCTGGCCATCGAACTGGCCGCGCGCCTGCTCATCGCCCAGTCGCTGCCGGAGGTGCTCAACCGGCTGGAGGAGCTGACCCCGCGCGCGGCGGGCGGCACCCGGCTGGCCCGCAACCGGCGGCGCACCCTGGAGGACGCGCTCAGCCTGAGCTACAGCCTGTGCCAGCCGGACGAGAAGCGGCTGTGGGCGCGGATCTCGGTCTTCGCGGGTGGCTTCGACTGGCTGGCCGCCGAGGAGGTGTGCATCGGCGAGGGCATCCAGCGCGACGACATCCTGCCGCTGCTGGCCGACCTCATCCGCAAGTCGATCATCACCACCGAGATGCAGGACGGCAGGACCCGCTACCGGGTGCTCGACTCCGTCCGGCAGTTCGGCGCGCGGCGGCTGGCCGAGTCCAACGAGGAGGGCACGCTGCGCCAGCGCCACCTCGACCACTACCGGGGGCTGGCCGCCGAGCACGCCCGCGAGTGGTTCTGCGAGCGCGAGGTCGAGCTGCTCATCCGGTCCTGGCGCGAGCTGCCGAACCTGCGCGCCGCGATCGACTTCTGCCTGGAGACCCCGGACCAGGTCTACGTCTCCGCCGAGATCGCGATGAACCTGGCCCGGCTGCGCTCCTGGTACTTCACCGGCAGCCTGGGCGATGCCCGCAAGTGGCTGGACAACGCGCTGGTCCGGCAGACCGACGGCGAGGCCAGCACGCTCAGCGTCACCATGCTGTCCCTGGGCGCGTGGATGAGCGTCATCCAGGGCGACCGCACGCGCGCGGACATGCTGATGGGGCGCTGCGACGCGGAGATCGCGGCGCTGCTCGGCGACGACGTCACGCCGAGGCAGCTGGCCGAGCGAGCACCGCCGTCGGTGCTGTGGGCCAAGGGCAGCTACGGCTTCCTCCGCCGCGCGGACCCCCGGTCGCTGGAGGTGCTCATCGCCGCGCGCGACCGCTTCCAGGTGGAGGGCGACCCCGGTGACGCGCACATGGCCGCGCTGTTCCTGGCGATGGGCACGGCCTTCCTCGGCGAGTCCGCGCAGGCGCACGAGGCCAGCGCCGTCGTGCTCGCCGAGGCCGAGGCCGCGGGTGCGGAGTGGGCGATCTCCTGGGCGATGTGGGCGCAGGCGCTGACCGAGCTGATGCACGGTGAGCCGAGCAAGGCGGTGCCGATCTTCCGCGCCTCGCTGAAGCGGCAGTACGCCATCGGCGACCGCTGGGGACCGGTGTGGGGGGTGGAGGCGCTGGGCTGGACCGCGGGCGCGCTCGGCGACCACCGCAGGGCGGCCTGCCTGCTCGGCGCGGCGGCCCGGTTGCAGACCCAGACCGGTGTGACCATCGCCGGGCTCACCCCGTTCGAGGACCGCAGGGCGGTGACCGAGCGCGCGGCGCGCCTGGCGCTCACCCCCGAGGACTACGCGGCGGCCTACAACACGGGGCGGGACAAGGACTTCGACCAGATCGTGGCGATGGCGCTGAGCGAGGACGAGGTCGAGGAGGACACCGTCACGGGCTCGGCGGAGTCGGTGCTGAGCAAGAGCGTGCTGGCCACCGCGCGGCTGATCGCGCAGGGGCTGACCAACAGCGAGATCGCCGCCCGCCGCAACCTCTCGGTGCGCACCATCGAGGACCACGTGAACATCGCCAACGCCCGGCTCCGGGTGAACAACCGCGTCAAGATCGGCAACTGGGTCCGCGAGCACGACCGCCAGCGCTGAGCTGATCCCGGGCCAGCTGACTCCGGGCCAGCTGACTCCGGGCGAGCGGGCCGGGGAACATCGTCAACCACCCCCGACCTCCATCCCCGTGCCAGGTCGGAGGCGGTCGACGACAGCCTGTGCGTTTCGCAGGCGCGCGGCTAGCCGAAGATGCCGACCCCGGTGCCGAGGATGCCCTCGGGGTCGTAGCGCTTCTTCGCGGTGAGCACGTCCAGCCAGCTCACGCCGTAGTGCTCGCGCCAGTCGGCCTGGCCGAACTCCGTGGTGCCGAGCGGGTAGCGCACCCCGCCGAGCGCGCGGGCGTGCTCCCACAGGCGGCGGTTGCGGGTCAGCATCCGCTCGGTGAAGCCGCGTCCCGCCTGCGCGGGCGCCACGGTGAGCAGGTCGAAGAGCCACACCAGCTCGGTGTCCCCTGGCACGCGCAGCCGGGGGCAGCCGAAGGAGCGCGCCAGGTACGGCATGAGCACGACGAAGCCCTGCGGCCCCCACTCCTCGCGGGTCAGGGCGGGCACCACCGTGCCGATGTGCTCCTGCACGGTCTCATCCGGCAGCAGCACGTCGTGCCTGGGCTTGATCCGGTCGTCCCAGCCGCGCTCGCGGAAGTCGTCGATCAGCGTGTCGAACTCGGAGATGTGGTCGAGGTAGGTCTCGTCCACCTCCCTCGGCTCGGCGATCCCGGCCGGCAGCCCGCGCAGCGTGTGCGCGCGCTCCGGTGCGATGCCGTCGTGGAAGACCTGCACGCGCACCTGGTAGAGCGGGGGAGAGGCGGGGGTCGGCGGCACCACGACGGCGAACACGCCGTCGACCTCGTCACGCTCGATCAGCGTCCGCATCGCCGTCAGCGCCGGGCCGGGCTCGACGTAGTGCAGCAGGTAGGTCCGCGCGCGCTCGGGCGCGGGCAGCAGGCGCAGCCGGACCTTGGTGATGATCCCGCACTGGCCGAGCCCGCCGAGCACCGCGTCGAAGAGGTCGGGGCGCAGTCCGGCCGAGCACCACAGCCGCTCGCCGGTCCCGGTGACCACCTCGACGGCCAGCACCTGGTCGACGAGGCCGCCGGAGCGGAAGCCCGCCCCGAAGCCGCCGACGGAGAGCGTGCCGCCGAGGGTGAGCCGGAGGTAACCGGGCAGGGCCTCGGCGCGGCGCCCGCGCTGCGCGGCGAGGTAGGCGACCGAGCGCCAGGACGCGCCCGCGTCGGCCTCCACCCAGCCGGTGGTGATCTGGTGCACCTCGGTCAGCGCGGTCATGTCGATCACGAGTCCGCCCGCGACGAGCGACTGGCCGTTGGTGCTGTGCGCCTCCCCGCGCGCGGTGACCGCGATGTCCATCCGGTGGCAGTAGCGCACCATCGCCTGGACGTCCTCGACGGAGCCGGGGACGAGCACGGCCGAGGGGAGCGCGGTGACGATGTTGCCGGTGTCGCGGCCGTAGCGGGCCAGCGTCGCGGCGTCGGCCAGCAGCCGCCCGGTCAGCTCCGGGAGGGGGGCGAGGCCGGGGGCGTGCGAGTCGACCGTCCACTGCCGACCCGCGCGGTCGAAGCCGGCGATCGGGCGGGGGGTGGTGAGCGTCGTCGCGCGTGTCATGGCCGTTCCTTCCGAGCCTTTCCCCCGTGGTCGCGACCGCCCGCGCGCCGTTTCCGGCTCAGGGCAGGCCGGACCGGCCGAGGCGGTCCTGCAGAGGCGGCTCAGCTTCACAAACGGGCGGCACGGGACACCACCGTGCACACACGGGATCTGCGCACGGGCAGGTGACTTGCTGTACGGGAGAGTGTTCACGCGGTCGCTGCGAGTGACCGCAGTGGACGGTGGACGGCGCACGTGACCTGCCCGGATGAGCCGTCGATCGGGTAGCGCTCCCCGTCCGGACGACACAATGGACAGACACGGTCAGACCCCGCCGCCACACGCCCGGGTGACCCCGCGGCTCCGCCGCCCGAGGGGTTCCGCAGTCTTCAAGACCCACGAACCCCACCCGCACCGGTCGTCAACCGCCCCTAACCCCCGTGGCCGCGTCAGAGGTTAGCCACGGTTGGCCACCGCAGAAGCGGGGGTTGGCCGGTCTTCAAGACCCACGAACCCCCGCCCCAGCGGTCGTCAACGACGGCAAACCTCGTGGGGCCGGGTCGGGGGTGGTTAGCGATGATCGACAGGGGGGTTGGGTGGTCTTGAAGACTGCTCAACCCCCGCCGACGGAGGCGAGGACGGGGCTAGTGGTCGGTGGAGAAGGCGGCGTCGAAGGAGGCGGTGGGCGGGTCGAAGGTCAGTGAGCGGACGAAGCGGACGGCCTCGGCGGCGCCGACCAGGCGGTCCATGCCCGCGTCCTCCCACTCGACCGAGATGGGCCCCGCGTAGCCGATCGCGGTCAGCGTGCGGAAGCAGTCCTCCCACGGCACGTCGCCGTGGCCGGTGGACACGAAGTCCCACCCGCGCCTGGGATCGCTCCACGGCAAGTGCGAGGACAGCCGTCCGTTGCGGCCGTTGCCCACGCGCATCCGGGTGTCCTTGCAGTCCACGTGGTAGATCCGGTCGCGGAAGTCCCACAGGAAGCCGACGGGGTCGATGTCCTGCCACACCATGTGGCTGGGGTCCCAGTTGAGACCGAATGCCTCGCGGTGCTCGATCGCCTCCAGCGCCGCGACGGTCGACCAGTAGTCGTAGGCGATCTCGCCGGGGTGCACCTCGTGGGCGAAGCGCACTCCGACCTCGTCGAAGACGTCCAGGACCGGGTTCCACCGCCGCGCGAAGTCGGTGTAGCCCTCCTCGATCACCGACGCGGGAACCGGCGGGAACATCGCCAGGTACGGCCAGATCGACGAGCCGGTGAAGCCGACGACCGTGTCCACGCCGAGCGCTCGCGCCGCCCGCGCGGTGTCCTTCAGCTCAGCCGCCGCGCGCTGCCGGACCGCCTCGGCCTCGCCGTCGCCCCACACCCGCGCGGGCAGGATCGCCTTGTGCCGGAAGTCGATCGGGCTGTCGCAGACCGCCTGGCCGGTGAGGTGGTTGGAGATCGCGAAGACCTGGAGCCCGTGCCGGTCCAGGACCCGCCTTCGATCGTCCACATAGGACTTGTCGGCGACCGCGCGCTCGACGTCGAAGTGATCGCCGGAGCAGGCGATCTCCAGTCCGTCGTAGCCCCAGGAGGCCGCCAGCGCGCAGACCTCCTCGAAGGGCAGGTCCGCCCACTGGCCGGTGAACAGGGTGATCGCGCGGGGCATCAGCTCGCTCCTACTCGGCTGCCGGGGATGGGGGTCCAGCGGCTCTCGTCGGCCGCGCTCACCTGCACGGCGTCCAGAACCCGTTGTACCCCGAGCCCTTCGGTGAAGCTAGGAGCGGGTTGGCGCGCTTGGGCGATCGCGTCCAGCAGGTCGAGCGCCTGGTGGGTGAACGCGTGCTCGTAGCCGAGCCCGTGCCCCGGCGGCCACCACCCGGCCAGGTAGGGGTGCTCGGGCTCGGTCACCACGATCCTGCGGTACCCGGCCTCGGCGGGCTCGGCGGTGGCGTCGTGCCACCACAGCACGTTCATGTCCTCGAAGTCGAACGCCAGCCCGCCCTCGGTCCCGTTGATCTCCAGCCGGATCGCGTTCTTGCGGCCGGTGGCGAACCGCGTCGCCTCGAAGGTCGCCAGCGCGCCGCCGCTGAGCCTGCCGAGGAACACCGCAGCGTCGTCCACGGTCACCTCACCGAAGCCGTCGCCGGAGGCGAGCGGGCGCTGCCGCACGAAGGTCTCGGTCATCGCGCTCACGCCGGTCACCGACTCGCCGGTCAGGTGCTGGACCAGGTCGATGATGTGCGCGCCGATGTCGCCGAGCGCGCCGGAACCCGCCTTTTCCTTGCGCAGTCGCCACGACAGCGGCGCATCCGCATCGGTCAGCCAGTCCTGGAGGTACTGCGCCCGCACGTGCCGAACGCAGCCGACGCGCCCCTCCCACAGCCACTTCGCGGCCAGCGCGATCGCGGGCACCCTCCGATAAGTGAAGCCGACCGTCGCGTAGACGCCCCTGCTCAGCGCGCGCTCGGCGGCCTCGGCCATCGCCTCGGCCTCGGCGACGGTGTTGGCCAGCGGCTTCTCGCACAGCACGTGCTTGCCCGCATCCAACGCGGCGATCGCGATCTCCGCGTGCGTGTCGCCGGGCGTGCAGATGTCGATCAGGTCGATGTCCTCGCGCGCCACCAGCTCCCGCCAGTCACCGACGACCTCGCCCCAGCCGAAGCGCCTGGCCAGCTCGCCGGCCTTCGCCGTGTCCCGGCCGCACACCACGGCCAGCTCGGGCTCGATCAGCGGGTTGTGGAAGCTGCGGGCGTTGCGCCAGCCCTGCGAGTGCGCCACGCCCATGAAGGCGTAGCCCACCATGCCGACGCGCAGTGCCTTGCCCGGCATCAGGACTCGAATCCGAGCGGGAGGTACTTGTCCACATTGGACGAAGTGACCACCGGCGCGTTGAGCACGATGCGGCGCGGGACCTCGACCTGGAGCAGGTCCGACATCCCCTTCTGCTGCACCAGCAGCCGCGCCAGCCGGATGCCGTCGGCCGCCTGCGTCGGCGGGTAGATCACGGTCGCGGTCATCTGCCCGGCCTTGATCCAGCGCATCGCGTTCGCCGAGCCCGCGCCGCCGATGAAGGAGAACTCCGAGCGCTTGGCGTTGTCGAAGGCGGCCTTCACGCCCACGCCCTGGTCGTCGTCGTGGTTCCAGACGATGTCCAGCTTCGGCGCTGCCTGCAACAGGTTCGCCGCCGCGGCTTCGCCGGACTCCACGGTGAACTGGGCGGCGACCCTGCGGTCCACGGTCTGCTGGCAGCCCTTGAGCGCGTCGGCGAACCCGCGCGAGCGGTCCTGGGTCAGCGGCAGCGCGTCGATGCCCGCGATCTCGGCGATGACCGGGTCGGCGAGCTTCTTGTCCTTGACCAGCTGGCACGCGTAGGTGCCCGCCGAGACACCCATGCCGTAGTTGTCGCCGAGGATCGTGGTGCGCGCGGCGGAGGGGCTGGAGAACTCGCGGTCGACGTTGACCACGGTGATCCCCGCCTGCGTCGCCTTGGTCGCGACGCTGGTCAGCGCCGCGCCGTCGGTCGGGAGCAGCACGATCGCGTCGACCTTGTCGTTGATGAAGGTCTCGATGTGGCTGATCTGCATGCTGGCGTCGTTGGTGCCCTCGGCAACGCGCAGCGTCACGTCGGAGTGCTTCTTCGCCTCCGCCGTGGCGAAGCTGTTGATCGCCGCGAGCCAGCCGTGGTCGGCCGCCGGGCCGGAGAAGCCGATGGTCACCTTCTTGCCCGGTGCGTCGTTCGGGCTCGCGGCGTTGCCGCCACCGGCTCCGGGAGTCGGTGCGTCGGGGGTGTTGGAGGTGCACGCGGTGAGGGCGACACCCGCTACAGCGGCAGCCGTCGCTAACCGGAAAGCCTTACCTGGCATGGGATTCTCCAGCTCTGTTGGCCAGCCGCTGCTGGAGCAGGACCGCGATGACGATGATCACGCCCTTCGCGACTGCCTGCGTCGAGGTGTCGAGGTTGTTGAGGGTGAAGACGTTGGTCAGCGTCGTGAAGATCAGCACGCCGAGCACCGTGCCGACGACGGTGCCGCGACCGCCGCTGAGCAGCGTGCCGCCGATGACCACGGCGGCGATCGCGTCCAGCTCGTAGAGCCCGCCGTGGGTGGAGGTCCCGGTGGTGGTGCGCGCCATCAGCATCACGGCGGCGATCCCGCACGCGAGGCCGAGCAGCACGTACAGCAGCGTGGTGTGCCTGGCGACCTTGAGCCCGGCCAGCCGTGCGGCCTCCGGGTTGCCGCCGATCGCCAGCGTCCGCCTGCCGAAGGTGGTGCGGTTCAACAGCACCCAGCCGCCCGCCGCGACGAGCGCGAACACCAGCACCAGCACGGGAATCCCGAGCACCGAGCCGCCGAAGAACTCGATGAAGCCCTGGTCGCGCACGATCTGCGTGCGGCGGTTGGCGATGATCTCGGCGAGCCCGCGCGCGCCGGCCAGCATCGCCAGCGTCACGATGAACGGCGCGATCTTGCCGTAGGCCACGAGCAGCCCGTTGACCAGGCCGCACCCGGCTCCGACGAGCAGCGCGCAGCCCACCATGACGATCCAGTGGAAGTCCTCGGCCATGGACTGCGTCGCGATGGTCGTCGCCCACACCGAGGACAGCGCCACGATCGCGCCCACCGACAGGTCGATGCCGCCGCCGGTGATCACGAACGTCATGCCGACGCTGACCACGCCGATCACCGAGGCCAGGCGCAGCACGGTGAGCAGGTTGTCCAGGCTCGCGAAGCGCTCGCCCGCCGTCGCCGCGCCGACCACGCACAGCAGCCCGAGCGCGATCACCAGCCCGAGCGTCCGGTTCGACTTCGCCAAGGCGCTCACGCGGCGTCTCCTCGCAGCACGATTCCTCGCAGCACGATGTCCAGCACGTCGTGTTCGGTCAGTTCCGCCGCCGGGGCCGCGTGCAGCACGCGGCCCTCCGCGACCACCAGCACCCGGTCCGCGAGACCGAGCACCTCCTCGATCTCGCTGGACACCACGACCACGGCCACCCCTCGTCGGGCGAGGTCGCGCACCAGCGCGTAGATCTCCGAGCGGGCGCCCACGTCAACGCCTCGCGTCGGTTCGTCCAGCAGCAGTACCCGGCACTCGCGCAGCAACCACCGCGCCAGCACCACCTTCTGCTGGTTGCCGCCCGAGAGCGTGCGGACCTCACGGTCCACATCGGACGGACGAACGTCGAGCGCGCCGACCAGTTCCTCGGCCGCCGCGCGCTCGGCGGCGAAGTCGAGGAAGCCGCCCCGGTCCAGCATCGCCATGGTGATGTTGTGGCTCACCGGGTCGCCGAGCACGAGCGCCTGGCTCTTGCGCTCCTCCGGGCACAGGCCGATCCCCGCCGCGACGGCTGCGGGAACCGAGCCCGGTCGCAGCGGCTCGCCGTCCACGGACACCGTGCCACCGGTGGCTTTCCGGGCTCCGTAAACGGTTTCGACGATCTCCGAGCGGCCCGAGCCCACGAGCCCGGCCAGCCCGACGATCTCGCCCGGCTTCACGTCGAAGCTGACTCCGTTGAAGGCGCCCCTCAGCGCCAGCTCGCGGACTTCGAGCATCGGTTCTGCGTCATCGATTTTGTTGCTGCGCGGGGGAAAGACGTACTCGATGGCGCGTCCGGTCATCATGCGGATGATCTCCGGCGTCGGCGTGCTCTCCACGTCGAGTCCGCCCGCGACCGTGCGGCCGTCCTTGAGGACCGTGACGCGGTCGCCGATCTCGCGGATCTCTTCGAGGCGGTGGGAGATGTAGACGATCGCGACGCCCTGCGCCGTGAGCTCGCGGATGACCGTGAACAGCCGCTCGACCTCGCGTTGGTCGAGCACCGCCGACGGCTCGTCCAGCACCAGCAGGCTCGCGTCGTGGGAGAGAGCGCGGGCCATGCTGACGATCTGCCGCTGCGCCGCCGAGAGCGCGCCCACCTCCGCGCTCGGCGAGATCTCGGCGTGCCCGAGCCGCTCCAGCAGTTCCGTGGTGGCCCGCGCGGTTCGGCCCCGTCGGGTGAAGCCGAACCGCGCGTGCTCGTGACCCAGGTGGATGTTGTCCGCCACCGAGAGGCCGTCCACCAGGTCGAGTTCCTGGGGGAGCGTCGCCACGCCCAGCTCGGTCGCGGCCTGCGGGTCCGCCAGCGCGACGGCCTCGCCACGCCAGCGGATCTCGCCCGCGTCCGGCCGGTGCGCCCCGGCGATGACCTTGATCAGCGTGGACTTGCCCGCCCCGTTCTGGCCCAGCAGGCAGTGCACCTCGCCCGGACGAACCCCCAGATCGACCCCGTCCAGAGCCCGCACACCGGGGAACAGCTTGACGATCCCCCGCATCTCCAACAGCTCCCCGCCAAGGGCTGCTGTGTCCTGAGTCATAGGGCAAGACCGTAGGCAGACTTATGACGAGCGTCAAGCAAAAGTTCTGCATCTATCGTTCGTAAGTCTGACTCTGAGAAACCGAAGCGCCTGTGTTTCACTACGGCCATGGGCGAGTCGATGATCACCGGGGGAGCCGGGGTGCTGCTCCAGCTGATGCGGGACGGCAGGCCGCGCACGCGCGCCGAGCTGACCCAGCTCACCGGTTTGGCCCGGTCCACCGTCGGCGCACGGGTGGACCTGCTGCTGCACAACGGATTGCTCGCCCCGGCGGGGGAGGCGGTCTCCACCGGCGGGCGACCTCCGGCGACCTTCGCGTTCAACCCGTCCGCGGGCGTCGTGCTCGCCGCCGACATCGGCGCCACCCACGCCACCGTCGCCGTCACCGACCTCGCCGCGACCGTCCTGGCACAGCGCGAGGAGTCGATGTCGATCACCCTCGGCCCGCGCGCCGTGCTCGACCGGATGCTCCAGATCGGCGCCGAGCTGCTCGCCGAGACCGGCAACGCCACCGTCGTCGGCACCGGCATCGGCCTGCCCGGCCCCGTCGAGCACTCCACCGGCAAGCCCAACAACCCGCCGATCATGCCCGGCTGGGACGGCTACGACGTCCCCGGGCACGTCGCCGCAGCGCTGGCCGGTCCGGTGCTCGTCGACAACGACGTGAACCTGATGGCGCTCGGCGAGCACGCCGC
This sequence comes from Allokutzneria multivorans, assembly GCF_039537405.1. Lineage (NCBI taxonomy): Bacteria > Bacillati > Actinomycetota > Actinomycetes > Pseudonocardiales > Pseudonocardiaceae > Allokutzneria > Allokutzneria multivorans. Next base: position 41,513 of record NZ_BAABAL010000007.1, on the reverse strand, counting down.
CGTCTACCCCGACGTCGACCACCTGCTCTTCGTCAAGATCGCCACCGGCATCGGCTCCGGCATCATCACAGGCGGCTCGCTGCACCGCGGCGCTCAGGGCGTCGCGGGCGACCTCGGCCACGTCCAGGCCATGGGCTCCCACGCCGTCGCTTGCCGCTGCGGCAACCTCGGCTGCCTCGAAGCCGTCGCCGCGGGCCCCGCCATCGCCTCCCGCGTCCCCGCCGCCGACGGCTCCGTCGCCTCGTTGATCGCCCTCGTCCGCGCCGGGGATGTGGTGGCCGCCAACGAGGTCCGTGCCGCGGGCCGCAGCATCGGCGAGGTCCTCGCCGCGTGCGTCAGCCTGCTCAACCCCTCCGTCGTCGTCCTCGGCGGTCAACTCGTGAACGCCACCGACAGCCTCCTCGCCGGAGTGCGCGAGGTCGTATACGCCCGCTCACTGCCCCTGGCGACCGGCTCGCTCCAGATCGTCTCCGCCCGCACCGGCGCCCAGGCCGGAGTCCTCGGCGCCGCCACCATGGTGCTCCAGCACGTCCTCGCCCCGGCGCAGGTGGACGCCCGCTTGTCCTGAGCCGCCGGGTTTGTCGGTCTTCAAGACCACCTAACCCCCTCCCCGGCGGTCTTCAACGACAGCAAACCCTTGTCGCTGCTGGGGTTTGGTACGGTTAACGATGATCGAAACGGGGGTTTGGTGGTCTTGAAGACACCGCTACCTCCGGTGCCTTCGCCCGGAGTTCGCGGTGGTAGACCTTCGGACAACGCGTGCGCCGTCTGATGAATCGGGCTTGCTGGGGACGATGGGGAGTAAGCGTTGGAAGCTTGGTACGGCATCGAGGACGACGAGCCGACCGTGATCGAGAACGGTGCGGATCTCGACGCTCTGTTGGATCGCATGGTCGTCGACGGTCAGGGCTTCGACGTGCCCCCGCTGGCCGAGCTGTCCCACCAGGGGCCGGGCGGCTGGCTCGTTTCCTACGTCGGCATCGACCCTCGGCGTGGCAAGGGGTTCATGACCTACGCTGACCCTGCCGGATCGGTGGCCAGCTTCAACGGTTGCGCCGACATCAAGGCCGTGGACTACGACTACATGGGCCACCGACGCCAGATCCCTGCCAGCGCCGAACTTCTCTTGGGGGACGTCCGCAAGGCCGTGCATGAGCTTGTGGCGACAGGCGGACGGCCTGGCTGTGTCGCCTGGCAGGAACACGCCGAAGTGGAGTAGTGCCGTCACCGTCACGGCTCACTTGGCCGGGTCCGCGCGCAGTCGCTCGAACCACGTCGCGATGGAGCGCATGTAGCCCTAGGGCATGTTCAAGCCGCGTACTTCGTCCTCGGTGAACAGGCCGATTTCCTTGTGCTCATGGGAAAGCACGGGCTCGCCACCGTTGGCCGGATGACAGCCGTAGGTCGCGATGAACACGTTCTTCCCGGCAACGGCGATGTAGTACATCCACGTGTCGATGATCGGCCCGGTCGTCACCTTCCACTGCGTCTCTTCGGTGATCTCGCGGGCGACGCACTCCTCCGGGGTTTCACCGGGCTCGATCCGACCGCCCGGTAGCTCCCATTCCTCGCGCTCGTTCTTCAGCAGCAGCACCTTGCCGTCGCGGACCACCACGCCCTTGATCGAGACGGGGTAGGCGAGCTGGCTCATCGAAGTGCCTTCTGGGTCCACAGGCGTGCGCCACGGAGCAGCGCGTCCCAGTGCGGGGCGGGGGATCGTCGTGATCGGTACTCCCACAGGCCGCAGATGGCGACCGCGAACGCCGTGCGGTCGGGGTCGGGCGACGGCTCGTGCCCGGCGATGACGAGGCGGAGGGCGAACAGCTCGTGGTCGACCCACGGCGCGGCGCGGCATGCCCAAGCCCAGTCGATGATCCGAGCCTTCGAGCTGATGAGGATGTTCAGCGGGTGCAGGTCGCTGTGGATCAACGCGTCACCGTCCACCGCGTCGAACGCCACGCGCTCCAGTTCGACGAAGTGGTCGAGCCGTTCTCGTTGCCAGGAAAGGAGATCGTCCGGAGGAGCCGCTCGCAGCCTGGCCCAGGCGGAGACGGCGCGCAGTCGTTCGGAGAGGCTCTGAACGTCGCTCGGCGCTGGGCCGTGAAGCGTGGCCAGCGCATCGGTCACAAGCGGGAGATCGGAGGAGCCGGGGGAGAAGTCGGCGTGGCGCCCAGCGACGTGTTCGTAGCCGAGCAGCAACCAGTCGTCCTCCTCTACTGTCCACAGTAGACGCGGTGCGCAGCCGGGAAGGTGGGGGCTGACGATCACCTCGTTGCGGTGCATCCACGCGCCGCGGCTGCTCTGGCGGATTCCCTTGCAGAACACGAGCCCGGCCGAGGTGTGCAGTGTGGTCGAGAGGTCGGAGCTGCGGCCCGCGGCGGGGGAACGCGCTCCGAGCACCGAGCCGGTGTGCCGCTCAACGGCGTGCCGGACGGAGGCGGGAAGGTGTTCCCAGGCAACGCGGGCCACGGCCGTCCCTCCTACGCGATCTTGTCCGGCGGTGGATCGTCATGACAGCCACCGTGACAACCGGTGCACTGGGCGCTGGCGCTCGCCCACAGGGACGGTTCTACCGTGAAGCCCGCGTCCTGGATCGCTCGGACGGTGCGGTCCAACCCATCGTGAGCGTTGTCGTGCTGGTCGTCGGTGGGCACGTGGTGCAGGAACCGCCCGGCGAGCCGATCGCAGAACTGTTCGTAGTCCTGGGTATGCAGCAAGAACGTGTGCCAGCCGAGGTCGACGCGCGGGCTCGGGGACAGCGGGGTGCCGCTGTTGCGAGCGCAGGCGGCGAGGAACGCGAGGGCGTCGGACATGATCGCCTCGGCTTCGGACAGCGTCGTTCGGTGCTCGATGACGATCCGTCGCGCGAGCCTGTTGAACAGCGGCGGCGCGAGGAGAGAACTGCCTGGAACGGTGGTCATGGTCGACTCCTCCGGTCGTGGCGCGGATGCTGTGATCAGCGTGCGGCGTACCCGGTGACCAGGGAATGTCGTGGCGCTGCAGTTGTGCTGCAGCGATGCTGTAGTCGAGCGTTCACGATGTGCCACGATGGTCGTGGCGAACCGGGGGAGCGCGGGCATGACGATGGTGCGGACGTGGACGGGGCGTGAGGCGCGTGCCCTCCGAACCGCGTTGCGCCTGTCCGGGCGCGCGTTCGCCGAACACCTCGGGGTGAGCTACCGCGCGGTGGCGGAGTGGGATCGCCGAGGCGCGGAGATCACTCCGGGTGAGCAGGCGAAGCAGTTGCTGGACATCGCTTTGAGCCGGGCGAGCGAAGAACAGAAACAGCTGTTCGCGGCCTTGCTCCCGAAGCAGGAGGAGCCCGACGAGGACATGGATCGCCGTCAGCTGCTGCGGACGCTGACTCTCGCGGGAGCGGCCGTCTCCCTGTCCGCCCTGTCGGAGGGCCTCGACCGCGTCGCCCATCCCGGGCCGCTGGACGCGGCAGCGATGAGCAGCTTCGAGAGCATCACGGACGGACTTTGGCAGGTCTACCGGCACGCGGATGCCAAGGCGACGGTCTACCCCGCGGTCCGGTCTCACGTCGATGCCCTCACGGCGCAGCTCAGCCGCCCGCAGACCCTTGAAGTCAGACGACGGCTCTGCCTGGTCCTGGCCAACGCCCTGCAGTTGATCGGTGAAATCCAGTTCGACCGTGATCACTACGCCGACGCGGCGCGGTGCTACTCGGAGGCCGCCAACGCCGGGCGCGAAGCACGCGACGCCGATCTTTGGGCGTGCGCCATGGTCCGGCACGCCTTCATCAGCTTGTACGAACGCAGGTTCGCCGACGCGGTGCCGTTGCTGGAGATGGCCGGACGTGCGGCGGAGCGGGGGGATCGGACCCTGCCGACGCGCCACTGGGTCAGCGCCGTCACCGCGCAGGCGCTTGCCGGGATGAGAGACCTTGACGGCTGCCGTCAAGCTTGGGACAGGGCGGCGGAGGTCACGCGTCTGCCCATGACGGGTCCCCCGGCGACCGGATGGCTGCGATTCTCGGGGGACCGTCTTGCTGAGGAGCGCGGAACTTCCTATGTCGAGCTTGGTCGGCCAGACCTGGCAGAACCCGTCCTCGTCGCGGCTCTGGCGGCCTCGACATCAGCGCGACGACGCGGCGGTGTGCACGTGGATCTGTCGGCTGTCGGAGCGCAGCGCCGTGACAAGGACCAGTTCGCCGCTCATGTTCACGCGGCGGTGGAGATCGCACGGCAGACAGACAGCGGCTACCTGGCTCGGCGTGTGCGAGGACTCAGGTTGTGGACGGCCGGGAATGCCGAACTGAACGCTTTCCTCAACGAAAGGACGACTGCGTGAACGTCGAGCTGGGGCGCCTGTTCCGGGATGCGTGGATCGAGGGGGTGCGGCGGTACTTCCCGGGTGAGCCCAAGCCGGGGTACGTGGCGCCGTGGGAGCAGACTCCGAACTGGGAAAGGGAATCAGCTGCGGCCGTGTGCCAGCAGGTGCTGGATCTCCTGAGGCTCAGCGGCGGCAACGCGGCGAAGTTGACCGATGAGCAGAAGGGGCGGTTCGTCGCCACCTGCTGGATCGCGCAGATCTACAAGCACGTTCCGGATCCGAAGCCGGGTTACGTGGCGGACTGGGCCGCGCTGCCGGAGTGGCAGCGCGACACAGACATCGCGATCTTCGAGCGCGTGCGGGAGTACTACGAAGCGGGCAGGTAGCTGAGGCGCCACTTCTGCTCAGGCCCGTAAAGGTAGTGCGACGCAAGGATGTTCGCGCCATCGGTGAGCGAGCCACGGTCGACGGAGAGCGCGTGCCCGCCCGCCTTCACGGAGATGCGGTAGTCGCGGCCGACGGAGTCGATGTGCCAGCGTTGGTTGGCTGAGCCGACTGAACGTCGTTGTACGACACGGGTGTCAACGGTGAGAAGCTTGCCGCTGTGCTTGGCGCGGAGTTCGTAGGTGCCGTCGGGCAGGGAACGCAGGCGCCACACCTGGTTGGGGCCGCCGTGGGGTTCCCATTGGATGACGGCGGCGTTGTCCTGGGTGCTGGCGGAAGCGACGTCGAGGGCCTTGCCGCTGTGGGAAGCCTTGAGCACGTAGTCGCCGTCGCGGAGGCGCGCGGGGCCGGGGTCGCCTGCGGGCAGGCGTGAAGTCGTTGACGTGGCAAGAGGAATGCCGAAGTCGGGTGTGTCGTCGGCGCGCCACTCGACGCGTTGGATCCGGGTGGAGCGGTCACCGCCGCAGCTGCCGTTGGGGTTGGTGACGGCGTGGTAGGCGATCCACGTCTCGGAGCCGTCGGGAGAGGTGAAGAAGCTGTTGTGCGCTGTGCCGTAAGCGTTGTTGGCAGGGGAGGACTTGAACTGGGGCTGGGGTGACTTGGTCCACGCGGTCGGGTCCAGGACATCGCCGCCGTTGAAGGTGAGCAGGCCGATCGTGTAGTTGGGGCTCATGCACCCGCTGGCGGAGAAAGCCAGGAACAGCTTGCCGTTGCGCCACAACACGGCGGCGCCTTCGTTGACGGACAAGCTCTCCATTTCCCACGGGTGCACGGGGCTGGACAAGAGAACGCGGGGACCGCTTGTGGTCCAAGGGTTGCTCATCGGTGCGATGTAGAGGTTCTGCGGCTTCTCGGTGCCGGGATCCCAGCCGGACCAGATCGCGTACAGCCGTCCGTCGGGCATCGTCAGCACGGTGCCGTCCAAGGAGTACTGGTCTGCGGCTGCGGCGAGCGGCCCCTTGAACGTGTACGGGCCGAGCGGGTCGGTGCCGGCGCTCTCCAGGACGTACATGCGGTGGTCGGCGAGGACGTGCGCGCTGTTGGTCGCGGTGTAGTAGATGTACCACTTCCCTTGGAGGAAGTGCATTTCCGGCGCCCAGATGAAGCAGCAGCGCGACGGGGTGTCGTCCCGCCAGACGATCGTCTCGGGCGCGGAGGCGAGTTCGGTGACGGACCGCGCCTTGCTCACGGCGATGTGGTCGTTGCGCGTGTAGGTCAGGTAGTAGAAGCCGTCGTGGGTGACCATCTGCGGGTCGGCGCCGTTCTCCAGCACGGGGTTGCGGAAGCCGGACGTCGGCGCGGCCTCGGCGGCCGGAGCGGTCAACAGCGCGGCGATGAGCGCCAGCAGCAGACCGATTCCCTTGGCACGTAACACTCTTGCCCTCCTCGCGGGGTGGGGCGGCGGATGCCGGTCACAGCATCGGGCCGCCCCGCGGGGAGGTCAAGAAATTTCAACTGAGCATGCCATCGTGGTGGGGAATTCACCAGAATGGCCGAGCTTCACGGCTTGTGGCGTTGGTAGTAACGGGCCACTCGGACGCGGTTTCCGCAGATCTTCGGGGAGCACCAGCGGCGGCGCGGGTGCGCGGGCAGGAACAGCAGGAGGCACTCCGGGCCGTCGCAGTTGCGGACCTTGGTGATGTCCGGGCTGGTCAGCAGGTCCGCGGTGGCCTCGGCCAGTTCGGCGAGCAGCACTTCGGTCGCGGTGGCGCCGCGCCGGGGGGTGGCGCTCACGGCGGAGCCGGTCCACGACAGCTCGCGGTAGAGCGGCGCCGCGCGGTGTACGGAAGTCAAGGCGGCCAAGGACTCCGGCGGCGGTGCGAGGCCGACGCGCGCGGCACGCAGGGCCTGCGAGATGTGCTCCCGGAGCGCGAGCACGGGGGCCAGCTCGACGCGCGCCAGCGGCGGGAGCCGGTCGGCCTGCGAGTCGAGCCACGCGGAGAGCGCTTCCGGGCTGTCGAGCAGGTCGCCCTCGGACGTCCTGGTGTTCACCAGGTCGATGGGGAGCGGCTCGCCGATCAGGGGGACCATGCGACTAATGCTACAGCACAAGCTTGACCCATTAGAAACGCGTGAGCTATACCTAATGCATCCGAGTCGCTAGGAGGCATGTGACATGAGGTTCGTCGAGGTGGACGGCGTGCGGGTGCACTACCGGGAAGCCGGGCCCCGTGCAGCGCCGACGTTGTTGCTGCTGCACGGTTTTCCGTCGGCGTCGCACCAGTTCAAGGAGCTGATGGACCGCTTGGCCGACCGCTTCCACGTGATCGCGCCGGACTACCCGGGCTTCGGCCACACCGACACCCCGGACGTCGAGTACTCCTTCGAGTACCTGTCGCGGGTGGTGGAGGGCTTCGTGGAGGCGGTCGGCCTAGAGCGGTTCTTCGTGTACGTCTTCGACTACGGCGCGCCGGTCGGCTTCCGCATCGCCACGCGGCACCCGGAGTGGATCGCCGGGTTGGTGGTGCAGAACGGCAACGCCTACGAGGACGGGCTGGCCGAGGTCGCCAAGGAGTTCATCGAGAACGGCCCGCAGCCGGAGGCGTTCACGCTGCCGTTCACCCGCGCCCAGTACGAGGTCGGAGTGTCCGATGTGGACGCCATCGCACCGGATGGCTGGACGTTGGACCAGCACTTCATGGATCTGCCTGGCCGCAAGGAGATCCAGGACCAGATCGCGCGGGACTACCGCAGCAACGTCGAGCTGTACCCGCAGTGGCAGCAGTGGCTGCGCGTGCACCGGCCACCGACGCTGATCGTGTGGGGGACCGGCGACATGTTCTTCAGCGAGGCGGGCGCGCGGGCCTACCTCCGCGACGTGCCGGACGCCCAGTTGCACCTGTTCGAGACCGGGCACTTCGCGTTGGAGGACAAGGTCGACGAGATCGCGCCGCTCATCGCGGACTTCCTGGTCAGCAACTCCGGCTGAACAGCCGCCCGGCGAGGTCGACGCCCGTGACGGCGCCGTCCGCGTCACGGCTGAAGTACCCGCGCTGGCCCTGCATACCGCCTCCGAGCAGCACGTACTCGTCGTCGGGCAGCAGGCCGATCGGGGCGGGCGCGTAGTCCGGCGGCATCTCGGTCTCGGCGGCCGCGCGGATCTCGGGCCTGATCCCCACGCCGAGGGTCACCTCGGCGCCGTCGGCGGCGATGTCGATCCGCATCGCGTCGTTCTCGTAACGGCCTACGAACTCCCGAGCCCGCTCTTCGTTGTAGGGCAACGGCTCCGGCTCGCGCTCGACGAGCCCGAGGTGGTTCTCCAAGGCCCAGCGCACCACGGCCTGGTTGAAGTTGTAGCCATCGGGTCCGGCGTTGGCCAGTGCGACCACGGCGAAGTTCCGCTCCGGCGCGATCAGCAGCTCGGCGAACTGGCCGTTGCCGGAGCCGCCGTGGCCGATGGTGCGCACGCCGTCGATCTCGCGCAGGAACCAGCTGATCCCGAAGCCGTCGCCGAGCGTGCTCGCGCGCAGATCGACGGTCTTGTCCCGCATTCCGCGCAGCAGCTCGTCCTCGGTCTCGACGTGGAAGCGGGCCCACTTCAGCACATCGCTCACCGACGACACGATGCCGCCGCCCGGGTTGTTGCCGCGCGCACCGGCCCGCCACGCCTTCCACGGCTGGGCGGCGCGCATCGTGCCGTCCTCGTCGGCGTTGTGGCCCACGGCGAACTTCCGCACGATCACGTCGTCCAGGTCGAAGAACGTGTTCGTCAACCCCACCGGGTCGAGCACCAGTTCGGCGATCGCGCGCTCGAACGGCAGTCCCGTCACGTTCTCGATCATGCGCCCGAGCAGGTTGTAGCCGGACTGGCTGTAGGAGGCGCGGGTGCCGGGCGGCGCGATCATCGGCAGCTCGACCATGCGGGCGACGTGCGCACTGAGCCCGAGGTCGTCCTCGTCGCCGTCGAGCACGCCCCAGTCCAGTCCGGAGGTGTGGTTGAGCAGGTGCAGCACGGTGATCCGCTCGGCGGCCTCCTCGTCGGAGAGCGCGAGGTCCGGGACGTAGCGCCGCACGGGCGCGTCCAGCTCGACCTTGCCCTGTCCGACCAGGCGCATCACGGCGGTCCCGGTGAAGGACTTGGTCACCGATGCCAGGTGGAACAGCGTCTCGGCGTCGACCGGCGCGGGGTGAGCGGTGCTGGTCACGCCGTGCGCGGCGGTGATCATCTCGCCGTCGACCAGTAGCCCGACCGCGACGCCCGGGATGCCCAGCTCTTCGGCCTTGGATGCGACGAACTCGGCCAGTTTCTCCTGCATGACGTGCCCCTCCACTTGTTGAACTAAGTTCAAGTCGAACCGTAGCCGACGACTTGAACAAAGTGCAAGTAGGCTGTGGGCATGGCACGGAACACGCTCACCGCCGAGCAGATCGTCACGGCCGCGATCGAGCTGCTGGACTCCGACGGGCTGGACGGGCTCAACATGCGCAGCCTCGGCCAGCGGCTCGGCTCGGCCGCGACCGCGATCTACTGGCACATCAAGACCAAGGACGACCTGGTCAGGCTCGCCGCCGACGCCGTCTGGGACGAGGTCGAGCTGCCCGACGTGACGGCGGCCGACTGGCGGTCGAGCGCGTTCGCGCTGGCCACGGGTATGCGCGCGATGATGAACAGGCACCCGTGGCTCGGGCAGGCGTTCAGCAGCCACCTGCTCTACGGCGCGGGCAAGATGCGCTTCGACGAGCACAGCCTCGCCGTCTACGAGAAGGCCGGGTTCGCCCCCGCTGATGCCGACCGGGCCGCCGCGACGGTGTTCGTGTTCGTCGTCGGCAGCACGCTCGACGTGGCCGCCGAGGTCTCACTGACTCGGCGTCTCTCCGAGGAAGCCTTGCGGGAAGCCGTGTCCAGGGCGCACGAGATCGCGGAGGGCTTTCCGCTCGTGCGCGCGCGGCTGGGCGTCCCGGCCGCCGCCGACTACGCGGCGGCCCCCGGCGGCAGCTTCGAGTTCGGATTGCGCGCCGTGCTCGACGGCTTCGAAGCACGCCTCGGGGCGCGTCCAACCGGCTGAACATCCGGACAATGTTCACGTTCTGTCTTGACTGGTTTAGACCACTCGTCTTCAGTGGGCTGGGTCACAGACGTTCGTCAGCCGCCGACGAGCACTCCTGACACCTCTGCCGCCGAAAGCCGTGCTTTCCCTGTGCCGCACGGCTTCTCGCACCGCATGAAGGAGTGATCGAGTTGAGGCAGCGCATTCTCGCGTCGTTGACGGCACTGGCCGCGGCGGTCGCGCTCTCCGTCGGCGTGTCCACGACGTCCTCCGCCGCCCCCGTTGAACAGTCCGGTCCCAGCGCGGCGTGCAGCGCGCCGAACTGGGTGGCCGGGCAGTGGTACGACGCCGGCGCCATCGTCAGGTACACCAACGGTGGTTTCTACCGCGCCGAGCACGCCAACCCGGGCTACGACCCGGTGATCAGCCACTGGTACTGGAAGCCGCACAGCTGTGACGGCGGTGGGACGCCGAGCGGTTTCGTGGTCAGTGAAGCCCAGTTCAACCAGATGTTCCCTGGCAGGAACCCCTTCTACACCTACCAGGGGCTGACCGCCGCGCTGAGCGCCTACCCCGGTTTCGCCACCACCGGCGGCGACACCGTGAAGAAGCAGGAGGCGGCGGCGTTCCTGGCCAACGCCAACCACGAGACCGGCGGGCTGGTGCACATCGTCGAGCAGAACACGGCGAACTACCCGCACTACTGCGACCGCAACCAGCCCTACGGCTGTCCCGCCGGGCAGGCCGCGTACTACGGGCGCGGGCCGATCCAGCTGAGCTGGAACTTCAACTACAAGGCGGCCGGTGACGCGCTCGGCCTGAACCTGTTGGGCGACCCGTGGCAGGTGCAGAACAACGCCTCCGTCGCGTGGAAGACCGCGCTCTGGTACTGGAACACCCAGAGCGGCCCCGGCACGATGACCCCGCACAACGCGATGATCAACGGCCGCGGTTTCGGCGAGACGATCCGCAGCATCAACGGCAGTCTTGAGTGCGGCGGGAAGAACCCCGCCCAGGTCGAGAGCCGCGTCAACGCCTACCGGAACTTCACCAGGATCCTCGGCGTCGACCCGGGCGCAAACCTGTACTGCTGAGCCGTTTCCCTGCTCACGAAGCGGCCGTCACCGTGTCCCACGCGGCGACGGCCGCTTCGGCGACCGCGCTGAGCGCCGCCTCGTCCGCCCCGTCGCGCGACTGGATCGACATGCCTTGGAGTACCGCGTTATAGAACGCGCCGACCTTGGCCGCGTCAGCGCTTCCGGGCACATCGCCCTCGGCGATCCCGCGCTCGACGCGCTCGCGGAAGGACTGCTCGGTGGCGCGCCGCATCTCCGCCAAGTGGTCGCGAACGCCCTCGCTGCGGTCGGTGTAGGTCGTCGCGGCGAGCACGATCATGCAGCCCCTCGGCGTCGCCGGGTCGACATAGGCGCGAACGTTGGCGCGCAACACCTCCGCGAGCGCGGCGCGCGCGGTCGGCTGCTCCCGCAAGGCTTTCTCGGTGTGCCCGCCCTCGGTCTCGCCGTAGTGGGCGACGGCCTCGCGGAAGAGCTGTTCCTTGGAGCCGAACGCGGAGTACAGGCTGGGCGAGTTGATCCCCATCGCCGTCGTGAGGTCGGTCAGCGACGCGCCCTCGTAGCCGTGCTCCCAGAACACCACCATCGCGCGGGTCAGCGCGGTCTCGCGGTCGAACGCGCGGGGGCGGCCCCGTCCCGGCATGACCCACCTCCCATTTTTGTAGTGCTCGGTACGAATGTACTTGACGCGGCGCGCTCCGAGACGGAAACTATTTGTGTATCAAACACTACAAAAATGGGGAGCCGACATGCTCGCAGGCAAGACCGCGCTGGTCACCGGGGGTAGCAGGGGGATCGGTGCCGCCATCGCGCTGCGGCTGGCCGAGCTCGGCGCGGACGTCGCGATCACCTACGCCAGCGCCAAGGACCGGGCCGAGGAGGTCGTTGGGCAGATCACCGCGACCGGGCGCAGGGGCTTGGCGATCGCGGCCGACAACACCGACTCCGCCGCCCTGCTCGAAGCCGTCGACCGGACCGCCGCCGAGCTCGGTGGGCTGGACATCCTGGTCAACAACGCCGGGATCTTCCCGAGCGGAGTGATCGGCGAGGTCAGCGAGGAGGAGGTGGACCGCACCCTCGCCGTGCACGTCCGCGCGGTCTACTTGGCCAGCCAGGCCGCGCTCAAGCACATGCCCGAGGGCGGGCGGATCATCAGCATCGGCAGCAACCTCGCCGAGCGCGTGCCGTTCCCAGGCGTCGCGCTCTACGCGATGAGCAAGGCGGCTCTGCTCGGCTTCACCCGGGGCGCCGCACGAGACCTGGGCCCGCGCGGCATCACCGTGAACCTCGTGCAGCCTGGGCCCACCGACACCGACATGAACCCAGCCGGTGCCGACGGTGCCGACTACCAGCGCTCGATCACCGCGCTCGGGCACTTCGCCGATCCGCGCGAGATCGCCGAGACCGTGGCGCACCTGGCGAGCCCCGGCGCCCGCAACATCACCGGCTCCGTGATCACCGTGGATGGTGGGACGAACGCCTGAACACCACGGCGACCAGGAGTGCCACCGGGACCACCACGGCCAAGCCGAGGAGCGTCGTCTGGCCGAGCGCGGCGGAGAAGCTGTAGCCCTCCAGGTGGAACGCGTGGAACACGAAGTGCGGCAACGTGAACACGAGGTTCGCCACAAGCGCGGTGCACACGATCCGGCGCTCCATCGTCACGGCCGCGACACCGAGGACCAGCACGTACGCCAGCGTCAGCGCTCCGACGTCGCGCATCAGGTGCTCGTTGTACGGCGGCAGCATCGACACCCAGGGGCCGTGCTCGTAGAACACCTCGGGCAGGAACAGCTGTGTCAGCCCGGCCAGCCCCTGCGTGACGGCCAGGAAGATCACACCGGCGCGGATCATGCGTGCTCCTCGAAGGTGATCTTCCCGTCGGCGTGCTCGGGGGTGAGGTTGAAGCCCTCGCGGAGAGCGCGGAAAGCCTTGCCGGGCAAGCGAATCGGGACGATCCGGCGCTTGCCGCCGAAGTGCGAGCGGGCGAGGTCCACCGCATCGCGCACCTCCGGGCCGCCGAAGTCCGCGGCCCTGCCGAGCGGTGGACCCATCGCCAGCTCGACCAGCCGCACGGCGACATCGCGCACGTCGACCGGCTGGAAGCGCACGTCCGGCACGAACACCACGGGCAGCTTCGCGAGCACCGAGAAGATCTTCCTGAGCAGGTCGTGGAACTGCGTCGCGCGCAGGATCGTGTGCGGGACGGCGCGCACCAGCTCCTCGCTCGCGAGCTTCCCGTTGTAGTAGCCGAACCTGATGCGGTCGATGCCGACGATCGACACGTGCACCAGGTGACGGCAGCCCGCGCGCCGCACCGCATCGACCAGCGTTCGCGTCGCGATCACGTCCTTCTTCCCGCTCAACGTCGTCGCGCAGTTGATCACGACGTCCACGCCGTCGAGCGCCGCGTCAACACCGTCGCCGGTCAGCAGGTCGGCGACGACGTGATCAGGACCTGGACGGCGGCTCATGACGAGGGGCTGATGGCCGGTTTCGCGCAGGTGCGCCACCACGGCGCGGCCGAGGGTTCCCGTGCCGCCCGTGACGAGGATCGAAGTAGTCACACAGGTAGGACCGGCGAGCCCTCAGGTTTGTGACAACTGCTTCGCCAGGAAGGTCAGCTTCGCCGGGTTCGCCGGGATGCACAGGGTCACCACGCGATCGTCGACGACCTCCGGGACGACCACGCCCGCGACCACTCCGTCGAGTCGGAACACCGCCGCTGCGGCGCCGTTGACCTCGGCCAACTCCAAGGTGAGCGCGCCGGGCGGGAGCTTGGTGAAGCCGCCCGTGAGGTAGCGGGCGACGCGGTCCCGGCCGAGGATCGGGCGGCGCGCCATGCTCGCGTGACCACCGCCGTCGGCCCACGACGCCACGTCCTCGGCGAGCAAGCTCTCCAGCCCCTGGAGGTCGCCCTCCTGCGCGGCGGCCAGAAACCGTTGCACCAGCTCGAAACGCCGCGCCGGATCGGGCTCGAACCGCGGCTCGCGCGCACCGACGCGCTGGTGCGCCCGGCGGTGCAGCTGGCGGCAGTTCGCCTCCGAGAGGTCCAGGATCTCCGCGATCTCGCGGTGCCCGTAGGCGAAGGCCTCGCGCAGCACGAACACCGCGCGCTCCGTCGGAGTCAGCTGTTCGAGCAGCACGAGCAGCGCCAACGACACCGAATCCCGCTGCTCAGCGGTGTCCAACGGCCCGAGCGCCCCGTCCGCGGTCATGATCGGCTCTGGCAGCCACGGGCCGACGTAGCGCTCTCGCAGCACGCGCGCCGAGCTGAGCCGGTTCAAGCACAGGTTCGTGACGACCTTGGTCAACCACGCGGGCGGCGAAACCACGTCCGCGCGCAGCGCGCCGTCCCACCGCAGGAACGCGTCGTGCACCACGTCCTCGGCCTCGTGCGCCGAGCCGAGCATCCGGTACGCCAGGCCGAACAACCTGGACCGCTCCCGCTCGAACTCCTCGACCGCCTTCGTCTCCACGACGCCAAGCCTGCCAGCAGCTCAGGGCAACAAGCCCGCACGGCGCGCGGCCACCACCGCCTCACCACGACCGTGCGCGTCGAGCTTGCGCATCGCCTCGCGGAGGTAGCTCTTCACCGTCTCCGGGCGCAGACCGAGCCGCCGCCCGATCTCCACGTTCCCGCACCCCGCCGCCACCCACGTCAGCACGTCCAGCTCACGCGAGGTCAGCCGCACCGCCGACGCGGGCGGGGGAGCGGTGAGCTGCTCGCACACCCCGCGCAACTCCTCGCGCAGATCGTGATCGGGCGTGCGCTGCGCGATCAACCGCAGCTCCGCGTACGCCAAGCGCACCGACTCCCACTCCGCGCCCATCCGCCGACTCCGGTCAGACTCGGTCAGCCGACGCACGCGCTCCTCGACCTCGTCCTGCACGACGAGGTCCTGTTCGAGCGTGCGCGCGGCGTCCACGACCGAGCCCATCAGCCGATCACCCATCACCGTGCTGGTCCTGGCCGCCGCGTAGAGCACCGCGCGAACCTTGCGCCGCACCACCACGGGCGCCGCGACCACCGACCGGATGCCCTCCGCGCTCACGGCGGCGTCGTACTCGTGCGTGATCACCGACGCGGTGCTGTAGTCGCTGAGCGCGATCGGCCTGCCCAACGCCGCCACCCTGCCGCCGAGGCCGACCCCGGGCTCCAACGTCAACCCGCGCAACGCGCTCGTGGTCGTCCCGACCTGCTCCGACAGCCGCAACCGGCCCCGCGCCGCCAGCATCCCGCCGAGCGCGATCGGCAGACCCGTGTCCCGGCGCAGCTGTAAGAGCGCGCCCCGGACGGCTGCCCGGTGTTCCCCGGTCACGCGACCACCTCCTGCCCGCTTCACCCCCGAACGGGGGTGGCAAGGGTGTGCGGGCGATTCAAAGATCCTACGCATTCACCCGAAGGGAGTTCACATGGTCCGCACCGCCGCAGGCAGGGCTTTCCGCGAGGCGCGGGACTTCCTGCTCGCGCACGCGCGCGACCTCGACACCGCGCGCGCCGGCTTCCGCTGGCCGCAGCTCGACGAGTTCAACTGGGCGCTGGACTGGTTCGACGCCATCGCCGAGGCCAACCAGCGCACGGCGCTGTGGATCGTCGAAGAGGACGGCAGCGAGGGCCGCTGGTCCTTCGCCGAGCTCTCCCGCCGCTCCAACCAGGTCGCGAACTGGTTGCGGGACAACGGGATCGAGCGCGGCGACCGGATCGTGCTGATGCTCGGCAACCAGGTCGAGCTGTGGGAGTGCCTGCTCGCCGCGATGAAGCTCGGCGCCGTCGTCATCCCCGCCACCACCCTGCTCGCGGCGGCCGACCTGCGCGACCGCGTCGACCGAGGCGCCGCCCGCCACGTGATCGCCCGCGCCGAGGACGCCGACAAGTTCGTTGATGTGCCGGGGGACTACACCCGCATCGCGGTCGGCGACCAGCGCGAGGGCTGGCTGCACTACGGCGACTCGCACGGCTCGGACGTGGTCTTCTACCCCGACCGCGCGACCAGGGCCACCGACACGCTGCTGCTCTACTTCACCTCCGGCACCACCGCGCAGCCGAAGCTCGTCGAGCACACCCACGCCTCCTACCCGGTCGGCCACCTGTCCACCATGTACTGGATCGGCCTCGTCCCCGGCGACGTGCACCTCAACATCTCCTCACCCGGGTGGGCGAAACACGCGTGGAGCAACGTCTTCGCGCCCTGGAACGCCGAAGCGACGGTGTTCATCCACAACTACTCCCGCTTCGACGCCCCGCGGCTGCTCACCGAGATGCGCCGCTGCGGCGTCACCAGCTTCTGCGCCCCGCCGACCGTGTGGCGGATGCTCATCCAGTCCGACCTCGGCTCGCTGCGCACCCCGCCCACCAAGGTCGTCGGCGCGGGCGAACCCCTCAACCCCGAGGTCATCGACCGCGTCCGCGCCGCGTGGGGCGTGACCATCCGCGACGGCTTCGGCCAGACCGAGACCACCGTCCAGATCGCCAACACCCCCGGGCAACCGGTCAAACCCGGCTCCATGGGCCGACCCGTCCCCGGCTACGCGATCGAACTGCTCGACCCGATCACCGGAGAACCCGCCGACGAGGGTGAGATCTGCGTCGACCTGGCGCGGCGTCCGCTCGGGCTGATGGTCGGCTACCACGGAGACCCCGACCGCGACGCCGAGGTCATGCGCGAGGGCTACTACCGCACCGGCGACATCGGTTCCCGCGACGCGGACGGCTACATCACCTACGTCGGCCGCACCGACGACGTGTTCAAGGCATCGGACTACCGCATCTCACCCTTCGAACTGGAGAGCGTGCTGCTGGAGCACGAAGCCGTCGCCGAAGCCGCCGTCGTCCCCGCGCCCGACCCGGTCCGGCTCGCCGTGCCCAAGGCCTACGTGGTGCTCGCGGAAGGCTGGAGCCCCGACGCCACCACCGCCGAAGCCCTCCTGCGCCACGCCAGGGAGAACCTCGCGCCCTACAAACGCGTCCGCCGCCTGGAGTTCACCGACCTGCCCAAGACGATCTCCGGCAAGATCCGCCGCGTTCACCTCCGCGGCCAGGAGACCGGCCAACGCCGCGACGGAGAGTTCCGCGAGGAGGACTTCCCAGCTCTGCGAGGTTGACTGTCAGGGGTGCCGGGCATCATGCAGCCACAGGCGGCGGCTGAAGTATGTTAAGCCGCTGGTAAGCCTGCCCACCGCGCTGCATAGTCCACGCCATGACCCGGGAGAGCGACCCTGTGACTGCCGAGACCCTGTACGGGGCCGACGACCTGACGCACCTCGAAGGTCTCGAGGCGGTCCGCAAGCGACCCGGCATGTACATCGGCTCCACCGACAGCCGCGGCATCAACCACCTCTTCAACGAGATCGTCGACAACTCCACCGACGAGGGCATCGCGGGGGAGGCGACCAAGGTCGTTGTCACCCTGCACGCCGACGGCAGCGTCCAGGTCGACGACGACGGTCGAGGCATCCCCACGGGCACCCACGCCCGCTCCGGCCTCTCCGGCGTCGAACTGGTCATGACCAGGCTGCACGCGGGCGGCAAGTTCGGCGGCTCCGGCTACAAGACCTCCGGCGGCCTGCACGGCGTCGGCGCCTCCGCCGTCAACGCCCTCTCCCACCGCTTCGACATCACCGTCAAGCGCGACGGCAAGGTGCACCAGATCTCCTTCGCGCGCGGCGTCCCCGGTGTCTTCGACGGCCCCGGCCCCAAGGCCAAGTTCACCAAGCAGTCCGGACTCGTCGTCACCGGCAAGATGAAGCGCGGCGAGCGCACCGGCACCTCCAGCCGCTACTGGTACGACGCCCGCTACTTCGAGAACGGCGCCGCGCTCGACGTCGACGCCGTGCGGTCCAAGCTGCGCAACACCGCCTTCCTCGTGCCCGGCGTCACCTACGTGCTGCGCGATGCCACCGAGGGCGCCATCACCGAGGAGAAGTTCCACTTCCCCAACGGCCTCGCCGACATGGTCGACTTCCTCGCCCCCAGCGGCGACCGCTCCGTCTCCGGCACCCTCATCGTCAACGGCACCGGCACCTACTTCGAGAACGCCGCCGACGAGAACGGCGTGATGCGGTCCAAAGTGGAGCGTCACGCCGAGGTCGAGGTGGCCTTCCGCTGGGGCACCGGCTACGAGCGCACCGTGGAGTGCTTCACCAACACCATCCGCAACGTCCACGGCGGCACCCACCGCAAGGGCTTCGAGCGCGCCGCCGTGAAGTCGTTGCAGGAAGCCATCTCCAAGACCCGAGGGCTGCTCAAGGCCAAGGAGGACCCGCCCACCCTGGACGACGTCCTCGAAGGCATGACCGCCGTCATCCACGTCCGCCTTCCCGAACCGCAGTTCACCTCGCAGACCAAGGACGAGCTGTCCACCGCGGGCATCACCAAGGTCATCCAGGGCGTCGTCGAGCGCTACATCAAGGCGTGGACCGAGGACAAGAAGACCAAGACCGAGGCCAAGACGGTCCTGCAGAAGATCGTCGACGCCGCCCGCGTCCGCCTCACCCAGAAGCAGCAGAAGGATGCCGCGCGCCGCAAGACCGCACTCGAAGGCGCGGCGATGCCCCCGAAACTCGTCGACTGCCGCACCACGGGTGTTTCGCGAAGCGAGCTGTTCCTCGTGGAGGGCGACTCCGCCCTCGGCTGTTTTACCGGCGACACGATGGTCGCGCTCGCCTCTGGGCAGAGCCGCTCCTTCGCTGAGCTGGCCGACGACTGGGCGCGCGGCATCACGCATTTCGGTTACACCACCAACAAGGCCGGTCGTGTTGTGGTGGCCCCGCTCGTGGAACCGCGACTCACCAAGAGCGCGGCGCCGCTGGTCCGCGTCACGCTCGACAACGGCGAGTCGGTGCGGTGCACCCCGGACCACCTCTTCCGTCTGCGCGACGGCTCCTACCGCCGCGCCGATGCGCTTGCGCCCGCCGATTCGCTGATGCCCCTGTACCGCTCGCTCTCCTCGAAGGCGGCCAGCGACAAGCTCGACGGCTACGAGCGCGTCTGGATGAACGACCGCGAGGAGTGGGTGTACACGCACTACCTCGCCGACGCGTACAACCTGCGCCACGACCTGGACAGCGCGGCCAACGGCAACGTCCGCCACCACGTCGACATCAACAAGCGCAACAACGATCCGCGGAACCTGCGGCGGATGACGTGGGAGGACCACGCCGCCCTGCACGCCGCGATGATGGGCGAGCACGTGCACGCGGGCTACCGCGAGTGGCTGGCCAACGGTGGGCTGGAGTTCAAGTCCGCCATGCTGTCCAAGCAGTGGCAGGACCCCGACTTCCGGCAGGCTTGCCTCGCGCGCCTCGCCGCGCTCAACAGCGATCCGTCCTTCCGCCAGCGCATCGAGCAGGGCTTCCAGGACTGGTACGCGGCCCTGAGCGATTCCGAGCGCGTCGAGTACGCCGAGCGCATGCGCGAGCGGCAGGCGAGCTACTGGGCTCACCCGGAGCACCGCGCCGCCGCTGCCGAGCGCGTGCGCGCGTTCTTCGCCGACCCGGAGCGGCGAGCTGAGTGGAGCGCCCGCTCTCGCGAGCAGTGGAACGACCCGGAGCTGCGGGCTTGGCGATCCGCGACCACCATCGCCCAGTTCCAGGACCCGGCGGAGCGCGAGCGCCAGCGCAACGCGGTCACCGACTGGCACAAGAAGCACCCTGAGTTCGGCGTGCGGCACTCCGCGCTGATGAAGCAGCGCATGGCTGACCGGGGCACCGGCCACCTCGCGAAGGTCCAGGCAGGCCGAGCGCGGTACGTGGCGTCGGTGCCGCGCGAAGAGCGCGTCGCTCAGCAGGTCGACGGTCGTCGCCTCGCCGCTCTCCGTCGTCTCTCCGCCTTCGTCGGCCTGCCGGATGCGGACCTCGCCGCCGCCTACGACGCCGAGCGGGCGCGCACCGCGAAGACCGGCCTTCGGTTCGACCGGTTGCTGGCCCACTACGACGGTGACTACGCGCGTCTGCGCGAGGCGGTCTCCCTGACCAACCACCGCGTCGTCTCCGTCGAACCCCTTGCCGAGACGGCCGACGTCTACGACCTCACCGTCGACGGCTACCACAACTTCGCGCTCGAAGCCGGGGTGTTCGTCCACAACAGCGCGCGCATGGCCAGAGTCTCGGAGTACCAAGCACTTCTGCCCCTGCGCGGCAAGATCCTCAACGTGCAGAAGGCCAATCTTGGCGACACGCTGCGCAACGCGGAGATCTCCTCCATCGTGCAGGTGCTCGGCGCGGGCAGCGGGCGCACCTTCGACCTGGCGCAGATGCGCTACGGCAGGGTGATCCTGATGGCCGACGCCGACGTCGACGGCTCGCACATCCGGACCCTGCTGATCACGTTGTTCGCCAAGTACATGCGCCCGGTGATCGAGGACGGCAGGCTGTTCGCGGCCATGCCACCACTTCACAAGATCACCACGAAGGGCCGCAGTCCGCAGACCATCTTCACCTTCACCCAGCGGGAGATGGAGACCACCGTCGCCAAGCTGGAGAAGTCGGGCAAGCAGGTCGTCACGCCGGTGCCCCGGTTCAAGGGCCTCGGCGAGATGGACGCCGACGAGCTGTGGGACACCACGATGAACCCGGCGACCCGCTCGGTGCGGAGGATCACGCTGGACGACGTGGACGCCGCCGAGCAGGCGCTGGAGCTGCTGATGGGCGAGAAGGTCGAACCGCGACGCGCGTGGCTGGTCGAGTCCGCCGCCCGCGTCGACCGCGCGGCCATCGACGCCTGACCCGGCTGCACGGCCGACCCCAGAACCACGACCACGGAGAGCGCTGAGTCATGGCACGCCGCAAGGGCCCCACCACCAAGGTCGACCCCACCGCCTTCGACAGGGCGGGCGCGCAGGTCTTCGACAACCCGGTGAAGACCGAGATCGAGGACTCGTACCTGGAGTACGCCTACTCGGTCATCCACGCCCGCGCCCTGCCCGACGCGCGGGACGGCCTCAAGCCGGTGCACCGCCGCATCCTCTTCTCGATGAACGAGCAGGGATATCGCCCGACGCACGCTTATGTGAAGTCCTCGCGCGTGGTCGGTGACTGCTTCGTCCGTGGAGCCCTGGTGTCGACGCCGGAGGGGTTGCGGCCCATCGAGGACATCGAGGTCGGCGAGCACGTGCTCGACGGTCGCGGCGTCGCGGTCCCGGTCACGGAGGTCTACGAGAACCCGGTGTCGGAGCTGGTCCGCATCACCTGGTCCAACGGCCACACCATGCTCGTGACACCGGGACAGCGGTTCCGCACCGTCACTGATGACTCAGCGGTGGAGTGGACCGAGGCCCGCGACCTTGTTGGCCGTCGCACGGTCGGTTTCGGCGCGGCCAGGGCCAGCGAGCTGCTCAGCGACAACGGTGATTCCTCCGCCTACGTCCTCGGGCTGATCGTCGCGAAGGGTTTCGTCGCCGACGGTGCGGTTCGGATCGAGATGTGCGACACCGAGCCGATCGACGTGATGCACGGCTGGGCGATCGCCAACGACCTGACGGTGTGGCGAGACAAGCGCGAGGCCGAGACTCCCGAGCAGCGGGATCAGCACATCCTCACCTTCGATCGGCACGAGCGTCTTCTGGCGGCGGCTGCGGAGCGGGCTGTCCCGGCAGTGGTGCTCGGTGACCGATCTGCCTGGATTCCTTTCCTGGCAGGACTTTTCGACGGCTCGGGTCTCGTCTTCGCCGGGCTCGGCGAGCTGTTGCCGCGCCAGGTGTACGCGATGCTGGCTGACCTCGGCGTGCCCGTGCGTCGCAACGGTTCTGAACTCGCGGCGGGCGGGAGTTCTCTCGCCACCGCGCTCCTGCGCTGGGTGAGGGTCAACGACCTGGCCCAACTGTCCTCTGTGGACGGTGAAGCGCAGATGTCCTTCCGCACCGTGGAATCGGTGGAGGCGGTCGCGCCGGACGTCACCTACGACATCCAGGTGGGGACCGAGGAGCACGCCTTTGTTGTTGAGGGCCAAGTGGTTCACAACTGCATGGGCAAGTACCATCCTCATGGCGACACTGCGATTTATGACGCGATGGTGCGCCTTGCTCAGGACTTCTCCCTGAACACGCCGCTCATCGACGGGCATGGAAATTTTGGGTCCCCAGACGATGGACCGGCAGCATCGCGCTACACCGAAGCACGGATGTCGCAGGAAGCGATGCTGCTCGTCGGGGAGCTCGGCGAGGACACCGTTGACTTTCGGCCGAACTACGACGGGTCACTGAGCGAGCCGACGGTGCTGCCCGCGGCCTTCCCGAACCTGTTGGTCAACGGCACGTCGGGGATCGCGGTGGGCATGGCCACCAACATGATCCCGCACAACCTCGGCGAGGTGATCGCGGCGGCGCGGTGGTTGATCTCGAACCCGGACGCCTCGCTGGACAAGCTGATGGAGTTCATCCCGGGGCCGGACCTGCCGACGGGCGGGATGCTGCTCGGGCTGGACGAGGTGCGCAGGGCGTACGAGACCGGGCGCGGTGTGGTGCGGATGCGCGCGAAGGCGGAGACCGGGCCGCTGGAGGGCAGCCGGGGGCGGCAGGCGATCACGGTGACCGAGCTGCCCTACGGCGTCGGGCCGGAGAAGATCATCGAGAAGATCACCGACGAGGTGAACAAGTCCAAGCGGCTCACCGGGATCGCCGACGTCAAGGACCTGACCGACCGGGAGAACGGCACCCGGCTGGTGATCGAGTGCAAGGTCGGGGTGAACCCGCAGGCGCTGCTGACCGACCTGTACCGGCTGACGCCGCTGGAGCAGTCCTTCGGCATCAACAACCTGGTGCTGGTGGACGGGCAGCCGCAGACCTTGGGGCTCAAGGGGTTGCTGGAGGTCTTCCTCGGTCACCGCTACGAGGTGGTGCGGCGGCGGACCTCCTTCCGCAAGCGCAAGCGCGAGGAGCGGCTGCACCTGGTCGAGGGCCTGCTGGCGGCGCTGCTGGACATCGACAAGGTGATCAAGCTGATCCGCGGCAGCGAGAACGCGCAGGAGGCCAAGGACGGCCTGATGCGGCGCTTCAAGCTCTCCGAGATCCAGGCGAGCTACATCCTGGACACGCCGCTGCGCCGGTTGACCAAGTACGACAAGGTCGAGCTGGAGACCGAGCAGAACCGGCTGCGCGCCGACATCGCCGACCTCTCGCGCATCCTGGACAACGACGCGGTGCTGAAGAAGCTGGTGTCGGCGGAGCTGGCGAAGGTGGCGCGCGAGCTGGCGACCGAGCGGCACACCTCGCTGATCGACGGTGACCTCAAGGAGGTGCTGGCGGCCTCGCGGGAGTCGGGCCCGCTTGAGGTGGCCGACGATCCGTGCCAGGTGATCCTGTCGGCGACCGGCCTGGTGGCCAGGACGGCGGCGGAGTCGGAGGAGGCCTCGGAGGCGCGCAGGCGCAAGGGCCGGGTGAAGCACGACGCGGTCTCCTCGGTCGTGCACACCACGGCGCGCGGGCAGGTGTTGCTGGTGACGAACCGGGGCCGGGCCTACAAGATCGAAGTGTTGCCGTTGCCGGTGCTGCCGGAACAGGTCGGCACGGTCTCGCTCAGCGGCGGCATGGCGGCGCGGGAGCTGGTGCCGTTGGAGAAGGGCGAGAAGGTCATCGGGATCGCCCCGCTCGGCGAGCGCAGTGAGGGCTCACCGGGCCTGGCGATCGGGACCCGGCAGGGCGTGGTGAAGGTGTGCGCGCCGGACTGGCCCGTGCGTTCGGACGAGTTCGAGATCATCGCGTTGAAGGACGGCGACGAGGTGATCGGCGCGAGCTGGCTGGCCGACGGGGAGGAGACGTTGACCTTCGTGTCCTCGGACTCCTCGCTGTTGCGGTACTCGGCGTCGCTGGTGCGCCCGCAGGGCATCAAGGGCGGTGGCATGGCCGGGATCAACCTGGCCGAGGACGCGCACGCGGTGTTCTTCGGCGCGATCAGCACCAACGACGACGAGCACGGCGAGCCGATGGTGGTCACGGCGACCGGGCAGAGCGTGAAGGTGACGCCGTTCGCCGAGTACCCGCCGAAGGGGCGGGCGACGGGCGGGGTCCGCTCGCACCGCTTCCTCAAGGGGGAGAAGGCGTTGTTCCTGGCGTGGGTGGGTCCGCGCCCGGCGGCGGCCTCGGAGAACGGCTCGGCGGTCGACCTGCCCGAGCCGGACCCGCGCCGCGACGGTTCCGGGTCCCCGCACCCCGGCCCGGACGTGGTCGGCCACCTCATCGAACGAGGCTGACCCCGAACGTCACCGACCCGAACACCGCGAGCCCGAACACCGCTGACTCCAACCGCACCGACCCGAACACCGCTGACCCCGAACACCGCTGACCCCGAACATCACCGCCCCGAACGTCGCTGGCGGGGGTTCCCCGGTCTTCAAGACCACCGAACCCCCGCCCTGGACGTCTTTAACCGCCGCAAACCCCTGGGATGAGGCGGTTGGAGACCGTCGCGGGTGGGTTGGGGCGTCTTCAAGACCAGCAGACCCCCGGCGGGTTCGCTGGTCTTGAAGACCGTCACACCCGGGTGGGCAGGAGGAGCCCGGCGAGGTGGCGCCACTGGTCGACGGGCGCGGAGGTGAAGTCGCCGGGCAGGGCTTGCAGGCACACGTGGTCCGCGCCCGCCGCGTGGTGCGCGGCCACGCGCTCGGCGATCGCGTCATCGCCGAGCGCCACGAGCGCCTCGACCAGGCGGTCGCTGCCGCCGTCGGCGAAGTCGGAGTCGGTGAAGCCGAGGCGTTGCCAGCTCTCCCGGTATGGCCGCGCGGCGAGGTAGGACGCGATGTGCCCGCGAGCCCTGGCGCGCGCCTCGTCCGCGTCGACGCCGGCGACCACGGCCTGCTCGACGAGGAGCGTGCTGCCGGGGCCGAGGATCGCGCGCGCCTCGGCGGTGTGCTCGGGCGTGACGAGGTAGGAGAAGGCGCCGTCGGAGCGGTCGCGGGCGAGCGCGATCGCCTTGGGGCCCAACGCCGCCAGCACGCGTGGCGCTCTCCCGGCCGAAGGGTGCTGGAGTCCGACGAGGTCGATGAGCGGATCGGGTGCGTCGAGCCGGTCGAGGTGCGAGCGCATCTCGGCCAGCGGGCGCTCGTAGCGCAGGCCGAGCACGTCCTCGACCACGAGTCGGTGCGAGGTGCCCAGTCCGAGCACGAACCGGTTCGGGTGCGAGTCGGTGAGCGCGCGGGTCTGGGCGCGGACCGAGCGCGGGTGGCGGCCCCAGATCACCGCGATGCCGGTGCCGACGACGAGCGTGCTGGTGGCGTTGAGCAGGGTCGCGGCCTCCAGGAACGGGTCGCGGACGAGCCCTTCGCTCAACCAGAGCGCGCCGTAGCCGAGCGATTCGATCTCGGCGGCGAGCGCGGCGGACTCGGTGGGCGGACGCAGGTCGATGCCGGGCACCCACAGTCCCAGGGGACCGATGGGGGAGGAGATGGTGCTCATGGCGGCTCCCTCGTAGAATCGGAGTGGCACTCCGGATAATACGGAGCGCCACTCCGTTTTTGGCAAGAGGGTTTTTGGCAAGAGGAAGGAGCCGGACGTGACCGGACGCACCGACGCGCGTCGCAACCGGGCCCGGCTGGTCGAGGCGGCGCGCGAGCTGTTCGCCGAGGTCGGGGCCGACGCGGCGGCGATGAACGACGTGGCGCGGCGGGCCGGGGTCGGGCCTGGCACGCTCTGGCGGCACTTCCCGAACAAGGAGGCGTTGCTGGCCGAGGTCGTCGGGCAGAGCCTCGACGGCTTGGCGGAGCTGGCCGCCGAACTGCTGCGCACTGAGCCGGAAGGCTTCCTCAGGCGATGGGTCGACGCGCTCGTCGCGCACATCACGCGCAACCGTGGTCTGGCCGCGAGCTTCATGCGAGCCGCTGAGCACGGCGAAGGCCCGCTCGGCACTCGGTGCCACGCCGTCGAGCTCGCCGCGGCCGAACTCCTCGCGCGAGCCCAAGAGCTGGGCGAAGCGCGCGCGGACCTCACTGCTGCCGAGCTGATCCGCCTCGCGACGGCCGTGGCTTGGACGAGCGAGGCGACCGAGGGGGACCCCGTGCGGATGCTCGACGTCCTCTTCGAGGGCATCCTGTGACCCAGGTCACTTGGGGGTGGTGTCGAGGAGGCGGGAGCGGCTTCGACGTCCCGGGTGAACCGACCCCAGGAGGACGTGATGACCGCACTCGGCAGCATCCTGCTCGGCAGCGCTGACCCACAGCGCCTGCGCGATTGGTACCGCAAGGCGTTTCGCTGCGAGCCCCGCGACGACGGCTTCATCGACTACGGCGGCGTCTCGCTGCTCATCGACGGCCGGGACGACGTCGCACCCGGAGCCGCCGAGCCGGGCCGGGTGATCCTCAACTTCCACGTGGACGACGCGCGCGGGGTCGCGGCCCACCTCGACGAGCTGGGCGTGGAGTGGTTGGCGCGCCTGGAAGATCGCGGCCCCGGGCTGTTCGCCACGGTGGTCGACCCGGACGGCAACTACGTCCAGATCATCGAGATGGGCGAGGAGTACCTGGTCCACCTCGGCCTCAAGCAGCCGCGCAGTCTGCACAGCGCCGCCCCGTTCAGCGGGTTCTCCGTCGACGACATCCCGGCGGCGAAGGCGTTCTACTCCGAGGTGCTCGGCCTGAAGGTCACCGAGGAGAACGGCATGCTCCACCTGCACGTCGACGGCGCGCGGGTCTTGGTCTACCCCAAGGACAAGCACGTGCCGGCCGAGTTCACGGTGCTGAACTTCCCGGTCGCCGACATCGACGCTGCGGTGGACGAGCTGACCGCGCGCGGCGTGAGCTTCCTGCGCTACGAGGGCGCCCCGATGGACGCGAAGGGGATCGTGCGCGGCGGCGACGGGCCGCTGATCGCGTGGTTCACCGATCCGGCAGGGAACGTGCTGTCGGTGCTGCACTGATCCGAGCGATCCGGTCGTCGAGGTAGCGGCGTTCCGGCTCGCTCTCGGTGAGTTCGGCGGCCCTGCGGTAGCAGGCGAGCGCGGCCTCGTGCTCGCCCGCCTGCTCCAGCAGGTGCCCGCGCACCGCGCTGAGCCGGTGGTGCCGCGCGATCCGCTGGTCGGAGTCCAAGGGCGCCAACAGCTCCAGCCCGGCTCGTGGGCCGTCGACCATCGCGACGGCGACCGCGCGGTTGAGGGTGATCATCGGGTTGTCGGTGAGATCGCCCAGCAGCCCGTAGAGCACGGCGATCTGCGGCCAGTCGGTGTCCTCGGTGCCGGGGGCCTCCGCGTGCACGGCGGCGATAGCGGCCTGCACCTGGTAAGGGCCGATCACGTTGTCCTGCAAGGACTGTGTGATGAGCGCGGTGCCCTCGGCGATCAGCGAGCGGTCCCACAGCAGCCGGTTCTGCTCGGCCAGCGGCACCAGCGCGCCGTCCTCCCGCGTGCGCGCCACTCGCCGCGCCTCGGTGAGCAGCATCAGCGCCAGCAGGCCGGCCACCTCCCCGTCCTGCGGGAGTCGCCCGTGCAGCACGCGCGTCAGCCGGATCGCCTCAGCGGTGAGATCGCCGCGGCTGACGTGGTCGCCGCTCGACGCGGTGTGCCCCTCGGTGAAGATCAGGTAGAGCACGCCGAGCACCGGCCCGACGTCCTCCGGAGCCACGAACGCCGCGCCCCTGACCCGCTGCTTCGCGCGGCTGATCCGTTGCGCCATCGTGGCTTCCGG
Organism: Allokutzneria multivorans; assembly: GCF_039537405.1. Taxonomy (NCBI): domain Bacteria; kingdom Bacillati; phylum Actinomycetota; class Actinomycetes; order Pseudonocardiales; family Pseudonocardiaceae; genus Allokutzneria; species Allokutzneria multivorans. The sequence continues at coordinate 14,106 of NZ_BAABAL010000007.1, read as the reverse complement.
TACCAGGAACGCGCGTGCGATCTCCGCCGTGCTCAGGCCGCCGACCGCGCGCAGCGTCAGCGCCACCTGCGAGGCCTCCGTCAGTGACGGGTGGCAGCACAGCGCCAGCAGTTCCAGTGTGTCGTCCTCGTCCGGGATCGCTTCCGGCACAAGGGGTTCTTCGAGAGCGGCCACGGTGGCCTCGCGCCGCTTGCGCGCCTCTTCCCGCCGCAGCAGGTCGGTCAGGCGCCGCGAGGCCACCGTGATCAGCCAGGCCCGGGGGTTGTCCGGGACGCCCTCGCCGGGCCACTGGGTGGCCGCGGCGAGCAGAGCCTCCTGCACCGCGTCCTCGGCCAGGTCGAAGTGCCCGTACCGGCGCACCAGGGCCCCGAGGACCAGAGGGGTGAGTTCACGCAGCCCGTCCACTCGGTGGATGGTGCCACGCACCCCCGTCAACCAGTCGCTTCAGCCAGTCAGAACCAGTGCGCTCGGCCGCCGACACGCCGCCCGGCCCCGCCGAGCACGGCCAGCACCAGTCCAACCACCAGCAGCGCGATCCCGATCTGCCACAGGATCGGGATGCTCGCCAGGAAGCCGACCAATAAGAGGATGACTCCGAGAGTAATCACGCTTCGCCCTCCTTGAGGTTCTGTCGTGTTCTCGGGGGTGACCCCGGCCGTGATCACCCAAACCTGGCGTCACTACCCGCTACGGCAAACGGGTGATACTTCGGCCACAACAGGCGACCTCGTTTAGGAAAGCGCTTACCGGGAAAACGGGCGCCGCGCCGTGCCGTGACGGCTGAAAAACACTTCACGTTCCCATTGTTTTCATTGTATTTGTTCTGTATGTCACCCTGATTCACTGTCGTTGCCGACCATTCTTCTAGCTTGAGGTGGACCTGATGCTTCGACTTCGACTGAGCGCGCGGACGCTGCAGTCGGTCAGCTTTTCTGCTGGCCCGCTGCCCATGGTCGAGGTTATTGGCGCTCTTCACCGTCTTCGTAGAATTGCCAGAAATTCTGACAAGGCGCTCTACGAGTGGAGTTTGCCCGCTGTAGCCATGCCCCTTTTCGACCTTTTCGCGGCGCGCGGTGAAGTTCCCGGCTTCCTGCTGTCCGCGCGCCAGGACATCAGTGCCGCGCTGGCGGAGATCGGATCCTGCCCGCCGTCCAGGATCCGAGCCGATCTGCTCGCGGTGTTCGCGGGTGAGCCCGCCGCGCCGTGGGTGCGCGAACTGGCCGCCGGTTGCCCGCGCGCCAGGGCCGCGCTGCTCGCCGCGCTCAACGCCGCCCACCGCACGCTGGTCGACGCCCGCTGGCGGGAGATCGAGTCCGCGGTGCAGTCCGACCTCGCGCAGCGCGGGCACGTGCTGCTGCGGATGGGACTGGCCGAGGTGCTCTCCACGCTGCCGGGCACGGTGCGCCACCGCGACCAGATCCTGGAGGTGGACTCGCCGGTCGAACGGCTGCTCACCGTCGAGGGCGGGCTGCGCTTCGCGCCGTCGCTGCTGATGACCCACCCCGTCGTGCTGCCGGCCGCCCCCGGCGACACGCCGACCGTGGTCTACCCGGCCGCGCCCGCGCCCGTGCGCTCCAGCAAGACCAGCCAGGACGTGCTGTCCGTGGTGCTCGGCGCCAGCCGCGCGGAGGTGCTGCGCGCCTCGGTGCAGCCGCGCGGCACCACCGAGCTGGCCCAGTACGCGGGCGTCAGCCTGTCCTCGGCCTCCGAGCACGCCACCGCGCTGCGCAACGCCGGGCTGATCATGACCGCGCGTGCCGGTCGCAAGGTCCGGCACACCGCGACCGCGCTGGGAATGTCGCTGGTGGCGGCGTGCGAGCCCGGGACGAGCAGGCCCGCAGCGGCCTCCTCCGGCTCGGTCGAACTGGTCTCCACCCTCCCCGACCCGATCCGCCGCGCGGTCGTGGGAAGGGCGAGGTGAGGGGCGGTTGGTGAAACCGTCCATTGTGGAGCATCGAAGGACTGTTTCGGCGAGCGTCGAAACGGTGGACAGCGGTTGCCCGCGTGGATCTACTGGCCGAATGACCGCCGTCGAGCCCTGCGCTGATCTCACCGCGTCACTGCTGACCGCGGCGTTCCCGGTCGACGGGCTCGATGCCTTCGCCAGTCCTGAGCAGGCGCTCGTGGTCGACGGCCACCTCGCCGGGCAGGTCAGCGAGGAGCTGGCCGGGGCCGCGTACGAGGAAGCCGCGCTGACGTCTTCGGTGGCCGTGCACCAGGTCGCGGTGGACGCCGGGTTCCGCGACGCCGTCGGTGGTGGCGACGCGATGCTGGACCGCGCGCTCGGCAACCTCGTGGAGACCGGGGCGGACGGTCCGCGCAACCGCGCCTTCCGCAGGGACGCGGAGCTGGTCGCGAAGTACTGGCAGCGCTACTGCGCGAAGATCGAGTTCGGCGACGTCACGCGCTCCGTGGAGTTCCGGCAGGGGGCAGAGCGCGTGCTGGCCTCCGAGGACGGCGCCCTCGTCTTCGGCACCGCGTTCCTGGAGGAACTGGAGCCCGTCTTCGAGGCTGTCGGTCGCCGCGACGGCATCGGCCTGCACCTCTGCGCCGCGAGCTTGGACGAGCTGAACGGGGGCGAGTACCTGGCGGTACTGAACGAACCCGTACCCCCGGCCGCCAGCGGTTCGCACGCGCCGCGCGCAGCGGTGGGTCGCGTGGTCACGCGCCGCGCGGCCTGGCACACCACCATCGCGGAGAGCGGGCTCGCCGACGTCGTCGGCCCGAAGGAGCGGTACTTCGCCGCGCGGCGGTGGCGGGCCGAGCTGGGCTTGCCGGAGCGGGTCTTCGTCGCGCTCGCCGACGACTCGAAGCCGCTGTACGTGGACTTCACCAGCCCGATCTTCACCGCCGTCCTGTGCACGGCGCTGCGGGCGTGCTCGGACCATGGCATCGCGGTGACGATCACCGAGGCGCTGCCGGGGCCCGAGCACGCGTGGGCGCGGGACGCGCAGGGCCGCCGCTACGTGTCGGAGCTGCGCATCACCTGAAGGCTCCGGCGTTCTCCGCCGCCCACTGCGCGAAGGTGCGCGCGGGGCGGCCGGTGACCTCCTCGATCACGGGTGTGACGGTGTAGGCCTCCTTCGGCGGGTTGGCGTGCCAGCCCAGCACGAAGTCGATGTCCTCCTCCGTAACTCCTCTGGCGCGCAGGCGGTCCCTGGCTTCGGACTCGGTGCGCTCGACGAAGCGGATCTCCCTGCCGAGCGCGGCGCTGAGCACGGCCACCTTCTCCGGCACGGTCAGCACGTCAGGCCCGGTGAGGTCGTAGGACTTGCCCGCGTGGCCGTCCTCGGTCAGCGCCCGCGCGGTGACGGCCGCGATGTCCGCCGGGTGCACGGAGGCGTTGCGCGCCTGCGGGTAGACCTCGCGCGCGACGCCCTCCGAGCGCACGGATTCCGTCCACTCCAACATGTTCGACATGAACTCCATCGGTTGGATGAAGGTCCAGTCCAAGCCGCTGGAGCGGACTGCCTCCTCCGTGGGCCCGGAGAAGCCCGCCCACATCACTGTGACTCGTCGCACGCCAGCGCGGATGATCACGTCCACGAGGGCGGAAGCGTTGCCCTCGAAGGGAGTCAGGTGCACCGCGGTCACGCCGTCCAGTGCTTCGGCCAAGCCCGCCGGGTCGGCGAGATCGCCCGCGAACACCTTCGCCTCCGGTGGCAGGACCGCGCCGGCATTGGCTGGATTCCTTGTCAGCGCACGGACATCGTGCCCTGCGTCGATGAGCTGGCGGACGAGGTGGCGTCCCACCGTCCCCGTCGCGCCGGTCACCAGAACTGCTGTCATGTAGTCCTCCTCGGTCGAGGACGACGCTAGGAACTCAACTCAGGTTGAGGTCAAGCCTCACGGCGGGCCTCGATGAGGAATCGCTGCGAGTGGGCCAGGAACGAGCCGTGCTCGGTGATGTGCTCGTGCATCGCCACGAGCCGGTCGCGGTAGCCGTCGACGGTGAACCCGGGCACCGTCCAGAGCACCTTGCGCAGGAAGTGCACCACCGCTGCGACGTCGAAGAACTCCACGCGCAGCGACTCGTGCCGCAGGTCGGTCACGACGAGCCCGGCAGCTTCGGCCTCCGCCTCGGCGCGCTCGGTGCTCCGGATCGGGTTGACCGGCTGCGGCCCCATCATGAAGTCGGTCAGCTCGCGATTGGAGCCCGCGCCGACCTGCTGGGAGAGGTAGCTGCCGCCGGGGCGCAGCACGCGGGCGATCTCCGGCCAGACGGTGACCGTGGGCAGCCTGCTGACGACCAGTTCGAACGAGGCGTCGGGGAACGGCAGCGGCCCCTCGTCCGGTGCTTCGACAACCTTGCCGCCCAAGGGCTCCAGCGTGCGGCGGGCGACGTCGATGTTCGGCGGCCACGACTCGGTCGCGGCCAGCACGGCAGGCGCGCGGGGGATGGTCGCCAGCACCTCGCCGCCGCCGGTCTGCACGTCCAGCATCGAGTCCACAGTGGACGAACGCTGGCCGATCAGCCCGGCGTAGCCCCAGGACGGCCGCTCCTCGGTCGCCCTGCCCTCGAACCAGGAGAAGTCCCAGCCGTCGAGTGCGACCGCGTCGCCCTCCGCCACCAGCTCGTCGAATGTCGCCATGCCCGCAGGCTCCCCGAGGGCGAACGGTCACGCAACCGGATTGCGCAGCTCTCGCAGGCGGAGCAGATCGCCCGGCTCGAACGAGCCCTCCTCGGCGTCGGTGCTGCCGTACACGAAGTTCAACGAGCGCCCGATCGTCCACTTGCGCACAGCGTCGAAGACCTTGCGCTGTCCTGAGTGGACGGTCGTGGGATCGCCACCGTCGAACGGCGAGATCACCCGCAGGACATACTGCGCGGCACGGTGTCCGACCGCGTTCGGCACCTCTGGCTCACGGGAGAGCGCCCCGCCGAGATGGCGAATGTCCACAATGTACTGATCGGCGAGTGCGAGCACGTCGCGCAGCGCGTCCTCGCCCAGCTCCGTCAGCAGCGCGTTGTCGCCGAGGTAGCCGTGCGGGTGCGTCGGGTCGTTGTAGATCGACCCCGCGTCCGCGAACGGCATCTCGCCGAGCTCGTCGATCACCCGAGGCCCGAGCGCGCGCAGCGGTGCCACCAGCTGGTCGCCGTCCTCGCCGGTGTGGGCGATCCGGACGTGCGCGATGTACCGCCCTCGCAGCGGCTCGGGGAACATCGGCAGGTCCGGTGCGAAGTACACGCCCACCGAGGACGTCAGCTGCTCCGGAACCGTTGCGCTCCAAGCGAGGTAGCCGCTCACCGCGTCCGGAACACGTTCGAGGTCGAAGTACAGCCCGCCGCCGTAGACGGTGCTCACCGGCATCAAGTCGATCTCGATGGCGGTCACCACGCCGAACCCGTCCCGCCCACCGCGCAACGCCCAGAACAGGTCCGGGTCGCTGTCGGCGGTGACCCGCACCGACCGCGCGTCCGGTGTGACGAGATCAACTGCTCGCACATGATCCGCTGCGAAGCCGAACTCCCTTGCCAGCAAACCGATTCCGCCGCCGAGCGTGTAGCCGACCACGCCGACCTCCGGCGCGCTGCCGCTGAGCGGGGCCAGCCCGTGCGGCGCCGCCGCCTCGATCACGTGCTTCCACTGCGCGCCCGCCTCAACCCACGCGGTTCGCCGTTCGGCGTCGACCCGCACTCCGGCCATCCGGCTCGTGGAGATCAGCAGGTGGCCCTCCGCGCTGCCCTCACGCCCGTGCCCGGTGCACTTGACGGCAACCGCCAAGTGCTTCTCCGCTGCCAGTTCGACCGCCGCACGCACGTCCTCGGCGGTCGTCGCGGCGATGATCACGGCTGGCCGGTGCTCGAAGGCGGTCTGGAAGCCCGCGCGCTCGGCGTCGTAGGCGGGGTGGTCCGGGGTGATCTCCATGCACCCAGCCTGCGAGCCGCGCGATCAGAAGTCCAAGATCTAGTTTGTCTAACTGCGAGAAGCGTTGCTTATTACTTGTGGCACTGAATGCTGTCGGCCTTGTTCGGGGCGGGCGCGTTGATGTACTGGCCGCGCGCGGCCTCGAGCACCACTTCCTTCTTTCCGCCACCGTTCGGGTAGTAGGAGAAGAGGATGATCCTCGCGGCCTTCATGACGCGGGCGGAGTCGACCCGGTCCCACCACCCGGACGGCAAGTCCGAGTGCTGCCCGCACGAGGTGATCTCGAGTGTGGCGCCGGTGCCCTCAGGGCCTTCGAAAAGGCAGGCGTACGCGGTGGCGGGGCAGTCCCAGCCGCCAGGTGTGGCGCTGGCGCTCGGCGCGACGCCGAGGAGCGCGCACGCGAGGGCGGCCGGGAGCAGTCGCGTCCCGGCGGAACGTGCGGAGAGCTTGAGCATCGCGTTCGCCTTTCGTGGCTTCAGAAGTCGACGGTGACCGGGAACAGGGAGTTCAGGTCACTACCACCAGCAGTCGATGATGTCGGCGACGTTGGGTGTCGTTGCTTTGACGTTTTGCCCTCTACCGCCACGGAGCACTCCCGGACGTTCGTAGTCCCCGCTGCCGTCGTTCTTGAAGGAGTAGAGGATGATCGTGTACACCTGCACACGAGCTGATTCGGTCTTGTCCCACCAGTACCTGGGCAACGGCTTGATGGTGCCGCATTCCCTGACCACGTAGCGGTCACCGGTGCCGTTCGGGCCGTCGAAGAGGCAGCCGTAGGCGTCAGCGGGGCAGTCGTAGGACGCGGGCGCGGCACTGGCCACTGGTGCGGCACCGAGGAGTGCGACCGCTAATGCGATCGGGACCAGCCGCTTTCTCGCGGGGCGTGCGGAGAGCTTGAACATTGTCTTCACCTTCAGGGGATTAGAGGTAGCAGCCGAGAGTGTCAGCCGTGTTCGGTCCCGTGGTGCCCTCGAGCGAGAGGTCATAGGGGGCCGTCAAAGAGGCACCCGTAGGCATCGGCAGGGCATTCGAAGTCCGGCGGCGCGGCACTGGCTGTCGGTGTCGCGCCGGGGAGGGCGCACGCGAGAACGATCGGGAAGAGTGGCGCGGTCGCCTTGCGCAGTATTACGGGTGGCACCAGATCCGGTCCGCCACGCCTCGCACCCACGTGTTGCCCCTCGTGCCGGGTTGGAGGCTGAGCACGACGTCGCTGTGTGTGCCAGAAACGTAGTTCTCGAGGTGGAAGGCGTTGGCCTTCATGTTGCGGGCGGACTCGACCCTGTCCCACCAGTTCCGGGGGAAGTCCCGGTAACCGCCGGGGCAGTCGGTGATCACGTATCTAGGCCCGATGCCGTTGGAGCCGTCGTAGACGCAGCCGAACGCCTCGGCGGGGCAGTCGTAGGGGGCGGGTGCGGCGCTCGCCGTCGGTGCGATGCTGAGAAGCGCGCACGCCAGAACAACCGGAAACAGTCGCATCCGCGCAGAATGCGGATAAGGGCGGAGTGCTGTCGTCGCGTTTCAAGCAGGCTTGAATGAGGTGTTTGTCGTACCTCTCTCGCGTCACCCCTCCGGGTGCTCTGGCCTGCGCGATCTTGCTTTTTCTGAAGAAAGGCTCGCGTTTTCTTGAGTTTGTTTTAAGTTGCGGTCAGCTCCCTGATCAGTCCACTGTCGTCGCCGTCACATTGTTTCTTCTGAGGAGATGCAAACGATGTCATTACGCCTCAACGCCGTTCTGACCGCAGTTGGCGCCCTTGCTGCCTCCGCTGCTCTCGTTCTTCCTGCTCAGGCGGCTGCCTCGACCGGAGAAGTCGGGCAGATGCGTCAGAACCTCGAGTGCGGGTTCAACCCGTCCTACGTCGCGAGGGACAGGGGCTGGCCCAACGCCGCTCACTACAGGCACTGTTCGCACGACGGCAACTCTGTCTACTTGAAGTTGCACAACACCATCGAGGACGGCTACTTCTGCTCCCGGGCGCACCAGCCCCACGAGGCATCGCAGCTGCCGCTGATCGGTGGCTTCTACGAGCCCATGCACGCCTCGGTTGAATGGTTCGGGTGCTCTCCCGCTTCATGAGGCCTTCCAGTCTTCGGTCGATGAGCTTCCTGCGATAGAGCTCCCGGCTGGTCACTTCGCCGCGGTCGCCGAGGGGTGAGCTCCCCCGAGGTGGCCGCGGCGAAGCACTGTCTCGACGTTTCACGCAGGCATGAAAGAGATATTCAATACGCCCCTCGGGCAAAGGTGCTCCACCTGGGCTTACCTGCGTGATCGCGAAGTTTCTGAAAACTCTTTCGGGGTTTCTTGAGTTTTCGTTGAGTTGCGGTCACTTCCCGGACCGGTCCACTGTCGTCGGCATCGCATTGCTTCAACTGGGGAGATGCAAACGATGTCGGTACGTATCACCGCCATTTCCGCCGCTGTCGCTGCCCTGGCCGCTTCTGCCGCTCTCGTCCTGCCCGGCGACGCCGTTGCCGCCGCGACGGGAGAGCTGTTGCAGCCGAAGGAAAACCTTGAGTGCGGGTTCACGCGGTCCTACGTCGCGGATTCCAAGGGCTGGGGCCCTTACCCGCACTACAGGCACTGTTCGCAGGACGGTAAGCCCGTCATGCTGTTGACGCACACCAATGGGCCGGACGGCAACTTCTGCTCTCCCGCTCATGCGGAGCACGAGGCTTCGGCGGTGCCCAACGTCAAGACTGAAAAGGGCGAGTACGAGGTCATGTGGGTCGAGGTCGTTGGCCCGTGCGGTGGGGCTGGCTGAGCCATCACCGTCCAGCCACGGTTCCCTTACCTGCGGGATCGTTTCGAGCGTGAAGCGCTTTCGTGATTTCTTGGGTTTGCAACCGACTCGGTGGCCGGTCCACCGTCGTCGGTATCACATTGTTTCAACTGGGGAGATGCAAACGATGTCGGTACGTATCACCGCCATTTCCGCCGCTGTCGCGGCCCTGGCCGCTTCCGCCGCTCTCGTCCTGCCCGGCGACGCCGTTGCCGCGACGGGAGAGCTGCTGCGGCCGAAGGAAAACCTTGAGTGCGGGTTCACGCGGTCCTTCGTCGCGGATTCCAAGGGCTGGGGTCCGAACGCGTACTACAGGCACTGTTCGACTGACGGCAGGACCGTCCTGCTGGAGACCCGCAACCTCCTCAAGTTCGGCAGAGCCTGCGCGCCTCCGCACCTTCCGCACCAGGCCACGCAGTTGCCGCTGATCGACGGAATCTACGAGCCCATGCAGGCCGTGGTCATCGGTACGGGCTGTACCCCCGCGTCCGGCTGAACGACGTCCGTGAGCCCTGGCCGATAATCGGCTCATGGAGCTGCGTCAGTTGGAGTACTTCGTCGCGGTCGCCGAGGAAGCGAACTTCACCAGAGCGGCCGCGAGGGAGCACGTCGCCCAGCCGGGTGTGAGCGCGCAGATCCGAAAACTGGAACGGGAGCTGGGCGAACAGCTGCTGGACCGGTCGGGGCGAACGGTTCGGCTGACCGAGGTCGGAGAAGCGGTGCTGCCCCACGCCAGGGCAGCGCTCGCCGCCGTGGCAGGGGCGAAGCTCGCGGTGGCGGAACTGGCAGGTCTGCTGTGCGGCAGGGTCGACGTCGGCGTGGTGACGGCCTGCGGTGCGGTGGACCTGCCTTCGGCCATGGCGGACTTCCACCATGCGCACCCGGGCGTCGAGGTCACGCTCTCCGAGGGCAACTCGGCGGAGCTGCTCAACGCGGTCCGCGCGGGCGATCTCGACCTCGCCCTGGTCGGTCTCGCCGGTCCGCCGCCGGAAGGCATCAGCACGCACGTGGTCGTCGACGAGCGGCTGATCGCGGCGGTCGCGCCGCAGGACCCGCTCGCCGAGCACGCGGAGATCGCCCTGCACGAACTCCGCGACCGCGCTCTGATCTGCCTGCCAAGGGGAACGGGCGTGCGCACGTGCCTCGACGAGGCGTGTGCGGCGGCGGGCCTCGTCCCGCGCATCGCCTTCGAGGCCAGCGGCCCGATGATGCTGGAGAAGCTGGCGGTGCGCGGGATGGGTGTGGCGATCCTGCCGGGCTCGGCCGGGCCCGGGTTGCGCGCGATCCCGATCGAGCCGGAGCTGCGCAGCACCCTGGAGTTCGCCTGGCGCGCGAACGGACCGGCCGCTCCGGCGGCGCGCGCGTTCGTCGAGCACGTCAGGCAGGCTTTCGTACCACTGTGAACTGTGAACCACCCCGCCCGGACCTCTGACCTGCGCGGGGCGGACAAGGGGAACCCCGTTCCGGGCGGAACGGGGTTCCCCACCCGACTCAGCGGATGTCGAGGGTGAACGTCGACGTCGTGTTCTTGACGTCCTGGTGGTTACCGCTCATCCGCAGGTTCGTGAAGCTCGCCGAGCCCACCGCGGGGCCCTGACCGGGCTCGGGCAGCTCGTTGACCCAGATGCCGAAACCGGACTTGGCGTCGAAGGCGTCACCGCTCTTGCGCGCCCCCGTGATGGAGACGTTGGTGAACACCGTGTCCGTCACCGGGTTCTCCGGCTGCGAACCGTTGTACTTGGTCTGGAACATGATCCCGCTGTAGGTCGGGTCGACGATGTCCACGTCGCTGACCCTGATGTTGCGGAAGACCTTCGACGCCGAGAACACCCAGATCGCCGGGAAGGTCTGCGCGCCCCAGAAGTGCCCTCCGGTGCGCACCAGTGAGATGTTCTCGAACTTCGTCGGCCCGGGGCCGAAGCCGTTCATCGGATAGCCGAAGTCCAGCGAGCTGATCGTGATCCCCGAGTACACCAACGTGTCCGCGACGTAGATGTTGCGGAAGGTGTTGTCGTAGCCGCCGTAGACCGCGATGCCCGCCGCGCGCCAGGTCAGCGTCGAGGACAGGTTCTCGTAGACGTTGTTCTTCATGTCGGAGCCGCCCGCGTCGATCGCGGAGAACAGCGCGAAGCTGTCGTCGCCGGTCGCCCGCGCGTCGTTGTTGCTGACGAGGTTGTCCGTGCTGCCGTTGGTCATGTTCACCCCGTCGGCGAACATGTTGCGGATGCGGGAGTTCTTGATGGTGACGCGGTCGGTGTTGGCGCCCCAGTAGAGGCACACCATGTGCTCGTTCCAGATGTTGTCGATCACCACGTCGCTGACGTTGGCGAGGTCGAACACCTTGCCGGGCCCGTCGATCCGCGAGGTGTAGTTGCCGAAGTAGGCGAAGTTCGCGAACGCCGAGCCCGCCGCGCTCACGTGGAAGCCGACATCGGTGTTGTCCTGTGTGGACGGTGCGTGGAACCGGGTGAACCACGGTCCCGCGCCGACCACCTTGATCGGCTTGCCGTAGACCTGGAACTTGCTCGCCGTCTGGTACTCACCGGCGGGCAGGTACACGCCGACGAGGTTCCCTGTGGTGTCCATGCGGAACTTGTCGAGCGCGTTCTGCACGTCCTGGTGCCCGAAACCGGTTGGCACCACGTACCTCGCGGGATCGGGGTTGGCGACCGGGCTGACCTGCTCGGTGTTGACGAAGTCGATCGCGTAGTCGGTGGCGTTGGCCGCGTCCTTCTGCAGGCGGATCTTGCTGCCCGCCGCCACGGTGCCGTCGAGCATCACGTTGGCCTCGTCGTAGATGTGCCTCGGCCCGCCCGCTCCGGGGGAGTTGCCGGGGCTGGCCTCGGCGCCGTAGAGCCACGCGTACTTCGACGTCAGGTTGATCGCCTTGCGGAAGACGCCGTTCACGTAGAGGTTGAGCGTGGAGTCGATCCCTCCGCCACCCGCCGCGTCCGGGATGGAGAAGCGGGTCACCAGCGTGTTGGTGCTGGCCTTGGTGGTCCACTCGACGTAGCTGCCGGTGGACTTCAGCGTCACCGCCCTGCGCCCGGACGCCTCGCCCGCGATGTCCCCGATCGTCCTGTTGGGACCGACGATCGCGGCGCCTCCGCCGACCACGCCGTCCTCGGCCTCGTACATGTCGTAGGGCATGTTCGCGCCACGTCCGACGAAGAACGGTTGCGAGCTGGTGTTGTTGCCGCGCTTGACCGGCAGCTCGTTCGCGTCGTCGGCGACAACGATCTTCACGGTGTACTTGCCGTTGCCCGCCGTCCACGTGCCGAGGTTCAGCGGTGGAGTGCTCGCGCCCGCCGCGATCGCGCCGTTGTGCGATCCGGTGAGCGTGCGCACGACAGCTCCGGTGCTCGCGTCGGAGATCGTCAGCGTGACGCCGTGCGCGCCCGCCGCTGATGCCACCGTGCCCTGGTTGCGAATCACCGTGGAGAAGGTGATCTGGTTGCCCGCGGCGGGGTTGTTCGGCGTCCAGCTCACGGCTCCGATGAGGTCGGAGCTGGCCACCGGGGTCACGACGAGCTTGGCGGGGTTGACGAAGCCGTTGTTCGCCTCGTTCTGCTCGATGACCTTGTTGTCCTCGTCGACCTTCGCGCTGAGCTGGTACTCCGCCGCGTCGCGCTGACCGATGTCGGCGGTCACCGTGGCGCTCGCCCCGGGCGCGAGTCCGTTGAAGGTCGCAGTTCCGGATTTGGTGTCACCGAGGTAGAAGTTCACGCTGCTCGCGCCAGAGGCCGCTGTGCCCGCGTTGCGCACGGTCGCGGTCAGCTTCACGGCGTCGGTCTCCACGGGGGAGCTCGGCGTCCACGACAGGCCCGAGATGATCAGGTCCGGGTTGGGCGCGGGCGCCCCGAACACCTGGAACTCGGCGACCTGTCCGCCGGTGGCCCCGGAGTTCGCGGTGATCCGCAGCTGCACGTCCGCGACTCGGCCGGTGACCGGGATCGTGACGGCGTTCCCGGTGGCCGGGTCGAAGGTGTGGGTGGTTGCGGGGGAGAGGCTGGTGAACGCGGTCCCGGCCTGCTCGCGCCCGAGAACCTGGACGATCTGCGTGCGGCGGGACCACGCGGCGTCCGGGTTGAGCCGCAGTACCACCGAAGTGACGTCCGCGTTCGCGCCGAGAGCCGCCGTCAGGGTGCTGGGATAGCTGTTGGCGTTGCCCTCCCAGTACGTCGCGACGTTGTCGTCGTTGGCGTTGGCCGCGACGAACGTGTGGATGGTGGAGGAAGCCGTGATCGGCTTGCCCAGCGCGAGGTTCGCGCCGCCGCTTCCGTTGCGCTGCACAGTGTTGCTGTTCGGCGACTGGTTCCCTGCGGCGTCGCGCGCACGGACGAAGTAGGAGACCGTCGCGCTGTCCGGTTGCGTGTCGGTGTAGGTCAGCGTGGTGACGCTCGTGCGCAGGATGTTGTCGGCGTAGACGTCATACCCGGTCACGCCGACGTTGTCCGTGGAAGCGTTCCAGGACAAGCGAATCTGGCCCGGCGCGGGTTGAGTGTGCGTGAGATTGCTCGGCGCCGTCGGAGCTTGCGTGTCACCGGTCGCGGGCCCGTGCAGCTCGAACTCGCCCAGCTGTGCGGCGGGCCAACCGGTGTTCGCGGTGAATTCCAAGCGCACGTACCGGAGCGTCGCCGCACTGAAACTGATCTCGACAGCGTCTCCGCCGAAGACGTAGTCCTTTTCGGCAGCGAGGTCGGTGAAGGCAGTGCCGTTGGTGCTCCCGCGCACGCGCAAGGTCTGCGTCCGCTGCTCCCAGCCCGCGGGGAGTTTCAGCGCGAGCCGGTTCACTGCCACCGAAGCGCCGAGATCGGCCTGAACCCATTGCGGGAAGGCGTTGTTGGCGCTCTCCCAGTACGTCGCGGCGTCCCCGTCACCGACGTTGCCCGCCGTGTAGGTCTGCGTGGTGCTGCTCGCGGTGAAGGTCGCTGTCAGGGCTTTCGTCTGAGCTTCTTGTACTTCGAGGTCGCTGGGCTTGGCGTCCTTGACGTTCACGCGCACGAAGCGCGCTGGCGTCGCGGGCAAGTCGATCGTGACGGTGTTGTTCTTGGTCGGGTGCGCGGCTTCCTTCGCCGCGACGGCGAAACCTGAACCGTCCTGGCTGGTCTCGACGGAGAGCGTGCTCGTCGGCTTGGCGTTGGGCAGCTTGAGGATGAGCTTGCCGACGGAGATCGTCCGTCCGAGGTCGCGTTGGATGGATCGTTCTTGGGCCGCGTCGGCCGGTGGGGTGAGGGCTGTGAGGGTCGCCAGCAGTGCTGCGAGCACGGGTAACGCACGCATGTCGCGTTCCTTCCCACTCTGGGGTGGTCACAGATGGCGGCGAAGGACTGCTAGGAATTGCCGGGAAGTTGTCGAGTTTTTGCGGGGTGTGGGGGAAGAGTTGCAGACGGGGGTGGGGTGCGTCAACGTGCGTTTGGTGGGGGTTGGGGGCTTTCTGGTGGGGGATGGGGTTCCAG